>CAPMFN010000001.1:0-304474 GCA_948658045.1 Christensenellaceae bacterium
TCCTATTCTTGACATTGTTTGCTCCTTATGATATATTATAAACTAATTCTAATTATATTTTACCTAATCAGATTAGTTTTGTCAAGTAAAAACATAGTTTTATTGTTATTTGCTTGTGCTTACCGTCTGAGGACGGAATACGCCGCCTTGACAAATTGTAAAGGGCGACATTTATATCCCGTTAGGCATAAAACCGTCGTCGCCTGCGGCGCAAACCCTTGACAATTTGCCTGCGGCGGCATTTTTTGCTGATTAAGACGGTAAGCACCAAAGCGAACAACAAAATTTTAAGCCGCAGTCCGCACATACGCAGACAGCGCAAAGGAGCAAAGCACAATGAAAAACGCAGTCATTTACGCCCGTTTCAGTTCACACGCACAGAACGAGCAAAGCATTGAGGGACAACTTGCCGAGTGCTATAATTTTGCACAGCGCAATGATTTACGCATTACGCACGAGTACATAGACCGCGCATTAACGGGAACGACGGACAAACGCCCCGAATTTCTGCAAATGATTGAGGACAGCAAACGCAAGGGCTTTCAATATGTGCTTGTCTATCAGTTAGACCGTTTTGCTCGTAACCGTTATGACAGCGCAACGTATAAAGCCAAGTTAAAGAAAAACGGCGTGCGCGTACTCTCGGCAAAAGAGAACATCACGGACGACGCGAGCGGCATTTTAATTGAGGGCGTTTTAGAGAGTATGGCGGAATATTACAGCGCGGAGCTTTCGCAAAAGGTTAAGCGCGGCATTGCTATGTCGGCGGCAAAGTGTAAGTATTTCGGCGGCGTTATTCCGCTCGGCTACAAAGTAAACAGCGAGAAAAGTTTTGTGCTTGACGAGGAGCTTGCGCCTGTCGTCAAGACGGTTTTTGAAATGTTTGTCGCGGGGAGCAATTACGCCGAGCTTATCCGCTATCTGAACGGGCGGGGCGTTAAGACCACCAAAGGCGGCGAGTTCAACAAAAACAGCTTTCAGCGCATTTTGAGTAACCGCCGCTATTTGGGCAAGTATATCTATCAAGGCAACGAAATTGACGGCGGTATGCCGCGCATAATCGACGACGAGTTATTCGGGCAAGCGCAACAAAAACTTGCGTTATATGCCACCGCGCCCGCACGGGGTAAGGCAAAAGTCGAATACATATTATCGGAAAAATTGATATGCGGAAAATGCGGCAATAAAATGACGGGCGTTAGCGCAATGAGCAAAAACAAAACGCTACACAACTATTACAAGTGTGTAGGCGTTACAAAGCACACTTGCGACAAGCGGACGATACGCAAGCAGTTTATCGAGGACGAAATTATAACTGCCATTACGGGCGACGGCACGGAGCGGAACAAGTACGGCGTTTTAACGGACGAATTTATAGATATGGTTTCCGCCGAAACCTACACGCTTATTCAAGCGGCACGCAACGACAGCGAGATAAAGCGGCTTGAAAACATAATCGAGGACAACAAAAAGGCGATTGACAACCTAATGCAAGCCCTAATGCACGACAAGGCAACAGACATTATACTGTCGCAAGTGGAGCGGTTAGAGAACGAAAACAAAGAGCTTGCGGACACCGTTGCAATGGAAAAGGCAATGCAAATGAAATACAGCTATTCGGATATTCGCAAATGGCTGTTGCATTTCCGCACGCTTGACTATACCAAGACCAAGCACCGCAAGGAGCTAATCAATATCTTTATTTATCGCGTTGTGCTGTATGACGATAAAATGAAAGTGTTATTCCACTTGAAAGGCGGGCAGAAAGAGGAACTTTTATTGAATTTGATTTTTCCCGATTACCCCGACGGCAACAGCGAAAACGGGAGCGAAACCGAACAGAGCGCAAAAGAAAAAGAAACCGAAAATTCGGTTTCTCTTTCGGGGTGTTCTTATACCCCTCGTCTGGTGACCCGTACGGGAATCGAACCCATGTTACCACCGTGAAAGGGTGATGTCTTAACCGCTTGACCAACGGGCCGGTCAACACCATAGGCGCCGTAAAGCGCTCAGGCAATATATTACGCATAAATGCGTTGTAAACTTGGTAGCGACGGGTGGATTCGAACCGCCGACCTGCCGGGTATGAACCGGCCGCTATAGACCAACTAAGCTACGTCGCCATCTATCAAACGCGACTGCGTCTGATAAAAATTTGGTTGCGGGGGCGGGATTCGAACCTCGCGACCTCCGGGTTATGAGCCCGACGAGCTACCTGGCTGCTCTACCCCGCGATATCGCCTTGTTTCAAGGCTATATAATAATATAAAAAAATAATTAAATTGTCAACTGTTTTTAACCTGTTATAAAATTTTTATTTTTATTTACTGTTGAATGTTGCAACATTTTTTTTAACGTGATATAATAATTAACATGAAACTCGAGCTTTCGGCGTATAAAGGTCTTAAAATATGCGTCGCCGTTTCCGGCGGCAGGGATTCTATGGCGCTTTTGCATTGTATTTATTCCAATGCCCATAAGTTCGGGATTACTTTTTACGCAATGAACTGCGACCACAGAATGCGCGAAAATTCTTTTGAAGACAGCGTTTTTGTGAAAGAATGGTGCAAAGATAAAGACATTCAGCTTTTAACTTATGTTTATGACGGAAGCGGTCTTAAATCCGAGAACGAAGCGCGCGAATGGCGTAGGGGCTGTTATTTCAGGGCTATAAAAGGAATTGACGACAGCGGTTTAAAAATATCAGGCGGCGCAGACGCAATTGTAACTGCGCACCATATGGACGATAATGCCGAGACGGTTTTGTTCAATCTTGCACGCGGCAGTTCGCTTTCGGGTTTAACCGGTATTACGGATTGCACCGTTAAAGGGACGGGCGGAAATGTTGTCAAATTTATACGTCCGCTGGTAGGGTGTTCAAGGGCAGAAATCGACGATTACGTCAAAGAAAACCATGTGCCTTACGTTGACGACGAAACTAATTTTAAAGAAGATTATACAAGAAACCGAATAAGGCTAAACGTATTGCCGCAATTGGAAAAAGCTGTTCGCGGAACGTCGGAGGCAATTTACAGGTTTTCACGTTTAGCATTACAGGATGAAGAGTTTATTCGTGAAGAGGTTCTTCGCAGATGTATTTTTAAAGCCGAAGACGAAGTGGTTTTTTTAAATATCTGTCAAACTTACCCACTGTTTTCGCGCGCGGCGATAATGGCGGTTAAAGATTACTTCGGTAAAAAAGATTATACTTTAAGTCATATCGACAGCTTGTACAGATTGCAAAATTGCGAGACGGGCAAGAAGTTTGAATTTTTAGGTTTACAGGCTTTTAAAGAACAGTCGCGCATATCCATTAGCGCGAAAACAGAGCATATGGCGGCACCAATCAAATTTTATGACTTTAAAAACGGTAACTTCGGACAAGCTGGCCTCGTAATTTGCCGTAATAAAAACGAGTTGCCGGAAGAATATAGAAGCCTTCGTTTCG
This sequence comes from Christensenellaceae bacterium, assembly GCA_948658045.1. Classification (GTDB taxonomy): domain Bacteria; phylum Bacillota; class Clostridia; order Christensenellales; family Borkfalkiaceae; genus Coproplasma. The sequence continues at coordinate 3,449 of CAPMFN010000001.1, forward strand.
ATTGGGGTAAAATTCCGGAGGATGCCGTTATAAGAACTAAACAGAACGGCGATAAATTCACGAAATTCGGCGGAGGAGCTAAAAGTTTAGGCGATTATCTCACCGACAGAAAGATACCTGTAAGACTTAGGGATAAACTGCCTTTGATTGCTTGCGGAAACGAAATTTTAGCAGTCTGCGGCGTGGAAATTTCGGATAAAATCAAAATTACGGATAAAACCGAAGATGTCGGTTATATTTATTGTGATATATTGAAAGATGACAAATAACGAAATACAGCGTATTGCAATGGAGCAGTCCGCAATAGATTTAAATTGTAGTCCAGACGATTTTCTGTCGTGTAACAACGTTATTGTAAAATCCTCTGCAAATATTAAAGGCAGGAAGTATTTGGAGCTTCCCTTTGACTGCAATTTAGTGTCTTACGGCAATAATATCGTTGCGTCTGTAAGCGGTAAAACCGAGAGGATAGTACGCAATTATATCGAGCATTACTCGTTGGAACACTGTTTCGAGACGCCTAACATTCATATTTTGAACGAGGGGCTTAAAGGTCTCGGTCTGGGCGTTTGTTTTATGGCAGAATACTTTTTGCCCGATATCGGAAGCTTAAAGCTTTTGTCCTGTCTATATAAAATAAAAGTTATGAATCCCGTGGACTTTGCCAATCTTTATTTGCCCGAATGGAGCAATGCGCTGTGTGAAAAGCGTCGTGAACTTGACGTTCTTGCGGTGGGTGCTTTTGACGGCGACAAATTGGTGGGTATGGCAGGTTGTAGCGCCGATTGCGAAATAATGTGGCAGATTGGCGTGGACGTGTTGCCCGAATACAGGCGCAAAGGCATAGCCGCCGCGCTTACTTCGCGCATTGCGGCTGAAACGCTGGAATTAGGTAAAGTGCCTTTTTATTGCGCGGCATGGTCTAATTTAAAATCTGTTAATAACGCTTTAAAGTGCGGTTTTAAACCTACGTGGGTGGAGCTAACCGCAAAAAAATTGCAGTTTATAGACGAAATTAATAAAATAAAAGGAAGCTGAAAATGCCTTATATCGATTGTAAATTAACGCAGAAACTCACCGAAGAAAAAAAGACGGCAATAAAGTCTGAATTGGGGAAAATCATAAATTTAATGCATAAACCCGAAAGTTATTTAATGGTTGGCATTTGCGATAATTACGATTTGTATTTTTCGGGCAAAAAGCTTGAAAACGGCGCATATGTGGGGGTTAAACTATTCGGTAAGCCCTCTTCCGCTGATTGTGAGAAGGCTACGGAAGCTGTTTGCGCAATGCTGAAAGAGGAGCTTGGAATCGACGGCTCTTCTGTATACATTACCTATCAGGGAATTTCCGATTGGGGTTGGAACGGCGGCAATTTTTAAGCCGTTTTGATATTTTAAATTTTATTACTTAGGAGAATTTGAAATTATATGAGTATGCATCCAGACTGCGAGCGAATTATGCTCACTGAGAACGAGTTAAGGTCAAGGGTAAAACAGATTGCCCTTGAAGTGGATAAAGATTATGAGGGTAAGCGCCCTTTGGTGGTTGGCATATTAAAAGGCAGTATAATTTTTTATTCTGATTTTATACGTTTTATGTCTATGCCCGTAGAGCTTGATTTTATGGCTGTTTCAAGTTACGGCTCAGGCGCTGTGTCGTCAGGTAAGCTTAAAATCAAAAAGGATCTTGATAGGGATGTGAACGGCAGGGACGTGATAATCGTTGAAGATATTATCGACAGCGGTTTTACTCTTGCAAATTTAAAAGCGCTTTTGACCGAGAGAGGCGCGGCTTCCGTAAAAATAGTAACGCTTTTGAATAAAGCCGAAAGAAGGGAGTATGACGTTGCGCCCGATTACAACTGTTTCGACATAGAAAACGAGTTTGTTGTGGGTTACGGGCTTGACTATAACGAGCAGTACCGTCATCTGCCTTATATCGGAATTTTGAAACGCAGCGTATATGAAAAATAATTAAAAATATTAAGTAAAATTTTCTGCATACTAATGATGTTAGGTGCATTCGGAGGTAAAAATGGAAGAAGAAACCAACGGAACAACTTTCAGTAAAATTTTTAAGACCATATGGCATTGTAAGTGGGTAACGTTGGCTGTTGCCGTTCTTGTTACTTTGTTCAGCGCCATAATTCTTTTTTACGGCTTCAATCCTGCCAGTGAAAGCTATGTTATGGAGTTCAGTCTGAATTTACCGAGGGACAATAACAGCCCGAACTATATTTATCCGGACGGGAAACAGTTCTATTATTCTGATATGACTTCGCTTAAAACTTTGAGCGATATCAAGAAATCGGGAGACGCGGCTTTTGCGGACATTGAAGTCGAAAAAATGGTTAAAAACGGTCATATCAATATTAAACGCGATATTTCGGCTATGGTAGACAATAACGAACAGACTACGCAGTACCGCGAAATTACTTATACGATAAGCGTTAAAGCAAGTTATTTTGCAAACGGCAACGTTGCGAAAGATTTTCTTGTAAGACTTGCTACTTCGCCTGCGGATTATCTTGCGGCAATGGAAATTGATTACGGCATTTATCTTCCTATGGCTAAGGCTACGAAAGATTACGAGGAAGAAATAGTCTTTCTAAAAGCTCAGCTGAACGACATAGAGAAGAAATATTCTACTTTGATTACTACCTATGGCGACAGTTTCGTAGTTAAAGAGGACAATAACGGCAAGGCTGTTGAGGACGCAGGAAACAAAACGCTTCTTGCATATTCGCAGGAAGTAAAAGCTTATAAGGATAGTAAAGCTTTGGATAATCTTTTGACCAAAGCGCAGAAAAATTATTATATAAAAGACGAAAGCAATAAAGCGGCGTACGAATTGGAATTGATAGAATTAACCAAAGAACGCGACAAAGCGCAAAAGACTTTGGAAACTCTTTTGGATATCAACAAGTCGGAAAACGGCGGAACTTCGGGAATAACGGTTGTGCTTGACGCGGCTGTTATAAAGGCTCAGCAGGATTTGGTGACCGACCTGAACAACAAAATTTCCGTTGTTGAAAATTATATTTCAAAAGGTAATCTTAACGCGGACTTCGATAAGGAAATAGACAAGGCTTACCAGATTGTTTCGGGATATACCGAGCGTTATTCCAAAGCAAGCGCAAACGTTTACGCTAACGCTTCTTTAGTCTTTTATATTCAGCCCGGAATAATTGCGGAAGAGGGTGGATTAAGCCTTATTAAAATAGTATTGATAAGTTTAATTGCAGGCATTGTAATTGCTTTGGTTGCAGGATATGTGGCAGGATATCTTTCTTTAAGAAAAGAGAAAGCTAAGGCGGCAAATTCTGCGGAAGAAGTTTCCGTTCAGGAAGAACTTGTTGTCAAAGACGCAGAAACCGAAGATGCGGAAAGTAAAAAAGAATAATTTTTAAGATATTGTCAACCTCGGTAAACGGTTGACAATATTTAGATTTTGGTATGGAAAAAACAAAAAAAATCAATGGTAAACTTTTAGCTGCGGATATAGCTGAATGCGCTTTATTTGTCGCGTTAATGACGGTGGGGGCAAACGTAAGTATTCCCTTCTTTCCCGTTCCGTTGACATTTCAAACAGTTATATGCGTTCTCTCCGGATTGCTTTTGGGATGGAAAAAAGGCACTGTCAGCATGTCTGTTTATTGCATTGCGGGGCTTATCGGCGTTCCGCTGTTTTCAGGGTTCGGCGGAGGGGTTGCCTACGTATTAAAACCTACATTCGGTTACATAATCGGTTTTATTGCAAGCGCGTTTACCGCAGGTATAATCGGCGGCAGAAAGGGACTGCCGTTTTGGCGGTATGTAGTAGCGGCGCTTGCGGCTTTTGCCGTAAATTACGCGGTTGGAATACCTTATTTTGCTTTGATATGGCAGTTCTATTTAAATTCGCCGTCGCTTGGTAAATACGTTGTAGAGTATAATCTTTTGTATATGCCCAAGGATTTGGTGCTTTGTGTCTTTGCAGCGTTGCTTGCGTGGAGAGTTTTGCCTTTAATTCACCGCGGCAGGGAAAGACTTAAAGAAAAAAATTTTCCTAAAAACGGAGAATAAAAAAACCGCCTGTAAGGCGGTTTTTTTTCACTTGCAATAATTAACTTTGTGTGTTAAAATTATTTTAAACAGTTTTTTGAGGTCCGTCATATAATGTATTTATGCAAAAAACGCTTTCTGTTATTGACCTTTGCGCCGTAAGGCACAACGCATTAAAGGTGCGCTCGCTCATCGGCGGCAGAAAATTTTACGCGGTTGTAAAGGCTGACGCCTACGGACACGGCGCGGAGGAGGTTTCGCGCGCGATTGAAGATTTGGCGGACGGTTTTTGCGTTGCAATTGCGGATGAAGGAGTGGCGCTCCGCGTGGCAGGTATAAGTAAACCGATAATGGTATTTACGCCGCCGCTCGATAGCGCGGACGCCGACCGCTGTAAAAGCTATTCGCTTGAAATGACGGTAAACTCAAAAGCTACGGCAAAACTTGTCGGCGGCAGTCCCTGTCACATTAAAGTAAATACTGGTATGAACAGGGCTGGCTGTAATATAGGAGAACTTGACGGGGTTTTAGACGCGCTCGACTGTGAAAGTATTATAAGCATATATTCGCACCTTTACGCGCCCGAAAATACTTCAGCAAGCCTGAAACAGCTTTCGCTTTTTAACCGTGCCGAAAATATAGTGAAGGCTCGAAACTCCAACATATATGGGCATCTATCATCGAGCGGAGGACTGCTTAGGGGCGGCGCGTTCTTAAAAGACGGCGTTCGTTGCGGAATTCTTTTATACGGTTATGCGCCGGGCGGTTTCTCTTCTGTTGGTTTCAGACCTGCGCTTAAAGTATATGCGCGCAGGGTTCAGCAGACGAAGTTTATAGGCGGCGGAATAGGTTACAATTTTGCAGACAGAAACTACGGCGATTTAAGCGTGTACCGCTTGGGATACGCTGACGGATTTTTAAGGGGGGTGCCGCTCGGCGAAAAAACGCTGTGTATGGACGCATTTGTGCGCAACGGCGGCGGTAGTATGATTTGCGTTATGTCCGACGCCGACGAATACGCCAGACTTGCAAAAACTATACCTTATGAGGTCCTGACGTCTGTCACGAAAAGAAGTGAAAGAATTTATGAAAGATGAATTAAGGCATAAATTAAAAGTAAAAAGAAGATATTTTCAAGGCGTACAAAGAGATTATGCGGATGAAGTTATCCTGCACGGGTTTATGTCTGCATACTCCGGCTATACCAGCTTTTTCATTTACAATAGTTTTAACGGCGAAGTCGAAACTTCGGGGATAATATCCGCTCTCTTAGCCGAAGGTAAAAAAGTTTATATGCCGCGCGTCGAGGGCGAAAACATTGTCGCGGTTGCTTACGGACAAACCGAAAAAGGCGCTTTTGGAATTGACGAGCCTGTCGGACAAGCCTATTTAGGCGATATAGACGTTACGGTTATTCCGCTTCTTGCGGTAAATTTAAAAGGCTATCGCATAGGTTACGGAAAGGGGTTTTACGACAGATTTTTAAAAAACAGGCGGACTTTAAAAGTGGGCTTGGGCTATTCTTTCCAAATTGAAGATTTTAATGAGGATGTATGGGACGAGCCTATTGACGAGTTTCTTACGGAAAAGGGGATTTACAGGTTTGAAAAACAACGAAAAGAAACAGAATGATTTGCAAAAATCAACAGAAAACACGGAAGAGTTAGAACAGCTTGAAATGCTGGACGGCGTTTACGGAAACGAGAATGAAAAGCCTGAAACGCCGCCGCAGACTAAATTCACCGCGGAAGAAAAGCGCAAAAAAGCGCTTTTGGAATTCAGGGATTTGCTCGCGGGCGCGGCGTTTCCTTTAATGCTTATGATGATATTAAGCGCTACGATATTCAGCTTTATAGGTATGGTAGGTAAAGAGGATGTCGGGCTTAAAATTCTGATTCTTATAGTAGGCGAAGCTCTTCTTATTGCGGCTTATGTTATATTCGGAAGACAGAACGGAGTAACTTCGTATAAAAAGAAAATCGCAAACACAAACAAGCGTAAACTAAACTCTTCCGACTTGCGCTCAAAGCTGTATGTAGGGGAATATGCCTTAGTTAAGGGCATTTTAACGGCATTGATAAGCTGTGTTCCAATGGTCATAATTCTTATAATAGAATCGGCTTATCACAATCAGGTTTGCGAATTTATAATGATGTATGTTTTTGGTTGGGCTTACTATCCTTTTAAAATGTTGAACCTGCCCGTAATTCTCAATCTTGTATGGATAGTGCCTTTGACGGCAGTTCATACGGCGGCTTATGTATGGGGAGCAAATAAGGAAAAGAAGCGGCAGGAAATTATAGCCAAAGCCGAGGAGAGCAAGGCTAAAAGAAAAAAGAAATGAGAATAATAAGCGGTAAGTACAGGGGGATGAAGCTCGCCGTGTTTGACGGAACGGATATCCGTCCTACGGCTGACAGGGTAAAGGAAAGTCTTTTCAATATTTTGTACGGTAAAATATCGGGCGGCACAGTTTTAGACCTTTTTTGCGGAAGCGGTAATTTAGGTATGGAATGTATTTCGCGCGGAGCTGCTTACGTTCATTTTAATGACGTTTCCAAGGAAAGCATAGCTGTGTTGAAAAGCAATTTAAAGCGTATAAAGGAAACCAATTTTGCAGTTACCAATATGGATTATTTATCTTGCCTTTTGTCGGTAAAAAAATTCGGCGTGATATTTATCGACCCGCCGTATAAATCTGATTTCGGCGAAAAGTCGCTTGAAATAATAGGCAAGAACAAGTTGCTTGAAACGGACGGTATAGCTGTCTTTGAAAGCGATAGAAGTTTTACAGGTAAAGTTCACGGACTGAATAAAATCGACGAAAGAAAATACGGTAAAACGTATATTAACTTTTTTGTCAGCGATATGGAAGAATAAAATGAAAAAATGTGTATTTTCAGGGACGTTTGACCCACCCACAGTGGGGCATTTGTCTGTCATAGAAAAATGTTTACAGATTTTTGACGGGGTGGTTGTCGCCGTAATGGTCAATCCCGATAAAACTCCTTTATTGACTATGGATGAGCGCATTTTGCTTTTAAATAAGCTTTTCGATAATGATAAAAGAGTAGAGATAATTACTTTCGACGGGGCGGCTGTTGACCTTTTGCGGAAAGTAAATACTCCGTTTTATGTGCGCGGCGTCAGAAATACGGTCGACTTCGAGTATGAAAACGCCAATCATTTCGCAAGTAAAAAGCTTTACGGCGAAATAGTAACCATTTATATTCCGGCAGAACAGGAAGTTTTGCATATAAGCTCTTCTCTTGTCAAAAATTCGGTAAAATTTAAAAAAGATTATAAAAGCTATATCCCCGATAAAATTTTTGACACTTTACTAAAAATTTTGGAGCAGAAAAATGTTTGAAAAACAAATTGAAATACCTTCGGCTGAAGAAATAGTCGATAAAACTCCGCTTTCCGAAAGCTTGAAAAAAATTAAAGCCGAACGCGACGGGTTAGTGAAAAAAGTTATCACGGGCGAAAGCGACAAACTTCTTGTAATTGTGGGTCCTTGTTCCGCGCATGAAGCAAAGCCCGTTTTGGAATATGTTGAAAGACTCGGACGGCTGAACGAAAAAGTTAAGGAAAAGCTTGTGCTTGTACCCAGAATTTACACCAATAAGCCTAGGACAAGAGGCGTTGGTTACAAGGGAATGTTTTCCCAGCCCGACCCGTCAAAATCGGAAGATATTTTAAAAGGCATTTACGCAATAAGAAACCTTAACATCAAATCTATAGAAGCAAGCGGTCTTACTGCGGCTGACGAAATGCTTTATCCTGAAAATATTTATTATGTAGAAGACCTGCTTTCCTATATAGCTGTCGGCGCGCGCAGTAGCGAGAATCAGATGCACAGACAGGTTGCAAGCGGTATTGACGTAGCCGTGGGGGTAAAAAATCCGATGAGCGGTTCAGTTACGGTGCTTTTAAATTCTGTTTTTGCGGCGCAAAGCGGTCAGGTATTCAAACTTAACGGCTGGCAGGTAAAAACTAAGGGCAATCCGCTTGCGCACGCTATTCTGCGCGGAGCTGTGGACGGCTACGGGAATGATATACCCAATTTTCACTACGAAACAGTTATGCAGGTTGCCGAGGGTTACGAAAAAGCAGGCGTTGCAAATCCTGCAATTATAATAGACGCAAACCATTCAAACAGCGGTAAAAAGTACAGACAGCAGATAAGAATTTGCGAAGAAGTAATGCAAAACCGCCTGTACGACAGCTGTTTCAAAAACATTGTAAAAGGGTTTATGATAGAAAGTTTTCTTGAAGAGGGCTGTCAGGCTGAGGATAAAGTTTTCGGCAAATCCATTACCGACCCTTGCCTTGGTTGGAACGATACGGAAAGGCTTATTTTGGATATAGCCGATAAGGTGTAAAATGGAAATTGTAGCTTATCTCGGGCCTGAGGGCAGTTACAGCGGACTTGCCGCCATGAAATTTCGACCCGAAGCCTCATACAAAGCTTGCGCAAATTTTTTTGACGTGATGTCGTCGCTCATAAGCGGCGAATGCGACTGTGCGGTTCTTCCGATAGAAAACAGCTTAAACGGGGCGGTTCTGCAAAATATAGACCTTTTACAAAATACTTGCGGCGTCTTTGCGTCGGAGGAAACGGTACTTTCCATAGACCATAGATTGGCGACGTTAAGCGGCGCGAATATGGGCGGTATTTCGCACATATATTCGCACGAACAGCCTTTGGCGCAATGCTCCGACTATTTGCATAAACATTTTCCGTCCGCGAAGCTGGTTCCTACTTCCTCAACAGCTGCAAGCCTTGAAAATATTAAAACGCTTAGCGACGCGGCAATAGTCGGGGCGCACATTAAAAGAGAGGGGATTACCCTCTCTGATAAAAATATTGCGGATTGTGTAAATAACTTTACGCACTTTCTTCTTGTTGTACGCGGCTGTGCTGATAGTGAAAAAAAATCGTCTAAAATCTTCTTTTCGGTGACTTGCAGCCACGTTTCTGGCGCGTTACTCGATATTTTGGAACCTATGCGTGCGGGCGGACTAAATATGACGAAAATTCAGTCAAGACCAATAAAAGACAGAGTTGGCGAGTATAGATTTTTTATCGAGGTCGAAGGCGATTATTCTCTTTCGGGCGTAAGAAAAGTTTTGAAGTGTGTTGAAAATTCGGCAAAATCTTATAAACTTTTGGGGGCTTATTGACGCGTAAAAAATGCGTTAAATCAAGCATATGTTGGGGGGCAATTGTGTATTTATGCTATCAAAAGCAACACTAAGAAACATAAAATACCCTGAACAAACTTAACGCATATAAATTTTAAAGGTTTAACGCCTGCCTTAACAAGATAGCTTAATTGTTGCAGAAGTATTGAAACTCCACCGAAAGTTATAAGAAAGCCTGCAAGCGCAATTTGCAGTTTTCCTCCTGCGGCGGCAAGTCCGCGGCAACCTGTTGTTGCTTCCACAAGACCGAGGCAAAGCGCTGAGGAAGTTTGTCCGTCCAGAAAAAGATTTAAAAATGCTTCAAAAGGATAGAATACGGAAAAGTTGGCGCAGAAATTTGCAACAACGTAAAAAAAAGCTATAAAACCTCCGGCTACAGTTACGGCTATAACCGCGCCGTAAAAAGTATCGTATAAAACGTTTCCGCCTGATTGTTTTCGCGGCACATCCTTTGTGGTGCTTTTTTTTGAAAAAAGGGAAATAATCAAAGAAACTGCGGTTATCGCAAAAATATGGGCAATGAGAATTTTTACGCCTGTAAACTTGTCTCCGAACATTTTAAATCCCACGCTTCCTATTATGAACAGCGGTCCGGACGTAGAACATAGATATGCGATTTTCGGGCTATCGCTTTTACTGAAAGCGCCGCAATCGTAAAACTCGGATACAACTTTACTGCCTGCAGGGTAACCCGAACAAGCACTCAAAATAAAACAAGCGGCGGCGGCGGGCGGAAATTTCAGCTTTTTTGTAACTTTTTTTAACGGCAGCGCGGCTTTTTCCGCAATGCCTGTTTTTACAAAAATCAAAGTTATGCACATAAACGGGAACAGCGACGGCAGAACGCATTCCGCCCACATTGCAAACCCCTGAAAACAACAGTTGACGTATCTGTCGGGTTTAGCGATAACGGCGGCGGCAAACGCCAACAAGGCTATACATAAAAAGACGTAACCTAATCTCTTTTTCATTTAAAATAGATTTATTATATTTGAGGTTTGTTTATGAGTAAAACTTTGGGGCTTGCGCTGGGTAGCGGCGGTTCCCGCGGAGTTGCCCATGTCGGATTTCTGGCGGCTTTGGAAGAAGAGAATATAAAGCCCGATTTTATAGCCGGGTGTTCAATGGGCGCAGTGGTCGGCGGCTGTTATGCAAGCGGAATGACTGTCGGGGAGATGAAAAAAGTCATTTTGTCATTTAAAATGCGCGATATTTTAGACGTGTCGCCTGCTATCATCTCTAAAATGTCCTTGTTACGGGGCAGAAAGATGTTAAATCTACTCATAAAAAACCTTAAAGTTGAAAATCTGGAAGATATGCGTATTCCGTTTCGCTGTGTGGCAACGGAACTGTATTCGGGTAAAACGCACGTTTTTACCGGCGGAAACGCCGCAAAAGCCATACAGGCGTCAAGTTGTATACCGACGGTGTTCCGTCCCGTTAAAATAGAAGACAAGCTTTTCGTGGACGGCGGTTGCCTGTGCCGTTTACCTTTTAAAGAAGTAAAGGAAATGGGCGCGGACGTTGTCGTTGCGGTTGACGCTCTTAAAAATACATTTCAGCCTATTGACGAGATGCACAATATCATAACAATGGTTCTGCGCGTGTTTGACATAATGGATGCGCATCAGACAGAACAGGCAAGGGAAATAGACGGAAAGCTTTGCGACCTGCTGATTGAGCCGGAAATGAAAGGAATGAGCCAATACGTTGTAAAAGAGCTTGAAAAAGCTTACGAAGAGGGCTATTCGGCAGGCAAGGCAAACGCGGAAAAAATAAAGGAACTTTTGAAATGAGTTACGACCTTTTTGATTTGAACGGCAACGAAAGCGGCGCGCGCCCTCTTGCCGAACGTATGCGCGCGAATAATTTAAACGAGTTCATCGGTCAAAAACATATCGTATCCGAGGGCTCGCTTTTAAGGCGCGCAATTTCTTTGGACAGACTTGGAAGCTGTATATTTTGGGGACCTCCGGGAACCGGTAAAACAACGCTTGCTAACATAATCGCGCAGACAACCCACGGAGAATTTATTAAGTTAAACGCCGTTCAGGCAGGCGTGGCAGACGTTAAAAAAGCGGTTGAAGAGGCTAAAAACAATTTAAAACTTTACGGCAAACGCACTTATCTTATGCTTGATGAATGCCATCGTTTTAATAAAACTCAGTCGGACAGTCTGCTTCCTGCAATAGAACAGGGGACGATTATTTTTATCGGTTCCACTACTGAAAATCCCTTTGCGTCTATGACGCCTGCAATTGTTTCAAGATGCCGTGTTTTTGAGTTCAAAAGGCTTTCATTCGATGATATTCGGGGGGCAATGGTAAGTGCGCTTAATGATAAGCGCAAAGGTTTAGGCGAATATTCGGCTGTTGTGGAAGAGCGCGCCCTCGACCATATTGCGCGCGTTGCAGGCGGTGATTTGCGTACGGCATACAACGCTTTGGAGCTTGCTGTGCTGACGACGGCGCCTCAGTCCGACGGAAAAATTACAGTAACGCTTGCCGATGCCGAACAGTCAATTCAGAAAAAAGCTATGTCCTATAACGAGGACGCATACTACGATTACCTTTCTGCGTTTTGTAAATCTCTTCGCGGAAGCGACGCGAACGCCGCGCTGTATTATGCAATGCGGCTTGTTGAGGGCGGATGCGACCCTATGATAATAGCGCGCAGGCTTTCAATACATGCGGCGGAAGACGTGGGTATGGCAGACCCTAACGCATTGACGATAGCGTCTTCGGCTATGTACATATTTGAAAAGACGGGGTATCCCGAGGGGCTTGAACCGCTGTGCGAGGCTATTATTTACGTCTGCGAGGCGCCGAAAAGCAATACGGTGGAAATTGCTATGAACGCGGCTAAACGTGACGCGCGTGAGGTCAGAGACGACGACGGTGTTCCGCCCTATTTAAAAGATAATACTTTCGGTGACAGAGATACCAAAGCTCAGAGCGGTAAATATAAATATCCGCACGATTATGCAGGCGGCTACGTCGAACAGCAGTATCTGCCCGATAAACTTAGAGACAGAATTTACTACACTCCGTCCGATTACGGGTATGAAAAGACGGTAAAGGAAATAAGAAAAAACAAAGGTAAACTTAAATAATTTTATAATTTTTAGAGCCGCGGCGGTTTGGTAAAAACCGCCGCGGTTTTTTTGCCGTAAAAAACATAAAAAAGGGACGGGCATAATAAAAATAAATCATAGGAAACGAAAATAAACCTGTTCCGTTTCCGACATAAGAAGTCAAAATTGTGCAAAAACAGACCGTTTTGTTTATTTTGAGTCTGATAAAATTGGAGAGTAAGTTGATTAAAACAATTAAATTTAAAACTTTGGTTTTAGCTTTTGCGGCAGTTGTTTCGGCGGCGGTTTTAAGTCTTTCTGTGTATTTTACAGGGGCTTACGCGGTTTTTTACGGAAACACGCCCCGTCTTGTGCCAATTTACTGCGTAGAAAAGGAAGAGAAAGTCGCAGCTATAACTTTTGACTGTGCTTGGGGGACAGAATACACTGACCAGATATTAAAAGCTTTAAAAGCTTCCGAGGTGCGCGCAACCTTTTTTATGGTTGAGTTCTGGACGGAAAAGTATGAAGATTTCGTAAAAAAGATAGACGAAAGCGGCTGTGAAATCGGCACCCATTCGTCGACGCATTCTTATATGAGCAAGCTAAATGCCGAAGGTATAAAAATGGAGCTTACGTCTTCGTCTGAAGCCATTGAAAAAGTTACAGGCAAGAAAGTTGAGCTGTTCCGTCCGCCTTACGGCGACTATGACGATGAGCTGATAAAGACGGCTTCCGAAATGGGCTACTACACAATTCAGTGGGATGTGGATAGTTTGGACTGGAAAGACCTATCCGCTTCGGATATTGCCATGCGCGTCATCAACGGGGTAAAAAACGGTTCGATAATTTTGATGCACAACAATGGGCTTCATACAGCCGAGGCGGTGCCGATTATTCTTGAAACACTGAAAAACAGGGGGTATTCCTTTGTTCCCGTAGGTGAGCTTATATATAGGGAAAACTACGTCATAGACGGTACTGGTATGCAAAAGCAAGCAAGCTGAAAAGTGCGTTAATTCAAGCATACTATGGGGTCTATTGCAAATTTGACTATTTGGAAAAACAATTTATGGAGGCAATATATGAATTACAACACGGAAAAAAACAATAAAGTTTACGTTTACGGCGAAATAATTTCGGAAGCCGTCTTTTCACACGAGGTGTACGGCGAGGGCTTTTATGAATTTTTCGTTAAGGTTATGCGGCTTTCGGGTCAGGCGGATATTCTGCCCGTAACGGTGTCTGAAAGGATTATGACAGACGATATGCGGATAGGCAGTTTTATCTGCGCGCTCGGTCAGTTCCGTTCATACAATAAGCTCGAAGACGGTAAATCCCGTCTTATGCTGACAATTTTTATAAGAGAGCTTTTGGAGACCCAGCCCGGAAAAAATCCCAACTCAATAGTTCTTTCCGGCTATATATGCAAACCGCCCGTTTACCGCACAACGCCTTTCAACCGTGAAATAGCCGACCTTTTAATTGCTGTAAACCGTAGCTATAACAAGTCGGATTATATCCCTGCGATTGCTTGGGGCAGAAACGCGCGGTTTGTGCGCAATCTCGCCGTTGGCGACAGGGTTGCCCTTTCAGGCAGAATCCAAAGCAGGGAATACCAGAAAAAACAGCCTGACGAAAGTTTTGTAACAATGACCGCTTACGAAGTTTCTATTTCAAAACTTGCAGCATTCGATGATGAAGCGGATTTCGATATCGACGAAGAATTCGACCTGTATTCCGTGCCTCACGCATTTCAGAACAACGATTGATAATTTGATTCCTCTGCGCCGCAACGCAGAGGTTTTTTATTTTAACCGTATAACTAAATTTTACCTTATAGGTAACTCGGGCGGTAACTGATTGACAAACGGTGAAGATAAGTGCTAAAATGCTTTTATTAAACATAAAGGAAAAATCAAAATGCATCCCGAACCTTTATTTAAAATTTTCGGAAACGGCGTGTATGCTTACGGAATCTGTATGGCGGTAGGCATAATCGCGTGTTTCGGTTTTTTATTTTTTACAATGTGGTACAAAAAGTTTAATGAAAGGTCGACGGACGCCGTCCTTATTATCGGACTTTTCGGTACGGGCTTCGGCTTATTTGCCGCAATGCTGATTCAATCGCTTTATAATTATATAGCAAACCCGTCTGGCGGTTTTCACCTCGGCGGAATGACTTTTATCGGCGGACTTGTGGGCGGCGTCGTCAGCTTTCTCGGCGTTTGGAACCTTTACGTCTATGTTGTCGGCCCGCGCGTAAAAATAAAGTGGCTTTCTAGTAAAAGTATGAACGCAGGACTTTCGGACGCATTGCCTTTCATTCCCATAGGTATAGCGATTGCGCACGCTTTCGGCAGATTCGGCTGTTTCTGGGCAGGTTGTTGTTACGGCGATTTGGCTGAATGGGGGTTGCCCTGCGCAAGCGGTTGGAACAGCACGTTGCAGATGTCTATGAACGGCGTGAACGTAATTCCTACCCAGCTTTTCGAAATGTCCTTTTTGTTCGTTCTTGCGGCGGTAATGGCGCTTTTGTATTTCAAATTCAAATTAAATTATAATTTCGGCGTTTATGCGATAGCTTACGGCGTTTGGCGTTTTACAATTGAATTTTTCAGAATAGATGACAGAGGCGGAGTTCAGGGCGCCGCACTTACTCCGTCGCAGATACTCAGTATCGTAATGGTTATTCTTGGCGTGGGATATTTCTTCCTGCAATACTTCGTTCTTTCAAAAATGATGAAACATCCCGAACTGAAACAACCCGAAGTCACGGGCGAGCCTGTTCCCTTAGAATGCGTGACTGTAGCCGCTGACGGTGGAAACGGTACCGAGTCGGTTACTGAATGTGAAATACAGGAAAACGTAAACTCCGTGCAGGCAGAACAATTGACAATTTCTGACGGAAAGGGCGCGGACACGGAAAATAAAGAGGAAAATATTACAAAAGAATAGGAGATTTATGAAAAGCCAAAGCGTAGTAACCGATTTAAGAAGAAAAGTTTTCAAAGAGGTTGCAAGGGTTGCCTATGATTCCGAAAATCCTGCAAGCGATTTGGAGGAAATACCCTATCTTATAACGCCGGACGAGGTTCCCAAGTACCGCGAAAGTATTTACAGAGAGCGGCAAATAGCTTCCGAGCGCGTCCGTCTTGCAATGGGGCTTTCGCTCCGCCCTGCTAACAAACCGGTACATATCACTTCGGGTGTGGACAGAAGCACTATTGCAGACAAGTATTACGAACCCCCTCTGATGCAGGTTATACCGTCAGGTTGCGACGCTTGCCCCGATAACGAATATGTCGTTTCCGACCAATGCCGTAACTGCGTTTCGCACGCATGTATAAAAAACTGTCCTAAGGGCGCGATTTCAATAGTAAACGGCAGGGCTTTTATAGACCAGCAGAAATGTATAAAATGCGGCAGATGTAAAGCGGCTTGTCCGTATGACGCAATAGCTCACCACGTCCGCCCTTGCGCGGCGGCGTGCGGAGTAAAAGCTATAGTTTCCGACGAGTACGGCAGGGCGCATATCGATAACGATAAATGCGTTGCATGCGGTCAATGTATGTCCGCTTGCCCCTTTGGGGCAATTGCCGACAAATCGCAGATATTTCAGCTTATTCAGGCTATAAAGCAGGGCGATGAAGTTGTTGCGGCAGTCGCGCCTGCAATAATAGGTCAGTTCGGCGCAAAAGTTACCCCCGGTAAACTCAAATCGGCGCTTCTTGCGCTCGGTTTTAAAGACGTTTACGAGGTCGCTGTCGGCGCGGACGTGGGGTGCATAGCCGAAGCGCATCACTTTGTCAACGAAGTCGCAACGGGCAAACTGCCTTTTCTTTTCACAAGTTGTTGTCCTGCCTGGGCTGTTTTGGTTAAGAAGTATTTCCCCGACCTTGCAAGCGAAGTTTCGCAAGAGCTTACGCCCATGGTCGCAACCGCAAGGTCAATAAAAGTCAACCGTCCTAACGCAAGGGTGGTATTCATAGGTCCGTGCGCGGCTAAAAAACTCGAAGCATCCAGAACTTCTGTAAGAAGTCACGTTGATTTTGTAATCACTTTTGAAGAACTTGCAGGAATGTTCGAAGCAAAAGAACTCAATTTGGAAGAAATGGAAGAACTTCCTGTAAACCTGTCGGCAACAGGTGCAGGACGCGGATATGCTTGTTCGGGAGGCGTCGCAAGCGCCATAGAAAGTTGCATTAACGAATACTTCCCGGGAACCGAGGTCAAAATTCAGCATGCCGAAGGGCTTGCGGATTGCAGAAAAGTTCTCACCCTTGCAAAGGCAGGCAAGCTCAATGGCTATATGATTGAGGGAATGGGTTGCCCCGGCGGATGTGTTGCCGGCGTGGGAACGATTATTCCCCCCGAACGCGCTAAATTTGCAGTGGAGCAAATTGTAAAAGCCAGCGATAAAAAACTGCCCTCTAAAGATATGGAAGATTTGGCGGAAAAACTTACTGAAATGGATTGACGAAAAGCCCTGCAAAGCAGGGCTTAAAAATTACTGTTCGGTCAATAATATTAAAGTAAGTTAAAAAGGTGAAAATATGTACGAAATCGCTATCATCGGCGGCGGTCCTGCCGGAGTTTCGGCGGCAATAAACGCTAAAATATTAAATAAAGACTTTATTTGGTTTTCAAGCCGTGCCGTTTCGGCAAAGCTTGAACGCGCGGAGCTCATTAAAAACTACCCTGGGCTTCCCGATGTTACGGGCTCGGAACTCGGATGGACGCTTAAAAATCATTGCGAAAGTATGAATATACAGCTTTGCGAAGAAGTTATTACGGGCGTGTATGATACGGGCGGCAAATTCACTTTGTTTGCAGGCAATAAAGATTACGAGGCGAAAAGCGTAATCTTGTGTATAGGCGTGCAGACACAAAAGCCATATGACGGCGAAGAAAAACTTTTGGGGCGCGGAGTAAGTTATTGCGCTACTTGCGACGGACTTTTATATAAAGGTAAAAAAATTGCCATAATTTGCACGGATAAGCGTTACGAGCACGAAATAGATTATCTTTGCAAAATTGCCGAAAAAGTTTACGTTGTTCCGTTGTACAAAGATTACTCTGTTAAGGCAGAGAATGCCGAAATTATTTTAAAACAACCACTTTCCATAGGCGGAGATATGCGCGCTGACAGCGTTAAGTTCAAAGACCGTGAAATAGCAGTGGACGGGGTGTTTATTTTAAGAAGTTCTGTTTCCCCTTCGACTTTGGTACACGGACTGGCCGTAGAAGACGGGCATATCGCGGTCAATCGCAGAATGGAAACGAATTTAAATGGTATATTTGCCGCAGGCGACTGCGTAGGCAGACCTTACCAATATATTAAATCAGCAGGCGAGGGTAATATTGCCGTACATTCTGCGGTGGAATATCTTGCTGAAAACAGCAAATAACGTTTATTTCAATATTTATAAATTAAGTCTCAATAAAGTATTGACGCAAAATAATTTAAAAGCGCGCCTCGGCTAAACGGCGCGCTTTTTTTCTTGCAATAAACGGGCGGCAGTGATAGAATAAAGTTATGAAATTTACAGAACTTACCATTCATACAACAACAGAAGGAAGCGAACTTATCGCCGATATTTTATGGCGTTATACAAACTACGGCGTTGCAATTTCCGACGTAAAGGACGTAATCGCCCTGCAAAACAATAAAGTTATGTATTGGGATTATATCGACGACAGCCTTTTGGGCGATAGGCGCGACGTGCTTGTTAAAGCTTTCGTGCCTAAAGACGAAACAGCAAAGACCTTGCCTCTCATAAGAGAAGATTTTGAAGTACTTTCTGAAAACTGCCGCGGAATAACTTCTCTCGGTACGCTTGAAACGACGTTGCGCGAAGTCGAGGGCGACGACTGGATAGAAATTTGGAAATCTCATTTCCGTCCTCTTCACATAGGCGAAAGGATAGTTGTCTGTCCCGAATGGATAAAATATGACAGAAAACCCAACGAAGAGGTTGTCAAACTTGACAGCAATATGGCGTTCGGCACTGGAGAGCACGAGACGACTTCAATGTGTCTTAAACTTCTTCAACGCTATTTAACGCCGTCAAGCGTATGTATAGACGTAGGTTGCGGAAGCGGCATTCTGGGTATTTCGGCAATAAAGCTCGGCGCAAAATATGCTTATCTTACCGATATAGATTACGTTGCGGTTGAAAGCGCAAAACATAACGCAGAAATAAACGGCGTCGCCCAAAGCGTGACGGTGGCGCATTCTAATTTATTGGAAAATTCGGACGTCAAGGGCGATATAATTCTTGCAAACATTACCGCTGAAATTCTTTGCGGATTGGCTCCGTCTATTCCTAAAAATTTAAAAGAGGGCGGCACGCTTATTTTAAGCGGAATTATCAAAAGCCGTCTTGATATGGTAATAAAAGCGTTCACGGCGCAAAAACTTACGCTTGAAGAAAAAATAAAAGATGGCGAATGGATTGCCCTTTCATTTAAATTATGAGTACGCCTAAAAGATTTTTTATAAACAAAATAAATACGGAGGAAGACCTTGTCTATTTAGAGGGCGAGGAATTTGTGCATGCAAAAACTGTTTTAAGGGTGGAAGAGGGCAGTGAAATTGTCTTGCTGGACGGAAGCGGAAAAGAGTTTACCGGGATAGTAGTAAAAATAGAAAAACACCGTTTATCGGCACATATTACGGGGGCAACGGTGGGGGAGAGGGAACCTAAAACTGCCCTCTACCTGCTTTGCGGCGCATTAAAAGGTGATAAAACGGAATTAATAGTGCAGAAAGCCACGGAACTCGGCGTAAGTAAAATCGGGGTATTTTCTTCGGAATTCTGTTCAGCTTATATGAATGCTAATAAAATTGAACGCTTAAAAAAAGTTGCAAAGGAAGCGGCAAAACAGTGTCTGCGCTCGTGCGCTCCCGAAATAGAATACTTTGAAGAATTTTCTTCTGCGCTGAATTCCGCAATCGGATATGAAAACAAATTGTTTGCGTGCGAGTTTTTAAAAAGCTCCGACACGGATATATCCGGAATCTGCGGTCCGACTGCAATTGTCGTCGGAAGCGAGGGCGGTTTTTCGCAAAAGGAATACGACCTGTCGCAGTCGCTCGGCTTTAAAGGTATTTCGCTCGGCAAAAGGATACTACGCGCGGAAACGGCGGCAATCTCGCTTTGCGCATTGGCGGCGTTTGCTTTGGGTGAATTGAAATGAAAGCGGTAGTTTTTACTTTGGGCTGTAAGGTCAACGAGGTTGAAAGCGCGTCGATTATGGCTTCGCTTGAAAATATGGGGTTTGAAACTTCTGACAAGTTAGGCCTTGCCGATATATATGTTTTGAACACCTGCGCGGTGACAAAGGAAGCCGAAAAGAAAAGCCGTCAACTCATTGCAAGGGCAAAAAAGTTCAATCCCGATGCAAAAATTTTTGTTTGCGGTTGCGCTTCTGAAAAAGACAGGCAGACATTTGTTCAAAAAGGCGCGGCGTTTGTATGCGGCGCAGGTGATAAAAATAAAATAGTTTCAGCGGTTGCGTCACTTATAAACGGTAAAGATTGCGGTCTGCGTTTCCCAAAACAGACCAAAACGCGCGCTTTTATAAAGATACAGGACGGGTGCAATAATTTTTGTTCGTATTGTATAATACCCTATCTTCGCGGACGGGAAAAATCGCGTTACATCGATGATATTATGGGGGAAATCGCTCAAACCGACTGTCCCGAAATAGTTATTAACGGAATAAATATTTCGTCTTACGGTTACGGTGAAGTTAATCTTTGCGATCTTATCGCCGCATTGAAACCTGTTCAAAAGCGTATACGCTTAGGGTCTTTGGAATGCGGAATAATAAACGAAGAATTATTAACCGAGCTTAAAAATCTTTGCGACTTTGCGCCGCAATTTCATTTGTCGCTTCAAAGCGGTTCGTCAAGCGTACTTAAATCAATGAACAGGCACTATACCCGTGAACAATATGCTGAAAAGTGCCAATTAATATATAAGTTTTTTCCTCAGGCAGCGATTACAACGGATATTATTGCAGGTTTTCCGACAGAAACGGAGGAAGACTTTTTGCAAAGTCTTTCTTTAATCGGTGAAATAGGTTTTGCGCGCATACATGCTTTTGCGTTTTCGCCGCGTGAGGGTACGGTAGCTTATAAGCTTCAAGATTTGTCTTATGAAGTTAAAAACGAGCGCCTGCACAGGCTTTTAAAAGCCGGACAAGATGCTGCTGAAAAGTACATAAAAAAGTTTTTAAATACCACTGTATCTTTTCTTGCAGAAGAGTATGAAGACGGGTTCACAACAGGTTACACCCCCAACTATATTAAAGTTTACATACCTGCGCGCCTTGCGGCAGGCAAAATTTACAACATAAAACTAAAAGAGCTTTTTAAGGACGGAGCGAATGCCGAAATTATTTAAAAGCCGCAATTCTGGCGGTAAAGTCAAAGAATTTTTCTTTGAAACTTTTCGTGCGCACACAAAGCAAGAATACTCTGATTTTTTCAACCGTAAAAATTCTTGTACCGAATGCGGTATGCAAAACGGATATGGCGTAAGAACGACGGGTGTATGTGATAATTTTTATAAAACCTATCCGTTCGTTTACGTTCGGGCTTTCGCGATTGCAATAATTATCTTTGCGATTGCCGTTATCGTATCGGTTTTCACTAATTATGATACCTTGTTTGTTTTTTGTGTCGCATTGGGCGGATTGTTTGTAAACCTGCCTGTATTTTTGCTGGTCTTTGAGCTTTATCCCCACAAAGACGTAAGTTTTTTGAAATATTCTTTAATTTCTTTATCAGGCGGTTTTTCGGCAATTGTTTTGGCACTTTTGGCTTACTATTTTTATACGCCTGAAAACGAATGGCTTTCCGCGCTTTATACGGCTTGTTCAGAAGAAATTTTGAAATTAATTCCTGCCGTTACCGCAATTGTTTTATTAAAAAACAAAAGTCCTTTGTTTGGGTTTTTAGTGGGGGCGGCAGTCGGCGCGTCCGTCTCTGTTATCGAAGATATGGGCTATATAGACAGCCTGTCGGGCGCATGGGGTTTTTGGGGCAATTCATATAAATCTCTTGTTGAGGTTTCCGCAGTACGCGCGGCGTCGTCATTCTGTACGCATACGCTATGGACGGCGCTTATCGGCTGGGCATTTTGCAAGTTTAAGCGTCCCTATTTAAATTTGCGTTTCTATGCAGTTGTTATTATGTGCATAGCCTTGCATTTCTTGTGGGATTTGCCGCTTGAAGAAATATATTCTGCATTGGTTTGCATATGTTGCGGAGTTGTCGGATTGGCTTTCGGCATAGCAGTTCTTTATAAAGAGCGTGAAACTGTGTTTTCGTCCGGCAAATCAAATTCAGCTGTTTCGGGGGAACAAATCGTCAACGGAGAAGTTGCGGAGCAGGATGTATCGCATTTGTCTTTGAAGAAAAGTTTTAATTTAAGCCATATTGCGGATTTGATTGCCGCGATATGTTTAACTGTTCTTGCAGTATTTACTTTGGGCGTATCCTATTCGGAATGGGGTTTTATAGATTACAAATATATTTATTTCAACAGTAGAGAAGAGGCTATTGATTACGTTCAAGGCGGTCTGCCTATAAATGTAAATGAGGAAAGGGCGTATGTGGAACTTTCCGACGTGGCGGAAAACTATGCTTACGAAGTAAACGATTACAAGTTGACCGAAGTTACCCAACGTGAAGAGGAAATTGCGGACGGTCGTCAGTTTGAATATTTTTATGTTTATAGCTTTAATTATGAGGAAAAAACGGCTCAGCCTGAAATTTTTCTAAATTATGTTTGGCTAAAAGTGGACGGGGAAATATGTAGGCTCGTAAACAATAAGATAAGCGAAACCGAAACTTTTATTTACTATAAAGTTGTGGACGCCGATGTTGATTTTGATGAAGCAAAACATAGTTATTATGTTTCGGAATCTTGTGATACATATTTCTACGGGCTTACCGAATCTATTATTACAGGCGGTCTGATGCTTATAATTTTTGTTGGTGGAACGGCAGCGTATATTACGCTTAAAATCAAAAACAGGAGGAACAAAAATGACTGACAATAAATGTGTTTTCTGCGGCATATGTGGGGGGCAAATACCTTCGACAAAGGTTTATGAGGATGAAAAAATGCTCGTTTTCAGGGACATAGAACCTAAGGCGAAAGTGCATCTTTTGGCTATCCCTAAGGAACACTTTAAACTGCTTTCGGAAATGGACGAAACGCGCGCGGAAACGTTAAAATATATGCTTTTAAAAATTCCGCAAATAGCAAAAGAGAACGGTTTGCAAAACGGTTACCGACTGATTATAAATCAGGGCGACGATGCCGGTCAGACGGTTTTTCATTTACATATTCATATTCTCGGCGGAGAGATTCTGCCTTGGTAATCCGGTTTTAAAAATTTAACTTATCTGAAAATAAGGGTCCGAATAATTCGGACCCTTATTTTTTCGTAAAAAAATTTTATACTTTTGCAGTTTTTAAAATATGATTTAACCGAAATTACAGACTTCGGGCAATTTTTTCAGCCGCTTCTTTAACTTTCAGTTTCAGCTCTTCTGGGCAGGCGACTTTAATTGTTCCGCCGTAACTTAGAATTTTATTTATAAGAAGACTGTCGTCGGGCAAAAGCATGTTTGCGGTAAAACCGTTGCCTTTGGGTTCGATATTGTCTATTCCGAGCCATTCTTCGGCGTCCGCAAGCGAAGTTTTATCGATATCAAAAGTTACGTTTATTAAATCTTCTTCCTTATAAATAAAGTTAAGGTCAATATCCTTTCTTGTGAACTCTTTCTTTTTAAAGTTTTTCCCTGTGAACACTGCCGATTTTATGCGGCCTATTTTAAATGTGCGGAATTGCTGTTTGTTATGGCAGAACGCCCATACATACCAGACGTTTTGCTTAAAAATCAGAACATGCGGTTCTATTACCCTTTTGCTATGCTCGCCGCCGCGTGAAATGTAGTCTATTTTTATACAAGCGTTTTCATTTACTGCTTGTTCGCAAACTTTCATTTTCTCGGTGAACTTTTTACTGTCGCCCCAGGTTCCGCCGTCTACAATAATGTTGCCGCAGACGGATAGTTCCCTCTTTTCGCTTTTCTGTCTGCTTGCAAGTTTTTCGCGCGCGGAAATAAGGTTTTCATCGTAAATTTGCGAAGACATGGCGTCAAGCGCATTTATAGTGGCGGAGTATTCTTCCTTAGTGAAATACCCCGTAGGCAGTCGGAAAGTGTCCGAAACGGTTATTCCTCCGTAACGTCCGCGCTGTATGTCTATCGGAACTCCGCAAATTATAAGTTCCTCAATATATCTGTAAATGCTTCTTACGGATACTTCGTATCTTTCGGCAAGCTCGCTTGCGGTTATTTTGCGCCTTTGAAGCAAAAGCATTAAAATTTTCAGCATAACGCCGTATTTCACGGTATATAACTCCCCCTGTAAACATAAAATAAAACGAAAATAAAAAATTATTAATATTTTAAAAAATTTTATCATATATGACAATATATGTCAAGTATAATATGTAGAATATAATTTGTAATTAATTTAAGCGGACTTTGCAGAACAGTTTAAGTCTGCTTCGGTTTCGGAGGAACAAAAAATGAACTTTACGGCATATATTGAAAGACAGAAGAGTTTAATCAGGGAACGCCATGAGGGCGAACTTTTTCTTATGGAAAAAGGCGAGGTTATACTGCTTTCGGAAAGCGAAAAACTTTTTGCCGAACTTTCCAAAATAAAAGGTCTCAACACTCGTGAGCGGCTGTTTTTCAGGAGGGCTGTATGATAGAGTTTATAAAAAAAGCTGTTAAAATTACGGCGGCAAGCGTTGCCGCAATTATGATGATTGCAATCGTTTTTTGACTTTTGCGGTAAATTTGAAGCGGCGGACGATGAATGCGTCCGCCGCTTTTTCATAATATAATTACGGCGCGAAGGTTAGAATTTCCGCGCCGTTTAAACGTTACAATAAATTAAATTACTTTACTACTTTCTTTTCGACCAGCGCAATTATTCCGTACATTCCTCCGGCAAGCAGGCAAAGTATAAATGTTGCGGTCATAACAAGGTCAAGTTTGAAAACCTGACCGCCGTAAACTATCAGATAGCCCAGACCTGCCTTTGAAACGATGTATTCGCCCATAATCGAACCTATCCACGCAAGTCCGACCGCAACTTTAAGCGTATTCATAAGGGCCGGAAGCGAAGCGGGGATAATAAGTTTTCTCAAAGTTGTAAACTTGCTCGCGCCCATAGCCCTCATAAGCGTAAGTTTTGTCTTGTCTACGGCAATAAAGCCTGACAGCATATTCATTATGCAGACTATTATGGAAACAAGCACCGTCATAAATATTATCGCGTCATAGCCCGTACCTATCCAAATTATGATAAGCGGTCCCAAAGCAATTTTAGGCAGGGAATTGAGAACCACTATGTAAGGCTCCAAAATTTTCCTTATGCTGTCGCTTGCCCAAAGGATTACCGCCACGGCGTAACCTAGTACAACGGCAAGAATAAAGCCTACTATCGTTTCCATAAGCGTTATGCCGATGTGATAAAACAGCGTGCCGTCCGTGTAAAGACTTGCAATGGTTGCGCATACGCGCGAGGGGGAACTTGTTATAAACGGATTAAAAACTTTAAGCTGAGCAAACAGCTCCCATACGCCTAAAATAAAGGCAAGAATGAGACACCGCGAAAGTATTATAATAAGTTTCTTGCGTTTCTGTTTTTTCAGATACGCCGAGTGCTCTTTCGAATAGGTAGGTTTAACTTTGTTTTTCATATGTTTTTCCTTATTTGAGGAACATTTTTTCATATGCGCAGCTGAACTTATGCGCACACGTTTACTACGGCTTGATTTATATGCCGAGTTCCTTTCTCAGAATTTCGAACGTTGCGGCGAATTCACCGCATTCTCTTCTTGATTTGGGATTGTTTCCGCCGAAGTTTATCATATGTTCGGCAACGACTGCCGCAGGGCGCGCCGACAATACCACTACTTTATCGGAAAGCGCAATCGCCTCCGAAATATCGTGCGTTACAAGAAGCGCTGTCTTTTTTTCGCTCTTTATTATGCCCTGCACGTCGTCGCACACTTCAAGGCGCGTCTGATAGTCCAGCGCGGAGAACGGTTCATCCAAAAGCAGAATTTCGGGCTCTGCGGAAAGCGTGCGTATAAGCGCGACCCTCTGTCGCATACCTCCAGATAGCTCGCGCGGCGACTTATTTAAAAAATCTTTAAGTCCGTACTTTACTGCAAGCTCAACCGCTCTTTCCCGTTTTTCGGCAGTGTTGCGTTTTTTTACTTCCAGCGGCAGAAAAATATTTTGTTCAACAGTCCTCCACGGGAACAGGGCGTCGCGCTGTAACATATAACCGCACTCGCCGTCGCCGCGAATGACCTCGCCCGAGGACGGGGCAAGCAGCCCCGCCGCAAGGGATAAAATTGTCGTTTTTCCGCAGCCGGACGGACCGATAACGGATACGAACTGTCCGTTTTCAACCGTAAAATTCAGGTTTTCCACTGCGTTTGTTTCGCCCTCTTTCGTATGGTAGGTATAGCAAATGTTTTTGAATTCAAGCATAATTATTTCGCGTAAATTTCGTTGTAAATTTTCTGCGCCGTTTCTGTTATAACAAGGTCTTTGAAGTCAACTCTTTTCGTCAGTTCGCCTGCGCCTTCAATGACGTCCTGCAAACGGTTGAACGAACTTTCTTCCATAGCCATGTTTTTAACCCACGCGTCTATCGCTTTGTAACTGTCAAGCGAAGTTTTAACGCTGTCTACGGTGGTATCCACGAAGTATTTGACTATTTTTTCGGCAACGTCCGTACTGTCGTTTTCATAAACGTATTTGACAGCTTTGGTCACAGCGCGGAGCAACGCCTCCACGGCTTCGCCGTTTTCTTCGATATAGCTCGTTTTAGCCATAAAGCAAGTGTAAGGTATTTTGCCAGCCTGCGCTCCGACGGAAGCGACTATATAGCCTTTGCCCGATTTCTGATAGTCCGAAGCTACGGGCTCGAACATTGTGCAATATTCTGCCGTACCGCCGTCAAATGCAGATGTCATCATATTAAAATCTATGTTAGTGACGTAGTTGGGG
Organism: Christensenellaceae bacterium; assembly: GCA_948658045.1. GTDB lineage: Bacteria > Bacillota > Clostridia > Christensenellales > Borkfalkiaceae > Coproplasma. The sequence goes on from CAPMFN010000001.1 coordinate 29,904, forward strand.
GTAACGTTCAGTTCGCGCATAACGTGTTGGAAAGTCATAAGCGGAACGCCGCCCGGTCTGCCTGCAAGCACGTCTTTACCCTCAAGACTGCGCCAATCGAAGTTGGGTTCGGGTTTTCTGCCGACAAGGAAGCTTCCGTCGCGGTCCGTAAGCTGACCGAATACTTTGGGCGCGTCCTCGTCTCCGCCGATGAATGTGTAAACAGCGGCTTCGGGACCGCAGAATCCGATGTCGGCAGAGCCTGAAAGAACGGCAGCCATAGTGTTGTTGGCGCCGCCGCCGTTTTCAAGTTCTATCGTATAGCCTTCGTCTTGGAAATAGCCCAAAGCGTCGGCAAGGTAAAGAGGCGCGTAGAATACCGAATGGGTAACCTCGTTGATTCTTATTACGCTTTTGTCCTTATTACAACCGGAAAAAGCAAAGGGAATAACAAGCGCGGACACAGCCGCAAGTATTAAACAAAGAAATTTCTTTTTCAATTTAAGTAAATTCAACTCCTTAAAAATTTGATAATACATTTTATGCTTACGGCAATTGCGTTTGACAATTAAGCGCTTATTGATTTATAATTAAAAAGCATACTTTAAGTGTAATTGTCAGGGGCGAAGCCCTTTCAGAGGTTGAAATGGAAAAAACGTACAATCCTAAAGAATTTGAGGATAGACTTTACAAAGAATGGGAAGAGTCCGGCTGTTTCAGGGCTGAAAGGGACGATAGCAAAGTGCCTTTTACCGTTATGATGCCCCCCCCCAATATTACGGGTCAGCTTCATATGGGTCACGCCATGGACGAAACTTTGCAGGACGCGGTTATCCGTTTCAAACGTATGCAGGGCTATTGCGCGCTTTGGCTTCCGGGCACCGACCATGCTTCCATTGCAACCGAAGTAAAAGTTGTTGAACAGATTAAAGAAGAAGGGCTTTCAAAAGAAATTCTCGGCAGAGAGAAGTTTTTGGAGCGCGTTTGGCAGTGGAAGGACAAGTATTGCGATAGGATTGTAGGTCAGCTTAAAAAGCTCGGCTCGTCCTGCGATTGGTCGCGTCTTACGTTCACGATGGATGAAAAATGCTCCAAAGCAGTAAGAGAAGTTTTTGTAAATCTTTACAACAAAAAACTTATTTACAGGGGAAGCCGTATAATAAATTGGTGCCCTTGTTGTAAAACCGCGCTTTCGGACGCAGAAGTTGAGTATTCTGAGGAAAACGGCAGTTTCTGGCATATAAATTATCCCGTTGAAAACGGCGACGTGTGCCTTGAAGTGGCAACCACAAGACCTGAAACTATGTTCGGCGATACCGCCGTCGCGGTCAATCCTGCCGATAAAAGATACAAGCATTTAATAGGCAAGAACGTTATTTTGCCAGTTGTCGGCAAGGCAATACCGATTGTCGGCGACAGCCATGCGGATATGGAGTTCGGTACGGGTTGCGTTAAGATTACGCCTGCGCACGACCCCAACGACTTTGAAGTCGGGCTCCGCCACAATCTTCCCGTAGTCAGGGTAATGAACGACGACGGCACAATGAACAGCCTTGCAGGAAAATTTGCAGGGCTTGACAGGTATGAGTGCCGCACACAGCTCGTTGAAGAATTAAAATCGAACGGCTGTCTTGTTAAAACAGAGCCCCACGTCCACAACGTAGGTCACTGTTACCGTTGCGGCGCAACGGTTGAACCGGTAGTTTCCAAGCAGTGGTTTGTTAAAATGGAAAAGCTGGCGCGTCCGGCAATCGACGCCGTAACCGATAAAAAAATAACATTTATTCCCGAACGTTTTGCAAAAACTTATTACAATTGGATGGAAAACGTAAAGGACTGGTGTATTTCCCGTCAGCTTTGGTGGGGACACAGAATACCTGTATGGTATTGTGAAGACTGCGGTAAGGAAATCTGCGCAAAGGAAGACCCCAAGGCTTGTCCTCATTGCGGCGGAACGCGTCTTAAACAGGACGAGGACGTTTTGGATACCTGGTTTTCGTCTGCGTTATGGCCTTTTTCAACTCTCGGTTTTCCTGACGATACGTCCGATTTGGAATATTTTTACCCCGGCGACGTGCTTGTAACGGGTTATGATATTATCTTCTTCTGGGTTGCCAGAATGATATTTTCCGGACTTGAACATATGCGCAAAGTTCCGTTCCGCGACGTTCTCATTCACGGACTTGTAAGGGATGAAAAGGGTCGCAAGATGTCTAAGTCTCTTGGCAACGGCGTTGACCCGTTGGTTGTAATAGACAAATACGGCGCAGACAGTTTAAGATTTTCGCTTCTGCAAGGCGTAGCCCCCGGCAACGATACGCGTTATTCTGATGCAAAGGTAGAGTCCTGCCGCAACTTTATGAACAAGATATGGAACGCAAGCCGTTTCGTATTTATGAGCGCTGAGGGCAGGGAAATAAAGCCTGTTGAAGAGGTTAAGCTTTCGCACGCAGATAAGTGGATAATCTCACGCTTGCAGGCGGCAATACGCGACGTTACGCTTACTTTGAACAAATTCGAGTTCGGTATCGCGTGCCAGATAATGTACGACTTTATGTGGTCTGATTTCTGCGATTGGTATATCGAGCTTGTAAAGCCTGCTTTGAAATCCGACGACGAGGCAAAGCGCGACGGAGCGGTGTCAGTTCTTGTGTACGTTCTTGAAAACGCGTTGAAACTTCTTCATCCGTTCATACCTTTCGTTACCGACGAAATATACCGAAATCTTCCCAATACCGAAGGTACGGTAATGAATAAAGAATTCCCCCGTTACAATTCACGCCGTGCATACAAAAAGGACGCGCAGGCGTTTGAGGGCATAAAAGAAATCATAACTGCTGTGCGCGCCGCAAAAACGGAGTTGGAGTGCCCTCCGTCGAGAAAAGTAAGCCTTTATATCGTCACCGAAAGCAAACGCCTTATATCCGCCAACGCCGACAGTATTTTGAAACTTGCAGGCGCAAAAGAAATACATTTTATTTCTTCGCCCGAAGAAGCAGGGGATAAGACCGTTACTAAAGTTCTTTCGATAGGAACGGTGTTTATACCTATGGGCGAACTTGTAGACCTTGAAAAAGAAAAAGTCCGCCTTGAAAACGAACTTGAAAAAGTAACCGCCGAAATACGCCGCGCGGACGGCAAACTCAATAACAAAGGTTTTATAGGTAAAGCTCCTAAAAAGCTTATCGACGACGAACGCGCAAAATTAGACAAGTACATCGAAATGCGCGAAAAAATTGTAAACCAGCTTAAAAATCTTTGATTTAAAAGGTAGAAAGGGCTAAAAATTTGAATAAATCACAAAAAAGAAAAGTTAAAAACGCGGCTAAAAAGTATCCCAAAGTTGTTGCCGCAATTGCCGTAATACTTGCTGTTATAATTATTGCGTCAATAGTTTTGTGGTTTGTCAAGCCTGAGCTTTACCATAAGTTTCTCGGCGTCGGCGACCATAATTTCGATGACAACGGCGTTTGCATAGTATGCGGATACGAGCGCACTTGCAGCGGCGAAGAAAAGGAAATAATCAGCGCCGAACTTTCCATTCACTTTTTGGAACTCGGAAATAAGAGTGCAGGCGACAGCGTTTTGATAAAATGCGGCGATACCGAAGTGCTGATAGACGCAGGTTCCGAACAATCGAGCGCAAGGACAATAAAAGAATACGTCGATAAGTACTGTAAGGACGGCAAGCTTGAATACGTTATTTCTACGCACGCCGATTCCGACCATATTTCCGCATTTGTCGGTACGGCGCAGGCAAGTATTTTCAAGGATTATGAGATTGAAACTTTCATAAAATTCGATAAGTCCGATAAAAATTTAAATACGTCTGCTGGCAATAAAACATTGTATGCCGAGTATCTTGACGGTGTCGAATACATAAGAAACAAAGGCACGAACGTTTATACCGCAAGCGAATGCTACGATGAAAAAAACGGCGCAAAGCGCCAATTCTTTTTGGATGAAAAGCATACCGTTTCGATTAATATTTTATACAATTATTTTTATTATTACACTTCGTCCGACGAGAATAATTATTCCGTAGTGACATTGCTGACTCAGGAACTTGAAAGCGGCGACAAGCACTATCTTTTTACCGGTGACTTGGAAAAAGAAGGGGAAAACAAACTCGTAGAATATTATTCAGCCGTGCCTGCGGAATACAGAACAGAATATAATATTTTACCGCAAGTTGAACTATATAAAGCAGGGCACCACGGTAGCAGAACTTCATCTTCGATGGCTTTATTGAACGTAATAAAGCCCAAGAATATTGCCGTATGCTGTTGTTGCGGCGCTCCAGAATATACTAAAATCAACGATAACACTTTCCCCACGCAGGAAATGATAGACAACGTAGGCAAGTTTACCGATAAAATTTATGTTACTACGATAGGAACAGGGTTGCCGGAAAAGGATAAGGACGGGAATTACGTTTCACGTTCTTATGAGGGATACGCCTCGATGAACGGAAATATCGTCTTCTATACCACAGGCGGAAAGTTAAAGCTATACTGCTCAAATAACGATACTATTTTAAAAGATACCGAATGGTTTAAAGGCAACCGAAAATGGTCGGGCATATCCACACAGTAAATGCAAAATTAACCTCCCGTGCGATTATCGCACGGGAGGTTAATTATAAAATAATATTTAAAATTCCAAGCTTTTTTCTATATAATTTTCAAGCTCTTCGATTTTAAGACGAATCTGTTCCATACTGTCGCGGTCGCGTACCGTAACGGTATCGTCGTTCAAAGTATCGAAGTCTACCGTAATGCAGTAAGGCGTTCCTATTTCGTCCTGTCGGCGATAGCGCTTACCTATCGAACCTGTAACGTCGTATGTGACGGAAAATTTCTTGGCAAGCTTTTTATAAACTTCGTCGGCTTTTTCTGAAAGCCCTTTCTGTAAAGGCAGTATCGCCGCTTTGTAGGGAGCAAGGAAAGGATGTAAATGCAAAACTGTTCTTACATCGTTTTTCTCAGCGTCTAAAACCTCCTCGTCGTAAGCGTCGGTAAGAAGCGCAAGCACGCATCTTTCTACGCCGAGAGAGGGTTCTATAACATAAGGCACATATTTTTCGTTTGTGACGGGGTCGGTGTATTCCATATTTTCGCCGCTTTCCGTCTGATGCTGTTTCAAGTCGTAATCTGTCCTGTCTGCTATGCCCCAAAGTTCGCCTCTGCCGAACGCGAACTCATATTCAAAGTCCGTTGTAGCTTTGGAATAAAATGCAAGTTCTTCGGGGTCGTGGTCGCGCGTGGTAAGGTTTTCTTCTTTCATTCCGAGTGAGAGGAGGAAGTTTTTGCAGTATTCTTTCCAATAGCCGAACCATTCCAAATCTGTACCCGGCTTACAGAAAAATTCAAGCTCCATCTGTTCGAATTCTCTCACCCTGAAAATAAAGTTGCCGGGGGTTATTTCGTTTCTGAACGATTTGCCTATCTGTCCTATGCCGAAAGGCACTCTCATTCTTGAAGCGCGCTGTACGTTTTTGAAGTTTACGAAAATGCCCTGCGCAGTTTCGGGGCGGAGATAAACTGTATTTACGCTGTCTTCGGTTACGCCCTGAAAGGTCTTGAACATAAGGTTGAATTTTCTTATAGGCGTAAAGTTGCTGTTTCCGCAAACGGGGCATACAATCTTTTTCTCTGCGATAAAGCTTTCAAGCGCTTCGTTGTCCATACTTTCGACTTTTAAATCGAGTTTATGTTTCTTGCAGTAATCTTCTACAAGGTTATCCGCGCGGTGCCTCGCTTTACAGCTTCTGCAATCCATAAGGGGGTCTGAAAATCCGCCGAGGTGTCCGCTCGCTTTCCATGTGCGCGTATTCATAAGAATGGCGCAGTCCAAACCCGTGTTATAAGGGCTTTCCTGTACGAATTTTTTCCACCAGGCTTTTTTTACGTTATTTTTGAATTCCACGCCCAAAGGACCGAAGTCCCAGGTATTTGCAAGTCCGCCGTAAATTTCGCTTCCGGGGAATATAAAACCTCTGTTTTTGCAAAGCGCAACCAGTTTTTCCTGCGTTACCGCTCTCTTTTTATCCGCCATAGTTTTCTCCGATTTATTTATTAATGTAATTTTAATAAAATTACCTCTTCAAGTCAAGTAATACGGGGAAGTAAAAATTATTAAAAAAACGGCTTTAAATAATAGCAATCGCGTTTTAGCTATGCTATAATGATAAAAGAAATTTTTTAAGAGGTATTCCGATGCTTACCGATATTGAAATTGCCGAAAGTTGCAAACTGCACGACATTCGGAAAATTGCAAAAAAGCTTAAACTCAAAGAAGAGAATCTTGAACTTTACGGCAAGTACAAGGCAAAAATAAATCTTGAAAAGCTCAACCCCGTTTCCAAACTTGTTCTTGTAACCGCCATTAACCCCACGGCCGGCGGCGAGGGTAAAACTACGGTTTCCATAGGGCTTGCCGATGGTATGGCGCGTCTTGGGAAAAAAGTGTGTCTTGCGCTAAGGGAACCTTCCCTCGGACCGGTTTTCGGAATAAAAGGCGGCGCGGCCGGCGGCGGTTATGCGCAGGTAGTGCCTATGGCGGATATAAACCTGCATTTTACGGGTGATTTGCACGCGATAACCGCGGCAAACAACCTCTTGTGCGCAATGATTGACAATCACATTCTGCGTGGCAATGCGTTGGATATTAAAGAAGTTTACTTCCGCCGCTGTATGGATATGAACGACAGGGCATTAAGGGATATCGTTTTACATAACCTCGCAGGCGCAATGAAAGGATGTGTAAGTTACGACAGAGCGGAAGGTTTTGAAATTACCGCCGCAAGCGAAGTAATGGCAATTCTGTGTCTTGCGACAAGTTTGAAAGATTTAAAAGAGCGCATCGGTAATATAGTTGTGGGTGTGAACGGTAAGGGCGAATTTGTCCGCGCGCGCGAACTCAAAGCCGACGGTTCGATGGCAACGCTTTTAAAAGACGCGTTAAAGCCCAATCTTGTTCAGACTTTGGAGGGAACGCCTGCGATAGTTCACGGCGGACCTTTTGCGAATATCGCGCACGGCTGTAACTCAGTTACGGCGACATATACTGCAATGACCCTCGCCGACTACACTGTTACCGAAGCAGGCTTCGGCGCAGACCTCGGGGCTGAAAAATTCCTTGATACAAAGTGCAGAGTTGCAAACATTCAGCCCGACTGCGTTGTTATTGTCGCGACTGTCAAAGCCTTGAAACTTCATGGCGGAGCTGATAAAGGCAATCTTTCGGAAGAAAATTTGACGGCTTTAAAAGAAGGGCTTCCAAATCTTTTAAAACACGTTTCCAACATCAGAAACGTCTATAATAAACCCGTTGTCGTCGCAATGAACAGATTTGCAACGGATACCACATCGGAAATAGAAACCGTTCTTGCGGCTTGTGAAGACGCAGGCGCAAAGGCTGTGTTTACCGATGTGTTCTTAAAGGGCGGCGCAGGCGGAGAAGAACTTGCAAAAGCTGTTTTGGAAGAGTGCGGCAAACAGTCGGAGCTTAGTTATGCTTACGATTTAAACGACGGAATAGTTAAAAAAGTCGAGGACGTGGTTAAGAAAGTATACGGCGGCGACGGCGCAGATTTTTCAGAAGAAGCGCTTAAAAAAATCGACCAAATCGAAAAAGCGGGCATAAGCGGTTTGCCTGTAATAATTGCGAAAACCCAGTATTCACTGTCGGACGACGCAAAAAAACCTGCCGCGCCTACGGGCTTCAAAATAAAAGTAAGGGATATAATTTATAAAGGCGGCGCAAATTTTATTGTAGCGGTAGCAGGCGAAATTATGCTTATGCCCGGTCTTTCCAAAACCCCCAGCGCTGAGCATATAGACATTGATGAAAAGGGCAATATTACAGGTTTGTCCTGATATGAATTTTAAAGGTAAAAATTATGAAACTTCCCGAAGCGTCAAATTTTATAGAACAGATTATCAACGAAGAGTTGGAATCAGGCAAATTCGAGAGTACCGGCAATAAAATAGCGGTGCGTTTTCCTCCCGAACCCAACGGGTATCCGCACATCGGTCACGTCAAAGCGATGTGCATAAACTTCGGAGTAAAGGAAAAGTATAACGGCACTTTGAATTTGCGTATGGACGATACAAATCCTGCCAAAGAAGATTACGAATACGTTAATTCAATTGTGGATGCGGTAAAATGGCTTGGTTTTGAGTACGACAAACTTGTATTTGCGTCCGACTATTACGATAAACTCTACGAAATTGCGGAAAAGTATATTATAGACGGAAACGCGTATGTTTGCGATTTAGCCGCCGAGGAAATTACGGCAACGCGCGGAACGTTGACCGAGGCAGGCACGCCGTCTCCGTTCAGAAACAGAAGCGTTGAGGAAAACCTCAAACTTTTCCGTGAAATGAAAGCAGGCAAATATCCCGACGGCGCAAAAGTTTTAAGGGCAAAAATAGATATGGCTTCGCCCAACGTCAACATGCGCGACCCCATAATTTACCGCATAGCTCACGTTCCCCATTACCGCACGGGCGACAAGTGGTGCATCTATCCGATGTATGACTTCGCACACCCCATATCCGACGCGATAGAGGGCATAACGCATTCGCTTTGTTCTCTGGAATTTGAAAATCACCGTCCCCTATATAATTGGTTTGTGGAAAGGTCGGGTTTGCCCAAACCTCTGCCCAGACAGATAGAGTTTGCAAGACTTAACATAACCAATATGCTTATGTCTAAGCGCTACCTTAAAAAGCTTGTAGACGACGGTTTTGTAAGCGGATGGGACGACCCCCGTATGCCGACTATCAGCGGTATAAAAAACCGCGGAGTTCCTCCCGAAGCGCTTAAAAAGTTCTGTGCCGACGTCGGCGTGGCAAAGGCCTATTCGGTTGTCGACCAAGCTCAGCTTGACAGTTATATTAGGGATAGCCTAAACGTTTCTGCCGAGCGCGCAATGGCGGTTATCAATCCCGTCAAACTAACGGTGACTAATTACAGCGGCGAAGAAGAACTTGATTTTGAAATAAATCCCACAAAGGAAAACAGCGGCGTGCGCCCCGTTAAATTCACCGGCAATATTTATATTGACGCTGACGATTTTTCGCTCAACCCTCCGCCTAAATACAAACGTCTGCAAAAGGGCGGTACGGTGCGTCTTAAAGGCGCCTATATCGTTCGTTGCGACGATGTTAAACTGAACGCGGACGGCGGCGTCGAAGAAATTTTCTGCACATATTTTCCCGAGACAAAGAGCGGTAGCGCAGTCGTGTCCGATATCAAAGCAAAAGGCGTTGTGCAGTGGGTTGATCGCAAGTACGGCGTAGACGCACAATTCAGACAGTACGGACCTCTTTTAAAGGACGAAGAGTACCCTGACCAGGATTATGCCGAAAGATTAAATCAGGAAAGTGAAAAAAGGTTTTACGGAAAAGCCGAACCCTACCTTGCGGATAGTAAAGACGATACGCCTTTCCAGCTTATGCGCACAGGTTATTACAAAAAGACAACCGAAAACGGACTTGTCCTGTCTGAAATAGTTTCTTTGAAAGACAGTTTTAAAAAGTAATTTTGAATATTTCTGCGCGGATTTAAGACTGAAAATGTCATTGAAATTTGCCGAAGTAAATATAATTATTTGATTAATTCTAATAAATTACAGAATTTTAATATTTAAAAGCCTGAAATTAATTTACAGGAATAAACTGATAATAAAAGTCAAACGGCGGAAGATTTATAAAAAAATCTTCCGCCGTCTTTAAGGTTATATATTAATTAAACCTTCTCGGAATAGCTTTCGCAGCAAGTGCATTCAACCTGATTGCAGGAGCAGCCGACCTTGATGTGTTCAAGCGTGCAGTTGCAACCTCTGTGGTTGTATTTGCAGGTAGCAACGTCGCAAGCTATGTCTTTATTAACGTTTTCCATAAAATAACCTCCGCTTTTATTTTGCGCTTATCATTCCAAACTATACGCCGCTCTTGACAAAACGGAGGCGGAGAGGTAAAATATAAACGTAAGGAGTACTTTATGAAGATAATATTATTGCAGGATGTAAAAGGACAGGGCAAAAAAGGACAGGTTATTGACGTAAACGAAGGTTATGCACGCAATTTTTTAATTAAAAAGGGGCTTGCCGAAATCGCAACGGCTTCAAAACTAAATGACTTAAAACAGAAAAACTCCGCCGCAGAATTTCATAAAGCGGAAGAAATAAAAGCGACGCGCGCGCTTGCCGCCGAGATAAACGGAAAAAGTTTTACCGTTAAAATCAAAGCAGGTCAGGCAGGTAAAGTGTTCGGTTCGGTAACTGGCGGAAATATTGCAGACGCTCTTAAATCTGCAGGATACGATATAGACAAAAAGAAGATTATTCTTCCTTTGCCTATAAAGACGTTGGGTGTGTACGATATCGACTTGAAGCTTATGGAAAGTATTTCCGCAAAAATTAAAGTTACGGTGGACGCAGAATAAAAAATTTAAAAACAGCCCTTTTAATTTAGGGCGCTTGTCTTAGAGAATTTTTTCCGTTGATAAATAAAGTAAAAATAAATATCCCACTAAACTTCACGATTGAAGTTTAGTGGGATATACTTTTTAAAGCATAACGGTAAATTGAAATTTAATTCAAGTTTGATTGATGCAATTAAAAGTATAAATGTAACTATTAAAACTGATATTCATTTTATATTTTTTGAATTGCGATTTCTTTTTTATCTTAAAGCCGTTATTTTTAAGCAATCTATTCGATGCAATATTATCTTGTGCAACTTCCGCAGTTATTTCAATGCCGCCATTGTTGCGTATAAAAGTAATGATTAAAGCCAACAGTTCAGAACCAAACTTTTTTCCCCAATAGTCTTTATGAATACAATATCCGATATCGAATATTTCCTTTTTCTTGTCAGGGAAAATACAAGCAGAACCTATTATCCTGTCAGAACAATTTAAAACAACCGTCAAATAATACCCGTCGGGATTGTTTTCAAGACAGCCAAGAGCTTTTTGGAAATCGCTATCAACATATTCCACCGTAGGGTCGCTCATATATTTGCCGTTTACCTCGTCAAACCACATTGCAGTAAGATATGGCAGGTCTGATTTTTGATAGTTTCGTACAGTTATTCTTGAAGAAGTAAGTGATTTCTCTATTAACATTTTTAATGTTTTCCGTTAAAAATTACTGTTTATCGTACATCGATTATAAAAAAAATTTAATAAAAAAGCAAGGGAAAATAATTTTTAAATTCCTTGCTTTTTTGGTCATAAGAAATATACTGTAAATGCGAGGGGGTGGTAATTTTATACGGTTTTTTAACGGAATCTTCCGCCGCCTCCGCCGTGTCCGCCTCCGCTGAAACCTCCGAAACTTCCTCCTCCGAAACCTCCGCCGCTTCCGCCTGAAAGCCCTGAAGAGGAAGGGCGCGCAACCATATTGGAAGTCATAGCGGCGGCTGAACTCCTTATCATTTTGTTGATTAAATAGAAAGATAAAACGTCGCTTGTCAAAGAACCCGTTGCCCAGCGCGGCGGCTCTATTGTGATTTGCGCAAACTTTTCTTCCCACTTGTCGGAAACGCCCAACACCTGCGCATAGGGAAGAACGTGATAATAAAGCTGAGGGTCTTCTTCAAGCATTTTTTCAAGCCTGTCTTTTTCGGCAAGAGTGATAAAGTTTCTGAAACCTATAATACCGTTTAGCTGTTCGGTGTATTTTTCAGTTCTGCTGATTATAAGCACGGAACAAATCACAGCCCCTCCGCTTACAAGGCATATCAAAATTTTAGGAAGTAACGCTATTATAAACGAGGGAACCGCCAATATATAAATGACGGCAAACAAAACCCAAACGCCTGCTGCGCCTAGGCAGTACAAAGCTTTTTTGGTTGCATTAAGTTTTAAAACGTTGTATTTGATTGCCAGGCACAGCGCGTAAATTGCAATTAACGGCAATACTGAAAGGAAATGGGCGATTAAAATGTATGTATATGAAATCTGTGTAAACGCAATTATAAACGGTGCCAACCCGGTAAGCAATGCGCCGAAGATTGCAAGCACGGCTGAAACGGCAAAACCTTTCCCGTCATAAAGTCCTTTTACGTTTGTATTGATTTGTTTTTTAACTTTTTGTATTGTGGTATAAAAATTATATTTAAGGTCGCTAGGCTTAACCGTTTCGCTTTTTCTGAACATCTCATCAAAAAGAGTTTTTTCGTATTCGGGCGTTTGTGCCGGCAAGCTTTTATATATCCTTATAAGCGTTGGCTCGTCTTTGTCGTCTAAGTTTATTTTTATGTATCCTTTGTCCGCCCAATAATAAATCATTGACGTTATATCGTCTGCGTTTACCGTATTGTCGATGAGTTTGCCCATAAGAAGAGGGCTCATTTCGTCGGGGGCTTCAAAATTGACAACGGGCAGTATTTTACGCTTATTGAAAAACAAAAATTTTACGGCAATAATAAAAAGAAGTAAAACGGCTCCGATTATAATATACCAATAGGGCGTAAAATCAAAAAAGGTGGTAAGGGTGCCCTCTTTGAATCCTAAATCTACCCTGAGGCATTCATTGAACTCACCGTTGATTTCTTCCGCTTCTGCAGTGATTACCGTTCTGCCGTTTTCGGATGACGTATTTACGGGCAATAATGACCCTGCAGTACTATTTATTGAAGTAAAGCACTTTACGCTGTCTTCGACATAGCCGTCGGGGAGAATAAGTTTAAGCTTTACGTTTTCAATAGCACAACCCCAGCCTGCGCCTACGGGCGTCAAAGCCAACAGGTCTTCGCCTTCCTGCGCCTTTGTCATACAGTAAGTATACTTTATTCTGTAAGTAAAGTCTGAATACTTTCTGCTGTAATCGCCTATATCGATGGAAATAAAACGCGGGTCTTCGGAAAATACTTCGTAATAAACGTGCGTTTCTTTCTGTCCGTTTAGTTGGTATACCTTGACATTCATTACTTTTTCGCCGCCGTTTACGGGAATGTCTCTGATAAAGCCGGAGTCTCCGTAAAAGCTTAACGTAATATCTTCAGTTATGTCAATCGTTCTGTCGGAATGTATGTCGTAAGTTATGTCGTAGCCTGAAATGTATGTAGAAGAGTAGGCTTCCGCAGCAGCTGTTTTCCAAGGACATAAAAAGAGGACGGATGACAAAACTAAGATAAAAAGCGGCATTAAGTAAAGTATAAACTTGTTTTTTATTTTTTTCATATTTCCGTTTAAAAACATACGGCACCGTAAGTGCCGTATAAAATAAATTTAAAATTGAACTTTGACGTTTTGTCTTTCTTCTTCGACTTCCACCGTAAAGAACTGTCTTGTTTTAAGCTTCATCATTTTGGCTATGATAAGCGAGGGGAAAGAGCGCACCTTTTTATTGTATTCGCGGACATTTGCATTGTAGTACTTTCTTGCGTTTGCAAGTTCGCTTTCAATTGATTTAAGCTGTCTTTGCAAATCCATAAAGTTTACGTTTGCTTTAAGCTCGGGGTAATTTTCCATTACCATGTTAAAGTTGCGTATCGCCTGCGAAAACTGCTTATCCGCCTCTATTTTTTCTTGGGGCGTCGAAGCGTCGGCCATTTTCGAACGCGCTTCCGTAACCTTAATAAACGTTTCGCTTTCGTGCTTTGCATAACCTTTAACCGTTTCAACTATGTTGGGTATCAGGTCGTACCTTTTTTTAAGGTAAATGTCAACCGTTGAAAAAGATTCGTCGCAGTTGGTGCCCATACCGACAAATTTGTTGAAAGTGGCGATAATCCAAATAATAACCGCCAAAACAAGTACTGCCGCAACGCCTATGCCGACCCATCCGCCTATGCTGATTAGTAGTTTCATTTATTTAAACCTCACTTGAAATTTTTTATTTCGTTTAATGCGCTCTTTAAAAACGCTTCCGCAGTGGAGTCCTTTCTTATGGCTTCCAAAGCTTCGTCAAAATCAAACCATTTTACTTCGTCAAGTTCCTTTTCGTCAATCTGCGCTTCGCCGTCTTCCGCCATAGACAGGAACCCGAGCATAAGCACGTTTCTCGGTTCGTGATACCTTGAAGACATATATTTGAACTTAACGGTATTCAGTTTGGTTTCTTCTTTGAATTCGCGCGTTACGGCTTTTTCCGCCGTCTCGCCTTTTTTAACATAGCCTGCAAACAGTATGTAATCTTCCTGCCCCTTGTGCCTTGCAAGCAATAACTTATCTTTCGTTCTGTTGGTTACAACCATGCTTACCGCCGTTGCAAACTGCGCAAAGCGGAACTGCCCGCAACTCTTGCAATAAGGCACAAGCCCCTCGCCGCTTGCAAACATAAGCGTTAATTTTTCACCGCATTCCGTACAAAACATTTTTCCCTCCCCCAAAATAAAAAGGATATTTCGGTATATTTACAAAGATTTTTTCACTTATATATTATATACCGAAATTTTTGGTTTTTCAATAGGTTCACGCAAATTTAACAATTTTATTGACTTTATATAGGGGTTATAATATAATATTTAAGGGAAATTTTATATAATTTCCGCTAATTTTTATTCTGTTTACACTTTAAGGTTTTAATATGAATTACGAAAGGGCAAAATTATATCTTGAAGAGAGGGGGCAACAACACCTTTTGCAGTATTACGGCGAGCTTACCGAAGACGAAAGACTGGTTCTGTTGGACGATATTGAAAATACCAACTTTTCCATCATAAAGAATTTAAACCAATCACAGAAAAAACTCGGTAAAATCACACCTATAAACGCTGTAAGTTCGGAAGAAATAAAAAGGCGCAGGCTTCAGTTTGAAAGCGTGGGCTTGAATTTTTTGGCTGAGGGTAAAGTTGCGGCTGTTCTTCTTGCGGGCGGTCAGGGTTCGCGCCTCGGCTATAACGGACCCAAAGGCACGTTTAATATAGGCGTTACGCGCGAACTGTCTATTTTTGAGCTTCAGATGGATAATATTAAAGAGGTTGTTTCAAAGACTGGCAGATATTTCCATTTGTTTATAATGACCAGCCGTTCCAACAACGACGAAACGGTTGCTTTTTACGAAAAAAACAATTTCTTCGGCTATCCGCGCGATATGGTGCATTTTTACATTCAGGACGTCGCGCCGACATGCGATTATAACGGCAGAGTGTTCTTGGATAGAAAAAACAGGGTTTCGCTGGCTCCGAACGGAAACGGAGGCTGGTATTCTTCGCTTGTCAACAGCGGACTCGGACGTATTATGGAAAGGGACAACGTTGAATGGCTGAACGTGTACAGCGTTGACAACGTCTTGCAGAAAATCTGCGACCCTGCGTTTATCGGCGCAACCATTTTCAAACAGTGCCGTTGCGGCGCAAAGGTTGTAAAAAAAGCCTGTGCTGAAGAGAAAGTGGGCGTGCTTTGCAATGAGGACGGAAAACCTTCGATTGTAGAGTATTTCGAAATGCCGGAGGACTTGAAAAACAAGACCAAAAAGGGCGAGCTTGTTTACCGTTACGGCGTAACCTTGAACTATCTTTTCAACGTTCACGATTTAAATCTGACACTTTCAGGCAAGCTTCCCTATCATCTAGCCGATAAGGCTATTCCTCATATGGAAGACGGTGAAAGGGTCATACCTTCGTCGCCCTGCGGTTTTAAGCTTGAAACCTTAGTAGTGGATATGGTCAGGTTAATGGGCAGCTGTCTCGCTTACGAAGTGGAGAGGGAAAAGGAGTTTGCTCCCGTAAAAAATCTTACGGGCACAGACAGTGTGGATACCGCCCGTGAACTTCTTGTTAAAAACGGCGTTTCGCTTTGATTGCGCCGAAAGGATAATTATGAAAAAATTTATTATACCATTGGCGGTCGGGGCTGTTGCCGTTTCCGCGTTTTTAGGCGGCTGTTTTGTGACGTCTGGCTCTGACGGGGCGGACGGTAAAGACGGTCAAAACGCTTCGGCGCTTCAGTTTTATGAACTTGCAAAGTCCGAGGGGCTTGTTTCTTCGGTTGACGAATTTTTGTCAAAATATCTTAACTATACTCCCGATGAGCTTAACAACGCTTTAAGCCTTCAAAGAACAATGAATTATTCTCTCCGCTCGGGGGTAAGCCTTGCGGCGCAGTTCACTTCCAGAACGGGCGGCGGCTCAACGTCGTTCGGTTCGGGCGTTGTTGTGGATTTCGATGAAGCTACGGGCGAAACCTACATCGTCACAAATTGCCACGTCATTTATAACGACGCTTCGAGAGAAATTTACGCAGAAGATATTTACTGCTATCTGTACGGTCACGACAACGATTACAATTCTGTTGAAAACAGGTTTAAAGCAAGCGTAATAGGTGCGTCGGTTGAATACGATATTGCGCTTTTAAAGGCTTCCGGCGGAGTTTACAAGGACGAAGCCGAATTTGATTTGAAAGCGGCAAAGCCTGTGGCGGCGTCTTTTTCAGAAAACGACGACGTTTTTGTAGGTGAGGAAGTTTATGCCGTAGGCAATGCCGAGGCGCAGGGTATGTCTGTGACTCGCGGATTTATAACAAAGGAAAGGGAAACGGTTTCTTTAAACCTGTCTGACAGGTTCCCAAAAGTTTCCGAATATTACAACGATTACAGCGTTATACGCACGGACGCGGCTATTAATGAGGGCAACTCGGGCGGCGCGCTTTTTGGCAGGGACGGCAGCATTAAGGCAATCGTCAACGCAAAAGTATCTTCCGAAGGTGTCGAGAGTATGGGCTACGCTCTGCCTGCAAGCAATGTAAAGCGTCTTGTGCAGTTAATGCGCGACAGTTACAACACAAAAGGTTTCAGCCCGTCAGATGCTTCGCTTACAAGGGCGCATCTTTCTGCCGGAACTGAAAGTAAGACACAGCTTTCTTATTGGAATGAAGAAAAAGGCGTAACCGAACTCAGGGAAAAAATCGTCGTAACGGAAAGCGACGGCGTGTTAGAGGTTGGCGATACCATAAGAAAAATAAAGATAACGGACGGTTCCGGGAGAACGATAGAGGAGCGCGCGGTAGAAAGAAGTTATCATCTGGAAGATACTCTTTTGTCTGCAAGAAACGGCTATACGGTTACGTTGACGGTTTCGCGCGGAGGCGAGTTAAAGGAAGTTCGGCCCGAGATAACTTTTAAAACATTTAAATAAATTCTATAACAAAACCGCCGCGCACAAAAGGTGCGCGGCGGTTTATTGTTTTATACTTCGCTGATGTCGTAAGGCGTAACCTGATAAACGTAATAGTTAAGCCAGTTTATGTAAAAGAGGTTTGCGGTAGAAGTCCAATTCATTTTTACTTCGTTCAGTTCTTTGTCCGCAAAATAATTTACAGGCGGCTTAATATCAAGTCCTGCCGATTTGTCGCGTTCGTATTCGTTTTTTAAGGTGTATCTGTCATATTCCATATGTCCAGTGACAAAAACCTGTCTGTTATCCATGCTTTTTATGACCGAAGCTCCGGCTTTTTTGGAATAAGCAAGTATTTTAAGATCTTTGGTATGCAGAATATCCTTTGCGTAAATAATTGTGTGTCTTGAATGCGGCATATGGAACTCGTCCGAAATCCCCCGCATAAGAGGTTCCGTCACGCCGTCCCTGATTCGTTGATGCGCAAAAATACCGAAACATTTTTCGCGCAGAGGGTGCTTTTTAATGCCGTAAAAGTAGTGTAAAGCCGCTTGCGCGCCCCAGCATATGAACAGGGTAGACGTTACGTTTGTCTTTGTCCAGTCCAGAATTTCTTCCAGCTCTTTCCAGTATGCAACTTCTTCAAACGCCATATTTTCCACGGGCGCGCCTGTTATAATCATACCGTCGAACTTATTTTCTTTTACTTCTTTAAAAGTTTTGTAAAACTTGTCCAAATGGCTCTTGTCAACGTGTGTCGCGTTGTATGTAGACGTTTTGATAAGCGTTATGTTGACTTGCAACGGGGAGTTGGAAAGCAACCTCATAAACTGCGTTTCGGTAGTTTCTTTTGTAGGCATAAGGTTTAAAATGGCAATTTCAATCGGTCGGATTTCCTGCGAAACAGCCCGTTCTTTGTCCATTACGAATATTTTTTCGTCGGTAAGAATTTTATAAGCCGGTATGTCTTTATCGATTACTATGGGCATGGTTAAACCTTTTCAAGCGCTTGTTTTAAATCTTCTATAATATCGTCCGCGTTCTCTATTCCGACGGAGAGTCTTATAAGGTTGTGCGGAACGCCCGCGGCTTTCAAATCTTTTTCCGAAAGCTGTCTGTGTGTTGTAGAGGCAGGGTGAAGAACGCAACTTCTGACGTCAGCAACATGCGTTTCCTGTGTTATTAATTTCAACGCTTCCATAAACACCGCGCATTTTTCGCTGCTGCCTTTAATGCCGAAGCTCATCATGCCCCCCTGTCCGTTTGGCATATACTTCATAGCCAATTTATGATATTTATTGTCGGGCAATGAGGGGTGATTTATCCACTCTATTTTATTGTGTTTTTTAAGATAAGCCGCAACTTTTTTAGCATTTTCACTGTGTCTTTCCATTCTTAGAGCAAGCGTATCGCTTCCTATGTATGAAATAAATCCGTTCTGCGGACTCATAATGGCGCCGAAGTCTCTCATCATCTGCGCGCGACACTTTGTGCCGAAAGCTACGGGCAGGTCTGCGTAAATAAGTCCGTGATAGCTTTCGTCGGGCTCGTTGAACGATGGATAGCGAGGGTTGTTTTTAAAATTAAAATTTCCGAGGTCGACTATCATACCGCCGAGGGCCGCCGCGTGCCCGTCAAGGTATTTGGAAGAGGAGTGTATAACAAGGTGCGCGCCCCATTCCTTGGGTCTGCACAGTATCGGTGTCGCAAGTGTATTGTCAACGGCAAAAAGCACGTTGTGTTTTTTTGCTATTTCTGCAATCTTGTCAAAATCAAGCACAACGATTGCGGGGTTTGCGACCGTTTCGGTAAAAATCATCTTAGTTTTGCCGTCAATCAGTTTTTCTATTTCTTCCGCAGGCGCGTCGGGTTCGAAAAATCTGCACTCTATGCCGAGTTTGGGCAACGTGGTGGAAAACAGGTTGTAAGTTCCGCCGTAAATAGCGGAGGAGGAAATTATGTTATCGCCTGCGCCCGCAACCGTGAATATAGCAAGTGAGGTTGCCGACATGCCGGACGCGCAACCGATGCCGCAAAGTCCGCCCTCAAGCGCAGCGACCTTACTTTCAAACGCGGCAACCGTTGGGTTTGCCAGACGGGAATAGAAGTAACCGTCGCTTTTCAGGTCGAAAAGGTCAGCCATTTCCTGCGTTTTGGGGTAAAAGAATGTTGTTGACTGCGAAATGGGGGGGATTCTGCCCTCGCCCGATTTGGGCGAATATCCTGCCTGAACGCATAAAGTGTCAAGTTTATAATTTTCCGTATTTTTCATAATTTGCCTCGTTTTATCTGTATTCCTTAATCTGCCTGTCAAGCGACCTTTTCTGGTCTCTTTCGGCGATGGTTCTTTTTTTGTCGTAAGTCTGTTTGCCTTTACACAAGGCTATCTCGCATTTAATAAGCGCGCCTGAAAAGTAAAGGGCGAGTGGGATTATTGTGTAGCCCTTTTCGTTTATCTTGCCTGCAAGTTTATAAAGTTCGCTTTTGTGCATCAACAGCTTTCTGTCGCGTTTACTGTCCTGCGACGAAAAAGCGCCTGCTTTGTCGTAAACGGGAATATGCAGGTTTTTAAGGGTCAGTTCGCCGTTTCTTAAAATACAGAAACTGTCTTTTAAATTACAGTTTCCGAGCCTCAGCTGTTTGACTTCCGCGCCCTCTAATACAATGCCTGCCTCGTATTTTTCCAATACAAAATATTCGTATAAAGCGTATTTGTTGTAAGCAATCTGTTTCATGCCGTTAGCCGCCTTGTAGGCTGTCCTTTAAAATTATAAATCTAAAAAACCTTTGTGTAAAGTTTTTAAACTAAAAGTTTAAATAAAACTCTCATTCTTCCCAAATCGCAGTCGGCAACTTTCACTTTGACTTTATCGCCGAGCTTAAAACTGTGCCTTCCGCCGCAGAGAAGGAGCTTTTCTTCATAGAACGTGTAATTATCTCTCGGCAAATCTTCAAGGGGAATAAGCCCCTCGATAGTGTTGTCCAACTCGCAGAAAACCCCGAAATTAGTAACGCCGGAAACTACCGCGCAGTATTCTTCGCCCAACCTGTCCGCCATATAATAAAGCTTGTAAAGTTCGTCAACCTTTCTTTCGCATTCGTCGGCTATGCGTTCTCTTGCGGAGCAGTCGATACCTGCGCTATGCGCGAGCTCTTTTTGTTTTACGTTCTTTTTTCCGCTTAGCGCCGCTTTTACAGAGCGGTGAACAAACAGATCCGGATATCTGCGTATAGGCGAAGTAAAGTGGCAGTAACACTCGGAAGCAAGTCCGAAGTGTCCTGCGTTTTCTTCGGAATACCTTGCTTTCTGCATAGAGCGCAGCATAACTTTGTTGATAACCGAATAATACGGCTTGTCTTCTGCAGATTTTAAAATGCGCTGAAAATCGGCAGGCTCCAGATCTTCTGTTTTACAGCGTGCGTTTATACCCAAATCGCTTAAAAAACCGAAAAATGCGCTTGCCTTTTCGGGCGACGGGCTTTCGTGAATGCGGTAAAGACAGGGCGCGTTTGCGGTCTGTAAAAACTCCGCAACAGCTTCGTTTGCCGAAATCATAAACTGTTCTATTATGCGCTGGGAAATGCTGTTTTCAACGGGCGGAATAATTATATTTCCGTCTTTGTCAATGTAAATATGCGCGTCTTTTACGTCAAGCGTAACACTGCCTGCGGCTTCGCGCCGTTTTTCCATTGCAAGGCACAGCTTTTCCATATCCTTAATTGTGTCAACCAATTCGGAATATTTTTTTTCGACCTGTCTGTCGCCATCGCATAGCGCGGTCATCTCGGTGTAGGTTGTGCGTCGGCGGCTTTTAATTACGCTTTTACATATTTTGTAGTCAAGACGTCTTCCGTCAGGCGTAAAAGTCATTAAGCAGGAAAGTGCGTATTTTTCTTCGTTTTCGTTTAAGGAACACGCGCCGTTGGAAAGTTCTTTCGGAAGCATAGGCAGAACTCTGTCGGGGAAATAAACGCTTGTACCTCGCCCGTAAGCATCCTCATCCAATGCTGTACCCGTTAAAACGTAATGGCTTACGTCTGCAATGTGCACGCCTAAAACAAAATTATCGCCCTGTCTTTCAAGTGAAATTCCGTCGTCTATATCGCGCGTATCCTCGCCGTCTATCGTAAAAATCAGTTTATCCCTGAAATCTTCGCGCCCGTCAGGTTCTATTTTTTCGCTTGAAACTCTCCGCGCTTCTTTTAAAGCGTCTTCGGGAAATTCTTCCTCCAATCCATATGAGCGGATGATGGAAAGTTCCTCAGTCTCTAAGTCTCCGCCCTCGCCGAGTATCTCGACAATTTTGCCGCCGGGGGCTTTTCCGTTGGGATATGAAGTGATTTCGCAAACCACTTTGTCGCCGTCTTTTGCGCTCATTGAAGAAGAGAGGGGTATAAAAATTTCAGGCTGTTTGGTGTTGTCAGGGTAAACATAACCACAACTTCTTTCCCTTGCGAACGTGCCTATAACGGTTGAGTTGCCGCGTTCCAACACTTTTATAACGTAAGCTTCGTCCTTAGTGCCGGTAACGTGCGCGGCAAGCACTTTGTCGCCGTGGTATGCGCCCTTTACGGCGTGGCGCGGAACAAAAAAGTCGTGCCCGTAATCTTCTTCGGGAATTATAAAGGCATAGCCTTTTTCGTTTCCCTGAACGATGCCCGTAAAAGTTTTATCTTTTTTATTTTTCAAATTGTCGTATTTTTTTATATTATCGTGTCTGTATCCCATATGTACTAAAAATAAAAAGCGGCTGTTAAAGCCGCCTTAGTGTTATTTTACGCTCTGTTCATTACCTGTACGATGTACGCAACTACCGAAAGCACCCCAATTACCGCAAGCACAATCCAAGACCATTTTTTAAGCTTGCTTTCAATGGAACGTCCCCTGTTTTTACCGTAGAATGTTTCGCTTGAAGCGGTAATACCCTGAATACCGTCGGAGTTGCTCTTTTGGCAAAGCACCAAAACGATTGCAAACGCCGCGGCAAGGAAAATAACTATAAGGCAAATAGCCAATATTGTCCAATAAACAGCCCATTCAGTGTCGTTCATACCGTTGGCTGCCAACATATTCATCAACATATAAAGACCTCTTTATAATTTTACTAAGCAATTATAACACAGCCGTTTGTTTTTTTCAATCAAAAACGCAGTCGTTTTTTTAATTTTTTATTCTGAATTCTCAACTGTTTCGGTTTCTGCCGGCGGTTTTTGCCGTTTTTTCTCGCCGAATTTGTTTATTATGAATATTCCGAGACATACCAAAATCAGCGCAATAAAAGTGAACCAACTTAAAAGCTGTTCGCTTTCACCCAAAATTATTGCGGAAAAAACTGCGCCGAATAGCGGATTTGTGCTTTTGAATACCGCAACTTTGGAAACGGGATTGTACCTGAGCAGAAAGCCCTGCAAAGTAAAAGCGCAGGCAGACAAAAAGGCAAGGTATACAAGCATAAACGCCGCGCCGACGTCAATGTGCGGAATATTTCCGCCGAAAATCAAACCTATGATTATAAGAATAATTCCGCCGAAGAAGAACTGATAACCGCACAGCGCGGTTGTGTCTTCGCGCTTTGAAAATATTTTTACAAGCCCCGAAGCCATAGCGGCTGACAGCCCTGAAAATATTACAAAACCCTCGCCGAGAAGTGAAAACGAAAATGTGAAATCTCCGCCCAAATTAATTAAAATTACGCCGCCGAAGCCTAAAATGCAACCTGCAAGTTTTATAATGTTGAATTTTTCCGTTCTGAAAATAAAGCATGCCGCGATAATAGTAAAAAACACGCCGAGTCCGTTTAAAACAGAAGCTTTGACCCCTGCGGTGTTGGCAAGACCTATATAGAAAAAGGTATATTGCAATATCGTTTGGAAAAGGCTTAAAATTCCGACACGCCAAAGGTTTTTTGCTTTCGGAACCAAAAATCTTTTCTGCGTTATTGAACCGAAAATAATTACAAACACTCCTGCAAGCGTAAACCTTATGCCTGCAAACAACATAAGCGAAGGAACGCTGCTTCTGTCTATGCGGAACAGCTCATAACCAATCTTAACGCATGGGAAAGCGCTGCCCCAAAGGATACAGCAAAAAATTGCGCATATGCACACTATATAAGTTTTTGAAAAAAATTTTTCTTTATCTTTTATAAGCACCTTATTATTATATTAATTTTTTATTTTTTAAGCAAATAAAAAGCACGGCTAAACCGTGCTAATCGCATAATCCCAATAAATAGTCGACGCTTTCGCCGAAAAAAACTGCAAGCGTGATAAGCGCGGAAGCGGTCGGGTCAGCTTTTTCCAGTTCCCATCGCGCAATTGAAGATTGGCTTATTCCCGTTGCTTTTGCAAGCCCCATTTGGCTAAGTCCCTGTTCTTCTCTTAGGTCCTTCAATCTTTTGGCAAAGTTCATAACATTATTATATGTTATACAAGTCAAAAATGACTTGACAACCCGTATATGACTTGATATAATTATAAAAAATAACCCCAAAGAGGTAAACAATGAAAGAATATAAGATATTGCAGGTTTCGCCTGAAGACGAGGGTGAAACGATAATTGCTAACGGTAAATTCGGTTGGAAGTTGGAAGACACGCGCGAAGTATATAATGAGTCACAGGAAGTATTGGGCGTGGAAGAAAAAGTTACGTCTTACGGAAGTTTTATGCGTGGATTTACAGGCAATGACGGAAAAATCGAAAGTCAGGTGCGAACAAGAACGGTGGTGACGCATTATTTGTCTATGCGCTTTTCACGCGATACTTGCTTGAAAAATTACGACAGACTTGCAAAATTGGAAGAACAATTCAACAACCCTCCTTCGGAACCGGAATATTTGCCTTTGAAAGAGCAATTGCCTTGTAAATCCTACGTTCACGCAACAAAACCGATTTTCGGTACGGTTTTGAATTTTATCGTAGTTTTGGCGTCGGTAGCTGTTTTGGTATATCTTTTATTGAACGAATCAACGCGTTCGGTGGGTTGGGCGATTGCAATAGACATCGGTTTACCATTAGTCGCGTTAATCTGGACTGCAATTATAGTGAGCCGTTGGAAGCGCTATAAGAAAATACACCCTCAAGAGAATGAAATTAACGCTGAAATAGATAAAGAAAACGAGGAAATTGACAAGTTAAACAGAATTATCGATGAGGAAAACAAAGAAATTGAAAATAAAAATAAAAAAATTAAAGAGGATTTTGAAAGTTTAGGTGATAGGATTTTAAAAGAAGCCGGAGAAATATTGACCGAAAATGGAATAGAAGTGTGAAAAAGCTCGGAGGTAAACTGCCTCCGAGCTTTTATAATCATAAGAATATCCTTACCAATATTTTATTTTTAATTACTTAATAAGACTTTTGCCTGTCATTTCCTTCGGTACGGGTAAACCCATAACAGTAAGAAGGGTAGGGGCAAGGTCGGCTAGCACTCCGCCGTCCCTTAATTTGGCGTTTTTATATTCGTTGCTTACAAGAACAACGGGTACAGGGTTTGTTGTATGTGCAGTGAAAGGCGCGCCGTCGTCTGAAATTAGTCTGTCAGCGTTGCCGTGGTCGGCGGTAAGAAGAGCGCTTCCGCCCATTTCAAGTATTTTGTCGCAAACCTTTTTGACGCATTCGTCAACAGTGCCTACAGCTTTAACAGCCGCGTCAATGACGCCCGTATGTCCTACCATATCGCAGTTGGCGTAATTTAAAATCATTACGTCGAATTTTCCGCTGTCAAGTTCTTCAAGAACTTTTTCAGTCACAAGATACGCGCTCATTTCAGGCTGCAAATCGTAGGTCGCTACTTTGGGCGAGGGGATAAGGTCGCGCTGTTCGCCATCGTTCGGGGTTTCGACTCCGCCGTTGAAAAAGAAGGTAACATGCGCATATTTTTCGGTTTCGGCTATTCTCAACTGTTTTTTGCCGAGCTTTGCCAGATATTCGCCGAGAGTATTGTCAAGAGATGTTTTGGGAAATGCGATTTCCACATTTTTGAACGCGGCGTCGTAAACGGTGAAGCAAACGTATACAGGGTTCAGCCAGCCTGTCTTGCGCTCGAATGCGGTGCCTTTCGGCACTGTAAATTCTTTTTGTGATACGGCGCGTGTAATCTGCCTTGCGCGGTCGGGTCGGAAATTGAAGCAAATAACGCTGTCGCCTTTTTCAATCAGACCCAAAGGTTTGCCGTTTTCGTAAATATTTGTGGGTTTTATAAACTCGTCGGTGACGCCCTGTTTATAGCTTTCTTCTACGGCGTTCGAGGCATCGTTTGCGGCTGTGCCCGTGCCTAATGTCAGCATATTGTAAGCAAGTTCAACCCTATCCCAGTTGTTGTCGCGGTCCATAGCGTAATATCTTCCGCATACTGAGGCTATTTTTCCTGCGCCGATAATATTCATTTCGTTTTGCAAATCTTTTATGAAACCTGCGCCCGAAGTGGGGGAGACGTCTCTACCGTCCATAAAACAGTGCACAAAAACGTCTTTAACGCCGTTTTGTTTAGCCATTTTCAAAAGCGCGTAAACGTGCGTTATGTGGCTGTGTACTCCGCCGTCCGATAAAAGACCGTAAAGATGCAGTTTTTTGCCGCTTGCGGCGTTTTGCATTGCTTTTTTAAGGGCGGCATTCTCGTAAAAATCACCGTCCGCAACAGATTTTGTGATTTTAGTCAGGTCCTGATAAACTATTCTGCCTGCGCCCATATTCAGATGTCCCACTTCGCTGTTGCCCATTTGCCCGTCGGGAAGCCCGACGCACATTCCGCTTGCGCCGAGGGTGGAAGAGGGGTAGTTTTTAATAAGATAATTTACGTTTTTGCTTCCGTTAAGATGCACGGCATTTCCTGCGCCGTCGGGCGCAAGACCGTAACCGTCCATAATAATCAAAGCGTAAGGCTTTTTTTTGACCATAAATTTTAACCTCTAAAAATTATTTATCGTAGTTGACAATGACTGCAAAATCTGTTTTCAGCGAAGCGCCGCCTATAAGTCCGCCGTCTATGTCGGGTTGAGCCATAAGACCTTTGCAGTTAGCGGCGTTCATGCTGCCGCCGTACTGTATAACTACATTCTCCGCGCAACGGGGGCAGAAGATTTCGCCCAACTTACTGCGGATGAATTTAATAGTTTCCTGCGCCTGCTCGTCGGTTGCGGTTTTGCCTGTGCCGATTGCCCAGACGGGTTCGTATGCAATAACAAGTTTTGTTACGTCTTCAACGCCTTTCAACCCCGTTTCAAGCTGTTTTGCAAGAACCTTTTCGGTTTGGTTGTTTTCGCGTTCGGATAGCGTTTCACCGACGCATACTATGGGGGCAATGCCGTTTTCAAGCGCAAAAAGAACGCGTTTGTTTACCGTTTCGTCCGTCTCGCCGAAATACTGTCTTCTTTCGCTGTGTCCGATTATGGCATAGCTTACGCCGTACTCTTTCAGCATAGCCGCGGAAATTTCTCCCGTATATGCACCGGAAGCCGCCCAATGCACGTTTTCAGCTCCGATTTTTATGTTTGAGCCATCTGCGGCTTTTACCATTTCGGGTATCAGAATTGCCGGCACGCAAAGCGCAACGTCGCAGTTTGCGTTCTTTACCAAAGGTTTAAGTTCTTCTATAAGTTTCTTTCCGCTTTCTGCGGTCATGTTCATTTTCCAGTTGCCTGCAATAAAAGGTTTTCTCATTTTATACTCCTGAACTTTTTTAAGGGGTGAGCGCTAACTCACCCCTGTAATTTTTAATTTTTTTCGTTAAGGCATGCGATGCCGGGAAGAACCTTTCCTTCAAAAAGTTCCAGGCTTGCGCCGCCGCCCGTGGAAATATGGGTCATTTTATCTGCATAGCCGAGCTGTTGAACCGCCGCCGCGCTGTCGCCTCCCCCGATAATGGTGGTGCACTTGCCGTAAACGTTTGCAAGAGCCTTAGCGACTGCTATCGTCCCTTTTGCGAGTACAGGGTTTTCAAAAACACCCATAGGACCGTTCCATATAACCGATTTGGCGGAAGCTATCTTGTCTGCATAAAGTTTTCTCGTTTTTTCGCCTATATCCATTGCCATTTTGTCACAAGGGATTCTATCGGCGTCAACCGTTTCAACTTTAATTTCTTCGTCAATGGGGTCGGGGAAGTGGTCGCAAATTACAGCGTCTACGGGCAGAAGAAGTTCTTTGCCTGTCTTTGCGGCTTTTTCCATCATTTCTTTGCAATAACCGATTTTTTCTTCGTCAAGGAGGGAGGTGCCTACTTCATAGCCCTTTGCTTTGAGGAAAGTATAGGCCATACCGCCGCCGATAATAAGCGTATCGCACTTTTCAAGAAGATTTGAAATAACGTTGAGTTTATCCGCAACCTTTGCGCCGCCGAGAATGGCTACGAAAGGACGGTTGGGATTTTCAAGCGTGTCTGCCATAACTTCAAGTTCTTTTTCGATTAAAAATCCGCAAACAGCCGTTTTTACAATGCCGTATTCTACAATTGCGGCGGTGGAAGCGTGCGAACGGTGCGCCGTTCCGAATGCGTCGTTTACATAAATTTCTGCATTATAAGCAAGTTCTTTGCAGAAGTTTTCGTCCTTTTTCTCTTCTTCCCAATGGAATCTGAGGTTTTCAAGAAGAACAGCTTCGCCGTCTTTCAATGCGTCGCGCTTTGATTTTGCATCTGCGCCTATAACGTCAGCCGCAAATGTTACTTTGCCGCCCAGAAGTTCGTTAAGCCTTTTCGCGACGGGAGCCAAAGTGAGCTTTTTGGGTTCGTCTTTTTTTGCCTTTTCGATAAGAGCTTCTTTCGTCGTTTCGCCTGCATCGACTTTTTTCAAATCTTTTTTGTTAAGTTTTACTTCGGCGGAAAAGATTGAGTGGGGTTTGCCCATATGCGAACAGAGCGTAACCCTTGCGCCTGCTTCAAGCAAATATTTTATGGTAGGCAACGCGCCCGTAATTCTGTTTTCGTCTGTTATAACGCCGTCTTTCATCGGGACGTTGAAATCACAGCGCACAAGCACGTTTTTACCTTTCAGGTCTTTCAGGTCTTTAACGGACATCTTGTTCATTTGATTTTTTCTCCTTGAACGATTAAATATTTTTTTACTCAAATATTATAAATTACGCAGGGTCAAAAGTCAACAGAATTGCACAGCTTTATAATAAGGTAAAAAGAAATAACAGGCAAAAAAAATCGCGTAAAACATTGTAATGCGCAAGAAATTGTGTTATAATAATGAATAAGTAAAAATTATGGAGGGCGGCTGATGAGGATATGCGTAGCCGGTTTAGGTATAATCGGCGGTTCGCTTTGTATGGCTTTAAAACGCGCCGGATATGCTGTTGACGGCTGGAACCGTTCGTCGTTGCCCCCCGAATATGCTTTAAATAACGGCATTATTGACGGTATAGCGGAAGATTTTTTATCATACGACATTGTCTTTGTGGCTTTACCGTTTAAGCCTACGATAGATTTTATAAACGGCAACAGTTTCAAAAACGGTGCGGTCGTTGCGGATGTATGCGGCGTAAAAAAGCCGATAGAGGCGGCAATATGCTTGAAATACCGCAATTTCGATTATGTCGGATGCCATCCTATGGCAGGTAAAGAAGTATCGGGGATTGAGAATGCTTGCGCTAATCTTTTCGACGGCGCGAGTATGGTTATAACTCATAATAAAGAAACAAATCCTAACGCCGTTAAGATTATTAAAAAGCTTTCCGCCGAAATAGGGTTTAAGTATGCCGTGGAATGCTCCGCCGAGGTGCACGACAGGAAAATAGCGTATACGTCTCAGCTTGCGCACGTTGTTTCCAACGCATACGTCAAGGATAAAGAAATAGACTGTTGTCTCGGCTTCACAGGCGGAAGCTTTCAGGATATGACAAGAATTGCAGGCGTTGACGAGAATGTCTGGGCTTCGCTTTATTTGGCAAACGCCGAAAATCTTACAGGTAAAATTTCGGCGTTGATAAATTCTTTGAATGAAATAAATACGGCTGTAAAACGCGGAGACAAGGAAGAACTTGTCAAAGTGCTTGCAGAGGGGCGCGTTCTTTTTGACAGCTGTAAAAAAGTACAAAGCAGTTCCGGAATTTCGGTAACGCAATTAAACTAAGGTTTGACGCGGCACAAAAAAGGCGTTGCCGGTCGGGGGCTTGAGTATGAAATGCAATGTGGTATTGGATAACGGTAAAAAGGACGGAAGATTTACTTCCGCCGGCGACCTTAATTTCGGACCTGACGGTTTTGCCGTATTTTATGAGATAGACGGGGATAAATGTCTGTTTACCTATACAAACGGTTCAGTTATGCAGGAAAGAAGGGGCTCGGTTCATTTGATTATGCGTTTTACAATGGGCGCTGAAACTTTCTGTACGATAGTTACGGGCGAGGGTTCGGGCGATTTTCCTGTTTATACCGATAAAATACAGGTGATAAACGACGAAAAATCCGTACAGGTTAAATTGGTTTATACCTGTGCTGGCGAAAATATAAAATTGGATTTAACTGCAAAAGCTAAGGAGTAGTAATGATAATAGAATATCTCGGTCATTCCTGTTTTAAATTAACAGAAAGTACTGGCACTTGCGTCGTTTGCGACCCGTATTCTGAGGAGACGGTGGGTTATGCCATGCCAAAAGTTACGGCTGACGCAGTAACGGTTTCCCACCACCATGACGACCATGATTTTATTGCAAACGTTGGCGGAAATCCTGTAATTATCGATAAAGAAAGCAGTTTTGACCTTCCCGGTGTCGAAATAAACTCCGTAAAAAGCTTTCACGACGGCAACAGGGGCAAAAAACGTGGTGAAAACGTAATTTTCAAATTCCGAATGGACGGGATTGACATCTGTCATCTCGGCGATTTGGGCGAGGCATGCTCGCTTGATTTGATAGAAACAATTTTGCCTGTCAACGTTCTTTTAATTCCCGTCGGAGGAAATTATACAATCGACGCCGAAATGGCAAAAGAATATGTTGACAGAATAATGCCAGAAATTGTCATTCCGATGCATTTCCGTACCAAAGATTCAAAAATCGATATCGATAAGCTTGACGGTTTTTTGAATCTTTTCGACGGCGACTGCATTGAAGAAAAAGAGGAAAGTTCTTTGGAGCTTTCAAGAAGCGATTTAACGGAAGAAACTAAAATTATCGTACTCAGGAGAGCGTAATGTACGGCGAAGATTTGGTAAGGGACTTGACCGAACGGCTTGAAAAACTTACAATTCACGAAGTCAGACAGGTTGCAAGAGAAGTCAAATCCCACGTTACAAGCGGTCAGAAAGGACAGATTATTGAAGCGGTTTTAAGTCTTGCTAAGGCGGAAATTGAACCTGCGCCTTTGTCTAACAGGGGCGCGCCGCCCAAATCGGATAAATATGATGAACAGCTTGTCTGCGATATTTTAAAGTGTAGGGAACACTTTCTTGCAGAAAAATACAGCGGCGGACAAAATCGCAAAACGGGCGTTGCGGATATCGACTCCGCTTATTCGGAACAGTCGGAAAAAGAGTATACGGGTTTTCTTGGGGCGGACGGCGCGAACTGCTTCCTGTTCGGCGAAGAAACGGTATATGTTTCGGATTTGTTTGTAAAAAAATACGGGTTGCGCACAGGTGATAAAATTATCGGTACGGGCAGAAAGTCCAACTCGGCAGACTTTGCAGGACTTACATGTGTAAAGTCTGTAAACGGGAAGTCGGTCACAAGCTTAAGCGACAGAAAAAATTATAGTTCCTTTACAAGAATATATCCGTCTGAAAGAATTGTTACAGGCTTAAAAGGTGATATAGCTTGCAGAATGGCAGACCTTTTTACACCCCTTGCTTTCGGGCAACGCGCGCTTGTTTTTGCTTCGGCAAACAGCGGTAAAACAACGCTTATAAAATCAATTGCCCTCGGGATATGTGCCAAATACCGCGATTTAAAGTTAATTTGCGTGATGCTCGGCGCCCGTCCGGAAGAAGTTACTGAATTTAAAAGGCAGTTTCCTTTTGCGGAAATTTTCCACACAACTTTTGATATGGATGAGGACAGGCATGAGCTGTGCGCGTCGCTTGCGTTCGGGTATGCGGAAAGGCTTTTGGAGCTTGGTGAAAACGCAGTAGTTATTGCGGACGGACTATATGAAAATTTGCCGTTTGACAGATTGAAGAAATATTTGTATGAAGCATGCGATACGGAAGAGGGGGCGTCGCTTACAGTTATAGCCGCTCTGCCTGAAGAGGCGTGCGCGCTATCAAATATTGCAAACACGGCTATTTACCTTTCTTCGTCGCTTGCGGTAGCGCGTATATTCCCCTCTATCGATATTTTAAAATCGTATACGGGCAGGGAAGAAGTTTATTTGAACGGGGAAGAGCTTTCTCTTTCACGCGGATTGCGCGCAAAAATTGCGGAAGGGCTTCCGCATAAAGAAGTAGTAAAACTTTTTGAAAATACTGAAAACAATACACAATTGATTAACAAGATTAAAAATGGCTGACAGGAATTTATTTACCGACAGAGTAAAAATAACAATAAAATCGGGCGATGGCGGCGACGGAATGAATTCGTTCAAGTCGTTTAAAGGCAAGCCCGCTTGCGGACCGGACGGCGGCGACGGTGGAAACGGCGGAAACGTTTATATTGTTGCCGATGGCAGTATGAACGATTTGCTGTCCTTTCGCTATACAAGCAAGTTTTTTGCCGGCGACGGAGAGAGGGGAGGTTCCAATAAATGTTTCGGCAGGTTCGGGACCGATGTTGTAATTAAAGTTCCGTTAGGTACCGTTGTAAAAGATTTTGAAAGCGGAACGGTTATTGCCGACATGTTCGAAGAGGGAGAAAAAAAGCTGATTGCCGAAGGCGGCAGAGGCGGAAAAGGCAATGTCCGGTTTACTACTTCACGCAGGCATGCGCCGAATTTTGCGCAGAAAGGGGAAAAAACCGAACCGCATATTCTTGCTTTGGAATTAAAAGTAATAGCGGACGTTGGCATTATCGGTTTCCCTAATGTCGGGAAATCTACTCTGCTTTCAAAAATTTCCGCGGCAAAGCCGAAAATTGCAAATTACCATTTCACGACTTTATCGCCGAATTTAGGCGTTGTAAAATATTACGATAATTCTTTTGTTGCGGCGGACATTCCAGGGCTTATTGAGGGCGCGTCCGACGGGGCAGGGCTCGGGCACGACTTTTTGAGACACATAGAAAGAACGAGAATGCTTGTGCACGTCGTGGATGTTTCCGGTACCGAGGGAAGAGACCCTGTCGAAGATTTCAAAAAAATAAATGCCGAACTTTCAGGATACAGTAAAAAACTTGCCGCGCTTCCGCAGATAATCGCGCTTAATAAATGCGATGTTTACGGCGCAGAAGAAAACGCGGCTGTTTTCAGAAAAAAATTCGCTAAAAAGTATGCGATTTACGATATCGCGGCAATAAGCGGAAACGGAACGGAAGAGCTTGTCGGCGGTATTTTTAACGCTCTTTCTGAGTTGCCCCCTGTTTCAAGAGAGGAAATTGACGAAAGCTTCACATACCGCAAAAGCGGAAATCTTGGTTTTGAAATTTATTTTGACGGCGGAGTATATGTAGTTGTCGGCGACCTTGTGGATATGCTTTGCAGAAACGTTGTCTTGAACGACCCCGATTCAATGTCATACTTCCAAAAGATTTTGCGTGAAAAGGGAGTAATTTCCAAACTCAAAGAAATGGGTATCAAAGAGAATGATACAGTGTCGATAGGCGAAGTAGAGTTCGATTTCATACCGTAATTAAATTTAACAAAAAGGAAAAAATATGTTGACATCCAAACAACGCAGCAAATTAAAAAGCCTTGCCGCAAATATTACCCCTATAGGGCAGGTCGGCAAGGAGGGAATAGGCGAAAATATGCTTACAAGCTTTTCGGATTGCCTTGAAAAGCGTGAACTGATAAAAATCAACGTTCTTGAAAACGCCGACGGCGACCCTAAGGAAATAGGGCGCGAGCTTGCAGACAGGCTTTCGGCAGAGTGCGTAATAGTAATAGGTAGAAAGGCGGTTTTGTACCGCCGTTCCGCAAGAAAAGATATAGAGCATATTGAAATTAATTAAAAACCAGCGCGACAGCCGAAAGTATAAGCATTATGCTTCCGCTTACAATGTAATAGATTGGAAAGAAAGTAAAGTAGCTTAATCCCAAAAGCGCCGCTCCCGACCAGAAGAGGGGGGCGCAGAGTTTTCTTGAAAAACGCAGTTTTATTCTTTTGAAAAAGTTCTGTTTTTTTGCCTCTTCGTAAACGTATTTTTCGGGCAAAAGATTATTTTTTTTGAGTTCGGCGTATACTTGGTCTATACCGACTGTCTCAATTGAAAAGTTTGAGGCAAGCATAACTGCTTCCGGCGAGGCTTTAACGCAGTAAATCTTTTTTTCGCCGTCATATCTGAACTTAATTACTTTTGCTACGTCATCTTCGCCTAAGGGTTGCATTTTAAAGTTAAAAAAATACGATACACCCCCACATATGACTCGTTTACCGCATATTTTTGCGTTTTCGAAGCAGCCTTTGAAAAGCTTTGAAATGTAATCGTCGCGAGAAAGCGAAAGGTGTAGGGCAAGCAGTTTTTTCGCTTTTTCGTCGCGTGAAAGTAAAAGCGTTTTGTTCTGTTTGTTGCTTATGTACAAAAAAGCGAGCATTCCGAACAGTATCCCCCCACATATGCCGAAGATAAGCCCTATTATGGCATTTTTGGTGTAAAATCTTATTGCGGTAAAAAACAACAAAAAAGCGCATATCGATGCGAATAGCGTATCCAAAAAAAGCGGAAGATTTAATCTTTTCATATTTCTGTTATTGCCGCGTAATTATTGAATTATACTATGAAAACAGCAATTTACGGCGGTGCTTTCAACCCCGTCCATAACGAACATATCAACATAGTTCTTTCTGCAAAAAAAGAGCTCGGTTTGGATAGAATAATAATAGTGCCCACCTGTGTATCGCCGCATAAAAAAGGCGTAATGTACGCGCGCAATAAAGACAGGCTGAATATGTGTAGAATAGCATTTTCAGGCATAGACGGCGTGGAGGTTTCCGATTGCGAAATCAAACGCGGCGGAGTCAGTTACTC
The DNA here is from genome assembly GCA_948658045.1 of Christensenellaceae bacterium. Lineage (GTDB taxonomy): Bacteria > Bacillota > Clostridia > Christensenellales > Borkfalkiaceae > Coproplasma. The sequence continues at coordinate 64,020 of CAPMFN010000001.1, forward strand.
TTATGTCACTTGCAGGCAGTTCAAAAAGCTGTATCCAGAAGATGAACTGTATTTCATAATGGGTGCGGATATGTTGGCTGGGTTTGCGGATTGGAAACAGCCGGAAGAAATTTTGAAATGCGTAACCCTTGCTGTCTGTGCAAGAGAAGACGGGCAATTGCTGAAAAACGATATTGTAAAGTTCCAAAAAAAGTTTAAAAAAGATTTAGTAAGTTTCAGTTATGTCGGTAAAGCTTTAAGCTCTACAAAGGTCAGGGTTCTGTCGGCGCTGGGTGAAGATGTTTCGCACTGGGTTCCGGAAAAAGTGAGAACTTATTTGCGTAAAAACAAAATTTACGCCTTGCCGGAGCTTTGGGAAGTAAAAAAATATTTAACCGAAGAACGTTGGGCGCATACAGTCCGCGTCGCAGTGCTTGCCGCCGAGCATTGCCGTAAGGCAGGCGTTTACGAAATTGACGCAATAATCGCGTCTGCCCTTCACGATTGCGCTAAATATCTTTCAGCCGATTCAGAGGAACTTCGTGGGTTTACTTTTCCGAAAGGCGTTCCCGAGCCCGTTATTCATCAGTTTTCAGGTGCATTCGTTGCCGAACATGTTTTTAACATTAAAGATAAATACATTTTGAACGCAATCAAATATCATGCAACGGGCAGAGAAAATATGAGCAACCTTGAAAAGCTTATATATCTTGCCGATTTGCTTGAAGAGGACCGTAATTTTGACGGGGTTGTGCAGTTAAGGCAGAAATTGAAGCAGGGATTGAACGAGTGTCTGTACTCCGCTTTTGAACATCAACTAAATTATTTTAAATCAGTGGGCAAGCCCGTTAGCCCTCTCACTGAACGGGCATATGAATATTTAAAGGAAAATTATAAATGAACAGTAAAGAAAAAGCTTTATTAATATGCAAATACCTTTCGTCTAAAAAGGCGAAAGGCATAGTTTATATAGAGGTTGAACAGAAAACAAGTCTTTGCGACTATTTTGTGGTAGCCGGCGGTTCGTCCAAAACGCAGGTTAAATCTCTTGGTGAAAACCTTGAAGAATTACTTGAAAAAGAACATGGGCTGACGCCTCGCCGTCGCGAAGGGATAAGGGAAGGCAGATGGGCTGTATTGGATTACGCCGATGTTATTGTCCATATTTTCGGTGACGAGGAACGGGATTTTTATAATCTTGAACGCCTTTGGGAAGACGGCGAAAACCTCAAAAGATACGAAGATTGATTATTTTTTAAACTCAAACTGTTTGGGTTCGGAATAATTTGCTTTGCGCGCCCTCTTTTTTTCAACTATATAGTATACCGGCTCCGTTTTCGGGGTCGGTTTTTCTTCTGCGGCAGGCTCAGTGGGCTTTTTTAACGACGTTATTCCCAGCCATGCAAGTTTTACGGTTGCAACCAGAATAAAACATATTAAAAAGGTCAAAAACAAATACAAAATTCCCATAAACATACTCACATTTTAATTTGTTTCTGACTGAAAAAAATGCGGTAAAATATAAATTTATGGCTAATTAGGTAAATTTTATGGATACAACTGCGGAATTTAACGGTAAAACATCGTCCGTTTCACAAAGCGAAAAACTTTTATACTCCCAATTCAGGCGTAAAATAAATGCAGAAGCGGCGCGCGCACAGATAAAAAAATTGGAATACGACTTAGCCGACGTTAAATCGGGTTTAAGCGTGCTGAAAAATGCTTGCGCAGACGCAAATTCGCTTGAATTAGGTGCGATTTGTGTATTGCCGTGCTTTGTCAGGAATTGTGCGGTAATGCTTGGTATGCAAAGAAAATGCAGCCTTGTCGCTTGTATAAGTTCTCCGCATGGCGGCGACGCTACGCCGATAAAGGTTAAGGCGGTAAAGCGCGCGATAGACGACGGCGCTGACGAGGTGGAGGTTACCGCGCCCGTTGCGCACGTCCGCGACGGTAATTTTTCATATGTTAAAAAAGAATTCAAAAAATTGAGAAAGGCGTCCAAACACAAATCGCTAAGAATCGATTTGGAGTGCAATCTTCTCTCCAAAGAAGAGGTTGTAAGGGTCTGCTCCTTGGCGTCGGATTGCGGTGTAAACTCCGTTAAGACAAGTGCTACGGCGTTTTCAGGCGGAAACGAAATTGAAAAAATTGCCGAAATCAAATCTGCCGTAAAAGATAAATGCACTATTAAAGCGGAGGGTGTCGCTACGGTTTTGGAAATGTCAAGCGCTATAGATATGGGCGCAAGCGTAATCGGAAGCAAAAACGCAGCGGACGTTGCGCGCGCAATACTGACTGCCGCCGAAGCCGAGTTTTAAAGGCTATTAAAACAAATTGCCCCCAATATATGCTTGAAATAACGCAAAATTTGTATATTTAAAGCCCTGTTTTCGGAGTGTGGTTTTCCGATAGCAGGGCTGTTTTTTTTTAATTAAATTCATCTAACGATAACAAGATTTTTCTTCGCTCTTGTTATTGCGGTGTAAAGCCAGCGGTTTTTATCTTCCTTAAAACAATAGCTTTCGTCAAAGACGACCACGTTGTCAAATTCGCTTCCCTGCGCTTTATGGCACGAGATGCAATAACCGTATTCAAACCTGTTCAATGTAAATACGCCGGCGGCTTCGCCGTTTTCGTCAAACTTTTCAAAGTAGTCGTCGCGCTTATAGCGGTAGTAGCCGTCAATAAATACCCCTGTGTCAATGGGCAGGGCTTCGGGACAGTTTTCGTCCAGAAAGTCGGGTTTGAACTGAATAAAGCCCATACATTTTGAGTTGTCGTAAAATGGTTCTATAACGGTGCCGATTATGCCGTTCACCATATTGAAGCGCATTTCGCTGTCGATAAAAGTTTCCCAATTGTTCTGTGTGCAGATAAGCTTTTCGCCGCTTTGCGGCATACCGTCAAAACCGCACAACGCGCGTATTTCTTCGTTTATAAGCGCGCGCGTTTTGTTAATGCCGCAGATGATTTGGTCTGCTCGCAAAAGGCAGTTTTTACGTCTTTCGCCTGTAAAAAGTCGTTTGCTTGTTACAAGAACGCTGTTTCCGTACCGTCCATAGGGTATATATTTACCCTCGCGCGCCATTTCAGAAAGTTTTATAATAGGGTTGCCTTCGTTCTGCCTTACAATTGTTTTCAAAGTAAAATCAGGGCAGGTAAGAAATCCGTTCAGACCTTCCACGGGCGGAAGCTGCGCATTATCGCCGCAGATAAGCAGTTTCACACCGAATTCCGTCAAATCGTACAGAACCTCGTCTGAAACCATTGACGCCTCGTCCAAAACAATAAGTTTTATGCTTTTACCTATACTTTCACGCCGTTTGAAACTCAGTTTTTCAACGGTTATTTTTCTGCCGTTAACTTCGACTTCGGTTTCTTCTATTATTGACTGGTAAATTAGCTTGTGAAGAGTAGTCGCGCGTATTCCCGAACGTATAAGTACGGTCGCCGCCTTTCCTGTCGGTGTTACGAATGCACAGCTTTCTTCGGGTTCCAGCTTTAAAATTTCGCATACCGCGGTTTTTAAAAGCGTGGTTTTACCTGTGCCGGCATACCCTGCCAACACAAAAGTCTGCTTTTCGGAATGCAGAAACCAATCCTCTATTAACTTTGAAGCCTCGGCTTGGTCGGCTGTGAACTCTTCAACCATAGCAAGATTTTAACACACAAACAAAAGTTTTGGCAAGTTATCCGTGCAATAATTGAAAAAATTTAGACAGATAAATTTTTATCGCCGCTATTGACTATATCGTGGAATTGAGTTATAATTTAATATGTTGAAAAATTTGTAAAACGATTCCGGAGGAATAACAATGGCTTACAAAACCAAAGAATGGCGCAACGGAATGCGCGTGAACGTTGACTTTAATTATATGATGTCAAAGTCGCTCGGCGATAAGGGAATTACCGATGCGGAACTTAAAGGCATGAAAGTTAAAGCGGAAGAGGCGTTTGATTACGTTGCGAAAAACAGGGGCAAGGACGAGCTGTATATGGGCTGGACCGAGCTCCCTTACAATCAGGACGAAATTGTTGCGGATATTATTGCAACGGCTAAAAACATTAAAAAGAAGTTCAAATATTTCGTCGTATTGGGTATAGGCGGAAGCGCATTGGGTCCTATAATGGTATTTAACGCGTTAAAACACCTGCATTACAACGACCTTCCTCCGAAGAAAAGGGGCGGTCCTAAGTTCTATGTCGAAGATAACGTAGACCCCGTGAGAATGCAGGCTCTTCTTGACGTAATAGTTCCCGAAGAAACTTGTTTTAACGTTATTTCAAAATCGGGCGCTACCAGCGAAACGATGGCGCAGTACTTAATTATTGCAGAAATTTTAGAAAAGAAAGGTTTGAACCTTGCCGAGCATATGATTTTCACAACGGACGCTAGCAAGGGCAATCTTATTAAAATAGACCAGAAATACGGATGTAACTTTAAAAAATACGTTCTCCCCGACGGCGTCGGCGGAAGATTTTCCGAGCTTTGCCCCGTAGGGCTTCTTCCCGCGGCAGTGCTTGGCATTGATCTTAAGGGTTTGCTTGCAGGCGCCGCATATATGGATTCGCTCTGTTCAAAACCCTCTGTTTCCAAAAACCCCGCGCTTGCCTGTGCAGTGCTTCAATATATAACTATGAAGCAGGGCAAAAACATAAACGTCATAATGCCTTATTCCGATAACCTCAAACTTATGGCTGATTGGTATTGCCAGCTTTGGGCGGAATCTGTGGGTAAAGCGGTTGACTATGACGGAAAAGTTGTAAACGCAGGCACAACGCCCGTGAAAAGCTTGGGCGTAACTGACCAGCATTCGCAGGTTCAGCTTTATATCGAAGGTCCTTTCGATAAGGTTATAACTTTTATTTCGGTAAATAAATACGGCTGTGAGATGCCTATCGCACACGGTTGCGAAGACATTCCCGACGTAGGTTTCCTCGGCGGACATACAATGGAAGAGCTTATTCAAGCCGAAAACAAGGCTACGGCTTATGCGCTTATGCGCGCAGGCAGGATGAATTATACAATCAATCTGCCCGAAGTAAACGCATTTACGTTGGGTCAGCTTATGTTTATGATGGAGCTTCAAACGGCATATGCCGGCGCGCTTCTCAATATTAACACATTCAATCAGCCCGGAGTTGAAAACGGCAAAATAGCTACGTTTGCGCTTTTGGGTAAAAAAGGGTACGAAGGACAGAAGAAAGAAATGGATTCCGCGCCTGCGTCCGACGACAGATATTTAGTTTAATTTAAAAAAGGAACGGGCGGACAAAAAGTCCGCCCTTATTTTGATTATGGAAATTTGGTTGATAGTTTTGTTAGCCGTGGCGGCGTTAATTTTACTTTTGTTTGCGTTCGCGCTTTTGACATACTTTGTCGCTTTCGGTAAAAGATATGCTAAAAATTCTTTATTGAAATATTTCTCTGCCGAAGACCTGTCTTTAATTGAAGAAAGTTTTGCTTTGGGCAAAATTGCAGGCAGAATTTATACCGATAAAAGCGCCGTTCCCCGAGATGAAATAATAGTTTTTGTACACGGAATGGGTCCCGGACATATTGCTTACACAACTGAAATAGCATATTTTTGCAGGCTTGGTTATACCGTGCTTGCGTCGGATAGCCTCGGTTGCGGAAATTCAGGCGGAAGAAACATAAAAGGTATGTATGAGGGGGTAAAAACAGCCGTCAAAACAATACGTTTCGCAAGGCAAAAGTATTCGGGCAGAAAGATTTTTATTGTAGGTCACAGTTGGGGTGGCTACTCTGTATTATGCGCTTCCGCCGAAATAAAGGTTGATAAGGTTGTTTCTATCAGTGCGCCCACAACGCCTGTAAAAACTATTTATTACGGCGCGGCGCGGATAATAAGCAAGCCGTTTGCAGCACTTTTATGTCCTTTTTGGTATGTAATAAATTTTTTCAAATTCGGTGCAAAAGGCAATGCGAGCGCAATTAAATGCGCCCGTAAAAACGGTACCCCTACGTTACTTATTCACGGAGGCAAAGATTTTATCGTACCCCCGTTAAAAGCGGCATATTATGGGGTCTATGGTGAAAATGTGACTAAGTTTTTAGACGAAAACAAAGCGCATAACCCTTATAATACAGTAGAGGCGGAAGCGGTTTTAAGCAATGTTTCAAAAGCTTTATCAAAGTCTAAAACTATGACGGAAGAAGAGAGAAAAGCCTATTTTTCCGCCTTTGATATAAAAGCCGCAACCGAAGAAGACGAAGCCGTTATGTCAGTAATTGCAGAGTTCCTTTCAAAGTAATATTTCATTCCGCCTTGTCATTCTGAGCTTGTCGAAGAATCCCCATAGTCAAAGCATAATGGAAGAATTTCTGCCCTGTGGGACCCTTCAACTTCGTTCAGGGTGACAGGAAAACGGGTGTGTTCAGAATGACAATAGGTGTTTTCAGCGTGATTGAATGGTGCGTGCAGAATGACGGATAGCGGTTCTGTATTAATTAATACTGTCATTCTGAGCTTGTCGAAGAATCTCACAAAATAGAGCGTGGGGGGAAGCATACTCCTATTGTTGTCGCTAACATTAGGGGATTTTCAACTTCATTTTGTTTCGTTTAGAGTGACAAATAGGGCTATTCAAGGTGACATCGAAAGGCGCAGCATTACAAGAAGGCGCGGTGCGGCAATTATTTCAGAGTGCGTTCTTCAAGTACTTCTTGTATAACGCTTATATCGGTAAGCGCTTTACTTAACGCATTTATTACAAAAGCTTGTTTTAAACTTTTTTTATAAGTTTTTGTCTGATAATCTTTGCAACTTTCATGCTTGTCGCAAATTTTATCGTGTTTTTCGCAACGCCCGAACTTTTCCTGATAATATCCGCAGTACGCTTTTGTGTAATAACCTGTAAAATGTCTACATAAATTACAATTTTTTGCCATATATAAACCTCATTAAATTTTATACAATTATTTTAGTAGTCAATTTGACTATTGTCGAGTCAAATTGACTATTTAATGATAAAATTTATTATAGAATGAAATTTACTAATTTAAATGAAAATTTTAATGCTTCGGAATGTTTCGGAAATCGTCTGAAAACTTTAAGGAATGAGAAAGGTCTTAGTCAAAAACAGGTATCTGACGGTTTGGGTGTTGCTGTAAGTACTTATGCAAATTGGGAACAGGGACGAAGAGAGCCGAATATTTATGATATTTATAATATAATTTTTGTTTTAGAAATTCAACCTAATGAACTTTTTGAGGATTGGAATATAATTAAAATAAATAATGAAAGTGGCACTTAGAATTAAGGAATTACGGTTGGAAAAAGGTTTTACGCAAAAGAAACTTGCTGAAAAAGTTGGGTGTAGCGCGTCAATGGTAACGAGGTGGGAAAAAGAGGAGTGCGAGCCGACTGCAACGGCGATTGTAAAACTTTCCGAAGCGTTAGGTTGCACGACTGATTATCTTTTAGGCAAAAGCGACATTCAGTAGTAGAAATATAAAAAGGCAAAAGCGATTTACAATTAGCGAAATGTAAAATAAGTATAATTTAAGTAAAAATTAAGCCCCCTGCGGAGTTCCGCAGGGGGCTTTTTAAACCTTTACGAGGTTTCTAACGCTTTTATATCAATCAAATTTTACCGTATTTTTAACTTTAACAAGTTATATATTATTCTTTGCCTGCAAGCTTTTTATAGCCTTCAAGCCTTGCCTTAGCAGATTCTTCGGTCTGTTTGAACAGCTCGTTTGCAATGTCTGCGCCTTGGGTCTTGACAAGTGAAGCATATCTTGTTTCGCCTGCAAGGAATGCCTGATAGTCACCCGTAGGTTCTTTGCTGTCAAGCGTGAACTTGTCGCCGTCGGGGTTGTATCTGTAAAGCTGCCAATAACCGCAGTCAACAGCCGCCTTTTCTTCGAGCTGGCTCTTGGTCATATTGATGCCGTGGTTGATGCAGGGCGCATAGCAGATTATAAGAGAAGGTCCGTGGTAAGCTTCGGCTTCGGTCAACGCTTTAAGAAGCTGTGCAGGGTTTGAACCCATTGCGCACTGTGCAACATAAACGTAGCCGTACGATTTTGCAATCATGCCCAAATCTTTCTTCTTTATTCTCTTACCCGCGGAAGCAAATTTGGCAACCGCGCCGATATTGGTAGCCTTGGATGCCTGACCGCCCGTATTTGAGTAAACTTCGGTATCAAGTACAAGTACATTTACGTCTTCGCCCGAAGCCAAAACGTGGTCAAGTCCGCCGTAACCGATGTCATAAGCCCAGCCGTCGCCGCCGAATATCCAAATGGATTTCTTAGCAAGGCAATCTTTGTCTGCAATAATTTCTTTTACAAGTTCGTCTGCTTCGCAACCGCAGTTATTGCATCCTTCAAGCGCTTTAAGTAACTTCGCACTTGCGGCCTTAGAGGGTTCTCTGTCTTCGAATGCGGCAAGATAATCTTCGCAAAGTTTTTTGCCTTCGCCGCCCCAAACAGTGGCAAGCTTTTCTATTTTTGCCTTTACAGCGTTTCTTCTTGCGGTGTAAGCAAGGTTCATACCGTAACCGAATTCGGCGTTATCTTCAAACAGTGAGTTCGCCCATGCGGGTCCGCGGCCATTTTTGTTGGTGGTATAAGGGCAGGTGGGGGAAGAACCGCCGTAAATGGAGGAACAGCCCGTTGCGTTTGCAACAACCATGTCTTCGCCGAAGAGTTGGGTAATTACTTTAACGTAAGGGGTTTCGCCGCATCCTGCGCACGCGCCTGAAAACTCAAACAAAGGCGTAGCGAACTGGCAACCTTTAACGGTGTCTTTCTTGAATTTGGAAGTATCAACTTCGGGAAGTTCAACCGAGTATTCCCAGTTCTTGTCTTCGCCGTTTGCAAGCGATTCTGCCAAAGGTATCATTTTGATAGCTCCGCCGTCTTTTACGGGGCAAACGGTAGCGCACACGCCGCAACCCATACAGTCAAGGGGTGAAACCTGCATTTTGTATTCATAACCGGGTAAGCCGATAGCCGCTTTAGCGGTAAGCGTAGCGGGCTTTTCCGAACCGTTGGCTATAAGCGCAGGTCTGAGACAAGCGTGGGGGCATACGAACGAGCAGGTGCCGCACTGTATGCATTTGTCAACGATAATTTCGGGAACAAGAACTGCAACGCCTCTCTTTTCGAATTTGGTTGTGCCGGTAGGAACATGTCCGTCTGCATTGAACTGCGAAGATTTAAGTTTGTCGCCTTCAAGGTAAAGAATGGGTTTGATAATTTCCTGATAATACTTATCAGCATGCCCCTTTACCATTTCTGCGCCCGTTGTTGCCTTAGCCCAGGAAGCAGGAACATCTATTTTAATAAGGTTATCGCCTGCGGCGGAGTCAATCGCATTGTAGTTCATCTGAACGATTGCGTCGCCCTTTCTGCCAAACGATTTTTTAGCCATATATTTCATATATTCAATAGCTTTATCGTAGGGCATAATCTGGGGATTTACACGGAAGAACGCAGACTGCAAAATTGTGTTTGTTCTGCCTTTAAGTCCGAGTTCGCCTGCAATTCTTATTGCGTCGATAACGTAAAGGTTAATGTGCTTGTTTGCAATATCCTGTTTAACTTTTGCAGGCAGGAACTCTTCCAAAGCTTCAACGGTTGTTGCGTTGGTGTTGATAAGGAAAGTGCCGCCGTCTTTAATGTCGCCCGTCATATCGTAACGCGTTACATAAGAGGGGTTGGAGCATTGTACAAAGTCCGCGCTGTCGATTAAATATTCCGACTGAATGGGCTTGTCGCCGAAACGGAGGTGCGAAACGGTGATGCCGCCCGATTTCTTACTGTCATAGAAGAAATAAGCCTGCGCGTGTTTTTCGGTATGGTCGCCGATAATTTTAATCGAGTTCTTGTTTGCGCCGACGGTACCGTCAGAACCGAGACCGTAGAATTTGCAGCTTGTTGAGCCTGCAGGCGCGGCGTCGAATTTTTCCGAGAAGTCCAAAGACGAGTTGGTAACATCCTCGTAAATACCGATTGTGAAGTGGTTTTTAGGTTCTTTTGCCTCTAAGTTCTTGTAAACCGCAAGCACCATTGAGGGGGTGAACTCTTTCGAGCCCAAACCGTATCTTCCGCCGATAACTTTTATGTTGGTAAGTCCCTGTTCCATAAGCGCGGAGCAAACGTCAAGGTACAAAGGTTCGCCGAGCGAGCCGGGTTCCTTTGTTCTGTCAAGTACCGCAATCTTTTTAACGCCCTTAGGAAGAGCCGCAACAAAAGCTTCTGCAACGAAAGGTCTGTAAAGACGTACTTTTACAAGTCCGTACTTCTTGCCCTGCGCGTTGAGTTTGTTAATGGACTCTTCAATCGTTTCGCAACCTGAGCCCATACATACAAGAACTTCTTTCGCGTTTTTGTCGCCAACATAGTCGAAAAGGTGATAGCTTCTGCCGCACTTTGCGGAAACGACATCCATCATCTTCTGTACTATAGCAGGGGTAGCCGCATAATAGCTGTTAGCCGTTTCCCTGTTCTGGAAATAGGTGTCGCCGTTCTGTGCGGTGCCTTTCTGAATGGGATGCTCGGGGTTAAGAGAACGGGACTTGAAGTCTGCAACGTCTGCGGCTGTGCCAACTTCGTCGCAAATTGCTCTTATTTCTGCGTAGTCGTCTGCTTCGTCCCAAACGTCTATCTTTGCAACTTCATGGCTTGTCCTGAAACCGTCGAAGAAGTTAATAAAAGGAACTTTCGATTTAAGTGTGGAAAGATGCGCGACAAGCGCCAAATCCATAACTTCCTGAACGGAAGAATCGCAAAGCATTGCAAAACCTGTCTGGCGACAAGCCATAACGTCGGCATGGTCGCCGAATATGTTCAGAGAGTGTGCCGCAAGAGCACGCGCGGAGACGTGCATTACCATAGGCATAAGTTCGCCCGATATTTTATACATATTAGGAATCATCAGTAAAAGACCCTGGGAAGCGGTATAGGTGCTTGTAAGCGCGCCTGCGCAAAGCGAACCGTGAACTGCGCCTGCGGCTCCTCCCTCGGACTGCATTTCTGCAATCTTTACTTTCTGACCCCACATGTTGGTCCTTCCCGCGGTTGCCCATTCGTCCGCGACTTCCGCCATAGGGGAAGAGGGGGTGATGGGATAAATTGCTGCTACTTCGGAAAAGGCGTACGCAACATGGCTTGCGGCGGTATTACCGTCGATAGTCAACTTTTTCATCAAAAAACCTCCGTTTTAAAAATAATAGTTTATCAAGTTATTCGTGCGGTTGTCCGCACTTACAATATTATAATACGCGCGCTTTGAAAAGTCAATATACAACGTCAATTTTATGCCCTTAAATTAGGCGGTTAAGCGCCTTTAAAGCAATTTTTATAAAAATTTCAATTTACTTTTACATTGAAAAGGTCATAAATTGTTGTATAAAGCCGCATTATTTGGTATAATTTTTTTTGAATTCATTTTTATTGCAAGTGGTTTATGTCAACGGAAAACATTATTGAGTGCGAAAACGTAATATTTTCTTATCCGGACAGCCCCGTTTTTGCGCTGAACTGTGTCAGCTTAAGTGTTAAAAAGGGGGAATTTCTGTCGGTAATCGGACACAACGGAAGCGGTAAATCTACGCTTGCCCGTCTTTTAAACGGTCTTTTGGAAGCGGATGCAGGGAAAATCACCGTTTTAGGTATGGATGTTTCCGAGGGTAAGAACGCCGTAGAAATAAGAAAACACGTCGGCGTTGTTTTTCAGAATCCCGACAATCAGATGGTTGCATCGATAGTCGAAGACGATGTTGCGTTCGGTCCCGAAAATATCGGCATTGAGCGTGAAGAGATAGGCAGGCGCATAGAATGGGCTTTAAACGCCGTCGGAATGGAAAATTACCGAACGGCGACGCCTACAAGACTTTCGGGCGGACAGAAACAGCGAATTGCCGTGGCAGGCGTTCTTGCTATAAAGCCGGACGTGATTATTTTAGACGAGTCAACCGCAATGCTCGACCCCAAGGGCAGAGAAGAAGTTATAGAAGTTGTCCGCCGCCTTAATAAAGAAGAGGGTATGACGGTAATCCTGATTACCCATTTTATGGAAGAAGCTTTGCTTGCGGATAGAACTATTGTTATGAACAAGGGCGAAATAGCTTTACAGGGTACGCCTGAGGAAATTTTTGAAAGCGGTTCCGCGCTTGAAACTTTCGGTCTTTCCCTTCCGAGGATAAGCGTTATATCGCAAAATCTGCGCGTTGCAGGTATGACTATAAAAGACGTTCTGCGCCATGAAGAACTTGCGACCGAAATTGTTAAAAACTTCAATAATCGCGGCATATATGGGGGGCAATCGTCAAAATACGAGCCTATAAAAACAGAAAAATCCCACGAGTGGGACGTTGACGTAAAGGATTTAACTTTTACTTATTCAAAAAAGTCGCCTTTTGCCGCTAAAGCGTTGAAAGGGGTAGACCTTCATATCGACGAGGGTGAGTTTTTCGGCATTATCGGGCATACGGGTAGTGGAAAATCAACTCTGATTCAGCATTTGAACGCGCTTATCAAACTTCCGCAAGCGCAGAAAAGGTATAGGAAGAAAAAACCTAAAAAAGGTCGTCCTGCTCCTGTTATTTCAAGCATATCCGTGGGACAATTTGATTTAGGAAGCAAAAAATGCGACTTTAAGGCGTTGCGCGCAAGCGTTGGAATGGTATTTCAATACCCGGAATATCAGCTTTTTGCTGAAAGCGTTTTCGCCGACGTCGCTTTCGGTCTTAAAAATTTTAAAAAGAATTTAACCAAGGAAGAAATTGAACAGGCGGTAAAACAAAGCCTTGAAATTGTCGGTCTCGATTACGAGGAAGTTAAGGACAAGTCTCCTTTTGATTTATCCGGCGGACAGAAACGCCGCGTTGCAATCGCCGGCGTAATAGTTACAAAGCCGCAGATTCTTATTTTGGACGAGCCTGCCGCAGGACTTGACCCCAAGGGTAAAAATGAAATTATGGAGCTTTTGCACAAACTTCATAACGAATGGTGCAAGACTGTAATTATCGTTTCTCACGATATGGACGAGGTCGCGGATAACTGCACTGAAGCGGCGGTAATTTCAGACGGAACCGTGTTTGCCTGCGACGCGCCGCCCCGTATTTTCAGGCGAGCGGACGAGTTGCGCGCGCTCGGCTTGGATGTGCCGCTTACTTCAAAAATTTCAGCCGAGCTTAAAAAACAGGGGTTTGATATAGACAGCGATTGCACGGTTGACGGTTTTTCTTCAAAGGTAATAGAGGTATTTAATTCCAAGGAAAGCGGCGGAGGTGAGCAAAATGCTTAACGACGTAACTTTCGGTCAGTTTTATCCGGCTCAGTCGTTTGTTCATAAACTCGACCCCAGAATTAAGCTTCTTGCTTTGATAACTTTTATAGTTCTGCTGTTTGTGGCAAATAATTTTTATTCCCTCTTTGCTGTTGCGTTGATAATTTGCATTGCGATTGCGGCGGCAAGAGTTCCTTTCGGCAGAGTTTTGCGTTCAGTCAAAGCTATTTTGTTTATTCTTATATTTACCGCGGTACTCAACTTGTTTTTCCACGGCGGAGAACACCTGCTTTGTGAGTGGTGGATAATCAAAATTTACCGCGAGGGTGTAATATTTACTGTATTTTTTGTATTAAGGCTCTTCTTTTTAGTGATGGCGTCTTCTATTCTTACGCTCACTACAACCCCCGTTTCTTTAACCGACGGAATAGAAAGCCTTTTAAAACCCTTAAAATATATAAAATTTCCCGTTCATGAGCTGGCGCTTATAATGTCAATAGCTTTAAGGTTTATTCCGACCCTGATTGACGAAACAAACCGCATAATTTCAGCGCAGAAAGCGAGGGGGGCTGATTTTGAAAGCGGAAACGTTTTTAAAAGAATTAAAGCTATCGTGCCGATATTGATACCTTTGCTTATCAGCGCTTTCCGCCGCGCAGACGAACTCGGCGATGCGATGGATGCAAGGTGCTATTCGGGCTCTAAGGACAGAACCAAGTATAAAAAACTTAAATTCGGTTGGCGCGATTTAATTGCTTTTCTCACGTTTGCCGCATTGATTGCCGGCGTCGTTCTTTTGAATATTTATTGCGCGGAAATTTTTCCGCAGTTTTACGAATATATAAAACTTAGCTGATGAGATACGTTATTTTATTGTCTTACGACGGAACTGAATACGGCGGCTGGCAGGTACAGAAAAACGCCGTGACCGTACAGCAGAAACTTGAAGAAGCCTTATTTAAGGTGTTCGGTAAAAAAGTTTGCGCAACGGCAAGTGGCAGGACGGATAGCGGTGTGCATGCTTCCGGTCAGGTCTGTCATTTCGACGCGGAAACAACAATTCCTGCCGAAAAAATAGCAGACGTTTTAAACAGGTTTCTTCCGCAGGATATATCAGTTCTTAAATCGGCGGAAGCGCCCTTGAATTTTGATTCCAACCGCAGTGCAAAGAAGAAAACTTATTGTTATCGGATGTACCTTTCTAACAGAAGAAATCCTCTTAAAGACAGGTATTCCGTTTGGGTTAAAAACCCTGTAAACATTGCAAAACTAAGGCATATTATGGGGGCTTTCGTCGGCGAGCACGATTTTAAGGCTTATTGTAAGTCGGGCTCGCAGGTCAAAACGACAGTGCGCGAAATATATTCTGCAGACTTGAAAATTATCAAAAACAGATATTGTACCGATGTTGAAATTTATATTTGCGGCAACGGTTTTCTCTACAACATGGTGCGCACTTTGGCGGGTACTGCGTTGAATTTCGCCGAGGGTTGTCTGACAGAAGAAGAGGTTGAAAAATCCTTACTTTCAGGCGATAGGGAAAGCGTGGGTAGAACCCTTCCTCCCAACGGACTTACTCTTGAAGAAGTCGATTACGGGTTTAGCCTGTTTGAATAAATTTTACAGGTTTTTCACAATTTGATTTTATTACTTTCAATTTCGGCATATATAATATTCTGAACCTTGATAAGGAGAAAATATGGATTTTTTTAAGTATGCAAGCGTTGCTGAAATGTTTGTCAATACGGATACTTGGTGGGTGCCTTTCCTCGTAGGCGGACTGTGCTTCGCTGTAGTGTATGTTTTTCAGTCGGTCGGTTTGTTCATAATATCCGGTCGCGAGGGGTACAAAAACAGATGGATGGCGTTCATCCCGTTTGTGAACACCTATTATATAGGCGTTTGCGGACAGAAGAACAGGGTATTCAGGACGGTGGATACAAAAATTCTTTCGCTCATTGCGGCGGTTTTAGAGTTTTTGCTTGTGTCGGGTTACGTTGTTTATTATGTTGCGCAGATAGAACTTTTAAATGCCGGATGTATTTACGAGGTTGCGCAGGAACCCGGTTATGGATCTTTTGTACGCGAATACGTTTTAAAGGACGTGCCCCCGTCGCTTGCTTGGGCGGGCTGGTGTTTTGAGTATCTTAGCCGGTATATTCTTTCGTTCGGCGAACTTGCTTATCTTGTATTGCAGGTTTTGGTTCTTTCGGCATTTTTCCAGACTTTTGCCGCAAAAAGATATATGCTTTTTACTGTCACAAGCGTGCTTTTCCCCGTTCAGGGAATTCTTATATTCATCATACGCAACAATTCGGGAATGAATTTCCGCGATTTTCTTCGTGCCGAACAGGAAAGACAGTACAGAATGTACCAACAGTATCGCCAGCAGAACATGGATAACAATCCTTACAACCGCAATCCCTATTCGCAAAATCCGTATGACAGCGAATATTCGCATCCTGCGGACGGCGGTGAAAACAGAAATTCGGGCAATGGCGGCTCCTCTTCCGACGACCCTTTTTCCGAGTTCGGCGGTAAGGGCGGTAGCAGCGGCGACCCGTTTGAAAACTGAAAATGTCTGTAAATAATTTTAAAACAAAGTTTTAAGGGCGCGCAGGCGCCCTTTTTCTTGCAATTTTATTTTACCGGTGTTATACTTTTATAAAAAGTATATAAGTTTTAGTTATACCGTAGAGGTTTTATGCATGAGTGTATAGCGGCGATAGCCACGGCTTCTGGTTCGGGCGGAGTCGCAATTATCAGAATAAGCGGAGACAGTTCGCTTGAAATAGCAAGAAAAATGTTTTATCCGTTACAGGACGTTAAGCCGAATTATATGTATTCGGGACATATCTGCGGCGACGGGTTTGAAGATTACGGATTTTTAGCGTATTTTAAAGCCCCCAAATCTTTTACAGGCGAAGACGTGGTGGAATTTCACTGTCACGGCGGAGTTCAGATTGCGCGCGGCATACTTAAAAAATGCCTTATGCTCGGTGCGAGAAACGCCGAGAGGGGGGAATTTACAAAACGCGCCTTTTTAAACGGAAAACTTACGCTTGCCTCCGCCGAGGGTATGGCGGATATGATTAATGCTGAAAGTTTGGCGCTGCTTCGCGCAGGCAGTATGCTTTACGGCGAAAAGCTCTCCGGCGAGGTTAAATCTTTGCAGGATGAATTAAAGGACGTTCTTGCTGAAGTCGCCGTTGAGATTGATTATCCCGAGGAAGACGCGGACGGAATTGATTTGAAAAGGACTGCCGATAAGATTTCGCTTTTAAGCGAAAGAGTGGACAGACTGATTTCCACTTATAAATGCGGCAAAAAAATAAAACACGGTGTAACCGTGGCGATTTGCGGCAAACCTAATACTGGTAAAAGTTCGCTTTTGAACGCTATGCTCGGTTACGATAAAGCCATTGTTTCTTCCGAAGAGGGCACAACGCGCGACGCGGTAGAGGGCAGTATGGATATTGACGGCGTAAAATACAACCTCGTTGATACGGCAGGCATACGTTTAAACGCAGGAGCTGTCGAAAGTATAGGTATCGAACGGGCTAAGGCGGTTATGTACGGAGCAGATATCGTTCTTTCTGTCAGCGAAGGGGAAGATTTCGAACTGCCCGACGATATCAGCGGCGAGGTTATTAAAGTATTTAATAAATCGGACGAAAAGTCGCCTCAAAAAAAATACGATATATGTGTTTCGGCAAAAACGGGCGAAAACATTGAAAATCTTAAAAGACTGATTGCGCAAAAAAGCGTCGGCGACGCCGCGCTCGATAAGGCTTATATTGTTGAAGAGAGGCATTACGACGCGCTTGTCCGCGCCGCCGCCGCCTTGAATACAGCGGCGGAAAATATCCGCAGTTATACTATCGACGTGATAGCAGTTGATTTAAGGGACGCTTGGGACGCATTGGGCGAAATAACCGGAGAAACGGCAAACGAAGAAATAATTTCAACTGTTTTTGCGAAATTCTGCGTAGGTAAATAAAAGACGGAAACGAAATATTTCGTTTTAACGGACGGTCATATGGTCAATCTTGAACTTTATAAAGTTTTTTATACTGTAGCTAAGTGCGGTTCTTTAACAAAAGCCGCGCAGGAGCTTTTTATATCTCAACCTGCGGTGTCGCAGGCGATAAAACAGCTTGAAGGTCAACTGGGTATTTCGCTTTTCAACCGTACCCATAAGGGAATGGAGTTGTCGCAGAGCGGCGGAAAACTCATTTTTGCCGAGGTGGAAGACGCGCTGTCTCTGATTGAAAGAGCGGAAAGCAAGCTTTCAGAACTTAAAACCACCGCAACGGGCACTATCAGGATAGGCGCTACGGATTCGATATTTTCGCACGTTCTGTCCGATAAAATAGCGCGCTTCAATTCGGCTTTTCCTGCGGTGAAGCTGGAACTTATTTCATCCACTTCGCCTTACACGGTAAACCAGCTTAAAGACGGCAGATGCGATATTGCATTTATAAATCTTCCGCTTGAAGACAGCGACGTTGTTTTTTACGGAACTGTTACCCATCTTACGGACGTTTTTGTCGCAGGGAAAAAGTTTGCCGATATAAAGGGAACGGTATTGCCATTAAAAAAATTGCAGGAATTTCCGTTGCTTATGATTGAGGAAAATACAGTTGCGCGCCGTGCGCTTGCGGCGACGGCTGAAAGTCTTGGCATGCGTTTCTGTCCCGACGTGGAAGTTGCCAACTGGGATTTTATGAAAAAACTTGTGATAAAAGGAATGGGCATAGGTTGTATTCCTCGTGAATACTGCGCAGCCGAATTTGAAAGCGGCGAACTTTTCGAACTTAAAACCGAGCCGGCGCTTCCCGTACGAGGGATAGGCGTCGCCATTGCAAAACACGTTGCGCTGTCTTATGCAATGAAAGAATTTCTTGCAATGTTCAAGGCCGGCTGAGGATTAGAATTATGAAATATACGGAACTTAAACAAAGTTTGTCGGAGGGCGCGCGTCCTGTCTATCTTCTTGAAGGCGACGACGCGTATTTCAGAATGAAAGGCGAGGAACAGATTAAAAACGCCTTTTTGGAAATGCCAGAGCTGAACTATTCTGTTTTCGACGGAGAAACGCTGAAAGGCAGCGGATACACCGCGCTTGTGGCGGCATTAAAAAATTACCCTTTTATGGCGGCAAAAAGGGTTGTAAAAGTGACCGAATTATATCCGACCGAGAATGAATACGAAACTTATTTAAAACCGCTTTTTGAAGATTTTCCTGAAACGGCAGTGCTGATAATCGTAAATTCAGGGGCTAAAAAAGGAGTTGATTTAAAGCGTAAACATATTGTTGCTTTTGTCGACTGCGGACGCGCCGATACGGATACAGTGGCAAAGTGGGCATATATAACGCTTAAACGTGCAGGGGTGCAAGCTTCCGTATCATGCTGTGAAAGCATTGCCGAATATTGCCTTTGCAATATGGCTAGGGTTTCGGTAGAAGTCCAGAAGCTTATTGACTACAAGACCTCGGGAACTTTAACAAAAGAGGAAGTCGACGAACTTGTTTTTAAAGATGCTGATTACAGAATTTACGAGCTTACCAACGCTGTTTCAACTGGTAATTTAACTAAGTTCTGCGAAATTTCAGATGAGCTCCGCAAAAAAGCAGGGGATGAAATTTTTCTTTTGAACGGGCTTTTTAACTACTTTAAAAACTTGCTTACTATACTCTCGTCCGGTGAAAGCGACGCGGCCTTGGCAAAGCTTTTAAAAATGAAAGAATACGGCGTAAAAAAGAGCAGGGAACAGGCCGAAAGTATAGGTCAGGCAAAACTTGAAAAGTGGGTAACATACTTTTACTCTTGCATATCAGGGGTCAAATGCGGTCTTGTGACGCCGCAAAGCGCCTTGCAAACGGCACAAAATTCGATTTTTTTCGCCGTTGGATAAAATTAGTTGGGTATAAACGCTTTATTTTTTAAATAATTAATTATATAATAGTTAAGAATATATAATTTTTACGTTTAACTTCGGTATAGTACGGGGTCAACCGTAATTTGTAACGTCGGCGGGTACTTTATGGGTGATTTAGGACAAAAGTTTAAAGATTTTTTTGACAATTTCGGGCAGAATTGGGCGGCTTATCTTTTGCAATTTATACTTATTGCCGTCACACTGTATTACGTTTTCAAAATTCTTAAAGTAAACAAGGGCGGCAAGTTTATTGCGGTCGTAACTTTCGCTATACTTTTAAGCGGCTTTGCCTTTGCCATAACCGACAAATTCAATAACGAAATTCTTCTGATAGTAATCGTAATGATAGCACTTTTGGTTTTTACTATGTTCAACACCGAAATCAAAAGAACGCTTTTGGACAGCAATGTAAAGAAGAGCAAAAAGGCGGTAAATTTTACTGTTTCGGGCGTTGAACTTATAATTGAAGAAACGGTTAGGGCTGTGCAGAATATGTCAAAAAAAGATATAGGCGCGCTGATTGTTCTTTCCAATGAGAATTTGCCCGAGGGAATAATAGAGAGCGGCACAGTGGTGAACGCCTCTATTACCTCGCAGATGATAGAAGCGGTATTCTATCCCAAAGCGCCTCTCCATGACGGAGCAATGGTAATTGAGGGAAATAAAATTTATGCGGCAGGCTGTTTTTTACCTCTTGCACAGAGTGAAAATCTTCCCAAAGAAATGGGCAGCCGCCATCGCGCGGCGCTCGGCGTAACGTCTGTTGCAAGCGTAACGGCGATAGTTGTTTCGGAAGAGACGGGCATTATTTCAATTGTTAAAAACGGCGCTATAAGAAAGAAGTATGCGGACGCCGCAGACATTAAAAACGCGCTTTCAGAATACTACTGGTCTGACTTGACCGCAGAGGGTAAATTATGAAAAAGTTCACAAATTTCATAGTGGGTTTATTCACCAAAAATATTTTGATAAAAATACTTGCGATTGTGCTTTCCGCTTTCGTAATCGTACTTTTAAATCTCTGAGGCAATATGAACGCTATAACCGTTCCCGAAATTCTGTTGCCTGTTGACGGTACGGATATGTCTTGCTGGGCTGTGAACGCCTGCGACCAATATACTTCCGACGCGGCTTACTGGCACAACGTTGAAAGGCTGACGGCAGGCAAACCGTCGGCTTTCAATTTAATTTTCCCTGAAATTTTTTTAAATGACGAGCCCGAAAAGCGTATACAGCGCATAAACGAAAAAATGCGCGAATACCTTTCGGGCGGAATTTTTAAAAAGCTTGATAAAGGTTTTGTGCTGGTTGAGCGACTGACCCCGTCAGGCGTGCGGACAGGTATAATTCTTTCTGTTGATTTGGAAGAATACTCCTTTGAAAAAGATGCAAACACGCCTATTCGCTCAACCGAAGCCACAATATTAGAGCGTATACCGCCTCGCGTCGAAATACGCAGAAACGCGCCTTTGGAGCTTCCGCACGTTATGCTTTTGTACGACGATATTCAAAATTCGGTGTTAAATTGCGTGCGCAAAGGCAATACGCTGTACAGCTTCGATTTGATGTGCGGCGGCGGAAAAGTTAAAGGGACTTTTATAGAAAATTCCGAAGAAGTTAAAGACGCTTTTTATTCGTTATGCGACGGTCGGGATATAAATGGAAAAAATTCACCTCTTTTATTTGCGGCGGGCGACGGAAACCATTCGCTTGCAACTGCCAAAACATGTTGGGAAAGCGTTAAAAAAACACTTTCGGAAGAGCAAAGGGCAACGCACCCTGCAAGGTTTGCATTGGTTGAAGCTGTAAACATTTACGATAAAGCGCTGAAATTCGAGCCTATTCACAGATATGTGAAAACGCAAAATGTTCAGTTATTGGAAAGCTTATTGCAAACTTCGGGCAAAGGAAAAGCGTATACTGTAATAGACGGCATAAAAACCGATATAGCATTTCCGCAGAATATCCCCGTGGGAATACGATGGCTTGACGGTGTTATTTCTCGGTTTATAGCAGAACACGGCGGCGAAGTCGATTATATTCACGGCGAAGATGATTTGATTAAGCTTACGCAAAGCGGCGGCGTAGGCGTACTGCTTCCTTCTATTAAAAAAGAAGATTTTTTCAGCCTGATAATTTCTGGCGGCAACTTGCCTAAAAAGACGTTTTCTATGGGCGAAGGCTATGAAAAACGCTATTATATTGAGGCGAAAATTATTAAATAGGTAAAATATGTCTGTAAAGGTGTGTAAATTCGGCGGAACGTCTATGGCGGACGGAAACGTCATAAACAGCGTAAAAAAAATAATAGAAAGCGACCCCTGTCGCAAATACGTCGTTGTGTCGGCGCCGGGTAAAAGGTATTCGGGAGACACAAAGGTCACAGACCTTTTGTACGCGTCTTTTGAAGAGCTTTCGGTTTCGGGAACGTGCAAAAATAAGTTTTCGGCAGTCCGCGGACGATTTGCTTCAATTGTCAAGGAGCTTAATTTACAGTTTGAAATTAATAGGCTTTTAGACGAAACACAGACTGAAATAGATAAGCAAAAAAACGAAGATTTCACCGCCTCGAGGGGGGAATATCTTTGCGCGCGCATTGTTGCGGAAGTTTTGGGCGCAAAATTTATCGACGCCAAAGACGTAATATTTTTTAAAGAAAACGGGACGTTGGACGGCGAAAAAACTTATAAAGCAGTCGGAGAATCCGTCCGCGGAGTAAATCTTGCGGTATTCCCCGGTTTTTACGGTTCTGATACAAACGGAAAGGTCAAAACTTTTTCGCGCGGCGGTTCGGATATTACAGGCGCAATAATAGCGCGTGCGGTAAATGCGTCTGTATATGAAAATTGGACGGATGTTTCAGGCTTTTTGGCTTGCGACCCTAAAATAGTACATAACCCGAAAAATATCAAAAGTATTTCGTATAAAGAATTGCGCGAGCTCAGCTATATGGGCGCAAATGTTCTGCACAGCGACAGTATTTTTCCCGTCCGCAAAGCAAACATCCCAATTCAGATTAAAAATACTTTCCGTCCCGAGGATGAGGGGACTTCGATTTTGCCTATTTCAAGGTACGTTCCAAGCGGAAGCACGGTTACGGGCGTTGCCGGTAAAAAGAATTTTACGGTAATTTTTATTGAAAAATCGCATATGAACGCAGAAGTCGGTTTCATTTGCAAGGTTCTTAACGTTCTTTACTCCGAGGGCGTTTCGGTTGAACATGTTCCGTCGGGTATAGACACGATGTCTCTTGTTATAGACGGTTCGCTTCTGCCGCCTGAAAAGCTTAACAGGGTCATTGAGAAAATCAAAGAAAGCGTTTCGCCTGATTTTGTAAGAGTAATAGAGGACATTGCGCTTATTGCTACGGTCGGTCACGGAATGTCCTCGTCGGTCGGAATTTCCGCAAGGCTGTTCGGTGCGATTGCTTCAGCCGATATTAACGTTAAGATGATTGACCAAGGGTCAAGCGAACTCAATATAATAGTCGGCGTTAAAAACGAAGATTATGAAAAGTGTATACGCGCAATTTACGCTGAATTTTTTGCGTAAAATTTAATTAATCTATGGAACAAAAGAAAAAACGCCGTCTTACAAAAAAGCAGATAATAAGCATTGCGTTTTCGCTGTTTGCGGCGTTTTCTGTAATTGTGCTTCTTATTTTAAATGCTTTTATTCCCGTAAAATATCTTTCGGCATATACTGTCGATAAAGATTTTAACGTTAAAGGGCAAACAAGGGTCAGCTTTCTTGACGTGGGGTTCGGCGACAGTATTTTGATTGAACTGCCTGACGGGAAAGTCGTTCTTATTGACGGCGGCAACGGTACTTATACTAATAACATCAAACTTTTGAAAGGGCTGAATAAAAGAGGAATAGATGAAATAGATTATCTTTTTTGTTCCTCTGTATCGGACGAGGCTTGCGGCGGACTTTCGGAGATTTTGAAATACAAGAAAGTCAAAAAAATATTTGCGCCATACTGTAACAATAAATATATTACCGACGGCTATCGCAGTTTTTACACCGAACTGAAGAATAAAGATATAAAAACGCAAATCTGCGAATACGGCGTCGGGGTTTTTAACAAACAGGCGAACTACACTCTGTGTGTAATTTCGCCGTCGTCGCATAAAAACGAAAGCGGCGAGTACGCCGATTTGAACGCTTCCAACACGGAAAAGAACATTAAAAACGCTTCCGCAGTGTTTTGGTTTGAGTGCGGAGGAGTAAGTTTTCTTTTTCTGGGCAATACGGGCAGAGCGGTTCAGCAGAAAATAGTTAAAAATTATACCGAAATAGGTATTGAAATGTTCGGTAAAAATATCGACCTTTCGTCATGTTCGGTATTAAAGGTTTCGGATAACGGTTCCGCGGACGGCGCGTATCCTCCGCTTTATGATTTGGTTTTACCCGAAACGGCTATAATTTCCGTAGGCAGTAATGGGAGGGGCTGTCCTTCGCTTGCATGTTTGGGTGATGCGCAGAACTATGTAAAGGACAAGCTGTACCGCACGGATTTGGACGGTACAGTAACAGTAACGGTATCGGACGGAAAATATTCCGTAGGTAAGGAGAAGATATGAAATTAACCACCGCAGGAGAATCGCACGGCAAGGCGCTTATCGGCATAATTGAAGGGCTTCCGGCAGGTCTTAAAATAAATATAGAAGAAATAAACGGGTTTCTTGCTTTGCGCCAGTGTGGCTACGGCAGAGGTGGCAGGCAGAAAATAGAAAAGGACGAGGTTAAAATTGTTTCCGGCGTTAGAAATCTTGTTACGTTGGGTAGCCCTCTTGCTTTGGAAATTAAAAATAAAGACTATGCATCTTGGCGTGACTATATGGCGCCGGAAGGATGCGACGTAACGCAGAAGCAATTGACGGCAGTTCGCCCCGGGCACGCCGATTTAAGCGGAATATTAAAATACGGACACACGGACGCTCGCAATGTTTTGGAGCGCGCAAGCGCAAGGGAAACTGCTATCCGTGTAGCGGCAGGTACTGTTGCAAGGCAGTATTTAAGCGAGTTGAGTATTGAAATTTCAGGTTATGTAAAATCTGTCTGCGGAGTGATAGACCCCAATATATATGCCTTTGAACGTCTCATTGAGGCAAAAAAATCACCTCTTTTTATGCTTGATAAATGCGCTGAAGAAAAAGCCGTGCGACTGATTGACAAACTTAAAGCCGACGGCGACACCGCAGGCGGAATTATAGAAATCCGTGTAAAGGGTCTTAAAAGCGGTTTCGGCAGTTGCATGAGATATAGTGAAAAGCTTGACGCGCTTCTTTGCGGCGCAATGATGAGTGTGCAGGCTATAAAGGGAGCGGAAGTCGGTCTCGGTTTCGAGGCGGCAAAGCTTCAGGGCAGTAAAGTTCACGACGAAATATTTTATAACGGGAACTATTACAGAAAAACAAACAATGCAGGCGGCATTGAGGGTGGAATGTCCAACGGCGAAGAGATTGTATTGCGCGCCGTAATGAAGCCCATACCTACGCTTATGAAAGGCTTGAACACCGTGGACGCGTTAACTAAAAAAGCGGTAAAAGCGGCAGGCGAAAGAAGCGACGTTGCCGCGGTCTGCGCGGCGGAAATAATACTTGAAAGCGTTGTGGCTTTTACTCTTGCCGACGTAGTTTCCAGGAGATTGGGCGGCGATACTATGCGAGAAGTCAGCGAAAGATACTCCGCTTTGAGGTAAAAATGAAAAAAATAATAATTAAAACGCCGAACGGAAAAAGCATAATTACCTGTGGCGAGGGCGCGTTTTCTTCTCTTGCGGACAGGCTAAGCGGAAGACGATTGTTTGTAATTACAGACACAAACGTTGACAGTCTTTATAGCGGACTTATTGCGGAAAAGTTCGGCGGCGTTGAAAAATTTGTCTTTGCCGCAGGGGAAGAGGGTAAAACCCCTCAGACTCTGTTTGCAATTTTAAACAGGATGATTGAAGTCGGATTGCACAGAAACGATACGGTTGTCGCATTCGGCGGCGGCGTAGTGGGGGACATTGCAGGACTTGCCGCATCTTTGTATATGCGCGGCGTGCGTTTGGTTCAGGTTCCGACAACGCTGTTGGCGCAGGTTGACAGTTCGGTCGGCGGTAAAACCGCTGTCGATATGCACGGAATAAAAAATGTAATAGGTACTTTTTATCAGCCTGAAGAGGTCGCCGCGGACCCATTGTTTTTTAAGACGTTGCCCGTAAGAGAGACGCGTTGCGGATTGGGTGAAATAATAAAATACGGCGCGCTCAGCAAGAAGATTTATGAAAAGCTTTGCGCGGATATAAATAATTTACCGTCAAACGGTTTTACGGAAGATATTGTATTCGACTGCATTGCGCACAAAGCCGAAGTGGTTGAAAACGATGAGCACGATTTAAACGGTTTGAGAAAATCGCTGAACTTAGGTCATACGACGGGGCATGCGTTGGAACTCTTTTACGGCGGTTTACCGCACGGCGTTTTTGTGCTGATTGGTATGTATTATGAACTTTATATTGCGCAAAACCTCAATATATGTGGGGGGCAATATCTTGAAAGTCTTAAAACTTTGATTTTAAGCGTAATAGGTAACGTACCGTTTTACGACGATGTTGCAAAAGCCGCGGAGTTTGCAGTTTACGATAAAAAGAACGAAAAAGGCTTAATTTCTTTGGTAATTCCGGAATCAGAAGGGCAATGGACTGAAATTAAGGTTAAAAAAGACGAATATGTAAACTTTTTGGTTGATTGCGCGCAAAAAATAAGGGAAAAACTATGGTAAAGAAACTTGCAGTTATAGGAAAAGACGTTTCAAAATCAATCAGTCCGCAAATTCACGCTTTTATAGCCAAAAGGTTAAATATAGATATATCTTACGATAAAATATCTATTCCGGAAGATGAGTTTGAAAGCAGAATAGACGGCATAATTCAAGCATATGACGGGGTCAATGTAACAATCCCGTATAAAATTGTAATTAAAAGTCATCTTGAAAAGGTTGTCGGCGACGGTAAAATTTTCGGTGCGGTGAACACTGTGCTTTGCGGAAATTTAACGGGCGACAATACCGACGGGCTCGGCTTTATGCTTATGCTTGTAAACAACGGTGTTAATGTAGCCAAAAAAAAGGCTCTTGTTCTCGGCGCCGGCGGCGCAGGTAGAAGCGTTGTGAAAAAGCTTACGGACGCAGGCGCAGAAGTTTATGTTTACGATAAGAATTTTTCTAATTCTTGTGCGCTCGGTAAAGAATTCGGTGTTTCGGCGCTCTGCGATATTAAAAGCGACGATTACTTTCTTATTGTCAATGCAACAGGCGTCGGAATGCACAAAACAGAAGGGCTTTCGCCCGTTGACGAAGAAGTATTAAGCAGGTGCGAAGTCGCAGTCGACCTTATCTACGTTCCGGAGAAAAGCGCGTTTTTAAAAATTGCCGAATCACTCGGTAAAAAGATTATAAACGGCAAAGCTATGCTTTTTTACCAAGCTTATTATGCCGACTGTATATTTTTCGGGTTAAAGCCGGACGTAGGACAGGCGAAAACGCTTTTTACCCAGTTTTTATCGGAGGGATTATGAAACTTTTATTTATAAACGGTGTTAACCTTAATTTGACGGGCGTTCGTGAAAAAGGAGTTTACGGCGCACAGACTTTGGACGAAATCAACAAGGATATTACGGCGCACTTTAAAAACGACGAATGCGAGTTTTTCCAAAGCAATATCGAAGGCGAAATTTGCACTAAAATCCAGACGGCGCATTGCGACGGGATTGTTTTGAATGCAGGCGCATTTACGCATTACAGTTATGCAATACGCGACGCGATTGCCGCTGTAAATACTCCCGTTGTGGAGGTGCATATGTCAAACGTTCATGCGAGGGAAGAGTTCAGACATAAATCGGTGCTTTCGGAAGTTTGCAAAGGCGTAATTTTGGGCTTTGGGAAAATCAGCTATATTTTGGCGGGCGAAAGTTTTAAATTATGAATATAATTTTAGCCGGAATGCCGGGGTGCGGTAAATCTACCGTATCCCTTATTTTAGGTAAAAAACTTAATGCGCAAGTTGCGGATACGGACGCAATTATCGTTTCAAAGCACGGCGATATTTCAAAAATATTTGCCTCTCACGGCGAAGAGTATTTCCGCACACTTGAAACAGAAGCCGTCAAATACGCTTCTTCATTAAATAACGCCGTTATTTCGACAGGCGGCGGATGTCTTTTAAAAACCGAAAACACCTTAACTTTAAAAAAGAGTGGGAAAATAGTTTATTTGGAAACGGGGATAAGTTCGCTTGTTTCAAGAACGCAGAACGATTCTTCCCGTCCGCTGCTTACGGGCGATAAAAAGGAAAGGCTTAAAAAGCTTCTTTCGGATAGGGCTCCCGTATATGAAAACGCGGCCGACTTTGTCGTTCGCACAGACGGTAAATCACCCGAGGAAGTAGCCGAAGAAATTATCAAACTCGTAAAGGAAAAATAAAATGAAAACTGCGTTGATTACGGGCGGAACAAAAGGGATAGGCAAGGCGGTTGCGCTTGCTTTTATGGAAAAGGGTTATGAGGTTGTAATAAATTACAGCCGTGACGAAAGGTCTGCCCTTGCCGCGCAGGAAGAGTTCAATATGATGGGATATTGCCCCGTACTTCTTCGAGCCGACGTTTCGGACGAAGCGCAGGTAAAAGCGATGTTCAAAGAATTTTTCTCTATTTACGACAGCCTTGACGTGCTTGTAAACAATGCCGGAATTTCTCTTATAAAAGTAATTCAGGATACCACCATCTCGGATTGGAATAAAATTTTCGACGTAAACGTAAAGGGCACCTTTCTTTGCAGTAAAGAGGTTGTGAACAAAATGGTATTTTCAGGCGGAGGCGCAATAATTAACGTGGCTTCTGTTTGGGGCGAGGTCGGCGCAAGTTGCGAAGTTGCCTATTCGGCTTCAAAAGGCGCTGTTATAGCTTTTACAAGGGCTTTGTCGAAAGAATTAGCTCCTTCGAATGTCAGGGTAAACTGCGTTTCCCCCGGCGTTATCGATACTTTGATGAACTCACATCTGACAGGCGAGGAAATGGAAGAACTTATTTCGTCAATACCGATGGAACGGCTCGGGCTTCCGTCCGAAGTGGGTGCCGCATGCGTATTTTTAGCTGAAAATTCATATGTCACGGGTGAAGTTTTATCCGTCGGCGGCGGCTTCGGAAAATAAGTTTTTTTCCAAAATTTGCACAAAAAAAGTAAATCCGGAAAAATTTTCGTATTATTTTAACGGGGAATAAAATGCAATCATTAAAGGAAAGAACATTTGCTATAGAGGACGCTTTTCTTTCGCCTTACGCTTGTAAGTCATCGGCAACGGCAGGGCGTGAGAGGGCGGAAGAACCTTGCGATATGCGCACTGAATTTCAGCGCGACAGGGATAGAATAATTTACTGCAAGGCATTCAGACGTCTGAAAAACAAAACGCAGGTATTTTTTTCGCCTGAGGGCGACCATTACATAACAAGGCTGACACATACGCTTGACGTGTCCCAGATAGCAAGAAGCATAGCGCGTGCGCTTTCTCTTAACGAGGATTTGTGCGAGGCAATCGCGTTAGGTCACGACTTGGGGCATACGCCTTTCGGTCACAGTGGCGAAAGAATATTGGACAAGCTTGCCCCTAACGGTTTTAAGCATAACGTACAGTCGGTAAGGGTTGTGGAAGTGCTTGAAAAAGACGGTTGCGGACTTAACCTTACAAAGGAAGTGAGAGACGGAATATTGCACCATCCCAAAAGCGGAACGCCGTCAACTTTGGAGGGCAAGTGCGTTTCTTTTGCCGACAGGGTTGCTTATATAAACCATGATTTGGACGATGTGGTGCGCGCAGGAATTTTGTCGGCAGGGGACGTTCCGAAGGACATAACATCCGTGCTCGGAAATTCTTCCAGGGAAAGGATTAATACCGCAATATCATCCATTTACCGCTATTCAAGGGGTAAAAATTCCGTAGGAATGGAACCTGAGGTTGAGACGGCGAGCGAAAGGCTGAGAGAGTTTATGTTCGAGCGCGTTTACTTTTCCAAAACAGCTAAGGGTGAAGAGGAAAAGGCTGAAAGAATGATAACGCAGACTTACGCATTTTTTATAAAATACCCCGAAAATCTGCCTGAAACATACAAACATTTAATTGATAAATATGGTAGGGAACAGGCGGTTTGCGACTATCTTTCTTCTATGACGGACAGGTACGCAGTATATACGTTCAATAAAATATTCGTGCCGAAGGGCTGGACTTTTATTGACGAAAACGGCTGAAATTAAAAACATTTTCGTATAGGCGGCGTATGCAGGAGATATGGCAGGCGAATTAAAAGAGTTTTTGTCAACTCTTAAAGAAAAGCTTAATATAATAGAAGTTGCAAGCGGATATATTTCGCTTGAACGCCGCGGCGGCAGCTGGTGGGCTTGCTGTCCGTTTCATCATGAAAAAACTCCGTCGTTTGCCATTAACGAGACAGACCAATTCTATCACTGTTTCGGTTGCGGAGAATCTGGTGATGTTATAAAATTCGTTCAGAGCATGGAAAACGTTGAATTTATGGATGCGGTAAAACTGCTTGCGGAACGGGTGAATTTACAGATTCCTCAAACAGGGTTCGACAGCCAAAAGACGGTAGAACAGAAAAGAAAGCGCGATGCTGTTTTGAAAATTTTGAACGACTGCGCACATTTTTATCTTAATAACCTCAATTCAGGTAAGGCCGACGAACACGTCGCTTATATTTTAAAACGCCAAATTCCTTCTGATATAGTAAGAAAATTCGGGTTGGGCGCAAGTTTAAATTTCAACGATTTGCCTAAGTATCTTTTATCCAAAGGATACGACAGGCAGGATATGATAGACAGCGGCGCGGTCAACGAAACGGACGGCAGGCTTACGGACGCTCAGGGCGGCAGGCTTATATATCCTATTATAAACGCTATGGACGAGGTAATTGCGTTCGGCGGAAGAGTTCTTAAAAAAACAGACTTCGGCAAGTATAAAAACACCAAAGAAACTTTGGTTTTCAATAAAAGCAAAGCGCTTTATAATATAAACCTTTTAAAAAAGTTGAAGAAAGAGCAAACTATAAATGAAGTAATTATAGTTGAAGGTTATATGGATACTATTTCGCTGTATCAGGCAGGATTCAGAAACGTAGTGGCAAGTATGGGCACATCGCTCACGCAGGACCAGGCAAGACTTTTGAAAAGGTATACAGACAACGTTTTGATTAGCTATGACGGCGATTCCGCCGGACAGAAAGCCAATATGCGCGGACTGGACGTTTTGAAAAGCAACGGGCTTAATGTGAAAGTTGTTCCGCTGACCGACGGGCTTGACCCTGACGATATGATTAAGCAAAGG
This sequence comes from Christensenellaceae bacterium, assembly GCA_948658045.1. Lineage (GTDB taxonomy): Bacteria > Bacillota > Clostridia > Christensenellales > Borkfalkiaceae > Coproplasma. The sequence goes on from CAPMFN010000001.1 coordinate 94,593, forward strand.
GGCGCGGAGGCCTACCAGCGCTGTCTTGACAGCGCAATGCCGTTAATCGACTATAAGCTTAAATCTGTGTCAAAGACTTTCGATATGTCCCGTGCAGATGAAAAAAGGCGGTATGTTTCAGAAGCTATAAAAATAATAAAAACCGCGGACAGCGCCGCCGAACAGGAAGACTTATTAAAATCTCTGCGCGATTCTACGGGGATAACGTATGAAAGCCTTAAAAGGGATTTGACTTCGGCGCCGACGGTTGCGGAGACTGCTCCTGTAAGGGTTGAGAGGAAAGACAATTCCTCTATGCTGGATAAAGCTTCCAGATTCGTTATAGCGGCGTTTCTTTTCGGTTCTAAGATTGCGCAGGACGAAGACATTTCGAAAATACGTTTTTTGAACGGCGTACACGAAATAATAGCTAAATATATATTTTCCAAAAAATTTTTGGATGAAAGGGTACAGCCCTCGGAGCTTTTTGAGTTTTTTGACGAAAATACCGAAGAGTACGCGGAACTGACCAAAATTTTGGATTATTGCGACGGCAATTCGTTAAAGGGCGAGGTTGCGCAAAAGTATTTTTACGACTGTATAAAAACTTTGCGGCTTGCTGAGTTAGACGTGGATATTTCCAAAGTAAAATCGCAGATAGCGGCGGCTGACGACGTTGAAAGAAGAAAAGACTTGACGTCGAAATTGCAATCGCTTATAAACAGAAAGGAAAAAATCAAAAGCGGAGACAGAATATGAATTTATCCGACCAGAAATTAGGCGAAATTTTAAAACACATTATCGATACCTATGGCGCAAAGGGTTCTATTACCACCAACACACTTTGCGATATTATGGAAAAGTATGAAACCACCCCTGCGCAAATGGACTACGTTTATAAATCTATTGCAGAGGCAAGCATACAGATTATCGACGAGGCGGAGAGGGATAAAGAACTTTATGAACAGGCGCTGTCCGATATTGGGCTGGACGACCCTGTAAAGATGTATCTTAAAGATATAGGCAGGGTGCCGCTTTTATCGTCGGACGATGAAATAGAACTTGCGCGCAGAATGCAGGAAGATGGCGACGAGGATGCTAAAAAGCAGCTTTCCGAAGCCAATTTGCGTCTTGTCGTTTCAATAGCTAAAAGATATGTCGGCAGGGGAATGCTTTTTCTTGATTTGATACAGGAAGGCAATCTGGGGCTTATGAAAGCCGTCGAGAAATTCGATTATCAGAAAGGTTTCAAGTTTTCAACATACGCAACCTGGTGGATAAGGCAGGCTATAACAAGGGCGATTGCCGACCAGGCAAGGACGATAAGGATTCCTGTCCATATGGTTGAAACGATTAATAAACTTACGCGCGTTTCCCGAATACTGTTACAAAAGCTAGGCAGGGAACCTACACCAGCGGAGATAGCGGCGGAAATGGGCATAAGCGAAGAAAGAGTTTGCGAAATACAGAAAATAGCTCAGGACCCCGTTTCGCTTGAAACCCCTATCGGCGAGGAGGAGGATAGCCACCTCGGCGATTTTATCGAAGACGTTACTACGGCTACGCCTTCCGACAGCGTTTCTACGACCATGCTTAAAGAAACTCTTTTGGGCGTTTTGAACAGTCTTACTCCGCGCGAGGAAAAAGTTCTGCGTTTAAGATACGGCGTTGACGACGGCAGACCCAGAACTTTGGAAGAGGTGGGCAAGGAATTCAACGTCACCCGTGAAAGAATAAGGCAGATAGAGGCGAAAGCTTTGAGAAAGCTTCGCCATCCGTCGCGTTCGAAACATTTAAAAGACTTTTTGGATACCTGATAATATTCTTAATTATGGATAGAATAAAAAAACTTTGTTCCTATCTTGATAAATGTACCGTTTTTGCGGATGTTGGATGCGACCACGGATATTGTACGCGTTTTATGTTAAAAAACGGACTTTGCGAAAGGGCGATAATTTCCGATATAAGCGAAAAATGCCTTAAAAAGGCTGAAAGTCTTCTGTCGGCGTACATATTGTCGGGCAAAGTAAAACCTGTTTGTTGCAGCGGACTTGAAAAAATAGAGGGCGCCGATGCAGTTCTGATTGCCGGTATGGGCGGCGATGAAATAACAGAAATTTTAAAAAATTCTTACATCCCAGAAAATTTTGTCTTTCAGCCAATGAAAAACGTGCGCAAAGTAAGAGAGTTTCTGCTTGAAAACTGCGCCGAAATCATTTTGGACGAGCCTTTTGAAAGTTTCGGTAAATTTTATTTTGTAATAAAAGGCAAAAAAAACGGTAAAAAAATTTTTTACAGCGAGGCTCAGCTGGAATACGGACTGAATTCAGCTTCGGCTGATTCGCGTAAATATCTTTTATCCGAACTTAACAAAAAACTGCTGTATCTTGAAAGACCTTTGAACGAACAGACGCGCACAAAAATAGAAAAAGAAGTCGGAATATTGAAAGAGGTTTTAGACTATGAAAGTTGAACAAATCTTATCTCTTTTGGAAGAAAAGGTCGCGCCTGTAAAATTGTCGGACAATTTCTGTAAAAAGTACGGTTTGTACGATAACAGCGGTATAATAATAAACTGCGGAAACGAAGTTACAGGTGTGCTGTTTACGCTTGATTTGACTGCGGAGGCGGTTAGCAAAGCCGTTTCGTCGGGGTTTAACGTTATCATAACTCATCATCCTGCTGTTTATGGCGGTATTTCAAGGTTTGATTTAGTCGCAAATCCTCAGGCGGCGGCGCTTGCCGAATGTGTTAAAAACGGCGTTTCAGTTATTTCGATGCACTTAAATTTCGATGCGGCGGAACGTGGTATCGATTACCGTCTTATGCAGGGGCTCGGCGGTGAAAATGCTCGGATTTTAGCCGATATCGACGGTGGCGGTTACGGGAGAGTATATTCGGTCAGCCCACAGAAACTTTCAATCTATTCTGAAAATGTCTCAAAAGAATTTAAAACGGACAGGCTGTTGGTTTACGGAAGACCCGACAAACTTATTAAAAAAGCCGCTTCTTTCTGCGGCGCAGGGTGCGACGACAAGGCTATGGCGTTTGCCTGCGAACAGGGCGCAGACGTTTTTATATCTTCGGATATGAAGCATCATGAAATTTTGAATTTAATCCAAAAAGGATTAGCCGTTTTTATCCTCACGCACTATGCGTCTGAAAATTACGGCTTTGAAAAAATATATTTGGAAATAAAAGAGAGTTTAAACGTGAAATCTGCGTATTATACCGACGCGGATTTGCTTTAAGCTTTAAGGAGAAAATATGGCACAGGTAGACAAACTTTTAAAGTATCAGGAAACTGACGAAAAAATACTCAGAATAGAGCGCGAAACGGGCAATTCGGAAGAGCGTAAAAATTACGTTCAGGCTAAAACTTTTTTAACGAAAGCGCCCGAAAAGCTTGACGCGCTTGACGCAAAGGCAACGGAACTTACCTCGCTTTTAAACGAACTCAATAAAAAGTATTCTGAAATTGCGGAAACGCTTTCTGATTTCGACCATATAGACGAAATGGTTGACGGCGGCGCGGATATTTCGTTCTATAGAAAGAACGTAACGCAGATAACCGAAAAATTAAAGGTTATTAAAGCCGATGTTGCGGCGCTTTCCAAAGCTGTAAAAGACGCGGACGAAGAGTATCAGGCTATGAAAAAGAAAACCATAGCCGTACAGAAACAGTACGCGGAATATTCCGAAGTTTATAAAAACTTTAAGGAAGGCAAGCAGAAAGAGGCTTTGACGGTAAAGAAAGAACTTGACGCTATCGCAAAAGATATAGACAAAGATGTTTTAAGAAAGTACGAGATAAAACGAAGCGAGAGGATATTCCCCATACTCTGCCCCGTTAAGGACGGCAGGTGTTCAAAATGCGGAAGCGAGCTGTCGCTTGCCGGTAAAGAGCTTATTTCTTCGGGTTCGGTTGTCGAGTGCGATAACTGTCACAGAATACTTTACAAAGAGTAACTTTGTGCAAAATGCATAAAGTTGTGCAAAATGTATTGACAAATTTCGACAAAATTGTTAATATATAATTCCTCTCTTGCTGAGGGCTATTCAAAACGGCAGAAAAGCTGTTGTTAATAGGGGAAAAGTAAATCCGGCGGATATCGAATTCCGTCGGATTTTACTTTGAATTTAAACTTAAATAAGCCGTGCTTGACATGGGGTAATGTAGGTAGTAAAATATTTTTAAGGTACAAATTATGAAAAATATGAAAAACAAAAAAGTAGCCTTATTCGGCGACAGTATTATGTTCGGCTCGGGCAACTGTGGATTCGGCGTTGGCGAATATCTTGAAAAAGATTTAGGCGTTAAAATTTTAAAATACTGTGTAGGCGGCGCAAGAACAGGTTATTACGAGGGTAAAAACTGGCTGATTATGCAGGCGCGTCAGGCAATTGCCGACAACATAAAGCCCGATTACATAGTTTTTAACTGTTTTACAAACGACTGTTACAGAACGGACGGAGTAAACTTCGACGTGCCTTTGGGGGAAATTTCCGAAGGGTTTGAAAATTTTAATATTATGAACCTGTCAACTGAAAATACGGACTTTTCAAATTGCTTTGAAACGTTGCTGTCTGCTTTTAAGATTTATTTTCCGTCCGCAAAAGTTCTTTTCGTCCGTCCGCATAAAATGGGCAGGAGGGAAGAAGAGGCACAGAAAATTTATGGCGACCGCGCCGCCGCTCTTTGCAAAAAATGGGGAGTTTCATTGGCGGATATTTATACCGATAGCGGACTTGATACCTTTAAGCCCGAACACAGGGATTTATATACAAACGACAGTTACGGTTGGGGAAAGGGCGACAGTACTCACCCCAACGCTACGGGTTATGAAAAATTTTATATGCCCATTATCGAGAGGAAATTGGAGGAATTATAAATATGAAAGTTTTGCTTTTTAACGGCAGTCCCAATAAAAACGGTTGTACGAATGAAGCTTTGAACATAATTGCAAGCGAACTTAAAGCGCAGGGAGTTGAAAGCGAAATTGTTTGGCTCGGCAACGGACCTGTCAGGGGCTGTATAGGTTGCGGCGGATGCAAAAGCGGCGGAGGTTGCGTATTCAACGACGACCCTGTAAACTCCATAGGCGCTAAGGTCAAATGTGCTGACGCATATATTTTCGGCGCACCCGTACATTATGCTTCGCCTAACGGCGCTACGATTTCGGCATTGGATAGACTGTTTTGCGCTTACGGCTGTTATATGCAGTTCAAACCTGCGGCTTGCATAGTTTCTGCAAGGCGCGCAGGCACTACGGCATCTTATGACGTGCTCAATAAATACATAGGCATAAATAATATGTTGCAAGTGCCGTCCACTTACTGGAATATGGTTCACGGCAACACTCCCGAACAAGTAAGAAAGGATGAAGAGGGGGTAAGCATTATGCGCGCAGTTGCAAGCAATACGGTCTGGCTTTTGAAAATGCTGGAAAAAGTCAAAGGAACAGAACTGGAAAAACCCGTATTAATTCCCAAAGTAAGAACAAATTTCATAAGATAATAAAAATCGGCTAGGTCAACTGTCCTCGCCGATTTTATTTTTAATTTTGATTTAAAGTTTTAAGGTGAAACTCTGTTAATGTCTCTGGGGAACATAGTTGCGTTCCTTACGTTTTTGAAGCCCAAAAGGTGCATTGTAAGTCTTTCAAGACCGAGACCCAATCCTCCGTGAGGGGGCGCGCCGTATTTATGAAGCATAAGATAAGTTTCGAATTCATCGGGGTTCATTCCCATTTTCTTCATTTTCTCAACCTGCATATTGTAATCGTGTATACGCTGTCCTCCCGAAGTTATCTCCAAACCCCTGAAAAGCAAGTCGAAAGAAAGTGTTACTTCGGGGTCTTCGGGGTCGTCCATTGTGTAGAACGGACGCTTTTTTGAAAGGTAGTGGGTTACGAACAGGAAATCTGAATTGAACTGCTGTTTTGCCCATTTACCGAGAAAAGCTTCTTCCTCGGGCTCAAAGTCTTTCATATCGGTTATGTTTTTAAGCTTTTTAACGCAAAGTTCTTTTGCGTCTTTAAAACGAACGCAGGGTATAGCGGTGATTTCCGGTATATCAACTTTAAGCAGTTCGACTTCGGGCGCGTACTCTGTTTTCAATAAATTCATTATATATTTCAGCGCGCCCGTTTCCATATTCATTATGTCGGTAAAGCTGTCAATAAAGCCCATTTCAAAGTCCATTGAAATGTATTCGTTCAAATGCCTTGAAGTGTCGTGGTGTTCGGCGCGGAACACGGGCGCAATTTCAAACACCCTTTCGTATACGGGGACAAGCGCCTGCTTGTAAAGTTGGGGGCTCTGCGCAAGATAAACCGTCTTTCCGAAATAGTCAAGTTTAAATACGTTTGTGCCGCCCTCAGCACCGGCAAAATTAATTTTGGGCGAGTGAATTTCCGTAAAATTCTGGCTTTGCAGATATTCGCGGAAGCCGCGCTGTATTCCTTCCTGCAACTTAAAAATAGCTCTTTCTTTCGGATTGCGCAAAGTTACGGGACGGTTATCGAGGTTTACCGAAAGTTCGCAGTTTATCTGTTTTTTTGATATGACGACAGGAGGGATAGCCGCAGGAACTGATAAAAGCTTTATGCCGTGTATTTGCAGTTCGTATCTTTCGCTGCCGTCTCTTGTTTCGCTTTGAACGACTTTTCCGCTTATTTCTGCGCAAGCTTGCTCAACTATAGTTTCGTCAAGTCTGAAATCAGAAAACTCGGGTGAATAAACGCATTGAATAAGTTCGCGCGCCGTCCTTACAAGGATAAACGCAAAGTCAGACATCTCCCTAATATTATGAATAATGCCTTTTATAGTTACCGTTTTGCCGATATTGTTTTTAAATTGGGAATAAGGGCAGGAGGTAGAGGGTACTACGCCCGTAATTTCTTCCATAATTCGCCTCGTAAAAATTTTAATATAATTTTAAGGCTTTTGAAGTCAAAAATCAAGCAAATATCGGGCGGCTTAAAATTTAGTTTGCAAACCTGCCAAATAATTTTAAATATGTAAAATTTTTCTCCTTGCAATTTCATAAGATATGACATATACTTATTATAGGTCTGCGGTGTTCGTGGTTCGGGAAATTCGTAATCCACAAAGTGAATAAGGGAGCGGTCTGTTTGCGGAAATAGTCAAGGTCTGAATGTCGGAAAGTACGATGTTCCGTTTCGCCGCACCCACCTGCGAGAATGCGGGTTAACACTTTCCCGTACCACGGCACAGGCGGATTTTTTGTTTTAGTCAGCCCCTAATCAGGGGCGTTTTTTTATTTATTGATGAATGAAAATAACTAACAAAAAAAGAAAATAGTTAAAATATTGCCTTGACACATAATATTTTAAATGATAGAATTAAAATGTTGGATTATGTAAAAACACAGGTAATTTACTAGAAGAGTTTTCATAATTCCGGTACTATACAGCCACAATATTTTTATGGAGGAAATAATGAAAAAAATCAAGGGAATTTTGCTTGCACTGCTTGCCGCGGTAATTGCTTTGGCAATACCTATGACGGCAGCCTGCGATGTCGGCGAGGCTGAAAAAACTTTGGAAGCAATGACTTTGGATACTTCCAATGCAGTAAAATATTTTAACGAAGGCGACAATTTCAGCGCTGAGGGGCTTGTAATTGTTGCAAGTTTTAATGTATCCGGCGAATTAAAAAAGGAAAACGTTGCATACAATGCGGAGGGCGTAACCATTGACAGTTCCGCATACGATAAAACGAAATTGGGCGATTACGTCATAAACGTTTCTTATACTTATTCAGGCGTAACAAAAGTTTCCGAATACACGGTATCGGTTATGCCTTTAAGAAGAGGACTCAGCGTTTCTTATAAGAGCGGCATTGAAAATTCAGTAAATCTTTCTTCATCAAATAAGACTGCCGATTTGTCTGACGCGGCTAATTGGATTGAAGTTAGGCAACCCGATAAATCCGGTGCGGTTGACCCCAATTCTGATCCGTTGCCCGCAAATGAATATACGGTAAAATTCTTTAAAGACAAAAATGAAATCACCGATTTGTCAAGCCTTAAAAGGGGCGCTTATCAGATATGGGCAAGCAAACAGGACGGCGGTCAGACACTTGAAGGTTTCGTGCTTTATTTTGTAGTTGACGAAGTGGAAAAAATCGAATTTAAGTCCGGTGAATTAACTCAGCAAAGAGGACTTAAAGACGTTATGTCTTCGACATGGAGCTTTACCGTAACTTATAAAAGCGGCGACACTGTTGATGTCGAAAGCTCGAACAGATATATTGTAATTCCTAATTTTAACTGTAATGCTACAGAAGATACCGGTACTGTCACTGTTTTATTCAACGAACCGCTTCCCAACGGAGCTTCGCAGTCTAAATCGGTTGACGTAACTTATACGCTTACAGGCGAAAAGGCCGTTCCGGATATGGCAATTTTAAGCGCCGGAGATATAGACGCGGTAGACAAACAATTCCCTACTCAATTTACAACGTTCGAAGTGCTCAGCGGAAGCATCAATACCAGCAAATCTGCTTTAATAAAATTGCCTATAGGTATTGAGGTGAACGGATCTACACAGGCTCAGGTCAGACAGGCGTATAATTCGGGTGGCGCTACAACTGCTGAAAGACCCCGTAAAATAACTTTCTCGACTAACAGAAATTTTGAAATTTATGTTTACGGTCTTTCTTCAAGCTCGGGCGATTTGACAAGAAAAGTTCTTATAAACGCAACGAGTTCAAATGGTGATTATATCGACTACAATCCTGTAATAAATTGCAAAACAATGCTTGACGACGGACTTGACGGTGACGGAATTCCTACCGTTCGCGCACAGTCTGTTACTAATGTTGAAGGAATGACTGATTTTGAACTGACTTTCACGGGCAATATCTATTTGTTCTATGTTTTGATTGTATTCGAAACCGTTTAATGGAGGGGGTAAAAAATGAAGAGAAATAATTTTAAGAAAATTCTTTCAGTAGCGGCTGTTCTTGCCGTTTCTGCAACAGCTGCAATTTCAGTTGTGCCTTTGGCGGCATGCAACGATAACAATAACGCGTCGTCGGTTGAGCATGATAAACTTATTTCGGTGGATGAGAATCACAGCGTCAATACAATATCCACAGCAAAAGGTACTGTTCGTACAGAAAGCAGCGGCACAACATATTATGTCGCTCCCGAAGGTGTAGTAACAAACGACGGACTTTCTTGGGAAAAACCTTTGCCGTTTGCCGATTTGCTTAGAGCAGAACACTTTACAATCAACGCCGGCGACACAATTTATGTTAAACCCGGTAAATATGATTTGACTTCGATGGTTACCGTACCCGATTATGTTAAAGGCGAGTATAACAAATATATAAGAATTGTCAATGCCGCGCTTGAAAAAGAGGAGAGCGGTTATCAGGGTAGTGAGACGCTTGTAACTTTGGACTTCAGTTCTCAATATTTTGCAAGCACATCGCGCGGAGTTCAAATTTACGGCAGTTACATTTATTGGTACGGAATTGACGTTTGCGGCGCTGGCGACAACGGGCTGTATATCGGCGGAAACTATAATACCGTAGAATTTTGCGAATTTTATAATAACCGCGATACCGGTTTGCAGTTAGGCAGGGCAGATTCAGGAAAAATTACAATAGACGAATGGCCCAGTTATAATCTGATTAAAAACTGTACGTCGCACAACAACTACGACAACGAGACGTACGGTGAAAACGCAGACGGATTTGCGGCAAAACTTACTGTCGGTTACGGCAACGTGTTTGACGGATGTATAGCTTACCGCAATTCGGACGACGGTTGGGACTTATATGCTAAGACGGATTCAGGTAATATCGGGTGTGTTATAATTTATAACTGTGTTGCGTTTGAAAACGGTTATCTTGAATATACTCAAAAAGAAAACAATGACAGATTCCCTACCTTCGACCAAGGTTATACCGAAGTGTTCGGGCCTGGTGACGACGCAAGATATTTCAGAACTCGCGACGGAGACGGAAACGGTTTCAAACTCGGCGGTTCGGTCATGGAAGGCGACGTTGAGATGTACAACTGTCTGTCCTTTAATAATAGAATGCACGGCGTAACCGATAACTCCAATCCCGGATTCCTTAAGGTTGAAGGAGTTACAAGTTACGATAACAGCGCTGCGGTAGACGACGACCCGGATAGCCCTACTTTCGGACAGATTATAGCGTTTGTTCAGAAGTCGGACGAAGAAAAAGTAGAGCATCACGCAAATATAGACGTGTCCCGTCAGATTTACAGCTATAACAGCGTTATAGATACACTCTCTGTCAATAGTTCTTTAGCTGTTAAAGCAAGTGCGGACGCTTACCGCGGTTCTGTTACCGACAGCGTTCTCAGCCTCGGCTATGCAGCTATAAAATCAAACTATATTGAAGGAAGTATAGATGCCGACACTAAAAACGAAGGCGGCGTAACGTATACAAGACAGGGGGCGGCTTTGTCTGCTGATGCGGTATTTTCAACTTTGCCTATTGAAATGCAAATAGGTGAAAATGACGAAAGAACTTATACTTATAATTTATCTGGTTTGCACGACCTATACACGTACGATTCTTTAAACGGCACTTATAATACGGACGGCGAGTTGAACGCCGGCAGGGTGCATGTTATTTACCGTAACCCTGATAACTCTATAAACATGAAACAGATTCTTGCCAAGAAAGAAGGTATAGACGATAATCTTCTAATCAGCGGTAAAAATATCGGTTCTGAATTAAATAAATCAAGCTGGGAGGATTATGAACACTTCTTCAAGCAGGATTTTGTAGACGGCTCTGCGGAAAACGACGATACCGCTAAAGTGTTGAGAGCGAAAGAAACACTCACAATCAACACAAATGCCAATGCCGTTTATCAGGACTTTGAAGTTCCTATTAAATTGAACGGTTGCACAATAAGTTGGGCTACATCCGATTCTTCTATTGTTGAGGTGGGCACTGAAGTCGAAGAATCTTTGTCTACTTCCAAATATATTTCAATGCTTGTTTACCGTCCACTTGAAGAGCCTGTAAAAGCTACGATAACTGCAACTATTGTCTGCGGTACTGCTACGGAAACAAAAGATTTTGAACTTACGATTATGCCCGGACAGCCGTCCATAGGAGAAATAAGCGTTCGTACACAGAAAGGCGAAGTAATTGCTGACGGCGGCTCGTATGTAGTTGATATGTTCGACTTGTTTACCGAGCCTGAAATCCTTGTTAAAAACGGATTGGACTATCACGGTAAACTTCTTTCCAAAGACCAATACACTTATGAAACAACTTATCTTTATTCCTATGATAAAAATTCGGCTAAAATAGAAATAAAAGGTTTCACACCTTCGAATGCCGGCGTTTATACGGTAACGCAGACGGTTACTTTAAAGAGCGATACATCGCAAGTCAAGTCTATGACTTATACTATGTATGTTTCCAGCGCCACCTCGGATGTTGATTTTATTAATTCGTCCGTTACGGTAAACAGGGACGGCTATATGATAACCGGTGAATTAAGCAATGCTACCGGTATGATTTACGCAGTATCTTCTTCAACGGAAATTAATGTAACAAAAGAAAACATTAAGACACTTCAAGGTGTAAAATCGTATTCTTTCCGCGGTGATTTGATAAAATATCAATTTGAAAACCCGAACAAAGAAGCTTATAATATCTACTTTGCATTGTCGAATATGAACGGCGAAATTACGTCACAGATTTATAAAGCGCAGATCGGCGTTGTTCCTGTGTCGACTAATGATGAATTTATGCAGGTTGCGGGCGGTGCCAAACTTGGGGAAGAGGACGCAACGCGTACTATTTACCGGCTTACTTCTGATTTAGACTTTACGGGTGTCAAATGGTCTTCGGGAACAAATCCTTTTACAGGTTATCTGAACGGCGCCGGACACACTGTACAGAATGTAACGATAAGCCAGGCAGTTGACAAGACGGGAATGTTCTCTAAAGTTGCAGGCGGCACAATTGCAAATATCAAGTTTGAAAATATTTCTATATCGAACAGCGATAAAAAGCAAACGGGTATTGTTGCGGTTACAGAAGGCGGCTATTTCCATAATATTTCCATAAAAAATATAAAAGTACAGGGCGGCGAGCGTACCGGCGGACTTATCGGTCAGGCTTTCGAGGGTAATGTAAATACTGAAATCAGTCAGGTATCGATTGTAAACGATAACGATACAGACTACTATATCCTCGCAGGTACGCAGGTAAGCAAGGCAAAACGTGCCGGCGGACTTATCGGATTGATACAAACAACTTCGGCTCCCGTTAACGGTTCTTATGTTTATATTTCCGACTGTTACGTTGTTGCAAGTATAAGCGGACTTGAACAAGTCGGCGGTATGGTCGGAGGATTTGACAACGCCAAAGCAGGACTTGAATATTATCTTGAAATTACGCGCTGCTATTTTGGCGGTACAGTTGCTTCAACCCATACGACACCCCGTATAGGAGGAATGGTTGGTTATCAGTCAGGCAATGCCGGTTACTTCAATGTAACAAGCTGTATCTCGTTGGGTAAATTGGTAAGTCAGGGTTATGAAGTCGAATATTCGCTTAAAGCGGCTTCGCCTATAATCGGAGGCTACTCTACCACGGCTACAAACATAGTTTCAAAATGTATAGCTAAGCAAGAAGAATATAATACAGACTTTATGGTTGATATATATCTTGACAGGAACTTGCAAAGGAATAAAGCAGGTATTGTTGAAAGTTTATTTAACAACGAATATGAAAAATATGAGAAAATTTGGTCCTTTGTTTCGGCGGAAGACCCCGAACATCCTAATTGGTTAAAGGCGCCTTACCTTGTTTTGAATTTTGTTGAAAATTAATTACTGAAACACTTAAAAACCGCCCTCATTACAGGGCGGTTTTTACAGTTAAAAAAATTACTTTTAAAATATTTATTTAAGTTCATTCGTAATTTTCGCTTGCCAACAAATATTTATTATGTTATAATCACTAAGCAAATTAAATAAGGCCCTGTGGTCAAGCGGTTAAGACGGAGCCCTCTCAAGGCTCAATCCCGGGTTCGATTCCCGGCAGGGTCACCATCTTTGTAGGATAAAAATGCTGTCCTACTAAATAGCACCCGAAAACATAGGTTTTCGGGTGCTATTATACTATATATAGTGGTTTTGCTTGATAGTGGGAGTTTTAATTTTCACTACTGCCTTTTAAGTGCTTTTGAATAAAAATAGGATTTGAACTAACGATTTAATTGCAAATGACAGCTCAGGCTGCTATTAAACAAAGCAAGGAGAACAAAAAATAAGCCTTTTTGGTCATTCTCCATTAGCTTTGAAGAAGCCAAGCAGTATCGTCGCAAATTTCTTAATGTGCTAGGCTACCAAAAACTTGTAGAGACAAAGAAACACGGTATGGATACGGACAGACAGGCGAAACTCGTGCGTCCGCTGTATCTTAAACTTTTGAACGACAAGCAAACGGAATATGCAAAAAAGCGTTTGATAAAGGCGCTTGATAACTACGGCTGGCGTTTGGGTACGGGCTTTTTGTCAACTCCGTTTATACTCTACGTTCTGGCAGATATAAATATTGAGTATGCTTACAGGCTTCTTGAAAACGAGGAAATGCCCGGTTGGTTATTTATGCCGAAAATGGGGGCAAACACTATTTGGGAGAGTTGGGAAGGAACGGAAGCGCAAGGAGGCGTAGCGTCGCTCGACCATTACAGTAAGGGTGCCGTCTGCGAATGGCTGTTTGATAGTATGTGCGGAATTAAAGTCGCCGGAGAGAGAAAATTTATTATTGCACCGAAAGTCGGCGGCAGCATAACTCACGCCGAATGTGAGTAAGACAGCATATACGGCAAGATCGTAAGCAAGTGGAAAAGAAATGGTAACAAGATTGAATATACGATAATCGTTCCTTCCAATACTACGGCGCAAATCGTTTTGCCGAGCGGTACTCAAACCGTTGGCGCAGGGACTTACGAGATATGAGTTTAATACATTTCATTGTCTATAACATAATAAAAAAGGGTAAAAAAGAATTCTATAAAAACAATCCGCCCGATTATGTTTTAAGACGCGAGCAGGAAATACAGTCCCGTGCTCCGAAAAACGTAAAAGTAGAGCAAATCGCAAACGACGGGGTTAACGGAGAGTATCTTTCAAAAGGAAATAATCCCGAAGATAAGGTTTTAATGTATATTCACGGAGGCGGTTTTGTAGGAGGATCGCCTGCGGCAAGAAGGGCTTTTACGGGATATACGGCAAAGAAGCTCGGTTACAACGTTTATAGTATAGATTACCGTCTTGCGCCGGAATACGCTTTTCCTTTTGGTGCGGAAGACTGCCTGAAAGCTTATAAAATGCTTGTTGAAAAATACGGAGCAAGAAATATTTGTCTGATAGGCGAAAGCGCAGGCGGCAATCTCGTGCTGTCCGTAGCTTTGCAAGCAAAAGCGCAAGGAATAGAGCTTCCTGCTTGTATCGTTGTGTTTTCGCCTACGCTGCAATATACCCGAATATTTCCTTCTTACAAAAACAATGCAAAAACGGATTGTATGTTAGACATTACGTTTTTGGAAGAAGTAAAAACGACGTATCTCAAAACATTGGAAAACGAAACCAATCCGTACGCTGCTCCGCTTTATGGTGATTTTACGGGTTTCCCGCCGATTTATATCGCCGTATCGGATAGCGAATACCTGTACGATGATTCGTTGGAGTTTTATAAAAAACTGCAAACGTTAAACGTTACAAGTCAATTTGACGTTTATCACAAAAAGATGCACGCTTTTCAGGTAATACCCGTATTGCCCGAAGCGAAAAGAGCGCTTAAAAATGCAAAATCGTTTATCGATAAATACTTAAATCAGTGATAACGGAATTAAATCCGCCGTCATAAAAAATAAAATTTTGGAGGAAAGTACCTTAAAAGAAGTTCTGCCTGTCTTGATGAGGCTAAAATTATTGTAGAAAAAGAAATACCACACATTATTTATCTTCTGAATTTAAATATTTCGGATGTAACTGACTTAATAAAAAAGTGGATATCTAATGATTTTGCAGATAAAACTCGGCTTAAAATATTTAAGAAATTGTTTTCTTATAATGATGATACTGGACATATTGATAATTCTGTTGTGGAAATTATCGATTATTTACCTATAGATCATACTCATTTTCTTAACTTTATAAACAAGAAATTTCATACATAATGCAAAACAGAAAAAATTAAAAAATGTGCAAATTTAATTAATTTCGTTTCAAATATGATTTTATTAAACAGTCGCGGACGGATAGGTCTGCGGCTGTTTATATTTTGCGCTTAAATGAAATTAATCGTTGCCTATATTTAACAGTCGGGGCAAAGTATAATTTACTTGACTTAAAACGGATGTTTACATTATAATATTATCGTATAATAAACGGAGGTACGGCAATATGAAGGCAAATCGCATTCGCTTATATTACGGTATATTTTTAAGCCTTTTAACTGCGGCTTTGGGTGCGTTTTTTATAGCTCAGTCTGTCGTAATTCTTGCCGACGGAAATTGGCAACAGGGCGCCTATAACAGTGAAATAGTAGCTGAAAAGCTTTTTCCTGTATCAATTGTTTTATATATATGGATAGCGGCTGTTATTGCCGGTTTCGTGCTGTCTCTATATTACCCTTACAAAGAAAAAACCGTAAAGGTGTTTAATGAAAACTCTGTGCGGAGACGCCTTGCGGTACGAACGCCTCAAGGGAGCGGAGAAGAGTACGATTCAAAAATGCAACGCGTTCACTTGGAGCAGCGCAATCGCTTTATTGTTTACATCGTGTGTGCGGCAGTATGTTTTGCCGGCGTTATTGCAAGCGGAGTTTATCTGCTAAAATCTTCGAATTTCGCTTCTCACGATAAAAGCGAGTCTATGCTGAATATGCTGATTAACGTGGGACCGTGGGTGCTTATAGGTTTCTTGGCATGTCTTTTTACGACATTCTTTGAAAAGTTCAGCATAACCCGCGAAATAACCGTTTTAAAACAGCTCATAGCCTCGAATAAAGGGAACCCTGTTATCAGTGCCGACAAGTCTGAAAATAAAGTCTGGCTTAAAATTAAAGCGTTTTTTGCACACAAATATACAAAGCTCGGCGTCCGTATCGGCGTAGGTATAATCGGCGTTACTTTTGTCCTTGTAGGTATTTTCGATACCGAAGGCGCGCGCGACGTGCTTTTAAAAGCAATCAATATATGTACGGAGTGCATAGGGCTGGGTTAAAATGAAAAAGTTTTTTGTTAAGATAAAAGATTGGTTTGTTCGGCATAAACCGAGCAAACGGAGATTAATACAAATTTACGCCGCGCTATTGTACAATGCAAACATCAAAGGCTTCTTCGGAAGCGGCGCAAACGTAATTTACCGCGGCGATACAAAGTATGCCTGTGTTCCGGGACTGAACTGTTATTCCTGCCCCGGCGCAGTCGGAGCCTGCCCGTTGGGCGCTTTGCAGAACGCGTTAGCGGCATCTAACACTACGGCGCCGTATTACATACTGGGTATACTTGCTTTGTTCGGATTACTGCTCGGAAGAACGATATGCGGTTTCCTCTGTCCCGTAGGACTAGGACAGGAGCTTTTGTACAAAATCAAAACTCCGAAATTGAAGAAGAACAGAGCAACGCGCATTCTTTCATATCTGAAATACGTTTTGCTTGCCGTATTGGTTGTAATACTGACAATTGTAATTTCCATTACTACCGGCGCGGCAACTCCTGCATTCTGTAAATATATATGTCCTGCAGGAACTTTCGGCGGCGGCGTAGGGCTTTTGGCGAATCCTGAAAACTCGGGTTTCTTCGCAATGCTTAGCGGACTGTTTACATGGAAGTTTATATTACTTGTCGTATTTGTCGTATTAAGCATATTTATTTACCGCTTCTTCTGTCGTTTTATTTGTCCTTTGGGTGCAATATACGGTTTCTTCAACAAATTCGCTTTGCTCGGCGTAAAACTTGATAAGCAGAAATGTACGGACTGCGGACTTTGCATAAGCCATTGTAAAATGGATATAAAGCACGTCGGCGACCACGAATGTATAAACTGCGGAGACTGTATATCGGTTTGCCCCACTCACGCAATAACTTGGAAAGGTTCAAAAATCTTTTTGCCTCAGAACGAAGTAGAGGCAGAAAAAGAGGTTCCTTCAATATCCGCTGTTTTGCAAAGCGGAACTACGGTATCGGCAGTGTCGAAAGCTGAAACTTTGGCAATCGCGCCGATGGAAGTAGTTGAGGTTAAACCCGATGCGCAAGTTGATATGTGCGAATGTGCCAAAACTACAGATACGGAAAATCTTTCTGCGGAACCTGAACAGACAGAAAAACATTGCGAAACAGTTGATTGCGGTACAAAACTTACAAAAATCAAAAAACGCAATAAGTGGCTTGAAATTGCCGCGTGGTCGCTTGCAGGGATAGTGCTTATATTCGCATTTGTTTATTATAATTTCCTTGCAAAAGAGCCTGAATATATAGTTTACAGGCAAGGCGATAAATGTCCTGATTTTACAATTCAGACCTTTGAAGGCGAAACTAACGGTGAATTCAATTTGTATTCCGTAGAGGACAAAGTAGTTGTTTTGAACTTCTGGTATACAACTTGCGGTCCCTGTGTTGAAGAGCTTCCTCATTTCAATACTTTCCAGCAGAATTATTCCGACGATGTAATAGTCGTAGCCGTGCATAGAAATACGGGTGAGGACATACAGGCGTTTTTGAACGAAAACGGTTGGGATAAGTGGTCTGTGACATTTGCTAAGGACGCATTGGTTATGGGATTGAATACAGCGCCGCTGTACGAATCATTGGGCGGTAAAGCTGTTTGGCCTATGACGGTGGTGCTTGACAAAACTAAACATATTTCGTCGGTTCGTCAAGGTAAAATGTCCTATGAAGAATTAGAGCGGAATGTAAAAGAAGCTTTAGAAAAATAAATGATGAAATTAAAAACCGCCGAACGGCTTAGCCGTTCGGCGGTTTAATTTATTAAAGATTAAACTTTTTCGATTTTTACCGAATAATTCAATGTGTCGCCTGCAACGCCTGTAAATTCCACATCGGGTCCGTTTACAATGCTCAATGTATAAACGGTGCCGGATGTAAGGTCGCAGGTATAGCTTATGGTTGTTGCAGTAGTAGAGTCAGGGTTTTTATTAACATCGGAAGAACCTGCTTTTACGTTCAAGCCAAGCTGATAATTTTGTGCAAAAGTTAAAGTGATTTTATATTGCGCAGTTTCCGTGGGGGTAAAATCTACGTCATATGACTCAACGTTCCAACCCAAGCCGTCAGCTCCGTCCGCAAGCGTAATTGTAAAATCTTTTGCTGTTCCGAGAGTAAGTGAAGAAGAGGAGTCTTCAGGTTTCAGCGTTACCGTAATGGTGCAAGGAGCATCGGGTGTAACCGTGAATGTTCCGTTAGCTTCCAAAGCGATTTCTGCAGTGGTTTCGGTTTTCATTCCTACGCCGTTAAGCGAATAGGTGAAGTTGCCTTCGGTAACATTTGTAAAGTTAATAACGTAAGCTCCTGCATTAGTTGCCGTGAAGACGTAATCAAGCCCCCAGTCTGCGCTTACGGGAGTGTCAAGCTGTAATTCGTGCGATGTTTCTTCTTCGTGCTTTTCTACTTTGACTCCGTATTTGATTTTGAAGCCTTCCGTACAGCTAAGAGTTTTAAAGTCTGCATTTGATGTAAACTTTACAGAATAATTGGTGCCTGCTTCAAGGGTAGCGGTGCAGAAATAAGTCGTATCGGTTGCCGTTTCGTCTTTTTCAGGCCATGACACATCGGGGTAGCTGTTTGAATCGGTGGGTTCAATAAGTATATCCAAGTTATCGGCTTGAAAATTAGAACTTATAGAAAATTTATAATCTCCGCTCTCCGAAGGGGTGAATACCGTATGGTAATTACTGCCGTCGGTATCCCACATCAGTTTTTCTCCTCTGCTCATAGGGTCTTGGTTTTTTACCAAAGCAATTTCAAAATTGTTGGTATTGTCAAGCGCAAGAGTTACCGGCGATGTGCTTGAACCCGAATTCTTTACAACGTAAGCCGAACCGTTACCGTCTATCGTAATAGAAATTTTCTGTCCCTTAGTAAGGGTTACAACTTCGTATTCGTTAGTCTTCTTAACACCGTTAAGCGTCCAGGTTGTCGTGCCTGCCGCATTTGAAGCAAAAACTTTGTACTCGTCGGCTTCGGGTGCGGTGAAAGTATAGGTCTTTCCAGCTTCAACCGAAAGTTCTTTACCTAAAGACATTGCTGTTGAATCGGGCAGCGCTTTCGCGGTAAGCTTGATAGTAACAGATTTTCCCGTTACTTTAGAATCGAATTCCCTGCCTTCGCCTTTGCTGTAGTTATATTCTATGCCGTCATCATCCGCGTAAATATAGCCGTCGGGCAAATCGTGAAGCTTGATAAGGAAGATAGTCGAATCGGAAATATCGTAATCTTCGGTGGTCAAGTTAAATTTCGCAACGCCATCGCTATCCGTTGTTACTTCTGTTTCAATGCAGGTCTGTAAAGAACCGTCCAATGTGCATATGGAACCTTTAACTCCGCTTACGGGCGAGTCGTCGGGCAATTTAACGGTAACAGTAAAATAATTGCCGCTGCCAGTTTCTTCGTTGTTGCAAGCCGCTGCAAATATGCCGAGGCATACAGCCATGCATATTACAAGACATGCGGTTACAAAACTTTTTAAGTATTTACTCATGTAAATAACCTCCGTATTTCATTAATTATATAATAATTTTAACATTAGTTTGTGGAATTTGCAAACGAATTATTGCAAAAAATGTAATAAAATACAAGCTTAATTGTATATTTTAACTTTAAAATCGTATATTTTTAATAAATAACGTGTTTTATGCAATTTTTATAAAATTATACCCCCTCGCACGAGGGGGTATTTTTTTGTATTACCTTAAATTTTATGCGTAATATCCGCAACCGAGAAGCCAGGGCTGATTGGGTTTTGCCGTATCGCTTGTAATGTCTGTATATCTCTGATTGAGATAACGTTCAAGGAACAGTTTCAATTCGGCATTTACTTCGTATACGCCGTCGCTGTTTACAAGTTTTGCGTACTTTGCAATAAATTCAGTGTAATTCCAATCGATGTCGCGCTTTGTTAAATCTTCATAAACGGTAAGGTTTGTGTTTTTACGTCCGTCGGAATCTCCGCCGCCGATGTTTCCGCCATCGTCGCCGAACAACTCTACAGTGGAGAAAGAGTATTCAAGCTCTATAGGTCTTCCGTCTGCAAGTCCCATAAGTTTTTTGGTTATCGCCGCAACCAAGGGCTTTTTTACTCCGTCGACAACTGCGTACCAAAGTCCGTTTTCTTCGACAGTCTCTATTGAACCGTCTGCCAGCATCCAGGTAAATGCGCCTTGCTGATCTTCGTATTTCTTGCTTACGTCTGTAGTCGCTGTCTTATGGATTACCTGAATTTCGTCAGGCGCATCCGCAGTTCTTTCTATCTTTATTTTGACCTGCGCAGGATATGAAATATTCGCGTCTTTAATCATAATATGATAGCTGTAAGTGTTGCCAACATAGCTGTTTTTAACTACTTCGTTGTATTTGAAGTTTCTGCCGTCTTTGCTGTTGTCGTCTCCTACAAGCCCTTCGAAATCTCCTGTAAGGTCGTTTGTGGCGCCGTCTACAAGAGGAATAGGACGGCCATTTGCGTAAGTTACAAGCTGAACGTCTAAATCAGTATCGGAAGTAACCGTGTAAACGCCTGATTTTGTAGGTTTGAAATTCAATATGGCAGTATGATAATCTTCAAAAGTTACTGTATAATCGCCGGGGTCAACCGCGTTTGTGCTAATGGGCGCAGGTACGGGCTGGCAGATAAGGAAATCTATTATTCCCGCATTTCCGGAAGAAGTCGTAACCGAGAAAGTAAGTTTTTCGCCCTTTTCTACGCGCATCTGCTGAATGTTATTGCCGCTATTTGTTTTGCTATCTATTGTAAGTCCGCTGTCGAAATAGCTTATATCGTTTGCATAGAACTTGATTTCATAGTCGCTGATATCCTTTTTGGGGTCGTTGGGGTCGTTCACGCCTTTTGAACCTATTGTATAACTTCCTGTCTTAGGCGCCGTAAAGGAGAAGAATACTTCTTTTCCTGCGGAAACATTTGCTGTATAAGCGTAGTTGTTACCCGTTATGTCAAACCTTGTTACCAAAGAGTTGTTTAACTTCTCATCCCAAGGCTTAACCGTTTCTTCGTCCAACTTGTGCGCGTCGTCAAATGCAAGTTTATAATATTCTTCCAGACTGATTGAAACGGGGTCTGCGGCAATGTTCGATTTTACAGATTTCTGTATATAGTTATCGTTATCGCCTATAACTACCACAACATCATAACTTCTTCTGTCGATAGCAGGTGTTACCGCTTCGCCCTTATCGTCCGTTCTGACTTCGGTAACCATTGTGCTGCCTTCATAGAATCTTACGCGTTTATTGACCGCCGGTGAGCCGTCGGGAAGCGTTACCGTCACGCTATAAGGAGCAGGAGACGCATAGTCCAATTTGAATGTATGCCAGGCCTTGTCTTCCGAAGTTATAAAAGTTTCTTCGTTAGGGGCGTAGCCCGAAGGACAGTTAAGCACTTCAACTTTATATTTGCCGGGTAATTTGTGGTTAATAACCGCGGTACCGGAAACGTTTATTTTTGCCGTAGTACCGTCAATAACTTCGCCGTCTTCATCGAGAAGCCTTACTCCGACGCGCGCGTTTACATTGGTATTGGGCGCGTCCGTACCTTTAACGGGTTTTCCGTCGGGGTATACAAGCGTTATTACATAGCCGTCTAATTCGGGTTTGCCGTAATCGATTACTATGTCGTCGGAAGGAGGCGGAGTAGGGTCGGTGTTTTCTGTTTCGTTATCGCATGCCGCAATAAGCACGCTTGAGAAAGTTATACAGAACGCTGCGCAAAGAAGCGTCAATCTTTTAAAAATCTTTTTCATGTTTTTTACCTCTTTACTTCCGTTTAAGATTGGGGACCCAATTTAACTACATACCAGCAAGCCATAAGCCATTCGTTGTCGTTACTGTAGCCTCTGTACACTAAGTTTGTCAGTTGCAATATTGTGTAAAGCTTTTTATCAACGGGAACCATTCCGTAGAGTTTGTCGTTCACGTCGTGCGCGGTGTAATCCGTCTGCCCAAGAACGTTATTGCCCGAAGATACGGTAAGTTTGCCTTCACTGACTTTTAATTTGAGCGTAACCGTGGGGGCCTTTTGCGTAATATTGCCGTTGCTGTCTTTGACGTCCTCGCCGAATTTAACTGTTACGGTCTGTCCGTTTGCTGTTGCCATTGCGGTCGGAGAAATACTTGCATAACCTGTTTTTCCGTCCTTTGTTACGGTAATTCTGTTCCTTGTAAGACTGATGTTCACAGGTTTTCCGTCAATTGTTACTGAAAGCACCGCGTGTGCCGGCGTTGCCGTTTTCAGATATTCTAACATATCTTCGGTGAAGTCTCTGCCTACAAGTTTTTCGCCAGCAATTTCAACTTCCAAAGGAACGCTTACGCCGTCTTTATCTTTAATTGTGCTTAAATTGAAGAAGCTATCGCTGTTTTGAAGAATATATTCAATCGGGTAATTGCCGAATAAGAACGACCATTCGGTGAAATCGCAGTAAATAGGCTCGCCGGATTTTCTATCGCGATACAAATTCGCACTTTCGTCGTAGTAAGCGTCAGCGTGTACGGGTATCTGCGTTTCGTCGCCTGAATACACTTCATCCGTAGCAGGGCTCAGATATTCGTAAGTGTCCCCAATAAGGTCGATTCTGAATTTGAATGAACCGAGAACTTCTACTGTAGAGAAGGCTACCCAAACGTAATAAGTTTCGCCTTTATTCAGATAGTGGTATATTTTGAAGTTTTCTTCTCCGCCGTACCTGTAGAACCTGCTGCTGTCGCTTTCAGCAAGAGGAGTTCCCAAATGCGCCGCCAATTTCAACGAACTGTCGAAAAGGCCTCCGTCAATGCTCTCAAGGTATCCTTCCTGAATATAGGTATCGGTACTGTGTATATAATATACGCCTGAATGCTCGGGAACAAACTTATACAGATATCCTCTGGGCATTACTATTGAATCGAAAGTTGCAGTGTTGAGGTTGTCTGTATCGGGAAGCCCCGTAGTTTCTTTCGCCTGGAAAGCCGAGAAAGGAGCAAGACCGATAATAGGGTCGGTCAACTCAACGGGTTTGCCGTAAGTTCTGTGCGATACGCAGAACAGCTGCCAGCCGTCTTCCAAATAATAGGGCGAATTTGCCGGTATCTGGTCTTTGTAGTACGCGTCGAGAATTTCTTTCAATTCCTCCGTTACGGGAACCATTCCTTTATAATCGGAGTTAGAGCAGTAGGATACATATGAAGCGAACTGGTCGGTGTAATTCTTGCCGCCTATAATCATGCCGCCTGCATCATTATATTTTAAAAATACGGTATATAAGCTGGTGTCAGGGTTGCCGAAGAAAGGTGTAGAGTGTGTCATGTCCGCAAAAAGGTAGGGGTCGTTTGCACTCTCGGTTTCAGCTTTTCCGACGTGGTAGTAACCGTCTTTTGCAAGATATACGTTTTCAAATTCGTTATAAAGCATAACGTTTTTGTCAAAGTATTGACGTACTGAAGGATAAGCTATTTCAAGCGAGGTATCCTTATCTATAAGGTCGGCATTCATATCGTCTATGGTTGTAAACCTTATATTCTTAACATATGCAATATCGTCGCCGCCGCCGTTGACGGAAGTTCTTGCATACATAAACGCTATTTCGTGCGTGCCTTTTTCCAATGCAACGTAAGCGTAGCCCGTGGTCCAATCCTGCTGACCCGATACCATAAGCACCTGTTTACCTATGCCTTCGCGTGCGTCAACCGCAACATAGAAGCAGTCTGCGCTGTCGCTTGAAACTTTGTAATCGAATGCAAGCACCTGGTCTTTTTCAAGCTCTACTTCCGCATAGATAATACTTACCGTTCCCCTGTGTTTCGTGTTGGTGGGGTAAATAGCCGTCTTATCTTCTGTAAGGTCCCAAGGCCATGCTGATTTGCCGCCGTCGGAGTTTGTGGTTACGTCTTCGGAGAACAACATCGAGTTGCCCGTTTTATTTATCGCCCTGCTTATAAGGTGGCTTTCAGCCATTCTTACATTGAAGTCTTCGGGTTTATCGGGTACGAATATGTCGCCGCCGGGATTATCGGGGTCGATAGGCGCGGGTGCATAATCGTCTGCGGTGTACTGTTTAAATAATTGTTCCCATTCGTCCTGGTCGGTCACAGCGCCGCTTATAATTTCGCAAATTACGCCGTACCTGTCAATCATAACGGTATAGGGCGCGCCGGGTTTGTCGAAAAGCTGACCTATGCCGGCTGCGTCGCGGCACATAAGGTAGGGAACTTCGTCCTCTATTGTCTGGTTAATCTGTGTCGCGTCGTCCTGTTGCTGGTAATGGTCGTTGATGCCTATAATTTCAAGTTTATCGGCATAGAGTTCGTACGCGGCTTTCATAGAAGGGTATTCTTTTGCGCACCAAGTGCAGCCCACATACCAGAAGTTGAGCATTACGGCTTTCTTTTCTTTAAAAAGTTCGGAAAGCTTTATTTTCTTAGTGTCGTATTTCGTTTCGGATTTCTCGTTATAAGTGAAAACGGTCTGTTCGAAATCATACATAACGTCGCCTTTGACGTATTTTCTCGCGGGCGTTCCGCTTTCTATAACTGCGGAAGCTACGCCTATCTTAGTCAAGGCTTCGCCGCCGTCAACAGTCAAAGTTCTGTCAACGTAATAGCCGGCAGGAAGTTCCGAAAGTTTAACGGTATATTTTTTATTACTTAAATCGAAAGAAACTTTGCCTTCTTCGTCCGTTGTTTTGGAAGCAATCATTTCTTCGCCGTCCCAGATTTGCACCGTGACGTTCGTAAGATTTCTTCCGCCGAGTGACGTTATGTGTATAACGTTTGCACCCGTGTTGTCATCGCAAGCTGCAAGCGGCATAATGATAGCCGCAGACAACACCGCAACGATAAACGCCATCAGCATTGATTTGAATTTCTTCATACTATAACCTCTTTTATGTATATTTCCGGAACGCGAGCCGTCCTCGAGTCCGCTTGCTTTATCAGAATATTTTTAATTATACATTAGCTGATGCGAAAAATCAACAAAATCACCGCTATAAATAATATGTTAAAGGCAGAAAATTTGAAAATTTCTTATTTTTATAAGTTTATGCATAATTTTTGAATAATTTCTGCGTGTATTTTCACATATTTTTTATCTTCATTTCATTGACATTTAAAACCTGCGCGCATATAATTATCAGGAATTGAAATTATTCGAAATCGAATTAATTTTTGGAGGTTTTTGTTGGAGAACAAAAGACTGTTCGGTAAAATCTGTCTTTTGCAGAAGCAGATGTACAGACAGAACTGTCAACTGTTGGGCGATACCGGCGTAACGCCTGTTCAGATGAACGCGCTGTGGTTTATTCGCAAAAACGCGTTGAAAGGCATAAAAGTAATGCAGAAGGATGTTGAAAAGCACGTCGGCTTGTGTCCCTCGTCGGTTTCGGCGCTTCTGTCAAATCTGGAAAAGGACGGATATCTTCTGCGTACCGTAGCCGACGGCGACGCAAGGGGTAAATATCTCGCTCTCACCGGTGAGGGGGAAAGTCTTTGCCTTAAAAACAAAATGCTTATGGATAAGTGCGACGGCGCCATTCAGAACGCGCTGACGGATGAAGAACAGAAAGACCTTGAAAAACTTTTGACTAAAATAATAAATTCGGTTTCGGAAAACTGACAGGAGTGTTTGATGAAAACTTTATTTAAAAGTTTAAGGGAATATAAAGTTCCGTCTATTCTTTGCCCTATTGTAATGGTCGGCGAAGCTGTAATGGAAATTTTAATTCCTTATTTTATGACTTTTATTATACGCGAGCTGGAAAGCCTGAATAAGTTTGAAAATTATGTTGTAAACACAAACAGCATAATTATTTATTCCTCGGCTATGGTAGTATGCGCACTTTTTGCATTGTTTTGTGGAGTATGGGGAGGAAGACTTTCCGCAAAGGCAGGTTGCGGTTTTGCACATAATTTAAGGGAGGATATGTACAACAATATTCAGACCTATTCGTTTGCAAATATCGACAATTTCTCTACCGCAAGCCTTATAACCCGTATAACTACTGACGTGCAGAACGTGCAGAACGCTTATCAGATGGTTCTACGCATGCTTGTGCGCGCGCCTGTTCTTTTTGTTTCGTCTATTGTTATGACCTGCATTATAGAACCCACAATGGCGCTTATTTTTGTTGGCGGCGCAATCGTGCTGGGATTGATAGTTTTTGTATGTATGTTTAAAGTCATACCTCATTTTAAAATGATGTTTAAAAAATACGACGGACTTAACTCGGTAGTACAAGAGGATTTGACCGCCATAAGGGTTGTTAAATCTTATGTAAGGGAAGACCGTGAAATAGAAAAGATGCAGCATGCCACAGAAGAAGTTTATAAATATTCCATTAAAGCGGAAAAAATATTAAACTTTATGATGCCCTGCGTCAGCCTTGTGATGTACGCTGTAATAATCGTCATCTGGACGGTCGGCTCGAATATGGCTGCCGGAAATATCGTCGGTAACGTCGGCGCGGCTGATTTGCAGACGCTCAACATATACGCAATGCAGATACTTTCTGGCGTAATAATGGTTGCGATGTGTCTTAACTTTATCTCTCTGTCAAAAGGAAGTATGGAGAGAATTAGAGAAGTTCTGAACGAAAAAACCACTCTTCCCAAGCCCGAACAGCCCGTTTATGAAGTGAAAGACGGCTCCGTCGAGTTTAAAAACGTAAATTTTGCTTATTCGCAGAAATCTGACGTTAATGTTTTAAGCGGAATCAATCTTAGTATAAACGCAGGCGAAACGGTCGGTATTATCGGTGCGACGGGTTCGGGCAAAACGTCTTTGGTTTCGCTTATTCCAAGGTTATACGATGTTTCAGAGGGCAGTGTGACCGTAGGCGGCGTAGACGTTAGACAGTACAATATGGATACGCTTCGCACAAGTGTTGCAATGGTTTTGCAGAAAAACGTGCTTTTTTCGGGTACTGTTGCCGAAAATTTGCGTTGGGGTGACGAAAACGCAACGGACGAAGAACTGCGCTTTGCGGCAAGACAGGCGGCGGCTGAAGAGTTTATTGACGCGCTCCCAGGCGGATATGATTATGATTTGGGGCAAGGGGGCGTAAACGTTTCGGGCGGACAGAAGCAAAGGCTTTGCATAGCGCGCGCACTTCTTAAAAAACCCAAAGTAATTATTTTTGACGATTCAACTTCGGCTGTTGATACCAAAACAGACGCCTCGATAAGGGAATCTTTGAGGAAATACGCACCGGATACGACGAAAATAATTATCGCGCAGAGAATATCTTCCGTAGAAGACGCGGATAAAATAGTAGTTCTCGACGACGGCGAGATTTCCGCAGTCGGAACGCATGAAGAACTTTTGAAAACAAGCGACATTTATAAAGAGGTATATGAATCGCAAATCAGCGGTAAAAATGACGGAAAAGGAGGCGCCGAATAATGCGGAATTCTAAAAAAGCAGTAAAAGCTATGGACGGCAAAAATGAAAATACTCCTTTTGCAAAAGGAAAAGGCGCAAAAACGCCCGTCAAAACCTTAAAACGTCTGCTTGCCTATGCGTTTTCACGTTATAAACTTGCAACTGTGTTTTTGGTTCTTTTCGTACTTCTCTCCGCAGGAACTTCTGCGCTCGGCGCGGCGTTCTTTGCGCCGATAGTCACCGAACTTATAAACGGCGTTCCGAACGGGATGTGGTCAATTTATCAAAACGTTATTATAATAGCCTGTATTTACGTCGTGGGCGGACTCTCTTCCTTTGCTTACAACAGAATTATGATGTATATCGCTCAGGGTACGTTGAAAAAAATGAGGGATGAAATGTTTGCCAAAATGCAGACTTTGCCTTTGCAGTATTTCGATACCCACACCCACGGCGATTTAATGAGCCTTTATACAAACGATATAGATACAATGCGTCAGCTCCTTTCGCAGACGATACCCCAATTAATTTCTTCCTTCCTTACCGTGCTTTTTGTATTTACTTTAATGGTCATTTACAGCTTTACGCTTACTTTGGTCATTTTGGTTATGCTTGGGATAATGATTTTTACCATAGGTAAAATAGGCGGAAGAGCTGCTAAATACTTTTTAAGACAGCAGGAAGCGTTGGGTCAGCTCAACGGCTATGTTGAGGAAATGACGGAGGGACAGAAAGTAGTAAAAGTTTTCTGCCACGAACAGAAAGCGAGAGAGCAGTTCAAAAAATATAACGACGAGCTCAACGCCGTCGGTAGTAAAGCCAATACTTTTGCTTTTGTTTTAGGGCCTATCAACAATAATTTGGGTTATCTTCAATATGTTTTGGTCGCAGTGCTCGGATTTGTTTTGATGGTTACGGGCAATTCGAACTGGTTGCTTTCAGGCTTTTTGAAAGGAAGCGCGGAAATAGGCGCTTGCGCCGGTATGCTTGTATCTTTCCTTGCTTATTCAAGACAGTTCAATATGCCCATTCAGCAGGTTACCCAGCAATTTAATGCAATAGTTATGGCTCTTGCAGGCGCCGAAAGAATTTTTGAAATGGTGGATACCCGGTCGGAGGATAAGGGCGGCGATGTCAAACTGACTTACGGCGAACATGAAGAGGGTAAATGGGCTTGGAAAAAGCCTGTTGAAGGCGGTTTTGAGTATATTCCGCTCAAAGGAGACATCCGCTTTAAAGACGTTGTATTCGGCTATACAGAAGATAAGGTAATATTAAAGAATATAAGCCTTTATGCAAAACCGGGGCAAAAGATAGCGTTTGTAGGTTCTACTGGCGCAGGCAAAACGACAATTACAAACTTAATCAACCGCTTTTATGACATTCAGTCAGGTTCTATAACCTATGACGGGCTAGATATTAAATCAATCAACAAGGACGATTTGAGAAGAAGCTTAGGCGTCGTATTGCAGGATACCCACCTTTTCACGGGTACTGTAATGGATAATATTCGTTACGGCAGATTGAACGCGACCGACGACGAATGTATCGCCGCCGCAAAACTTGCAAACGCCCACTCGTTTATAAAACATCTGCCTGAAAAATACGAAACGGTTATAACGGGCGACGGCGCCAACCTTTCGCAGGGACAGAGACAGCTTCTTGCAATAGCGCGTGCAATGGTTTCGGAGTGCCCCGTGCTCATACTCGACGAAGCTACATCGTCAATCGATACAAGAACGGAAAAACTTATCGAGCAGGGTATGGATAAACTTATGGAGGGCAGGACTGTGTTTGTAATTGCGCACAGGCTTTCAACCGTAAGAAACAGTCATGCTATAATGGTGCTTGAACAGGGTGAAATTATAGAGCGCGGCGACCACGAGCAGCTTCTGGAACAGAAAGGAAAATACTATCAGCTGTATACAGGCGCGTTCGAATTGGAATAAATTAAAATTAACGACCGGAAGCATTGGCGCTTTCGGTCGTTTTTTTATATAAAATGTTGAAACTTGCCGAATAGTACAAACTGTCAAAAACATATGTTATAAAACGCAAAGTTAAGAGGTATAGCGTATGTTTTTCGATTTATTAAGCGTACTTTTCGATAAAATTTTCTTTTTCACCGGTATGGTGCAGAATAAAGGCACCTTTCCGAAACCTCTTTCTCCCGAAGACGAAAAAAAATATCTGGCATTGGCACGCTCGGGAGATGCGCAGGCAAAAGAAATTCTTATAAGGCACAATATGCGACTTGTCGCGCATATAGTCAAAAAATACGTCGGCTCGGCGGAAACGGACGATTTGCTTTCGGTAGGTTCCATAGGGCTGATAAAGGCTATTAACACATTTCAGGACGGAAAAGGGACGCAGCTTGCAACTTACACTGCGCGCTGTATAGAAAACGAAATTTTAATGCTGTTGCGCTCGGGCAAAAAACATAAAAACAACGTTTCGTTGACAGACCCGGTGGGCACGGATAAAGACGGTAACGAACTGACTCTGATAGACCTTTTGTCAGAGAAGGAGGACAGCGTCTTTGCTCAGGTAGAAAAGAGTATTCAGCGTGAAAAATTCGTTGCAATTTTAAAAAAATTTCTCTCAGAAAGGGAGTTTACGATACTTTCTATGCGTTACGGGCTTGAAGACGGAGCGGCTCTTCCCCAGCGCGAGGTGGCAAAAAAACTTGGAATTTCGCGTTCATACATTTCAAGGATTGAAAAACGCGCCATAGAAAAAGCCAGGGAGCATTTAAAGAAAGACGATTTTTTTTAAGTTGAGCGTAAATAATTGCAAAAAAGCGCAAACGGTGTTAAAATGGCTCTAAAAGGAGCTAAAATGGCAAACGTAATGGACACCCTCCGCGCGAGGGGATTTGTTAAACAGACAGTTTACGAAGAAGATTTATACAAACTTTTAGACAGCGGAAGCGTAACTTTTTATACCGGCTTCGACCCTACGGCAGACAGCTTGCACGTCGGTCACTTTATGCAACTTATTGCAATGAAACATATGCAGGAGGCCGGACACCGCCCGATAATTTTAATAGGCGGCGGTACCGCAATGGTCGGCGACCCTACGGGCAAGACCGATATGCGCAAGATGATGACGAGGGATACAATCGACTATCACGTCAACTGCTTTAAAAAGCAGATGTCGAAGTTTATAAGTTTCGAAGGCGAAAACGCGGCTATAATCGTCAACAACGCCGATTGGCTTACAGGGCTAAATTATCTTGACTTTCTGCGTGACGTCGGCGTGCATTTTTCAGTAAACGAAATGCTTCGGGCAAAGTGCTTTGAAACGCGTTTAGAACGCGGTCTTTCATTCCTTGAATTCAATTATATGCTGATGCAGGGGTATGATTTTCTTGTGCTATATAAAAAGTACGGCTGCGCTTTGGAACTCGGCGGCGACGACCAGTGGTCAAATATTTTAGCAGGAGCAAACCTTATACGCGTAAAGGAAAAAAAGCCTGCTTACGCTATGACTTTCACTCTCTTGACTACGGGCGAAGGCAAGAAAATGGGCAAGACCGAAAAGGGCGCAATCTGGCTTGACGAAGATAAAACGTCCCCTTACGAATTCTATCAGTATTGGAGAAATATTGACGACGGCGACGTTGAAAAATGCCTTAAACTTCTGACATTTTTGCCTTTAAATGAAATAGCCGGACTTGTTGAATATAGAGACGAGCGCATTAACGCGGCTAAAGAAGTTTTGGCTTATGAATTGACAAAGCTCGTTCACGGTGAAGAAAAAGCGGTAAAAGCTATGGCGCATGCAAGGGCGGCTTTCGGCGGCGGCGGAGAGCTTCCCGAAAAGGAAATTTCAGTCGATACACAAACGATTATTCCCGTTTTGGTCGCTTGCGGAATATGCGCTTCAAACGGCGAAGCAAGACGCCTTATCCAACAGGGCGGCGTGTCTTTGAACGATGAAAAAGTAACCGATATAAACGCGCCCGTAAAGTCCGGAGACGTCGTTCATAAAGGCAAAAAAATTCATGTTAAAATTTTAATAAAATAACGATTGGTGCGGCTATATGCCGCATTTAAACTATATTATGGCTGAAAAATACCTGTCGGTTTACGGAGAATGCACAACCGAAAAAACAATTGAAAAATCACGGTTTATAACCACTTCGCGCCATGTTGAAACAGAGGAAGAGGCTAAGGCGTTTGTTACTGAAATTTGTAAAAAATTCCCCGATGCAACGCACAACTGCTATGCTTATATAAGCGACGCGCAAGGGAATTTTTTGCGTTTTTCGGACGACGGCGAACCTCAGGGAACAGCCGGTATGCCCATACTTGAAGTTATTAAAAACAAGTCTTTGGTTCAGGCGGCGGTTGTTGTAACCAGATATTTCGGCGGAATAAAGTTGGGCGCAGGGGGGCTTTTAAGAGCGTATTCGGGTTGTGCGGCGGAAAACCTTGAAAGCGCGCGGAAAGTCCTTTATGAAATATGCGAAGAATACAAAATATGCGTTGGCTATACTTTCGTTGACGCGGCTGAACGTTATTTTTTACAGACCCAAGCCGAAGTTTTGGATACAGAGTTTTTAAACAATGTCATATTTTCAGTAGCGGTAAAAAAGAGCGAGAGCGCAAAGTTTTGTGCAGAGCTGTTAAACAGGCTTAACGGTAAGGTTGTTTTGCAAAAAACAAGAGAATTTTTTTATCCTTTTAAATTATGAAAATCTGCGTTTTAGGTTTCAGCGGAAGCGGCAAGTCGACGCTTGCCCGTTTTTTAGGCGAAAGACTCAATCTGCCGGTTCTTCATTTGGATTGCGTGTTCTGGTACGGGGATTGGCAAAGCAGGACACGGGAAGAACAAGAAATAAAAGTAAATGAGTTTATCGCCGCAAATCCGGAAAGTTGGGTCATTGACGGAAATTATCTGAAGATTTTTCGGGAAAGGGCTGAACTTTGCGATGAAATCTATTTTTTGAATTTCAATCGTTTTTTCTGTTACAGACAGGCTTTGAAAAGATATAAAAAGTATAAAGGAGAGGCGCGTCCCGACCTGCCTTGCCGTGAAAAATTCGATTTTGAATTTAAAAAATGGCTGTTATTCGACGGTAGGACAAAAAAACGCAGAAATGAGCTTAAAAACTTTGTTTTTGACGCAAAAGGCGCAGTTTTTGAGTTTAAAAAGCAAAAAGATTTAGAAAAGTTTTTAAAATCGCGGTTTTAAATATGGCTGAAATTACTTCTATCGAACCTCAGAAAAAAGATGCAAATCGCTGTAACATTTATGTTGACGGCAGATTTTACTGCGGAATTAAACTTGAAGTTGCCGTAAAGTACAGGCTTAAAACAGGTATGCAAATAGATGTTGCAAAGCTTGACGAAATACAGCTTGAAACGGAAAAAAGTCAGGCTTTGGACAAGGCGATGACTCATATTTCGGCTTCTATGAAAACAAAAAAGCAAATTTGCGATTTTTTAAGCAAAAAAGGCTATACTCAGGCAGTTCAGAATTTTGTTATAGAAAAGCTTGAATATTATTCGCTTGTAGACGATACGGCTTACTGCCGCACTTACATTAACAGCGTATCGGGGAAAGGCAAACGCGCGTTGGAAGCAGATTTAATAAAGCGCGGCGCGGACAGGCAGGCGATTGAAGAAGTTCTTAACGAAACGGAAGAGGACGGCGGAGAAGCTTTTACCGTGTTGCAAAAATATATGCGCGGCAAGGAAACAAGCAAGGAAAATTTGTATAAAGGTTTTAAACATCTGTTGTCAAAAGGTTACGGTTACGATACCGCAAAAGAGGCGCTTGAAAGGTTAGGCGGAGCGGATGAAGATTATTAAACTTGAAGAAATAAACTCAACCAACGAATTTTTAAAAACTTATACAGGCACGGGCGACGCGGCGGCGGTTGCCGTAAGACAGACGGGCGGCAAAGGGACAAAAGGCAGAAAATTTGTTTCCGAAAAGGGTGGACTTTATTTGTCGGTAATGCGCCGTTACGATTGCTTTCCTGCGGAAGAAGCCTTTAAAATAATGGTTTCAAGCTGTGTTGCTGTTTGTAAGACGTTGGAAATTTTAGGTTTGAATCCAATTATTAAATGGGCGAACGATGTATTTGTAAACGGGAAGAAAATTTGCGGAACTTTAATTGAAAATACCTTTTCAAACGGACATATTGTGCGGTCAATCGTCGGAATAGGCATAAATGTTAACAATGTAATTTCCCCCGAAATCAGCGAAATTGCAATTTCGGTTAAAGATATTTTAAAAAAGCAAACTGATTTGGACTATGTCCTAAATATTTTACTTGAAAATTTGCAAAACGAGTATAAGGTTGACGATTATAAGAGATATATTAACTGGTTTAACACCGATGTTTTGATAAAAACCGAGGACGGAGAAAGGAAAGTTAAAGCGCTGGATGTGACTGAAAAAGGCGCGCTTTTGGTCGATTGGTGCGGCAATATGCTTGAAATAAACGCGGCGGAGGTATCTTTAAAGCTTTAATGGATAAAGTTCTTACCGTTTCCGAAATGCGCGAGGCGGACAATTATACAATAAACGTTTTAAACGTGCCGTCAGCGGAATTGATGCGTCGCGCAGGGCTTTCTATTGCAGACGAAGCCGAAAAAGCGTCAAAAATGCTGAATACAGACGAAATAACGGTTGTTTGCGGCGTGGGAAATAACGGCGGAGACGGTATTGTTTGCGCCGAAGAGCTGAGAAAAAGGGGATACAACGTAGGCGTTTATGCATTGCGCGGCAATTGTTCGGACGGCTGTATGCGTGAAAAACTTGCGTATAAAGGTCGTTATTTGCGGCATATTACGGGGGCAATTGTTGTTGACTGTATATTCGGCACAGGACTTTCGCGGAAAATTGAAGGCGAAGCGGCGGACATTATTGCGGAAATAAACGGCAGCGGAGCGTATGTTATTTCTGCAGATATTCCCAGCGGTCTTAATGGTGATAACGGGCTTGCCGAAGGGTGTGCCGTAAATGCCGATAAAACGGTTGTTATCGGCGAATATAAAAACGGTTTATTTTTAAACGACGGACTTGACTTATGCGGAGAAATTATTAAAAAAGATGTAGGCATTGTCTGTCCGCGTTCCGACTATGCAGGCATTTGCTTTGACGGCGATGTTAAAAAATTTTTCCCTGAACGAAAACGCAACACACATAAGGGAAGTTACGGAAAGGCAAACCTTGTGGCAGGTTCGGAAAATTATATAGGAGCGGCGGCGCTTTCGGTTCAATCCGCATTGATGTCAGGTTGCGGATTGGTCAGTCTTATTTCTTGTGAAAAAGTAAAGATGTGTCTTGCGGCAAAGTTTCCGCAGGCAATTTATTCCGATAAGATAGATTTGACTGCGGACGCCATAGCTCTGGGAATGGGGTGCGGAGTAAGTGAAACTCTTTACAGACAAACGGCATATATTCTTAATAAGTACAACGGCGCGTTGGTCATAGACGCCGACGGACTTAACGCGCTTGCAAAATACGGGATAAATATTCTGAAAGATAAAAATTGCAAAGTAATTCTTACGCCTCATTTAAAAGAATTTTCAAGGCTTTGCGGAAAGTCTGTTCGGGAAATATCCTCCTCGCCCGTACTTTATGCGCAGAAATTTGCAAAAGAATTCGGCGTAACGCTTGTATTGAAATCGGCTTCTACCGTAATCTGCGACGGCTCTAATACTGTAATCAACGTCACGGGCACTACCGCGCTTGCAAAAGGAGGCAGCGGCGATATTCTTGCAGGTTATATTTGCGGAAGCCTTGCAAGAGGTTTGCTGCCATTTGAAGCCGCCGTGTGTTCCGCGTATGTTTTAGGCAGAGCGGCGGAAATTTCTTCAAAACAAAAAGGCGACTACTGCGTAACAGCAAAAGATATAATTAATAATTTACATTTTTCCGTCAAGAGCTTGACAGAGTAATTTCATTCTGTTAAAATCAATTCCGTTGAAAGGGAGTAGTTACAAGGCTTGCGGCAACAAACCCCGATATTTTTATATCGTGCCGTAACCCCTTAAATTTTAAGGAACAAGACTTTCGACTTAAAGCAATTTAAGTCGGGGGTCTTATATTTTTACTCCGACCTGTTTAAAATAAATTAAGAGGTAATTAAAATGGATGCAGGAACTATTGTATTAAACGTATTTTTGTTGCTTTTAGGGTTTGTGCTTTTAGTAAAAGGTGCCGACTTTTTTGTGGACGGCGCTTCGGGTATCGCTAAAAAGCTGAAAGTTTCCACATTTATTATCGGCGTAACCGTCGTGGCGCTCGGCACGTCCGCGCCCGAACTTGCAGTAACGATTGTTGACGCGGTCGGCGGTACGGGCGAACTTATTACCGGGAATATTCTCGGTAGCAACATAATCAATATATTTTTGATTTTGGGCTTGTCGGCGGTGATATGCAAACTTCCTGTTGAGAAAACCACGCGGTTTATAGATTTGCCTTTCTTGGTAATAGTCAGCGCCCTTTTTGTTCTTCTCGGCGCGCTTGGCAACTCGTTTGCTTGGTGGGAAGGTTTGATACTCGTTCTGCTTTACGCGGCTTTTATGGCATACAATGTGGTTCTTGCAAAAAAACAGTCTAACATTCAGCTTGAACAGGCAACCGCGACGGCTTCCGCCTTTGACGGCGACAATACGGTCGGTGCTGACGCGCCTTTGAATTTCTGGGGAAAGATTAAAACAGGATACGAAAATTTAAAAGAAAAAGTTTGGTTCCTTATAATAATCACGGTCGTAGGGCTGGCTATGGTAGTAGGCGGCGCCGAACTTGTTGTCAATTCCGCGCGCGACCTGGCGGTAAAAGCTTTGAATATTCCTGCGGAAATAGTCGCTTTGACGGTTGTTGCGTTCGGTACGTCGCTTCCTGAACTAGTAACGTCCGTTTCAGCTGCGAGAAAGGGCGACGTAGGTATTGCGACCGGCAACATTATAGGCAGCAACATAGCTAACATTCTGTTAATCGGCGGCGTGGGCGCACTCTGTAAAGGTTCTTACGGACTGCCGTTTACAACAGAAGGACTTGTCAGCGGAATAGTTTCGCTTTTTGCGGCAGTACTGATTTTCTCTTCGTGCTGGGGAAAAACAAAAAGCCTCGGCAAAATTGCAGGCATAATAATGCTTGTTTGTTTAGTTGTTTATTACGTCATTATTTTTCTCAATCTTTACAACGTCATCAATCTTTATTAGCGGTATAAAACGCCGCTTTTCCGTCAACAATAACTGTAAGGCAGTACATATAATAAAGTATACCCTGCCGAAGAGAGGTTATTATGACTATAAAGCGCGGAGAACTTTACTATGCGGATTTGTCACCGGTCGTCGGCAGTGAACAGGGGGGAATACGTCCCGTTCTCGTCGTTCAGAACGACGTCGGCAACAAGTATTCCCCGACGGTCATCGCCGCGGCGGTCACAAGCAAAATAAACAAGGCGAAACTACCCACTCATATTGAACTGCCGTCGTCAGCATACGGACTTGTACGCGACTCGGTTATTCTACTCGAACAGATACGCACCCTCGATAAGCGCAGGCTTAAAGAAAGGATTGGCGAATTAAACGAACAGACCATGTCCAAGGTGGATAAAGCAATTTTGATAAGTCTCGGTTTTGCTAAATAACCGCAATCAATATAAATAAAGATACGCCGAACACTCTTCGGCGTATTTCTCTTTTTTTCGGCGTGCTTTGCCCCTCGTTCTTAATTGACTTTATTTCGGTTTTACGGTATTATTAAAATATGTTAAAAAAGAAGTTAAAGCCCCATTTCGGGAAATTAAGCATAATTTTGTTGGTTGTAATAGCCGTGCTTATTGCCGCAGATTTGCTTACCAAGCATTTTGAGGAGCTGTATCCCGGGGCATGGAACGTGGAAATAATTCCCGGTTTTTGGGTTATAAAAAGCGGAATAAGGAACAGGGGATGCGCATTCAGTTTTTTGAACGAGCATCCGGAAATCGGTCAACCTGTGCTTATAACCGTTACGTTTTTATTGCTTGCGGTAATGATTTTCGCTTTCATATTTATGCCTAACAGGCTTGTGATTATGAAGGTAGCTATTTCTTTGGTTATTGCTGGCGCTATTGGCAACCTTGTTGACAGAATTGCTTTTAACTGGGTGCGCGACTGGTTTGGTATTTGGCTCTTCGGCGGAATCGCATACTGCAACTTTGCCGACTTCTGGATAGTTTTCGGCGCAGTGCTTGCTGTAATCGATTTGCTTTTCCTCAACGAATATTCTGTTTTCCCTCTTACAAAAAAAGCAAAAGCCGCGCAACAGGCGCGTAAAGAAGAGGAAGACCGTAAAAAAGCAGAAGAAGAGGGCGTTGCCGCGCAGATTGTTACCACGGATACAATTTCGGCAGACAGTGCAAATAACTCGGAAGGCGATTTAAACAAACAAAATAACGCCGACGAAATACCTGAAGAAAAAGACGGTAACGGCAAGGAATGAAAACAGAAAAATTGACGGCACGGGAAGACTATTCCCGTGCAGATATATTTTTAAGTAAAAATTTAGAGGGAGTAACGCGTTCTTCCGTCAAAAAACTTTTTGAATCGGGAAACGTAAAGTGCGCAGATAAAACAGTAAAAGCTTCCCAGCCCGTTTCAGCCGGCATGGAATACGAAATAAATTTGCCCGACCCCGTGCAATACGGGGTGAAGCCTGAAAATATACCCGTAGAAATTATTTATCAGGACGCCGATATTGCAGTCGTGAATAAGCCGCAGGGGATGACCGTGCATATGGGCAACGGCAACTACGAGGGAACGCTTGTAAACGCGTTATTGTACAAGCTTGATAAATTGAGCGGAATTAACGGAGTAATACGCCCGGGAATCGTGCATAGAATAGATAAAGATACTTCCGGACTTTTGGTCGTTGCAAAAAACGACGGCGCGCATTTAAACCTTTCAAAACAGATTGAAGAAAAAACTTGTAAAAGAACGTATCTGGCTCTTTTGGAAGGTAATCTGAAAGACGACAGAGGCACGGTTACGACTTACATCGGACGCGACCCGAAAGACAGGGTTAAAATGGCTGTGGTTTCGCCGGAAAAAGGCAAACTTGCCGTGACCGACTATGAAGTTTTAAAAAGATATAAAGAGAATTTTACTCTCTGCCGTTTCGATTTGAAAACGGGCAGGACGCATCAAATAAGAGTTCACGCAAAGTATCTGGCTCATCCCGTTGTCGGCGACCCCGTTTACGGTGTAAAAAAACAAAAATTTTCGCTTGACGGTCAGCTTCTGCACGCTTGGCGTTTAAAGTTGACGCATCCCTCGACGGGCGAAGAGCTTATATTCGAAGCGCCTTTGCCGGACTATTTTTCGGCGGTGCTCAAAAAGCTGAACGAAATTTAAAATTTCGCGTTTGCGCGCTTGCAAGTTCAATAAAAAATCTGTATAATATAAACATAAATTATTTAAGGAGATTTTAAAATGTCAAAACGTAATTCGACAGCTTCTACCTCTAACAGGGATATCGTGAAATTCGCCGCGTTTTGGGGAATGTCGTTGGCGGCATTGTTCTATATTTTTAGCGGTATAATCAGCCTGATTTTAAAACTTATAAACAGTATTGACGGTAAAACCGCAGGTATATTAAGCAATATAGTTACAATCTTTACTCTTTTGGGAAACATCGCAATAATCGTGGCGATAGCAATTCCCGCGTGGCGTTATGTAAGCCATAAAAGCAAAGGCTGGAAAATATTCTACTGGATTATGCTTGTTGTGTTCGCTTTCGGATGTATTCTCGGAATGCTCGGCGGCATACTCTGATAAACAATATACTCTTATAAACAAATCCCCGACGGAAACGTCGGGGAATTTTTCCGCTTTTTTTCTTTACAAATTTTTAAGCTTGATTTATAATAGAATTCACTTATGGCACATCCTTTAATAGCGATAGTCGGCAGACCTAATGTAGGGAAAAGTACTTTTTTCAACAGAGTTGTCGGCAGAAAAATTTCCATAACCGAGGACAAGCCCGGCGTCACGCGCGACAGGCTTTATGCCGACGGCGAATGGCGCGGCAAAGATTTTACGATAGTCGATACCGGCGGCATAGAAATGCGGTCGGAAGACATTATGTGGAAAGAAATAAAAAAACAGGCGGAAGTTGCGATTGAAACCGCGCAGGTTATTCTGTTTTTCGTGGACGGAAGAGAAGGGCTGACTTCTTCCGATTACGATGTTTCCGATATGCTCCGCCGCAGTAAAAAACCCGTAATTTTAGTTGTAAACAAAATAGACGATTATTCGGAAGATAAAGTTTTTGAATTTTACTCTCTCGGGCTCGGCGAGCCTTATCCGGTTTCCGCCGAACACGGCACGGGAATAGGCGACGTTCTTGACGAAGCCGTGAGCTGGTTTGAAAAGGGTGAAACCAAAGAGGACGACAGTATAAAAATTGCCGTCGTCGGAAAGCCCAA
The DNA here is from genome assembly GCA_948658045.1 of Christensenellaceae bacterium. GTDB lineage: Bacteria > Bacillota > Clostridia > Christensenellales > Borkfalkiaceae > Coproplasma. The sequence continues at coordinate 134,655 of CAPMFN010000001.1, forward strand.
CGCAGGCAAATCCAGCCTTGTAAACAGGCTTTTAGGGTTCGAGCGTTCTATAGTTACCGATATTGCAGGCACTACAAGGGACGCTATCGACACCCGTCTCTGTTACAACGGCAGAGATTATACCGTCATCGATACCGCAGGTATTCGTAAAAAAAGCAGGGTGGAAGACGATATAGAATATTACTCCCAGCTCAGGGCGTACGACGCGGTGCGTCGCGCCGATGTCTGCCTGCTTGTTGTGGACAGCTCCGAGGGTTTGACTGAACAGGACACTAAAATTATAGGGTTTGTTCACGAGCAGGGCAAACCTTCGCTTATAGTTATGAATAAATGGGACCTTATAGAAAAAGATTCCAATACTATAAATAAGTTTCAGGACAAGCTGAAAGAAGATTTGAAGTTTATGGACTATTTCAAGTCCGTATTCATTTCCGCAAAGACAGGTCAGCGCGCCGAAAAACTTTTTCAGCTTATAGACGAGGTTTACGCACATTCGCGTTTCAGGGTTTCTACGGGTACGCTCAACGATTTGATTGCGGATACGGTACGCGCAAACGAACCGCCCTCGTATAACGGAAGAAGATTAAAGGTCTATTTTTCGTCACAGGTTGCGGTTGCGCCGCCTACGTTTGTTCTTAAAGTCAACTCTTCCGACCTGTTGCATTTTTCCTATGAAAGATTTTTAGAGAACGTAATAAGGAAAAACTTTGATTTTTCGGGTACGCCCATAAAAATAATCGCAAGAGAAAACGGCGAAGATTAATCGCCGCAGAAAAGTTTAAAACGAGGTTTCAGATTTGAAAGAAATAGCTTTTTCTCAATTGTGGTATTGGCTTTTACTTTGCGCCGTTTTGTGTTATTTTATCGGCTGTTTTAACTTTGCCGTGTTGATTTCACATTTTAAAAAGAAAGATATTCGCGGTGTCGGAAGCGGCAATCCCGGTTCGATGAATATGACAAGGACATTCGGGCTTAAAGTCGGAATAGTAAATTTTATCTGCGACGCCTGTAAAGGCGGACTGCCTGCGCTTGCAGGTTTTCTCATTTTCCGCGAATATATTTTCAGCGGAACGGAAGTGCTTGTGTCCGATTTTATAAGATATTTTTGCGGAGCGTTCGTAATTATTGGTCATATTTTCCCCGTTACGCTTAAATTTAAGGGCGGTAAGGGTATAGCGTCAACATTGGGTCTGTTTCTTTTTACTATGTCTATGGAACAATGGTGGTATGTGTTTATAGTAATTGCAAGTTTCGTGCTGCTGTTTCTTTATATGGGCGTTGCAGAGTGGGGAAGTATGGCTTCGCTTATGGGCGTTTCGGGGCTTACAGTTTGGCAGTCGGTAATATTTGTTATCAGATATCAGTCGGGTCTCTTAAACGGTTGGGTGATTGCAACTTTTATGATTTTGCTTATTATAAACTTTTTAACTTGGTTCGCTCATCGTAAAAACATTTACAGGCTTCTTGCAGGCGAAGAACATTGTACCCGAATATTCAAACACAAAAAATACGAATAAATTAAAGCCCCCGTTTCAGAACGGGGGCTTGTTTTTTGTGTGTCAAAAATAATTTATTTGGATTTTTCTTCGTCGTCTGGGGTGTTTTCCTTTGACTTTATTGAAAATTCTATATTTCTGTTGGCTTTAAGCAGTTCGTCAACAAAGTCTTCGTACCATTCTTCTTTGACAACTATTACGATGAATGACTTGTCCTCAAAATAAACGCTGAGTTTATTTGTTTTTCTGTCAAGAAGTACCGTTTCGATTTTTTGAATGTCGTACTTGCTTTTTATTATTCCGAAGCTTGTTTTTAGCGTAGTGTCTGTTACGCAGTAGTACGAAGAAAGCAACAAACTCAATAAAATGATGAATGCCGCAACGGATATAAGATACATAAGAACGTATCTTAATATGGGATAAACTATATTTGCGGCTGAACCCAATCCCTCTGAAAATACGAAGTAGGTATTCATAGCGAACGCCGCAACCGCTAACGCCATTCCCGCCCAAATAAACGCGGTTATAAGTTTGGTAAATTTGTATTTAAACGTTTTCATACCGATATTATAACCGCCGCGCAGGGAAATTGCAACAAATTTAACTCAACGCGTAAACCTATACGTATTCAGTTTTTTTCAAACCTGAAATCAGGGCTTGTTTTAGGCATAATGCGAGGGGGATTTTCTTTGTTTTCCCGAATAAAGAAATCAGGGTCGGGTTCGGGTTTGTTTCCGTTCTGCCTTATTGCCGCGCAAGTATTCAACGTGGCGAGCGAAGATAAAATTATAACCGTTAAAGTCAGAATAAAAGTTTTCATAACAAAAGTATGTAAAAAATTTCCAACCGTATACATTTAGTTGTAAAATTTTTTTTACCGTGCTATAATCTGCTTGTCTGAATCCAAAGGTTCGTCCTGAGGGTAAAGGTAAAATTGAAGCATACTTTAGGTATGCGTTTTTGCCTTTGCCTTGACTTTTTAAGCGAGGTATTTTTTTATGTCTGAAAACAGACTTGCGGTAATCAGCGTTATTGTCGCGGACAGAGAGGCTAGTCCGTCGGTAAACGCCCTTTTGACCGAATTCGGCGAATATATTATCGGCAGAATGGGTGTACCGTACAAAGAAAAATGCGTTTCGGTAATAAGCGTGACAATGGACGCGCCTGCCGAGGTAATAAATAAATTGACGGGCAAAATAGGAATGCTGAAAGGCGTTACGGCAAAAACGTTAATGCACAGGTCTTGAAAGGAGCGCTGAATATGAAAAAATTTGTTTTATGCATTTTGACCGCGGTTGTTTGTCTTGGTTCGGCTGTCTGCTTTACCGCGTGCGGTGTAAGCGATAGTTCTGTTGTAAGACTTGTATCGGTCAGCGCCGTAGAGGTTGGCGTGCGCGGAGGCATAGATTATTTTGTCGTGCCTGAACCGGCGGCAAGCACTAAGGTAAACGCAATTTCCGGTTTGGATTTTGCAGGGGACTTACAAAATCTTTACGGTGGCGGCGGTTATCCTCAGGCGGTTGTTGTTGCTAAAAAGGAAATCGCCAATCATTATTTTGCTCAAGTTTTTGCGGATAAGCTGAAAAGCGGCGCGGCTTGGCTTCTTGACGAGAAAACTTTGCCCGAAAGCATTGCGGAAGTTGTGTGCGAACATCTCAGCGACGGGATGTCGCCGACGTTTACGGCAAAAAATTTAAGCAAACAGATAATAAGAAACTGTTCCGTTAAATTTACCGACGCTTGGGATTGTAAAGAAGATGTAATATCTTTTATGGATAAATTGAACGGTTTGGGCGGCGTTGACTTCGGTTCGCCGTCGGACGGTTTTTTTGCGGATTATGCGGATAGCGTCGCGGAAGAATATGACGGCAGAATTTCCGTTTATGCCCCTGACGGCGCTCCTGCTTTGGGTTTGGCGGAACTGATGACGGAGGCAGGGGCTGAAATAAGCGGCGCCGAAATGGTATACGAAATCGTGGACGCAAGCACCGTGCAGACTTGCGTCACGGGCGCTAACCCTAAAGCGGATGTATGCGTTCTGCCTGTAAATCTTGCGGTAAAACTTCTGGGAAACGGTGAAAAATACAAAATGCTTGGTACGCTTACGCACGGCAATTTATTTTTAGTTTCGTCCGCAGGGGAAAAAATCACCAAACAAAACTTGTCCTCGTTGCGCGGTAAAACGGTGGGCGTGGTAAATCTTGCCCAAGTGCCCGGACTCACGCTTAAATGTATTCTTAAAGATAACGGCATAGATTTTGAAGAACTTCAATGAAAAAGTTTTTTACACAGAGAAAACTTAATATAATTTTTTCCGTAGCGGCTGTTGCGGCTATGTGGATTGCTTGGATTATTGCTTATTATTCGGTGGGCAACGATTATGTCATTCCCTCTTTTACGGATACCGCCGCGGCTTTTTGGCAATGTCTTTGTTCGGCGGAGTTCTGGAAAGCTTTCGGCTTTACGCTTTTAAGGACTTTTGAAGCGTTTCTGATTTCTTTTCTGCTTGCCGCCCTTTTAGCTTGCGTTTCGGCTTTAAGCAAATCTGCCGCAGCGTTAATAAAACCCTTTATGGTTTTTCTGCGCACGGTTCCGACGCTTGCCGTGATTTTGCTTTTATTAATATGGACAAATGCTAAAGTTGCGCCTGTAATTGTTACGGTTTTGGTGCTGTTCCCGATGATTTATTCGCAGATGACCGCGGCTTGCGACGGGGTAAGCGCAGAACTTATACAGATGGCAAAGCTTTACGGCGTTTCAAAAAAAGAAAGACTTTTCAAAATTTATCTGCCGCAGATTTCTCCCGACATTTTTTCTCAGGTCGGCGCAAACGTTTCGCTCGGGTTAAAAATTATGATTTCTGCGGAAGTTATGTCCAATACTTACAACAGTTTAGGCGGAATGATGCAAAGCGCGCGCGCTTTTTTGGAAATGCCGCGTCTTGCGGCGCTTACCGTTGTCGCTGTGTTGACGGGGCTGGCGGCAGACGTCGCGTTGTCGCAACTTAAAAGGTTAAATGCAAAATGGCGCGGCGGTGTAAAATGATTGAAATAAAAAATCTTTGTAAAAACTACGGTCAATTAAAAGTATATGATAATTTCAGTCTTGATTTGATTGAGGGGGAAATTACCTGTATTTTAGGCGAAAGCGGAAGCGGCAAAACTACGCTTTTAAACTGTGTTGCACGTCTTACCGATTATAAAGGTAAAATACCCGTGCTCAAATGCGCATATGTTTTTCAGACGCCTCGGCTTGTGCCGAATTTGACGGTCTGCGGCAACTTAAAGCTTGTCTGTAAGAATGACAACTTGATAGATTCAATGTTAAAAAGGGTCAACCTGACTGAAAAAAAGAATGAGTTTCCCGTAGCTCTGTCGGGCGGTCAGGCGCAAAGGGTTTCGCTTGCGCGCGCTTTTCTTTACGGCGGCGATATAATTCTTATGGACGAACCTTTTTCTTCGCTTGATTTAAAGCTTAAGGCGGAAATCTCAAAGCTGTTCAAAGATGTGTTAAGCAGTATTAAAGGAACTGCGCTTTTCGTGACTCACGATGTGGACGAAGCTATTGACATTGCTCAAAGAATAATTGTAATCAGGCAGGGGGAAGCGGCGTTGGATATCAGAACGGACGAAAACGATAAAAGCGCATTGAGGGAGAAGCTTGTTTCTGTTTTAATCGCTTGACAGCGGACTGCGCTTGATTTTATAATATTCAAAAATGAAACAAGGAGAAATTTATGAAAAAGTTTTTTAAAGAATTTAAAGATTTTATAACGCGCGGCAATGTTTTGGATATGGCTGTCGGCGTAATCGTAGGCGGCGCGTTTACCGCAATCATTACCGCTTTGACAAGCCAGATTCTTCAGCCCTTAATTAACTGGTTGCTTGCCGGCACGGGCTCAGGGCTCGAAGACGCCGTTACTATGCTTAAACCTGTTTACGATGAGGCGACAAACGCTCTCGATATGGCTAAATCCATTTATATAAACTGGGGTGCGTTTATAACTGCGGTTATTAACTTTATTCTTGTTGCGTTCATACTTTTCTGTGTCGTTAAAACTATAAATTCTGTTCGTGCAGGCGGTAAAAAACTTGCGGACAAGCAGAAAAAAGCTATCGATAAGAAGCTTAAAAAAGGCGAGTTGACCGAAGAAGAGGCGGCAAAAGCCAAAGCAGAAATAGACGCGCCCGAAGCGCAGGCTCCTGCAGTAGTGGCTGTTACAACCGAACAGCTTCTTGCGGAAATCCGCGACCTGCTTAAGGAAAAAAATGAAAAATCCGACGTCTCGGAAGAAAACAAAAAATCATAAAATAATAGCGCCGCGTATTTAAAGCGCGGCGCTGTTTATTTTGTTGAAACCGGTAATAAACGGCTTTTTTCGTTTGTCAAGTATTTAAAACGGACAATTGTAAAATTTTTACGCTTAATTTTCAAAAAATGTTTGCGCAAACATTTTATTTTGTCAATATGTTGTGTTATAATTAAAATAGTTTTTGTAAATATTGTGTATTTTTACCGTACAACAAGGAATGTCATTCCCGAACGGTACGCAAGGTAAAAAAAGTATACGTTCAGAACGGCGATAACGGGCATAAGTATCATAAAAAGGATGTTTTTCAGCCTGTACCGCATACAGAACATACTTATATAAATTGCCAGCGCGCCGCCGAGAATTGCGGTAAGTATAATTTTTCCGTCTCCGGTAGGTTTTTGTTCGTTTTCCCCGAATTCGTCTTTTTGGGATTTTAAAAGCACAACGGCGTAAAAGTTTACTGCAAAAATATATACGGTAAAAATAACGTATAAAAGCACCATACGATAAGTATGTTTAAAATCAATAATTAAATACGGAGTGAAAAAATGCCTAAGGTAGCCATTTTAATGGGCAGCAAATCCGATTTCGGCGTGGTTAAGCCTGCCGTTGCGGTACTTAAAAATTTCGGGGTGGATGTTGAAGTAAGGGTTATTTCCGCGCACCGTACCCCCGAAGAGGCGCACAGTTTTTCGCTTAACGCGCATAAAAACGGAATTGAAGTAATAATATGCGCGGCAGGCAAGGCTGCACACCTCGGCGGAGTAATAGCGGCAAATACTACTTTACCTATAATAGGTTTACCCGTAAAAACGGATATGATGGGCGGTCTTGACAGCTTGCTTTCTATTGTACAGATGCCTTCTGGTATTCCCGTAGCTACCGTAGGTGTAAACGCCGCTGAAAACGCAGGGCTTTTGGCTTTGCAGATTCTCGGTATAAAGTACCACGATATCGCTGACGGTCTGACAGCTTATAAAATTAAAATGAGGAAAAAAATAAATTCCGACGATGTTGCTCTTCAAACAGAGATAGAGCAAATTTAAACGTAACCGCAATTCGATTGCGGTTATTTATATTGTTATAAACCCTTAAACGGAGTAAAATATTCCGTCAGGGCTTCAAAATATTTTATCTAGGAGAAATTCTTTATGGAAAAAAAGGAACAGCTTTACGAAGGCAAGGCAAAAAAGGTTTACGCAACTGAAAATGCGGACTACGTTATCGTTTCTTATAAGGACGATGCGACTGCGTTTAACGGTCTTAAAAAGGGCACGATAAGCGGTAAGGGCGTCATCAACAACAAAATGAGCAATATGATGATGGCAATGCTTGAAAAGAAAGGGATTCCCACTCATTTTGTCGAGGAGATTGACGACAGAAATACCGTCGTAAAGAAAGTGCAGATAGTTCCGCTTGAAGTTATAATAAGAAATGTTGCCGCAGGAAGTTTTTCCAAAAGATACGGAGTACCCGAAGGCACTAAATTTGCTTCGCCTACGATAGAATTTTCTTATAAAAACGATGATTTGGGCGACCCTTTAATCAACGATTATCATGCTCTTGCTTTAAATCTTGCGACCGCGGAAGAAATAAATACTATAAAGAAAATGGCATTTGCGGTCAACGAAGAAATGAAAGCATTTTTCGGAAAGCTCAACATTGACCTTATCGATTTCAAACTTGAATTCGGCAGATTTAAAGGTCAGATTGTTCTTGCCGACGAAATTTCACCCGATACCTGCCGTTTTTGGGAAGCAGGCAGCTGGGACACAACCAAACACGTCAGCCTCGATAAAGACAGGTTCCGTCGTGATTTGGGCGGCGTAGAGGACGCATATCAGGAAGTTTTCAAACGTCTTACAGGAGAGTAATTTATGGGCGGTTTTTTCGGTTCCGTAAAAAAGAGCAGCGCGGTATTCGACGTTTTCATCGGCACCGATTATCATTCTCACCTCGGCACAAAACGCGGAGGTATGGCGGCTTACGATTCGGAAATAGGCTTACAGCGTGAAATTCACAATATAGAAAACGCGCCTTTCAGAACGAAGTTCGAAAAAGTGCTGAGCGAAATGAGGGGAAACGCGGCTATCGGGTGTATTAGCGATACCGACCCTCAACCGTTGCTGACCGTTTCAAGGCTGGGTACATATGCAATCTGTACGATTGGCGTTATAAACAACTCCGAAAGTCTTATGCGCGAACTTCTCTCAAAGGGTGGTTATTTTGACGCGATGACGGGCAGCCGGGTTAATTCAAACGAAATCATAGCCGCGCTGATCAACAGTCAGGAAAGTTATGTAGAGGGTCTTCGTTACGTCCAAAATAAAGTGGAGGGAACGGCGTCTATTCTTCTTTTAACCGATAGGGGCACGCTTATTGCCGCAAGGGACAAGCTTGGTAGGCTCCCCGTGCAGATTGGCAGGTGCGACAACGGCTATTGCGTATCCTTTGAAAGTTTTGCATACAAAAAATTGGGCTATTCGGATGACCGCGAACTCGGCCCCGCCGAAATAGTAGAAATTTCCGCGGACGGAATTACGCAACTTTCGCCCCCTCAAAAGGAAATGCGCATATGCGCGTTTTTATGGTCGTACTACGGATATCCTACCTCGACATACGAGGGTGTAAACGTAGAAATGATGCGTTGCAAAAACGGCGAAATTTTTGCAAAGAACGATTCGAAAACGCATGATGTTCATGAAATCGACTACGTCGGCGGAGTTCCCGATTCCGGTACGCCCCATGCTATCGGATATTCAAATGCCTGCAAAGTTCCTTTCGCCCGTCCCTACATTAAATATACGCCGACTTGGTCGCGCAGTTTTATGCCCGTAAACCAGACGGAAAGAAATAAAGTGGCGAAAATGAAGCTTATACCCGTCCACGAATTTATAGACGGCAAAAGGCTTTTGCTCGTTGACGACAGTATCGTACGCGGAACCCAGCTTAAAGAAACCGTAGAATTTCTTTATTCACACGGCGCAAAAGCCGTTCATATGCGTTCGGCTTGTCCGCCCATTATGTACGGCTGTAAATATTTGAATTTTTCCCGTTCATCAGGCGATATGGATTTGATAACCCGACGTACAATGGCTGAACTTGAAGGGGAAGAAAGTGTAAAACATATGGCTGAATACAGCGATTCGAATACCGAAAGGGGCAAGGCAATGCGCAAAGCGATTTGCGATAAATTTCAGTTTGAATCGCTTGAATTTCAATCTTTAGAGGGACTGATTGAAGCGATAGGGCTTGAACCTTGCAAGCTTTGCACCTATTGCTGGACAGGCAAGGAATAAACTTGAGTAAATTATGGATGAACTTCACGAAGAATGCGGCGTATTCGGCGTATATTCGCAGGAAACGCGCAATGTTGCGCACACCGTTTATTATGGTTTATATGCTCTTCAACACAGGGGACAGGAATCTGCCGGCATAGCCGTTGCATATGCCGATAAAGTCACATATTTTAAGGGTATGGGTCTTGTGGCGGACGTTTTTGCAAACGGCAATTTAGAGAAACTTCCCGAAGGCGATATTGCAATAGGTCACGTCCGTTATTCAACGACGGGCGCAAGTCAGTTGCTCAATGCCCAGCCCGTTGTTTTTACGGGCAAGTGCGGAAAAATTGCGGTGGCGCACAACGGCAATCTTACCAATACAAAACAGCTCAGGGACGAACTTATCTCTCAAAACGCCGTTTTTCAAACCACAATCGATTCCGAAGTTATAGCTATTCTTATTAATAAGCTTTCGGACGGGGATATATTGAACGGTGTAAAACTTGCCTGTCCTAAGTTGAAAGGTTCCTATGCTCTTACAATTATGACGACCGATAAGCTTATAGCCGTAAGGGACCCAAACGGAATACGCCCCCTTTGTATAGGTATATTGGATAATGACGTTGTTGTGGCAAGCGAAACCTGCGCTTTGGACGCTGTGGGTGCCAATTATTTACGGGATGTCAAGCCCGGTGAAATAGTAGTGGCGGACGCCGAGGGTATTCGTTCTTATATGATGGATGGCGTGCCCGAAAAAAGCAGTATGTGTATTTTTGAATACGTTTACTTTGCCCGTCACGATTCTGTGCTTGACGGTTACAGCGTTTACGAAGCAAGAAAAGAAGCCGGTAAACTACTTGCAAGGAACTATCCTGTTGAAGCGGATATAGTATCCGGCGTTCCCGATTCTGCAAACGTTGCGGCAAGGGGTTATGCGGAAGAGAGCGGCATACCGTTTGTTGAGGCGTTAGCCAGAAACAGGTATGTTGGCAGGACGTTCATTCAGCCGGACCAAAGACAGCGTGAGAACAGTTTAAGCGTTAAAATGAACGCGTTGCGCGGCAATGTCAGAGGTAAAAGAGTAATTCTTATCGACGACAGTATAGTGCGCGGAACTACTATGCGCAAAATTATTAAAATGCTGAGGGATGCAGGGGCAAAAGAGGTGCATATAAGAATATGTTCCCCGATAATAAAGCACCCCTGCCATCTCGGAATTGATATTCAGACTTATTCGCAGCTTATAGGCGCGTACAGAAGCGAGGAAGAAATTTGCGAAAGTCTTGGCGCTGATAGCGTAAGGTATTTAACCGTAGAACAGCTTTTGGAAACGTGCAAGGGCGCCAATACGGGGTTCTGCCTCGGTTGCTTCAACGGCGAATATCCTTTTCCGCTTCACGATTATGAGGCGGACAAACTTAAACTTGAATAAATAACCGCAAAAATGCGGAGAAAAAAACAAAAACGGAGTGTAAAAATGGCAATTTCTTATAAAGACAGCGGCGTTGACGTAGAAAGAGGGTACGAAGCGGTAAGGCTTATGAAAGAACATGTCAAATCAACTTATACCGACGGGGTATTGGGCGATTTGGGTTCGTTCGGCGGTTTTTTCCAAATGCCCAAAGGTATGAAAGAACCCGTTTTGGTTGCCGGTACGGACGGCGTAGGAACTAAGCTTAAATATGCGATTATTTCGGGCAGGCATAATACGATAGGCATCGACGCGGTTGCAATGTGTGTGAACGACATTGTTTGTCAGGGCGCTCAGCCGCTGTTCTTTCTTGACTATTTTGCAACTGGCAATTTAAGCCCCGAAAAGGTTGCAACGGTGGTTTCGGGAATTGCCGAGGGTTGCCGTCAGTCAGGCGCGGCTCTTATAGGCGGCGAGACTGCGGAAATGCCCGGATTCTATCCTGAGGGCGAATACGATATCGCAGGATTTGCCGTAGGCGCTGTCGATAAAAAGAGGATAATAAATGGCAATAAAATCAAGTCGGGCGACGTACTTATCGGATTAAAGTCAAGCGGCGTACATTCCAACGGATATTCGTTGGTCAGAAAACTTTGGGGCGAAGATATCGCCGACCTTGAAAAGTTTGACGCGGAACTCGGCGCAAAGCCTATCGACGTTTTGCTTACTCCCACAAAGATATATGTTAAATCGATATTAGAGCTTATAAAAAAAGTAAATGTTAAAGGAATTGCGCACATAACGGGCGGCGGATTTATTGAAAATATTCCCCGTATTTTCCCTGAGGGAATAGGTTGCAGAATAGACACCAAGTCTTACGAAGTTCCTAAGATTTTTCAAATAATGCAAAAGAGGGCAAAGCTCTCCAAACAGCAGATTTACAACACTTTCAATATGGGTATCGGAATGGTCGTGTGCGTTAAGAAAGCTGACGTTGAAGCTACGATTGCACAGCTTGAAAGCACCGGAGAAGAGTGCGTTGTTTTAGGCAAGACGGTAAAGGGAAGCGGAGTTGCTTTGAAATGAAAAAAATAGCGGTCTTTGCTTCGGGCGGTGGTACTGATTTCCAATCGGTAATTGACGCAAACGAAAAGGAAAGTTTCTGCGAGATTGCTATGCTGATTGCCTCGAAAAGCGGCATAGGTGCAATTGAAAGGGCGGAAAAGCACAATATACCTTTTTACGTTTTTTCCAAACAGAATTATGACGATTTGGAAATTCTTTATGCCGAACTTTCCCGTTTTTTGGACGAAAGCAAAGTAGATTATATCGTGCTTGCCGGTTGGCTGAAAATTATACCCGAAAGTTTTATCAAAGCTTTCAGCGACAGAATTATCAATATTCACCCGTCGCTTATTCCTGCTTTTTGCGGAGCTGGGTACTACGGTTTGAAAGTACATAAAGCGGTAATTGAGTACGGAGCTAAAATTTCGGGCTGTACCGTTCATTTTGTAAATGAAATTCCCGACGGCGGCGCAATAATCGCGCAACGCGCAGTTGAGGTAGACGACGGCGATACGCCTGAAAGTTTACAGGCAAAGATACTTGAAGAAGAACACAGACTTTTGCCCTATTGCGTTAAAAAACTTTGTCAGGGCAAAGTGGAAAAGAACGGAAGGACAGTTAAAATAAATTGAGTTTACGGAGGAATGATATGGAAATGAAGAAAAGGGCGCTTGTCAGCGTTTCGGATAAAAGCGGCGTAGTGGAATTCTGCAAAGGGCTTGTTGAGAACGGTTTTGAAATAGTTTCTACCGGCGGCACTGCAAAAGCGTTAAAAGACGCAGGTCTTAAAGTTATCGGTATTTCAGAAATCACGGGTTTTCCCGAGTGTCTTGACGGCAGGGTAAAAACTTTACACCCTAACGTTCACGCAGGTTTACTTGCAATGCGTTCCAATCCGGAGCATATGTCACAGCTTGAAAAACTTAATATTAATACGATTGATATTGTCTGTGTAAACCTCTATCCTTTCAAAGCTACTCTCGCAAAAGGAGCGGATTTCGCCGAATGTGTCGAGAATATAGATATAGGCGGTCCTACCATGATTAGGGCTGCGGCGAAGAATTATCAGGACGTTGCGGTTATTGTTGACCCTAAGGACTATAATAAAGTACTTGAAGAGCTTGCAAACGGCGGATTGTCAATTGAAACCAAAAGGTATCTGCAATACAAGGTTTTCGCTCATACCGCGGTTTACGACAGCCTTATTTCCAATTATCTTGCTTCACAGCTAAATATAACTTTCCCTGACGAAGTAACTTTCGCCTATTCCAAAGCGCAGGAGATGCGCTACGGCGAAAATCCCCAGCAACAGGCGGTTTTTTATAACGAACAGTTTATACGCGAGGGCTCGCTGTCTTCGGCAAAACAGCTTTGGGGCAAAGAGCTTTCCTACAACAACATAAACGACGCCAACGGCGCGCTTGAACTTTTAAAAGAATTCGGCGCGGTTCCTGCGGTTGTTGCATGCAAGCATGCAAATCCCTGCGGCGTAGGTACAGGCAAAAATATTTACGAAGCTTATATGCGAGCATATGAAAGCGACCCCGTGTCAGTATTCGGCGGAATACTTGCAATAAACGGTACGGTGGATAGGGATACAGCGACTGAAATAAATAAAATATTTATTGAAATCGTAATGGCTCCGTCATATACAGACGAGGCTTTGGAAATTTTGAAACAGAAGAAGAATATACGTCTTCTGCAAATCGAAAACATTTCGGCAAAACGCGCCGCAGACGCATTTGATATGAAAAAGGTTTACGGCGGACTGCTTGTTCAGCAGTACGATGAAAGCCTTATAAGGGAAGAAGACGAAAATCTTTTCAAGATGAACGCAAAAGTTGAAACTTCAATTCTTTCAAACGGTAAAGAAAAGACCGTATACGGATTGGGCGTCGTAACAGAGCGCAAGCCCACAAAAGAAGAGACTGAAGCAATGCTGTTTGCATGGAAAGTAGTCAAGCACACTAAATCAAATGCGATAGTTATCGGTAAAGACGGCAGAACGACGGGTATCGGTATGGGACAGACCAACCGTATTTGGGCGGCACAGCAGGCAATAGCTCACGCCGGTAAAGAAGCCAAAGGCTCGGTAATGGCGTCCGACGCGTTTTTCCCTTTCCCCGATTGCGTGGAAGAGTGTGTAAAAGCCGGTATAACCGCGATTATTCAGCCGGGCGGCTCTATACAGGATAAAGCGTCTGTCGAAGCCTGCAATGCGGCAGGTATAGCAATGGTGTTTGTCGGCGACCGTCATTTTAAGCATTAATAATTAAAAGAGGTAATTTTATGAATAAGTATAAGGGAACAAAGACGGAAAAGAACCTGCAGGCGGCTTTTGCAGGCGAATCACAGGCAAGGAACAAATATACATATTTTTCTTCGGTTGCAAAAAAAGAGGGATTTGAGCAGATTTCCGCACTGTTTTTGAAAACGGCGGAAAACGAGAAAGAACATGCAAAAATGTGGCTTAAAGAATTGCAGGGAATAGGCAACACTGTTGAAAATCTTAAAGCTGCGGCGGACGGCGAAAACTGCGAATGGACGGATATGTACGAAGAATTCGCTAAAACTGCGGAAGAAGAGGGGTTTAGCGACCTTGCGGTCAAGTTCCGTCTTGTGGCGGCTATAGAAAAACATCATGAAGAGCGCTATCGTGCGCTATTGAAAAATATTGAAACGGCTTCGGTTTTTGAAAAGAGCCAAGTAAAAGTATGGGAATGCCGCAACTGCGGACATATCGTTGTTGGCACTAAAGCGCCTGAGGTATGCCCTACATGCGCGCACCCTCAAAGCTATTTTGAAATCAGCGCAGAAAATTATTGATTTTCAATCGCAAAAACATATTCTACTTTAAGGAAAACTGTTATGAACGTTCTTGTCATTGGCAGCGGCGGCAGAGAGCACGCTATACTGCTTGCGCTTAAAAAAAGCAAAAAAGTCGGTAAACTGTATTGTATGAAAGGAAACGCAGGGACCGCGCAGATAGCCGAAAACGTCGACGTTGATTATATGAATGTTGAGGCTGTGAAAAAATTTGCCGCTGAGCATCCTGAAATCGATTATTATGTCGTGGCTCCCGACGACCCGCTTGCTTTGGGGCTTGTTGATGAGCTTGAAAATATGGGCAAACGTTGTTTCGGCCCTCGTAAAAATGCCGCGATAATCGAGGCCAGTAAAGCTTTTTCTAAAAATTTAATGCAGAAATACGGGATACCTACGGCGGAGGCGGAAACTTTCAGCGACTATGACAAAGCGCTTGAATATATCCGCCGCAAAGGTGCTCCGATAGTTTTAAAAGCCGATGGGTTGGCGTTAGGTAAAGGCGTTCTCGTCTGTGACGATTTAAAACACGCGGAAGAAGGTTTAAAAGAAATTATGCTTGATAAATCTTTCGGTTCCGCAGGTAATGTCGTTGTAATAGAAGAATGTCTTAAAGGTTTAAAATATATACCGGGGGAAGAAGTTTCCGTGCTTGCTTTTACAGACGGAAAAACTATCGTTCCTATGATAACTTCTTGCGACCATAAGCGCGCAAACGACAAGGATAAAGGCTTGAACACGGGCGGTATGGGTACCTTTTCGCCCTGCCCTTTCTGGACTGAAGAGCTTGAAAAAGAAGTCCTTGAAACTATTATGATTCCTACAATGAACGCAATGAACGCCGAGGGCAGAACGTTTAAAGGCTGCCTATATTTCGGACTTATGCGTACGGATAAGGGAATGAAAGTTATTGAGTACAATTCAAGGTTCGGCGACCCTGAAACACAGGTTGTTCTTCCGATGTTAAAGACCGACCTGATGGAAATTTTCGAGGCTGTCACCGACGAGAGACTTGCCGATGTCAATATCGAATGGGAAGACGGCGCCTGCGTCTGCGTAGTGCTTGCTAGCGGAGGTTATCCTCTCAGCTATGTTAAAAATAAAGAGATAACCGTCGGCGACATATCAGACGTGCAGTTGGTTCATGCCGGAACTGCGGTAAAGGACGGTAAACTTGTGACCAACGGCGGTAGGGTTTTAGGTGTTGTAGCCAAAGGCAGAACGGTTGACGAAGCAAGAAAAAAGGCGTATAAAGCTGTTGAAAACGTCAAGTGGGAAAATATGCACTACCGCACGGATATAGGCTTAAAATACAGGCAGGGTTAATTTTCTAAAATAAAGGTAAACGTATGATATACAGAATTTTTGTAGAGAAAAAGGATAATTTACAGGCAGAAAAGGTTAAAGAAGATATCCGTAACCTTCTTAAAATCGACGTAAAAGACGTACGCCGTCTTTTGAGATACGATGTCGAGGGACTTGCAGAGGAAGAGTTTAAGGCGGCGGTTCCCTGCGTGTTTTCGGAACCTCCTGTTGACAATGTATATTTTGAAAACGTTGAATTTGGCGAAGAATACAAAGTTTTTGCAATAGCTTATCTCACCGGACAGTACGACCAGAGGGCTGACAGCGCGGCGCAGTGCGTTCAGCTTCTGACCCAAAAAGAGCGTCCGTTGATTAAATGCGCCTGCGTTTACGCTGTTTCGGGCGTTGACAGCGATGCTTTGAATAAAATTAAAAATCATCTTATTAACCCTGTCGAAAGCGAGGAAGTTTCGCTTGAAAAGCCTGCATCTCTTGCTCATCTTGCGATAAGCGCAGAAGATGTAAAGGAAGTTGAAAACTTCACCTCTTTTAGCGATGCGCAGATAAAGGAATATCATAAAAAAACAGGTCTTGCGATGTCAGCGGAAGATTTGGTTTTTGTGCGCAATTACTTTTTAAAGGAAAAGAGAAATCCGACAGAGACGGAAATAAAGGTTATCGACACTTATTGGTCGGACCATTGCCGCCATACAACTTTTGCTACGGAAATTAAAAATATAGAAATAAACAGCGACAATCCTCACGTTAAAAAAGCGTTAGATTTGTATAACGATTTGTTCAAAGAGCTTTATTCCGACAGAAAAGATAAGTATCCCTGCTTAATGGATATAGCGACTATCGGAGTAAAAAAGCTTAAAAAAGAAGGTAAACTTGACAATCTTGACGAGTCGGACGAAATAAACGCCTGCTCGATTAAAATAGATGCGGAACTTGACGGTGAAAAGCAGAAGTATACCGTTATGTTCAAGAACGAAACGCATAATCATCCTACGGAAATTGAACCTTTCGGCGGCGCGGCTACATGTCTCGGGGGCGCTATACGCGACCCTCTTTCTGGCAGGACTTACGTTTTGCAGTCAATGCGTATAACGGGCTGTGCCGACCCTACGGAACCGTTAAGCGCTACGTTGCCGGGTAAACTTCCCCAAAGAGTTATAACGAAAACTGCCGCTGCGGGATTTTCGTCGTACGGAAATCAGATAGGGCTTGCGACCGGTCAGGTTGACGAGGTATACCATTCCGGTTATAAAGCCAAGAGGCTTGAAACAGGTTTTGTCGTCGGTGGGGCAAAATCTGATATGATATACCGCGCAAAACCCTGCAAAGGCGACGTAATTCTTCTGCTTGGCGGTGAAACAGGCAGGGACGGCTGCGGCGGTGCGACAGGGTCTTCTAAAGCACACGACAAAAAATCTGTACAGACATGCGGCGCAGAAGTCCAGAAAGGCAACGCCTTGACGGAAAGAAAGCTTCAAAGGCTGTTCTTGAATAAAGCCGCTACGACCATGATTAAAAAGTGCAACGATTTCGGGGCCGGCGGCGTTTCGGTTGCTATAGGCGAACTTGCGGACGGGCTTGTGATTGAGCTTGATAAGGTTCCTAAAAAGTATGAAGGGCTTTCGGGTACTGAACTTGCTATTTCCGAATCACAGGAAAGAATGGCTGTGGTAGTGGACGCAAAAGACGCTGAAAAGTTTATTGAACTTGCCGCGCAGGAAAATCTGACTGCAACAAAAGTCGCTACGGTGACAGACGACAGAAGAATGAAAATGCTTCACCGCGGCAAAGCTATAGTCGATATTTCAAGGGACTTTCTTGATACGAACGGCGTTAAACAGGTTACCGACGCTGAAATAAACGAGAAAGTTACAGACTTTTTCGAAAGCCACGCTTATTCAAATTTTAAAACAGAACTTACCGATACGCTTTCTCAACTCAACGTTTGCTCTAAAAAAGGGCTTGCGGAAACTTTTGACAGCACTATCGGAGCGAAGTCGGTTTATATGCCTTTCGGCGGAAGAAATCAGCTTACCCCTGTAATTTCAATGGCGGCTAAACTTATGGGCGGCGAAACTGACGACTGTACTGTGTCGGCTTACGGATACAATCCCGAACTTATGTCGTCTTCGCCTTTTACGGGCGCAATATATTCTATAGTTGCGTCGGTTTCCAAGATTGTTGCAAGCGGCGCTAAAATGGAAGAAATCCGTCTTTCGTTGCAAGAATTCTTTATGCGTTTGAGGGACGATAAGAAGAGGTGGGGGGTACCGCTTTCCGCTTTGCTCGGCGCGCTTTACGCGCAAATTAATCTGGGTTTAGGAGCAATAGGCGGAAAAGACAGTATGAGCGGCACTTTCGAAGATATCGACGTTCCGCCTACGCTTATTTCGTTTGCGCTTGCGCCTGCCAAAGCAAGTAAGCTTATAAACAACGTGCTTACGCGTCCCGGTCAGAAATTATACCTTTTACCCGTGCCAAAAGACAGAAATAATATTCCTGATTTTAATGCGCTGAAAGAACTTTATAGTATTGTTAATTCAGGCATATCAGGGGGGCAAATTGGATTTGCTACTGTCACTGAAAAGGGCGGCGCGGCTGCGGCAGTGGCCAAATCTTGTTTCGGCAACGGCTTGGGCTTTGAATTCGAATGCAGTAAAGAAAAAGCTTTTAATGAAGGTTACGGCGATATTATTGTATCGGTTGACGACGTTTCAGTACTTGGCAAACTTGATTATATTTACCTCGGCGTAACGATTAAAAAGCACTTCGCATTGGGTAAAGAAAAAATAAGCGTTTCCGATGCGCTTGCGGCATATACGGGCAAGCTGGAGGGGGTATTCCCCACTTTTGCGCATGCAGACGGCAAAGCGCCCAATTGCGATTATAAAAAAGGCGGCAAGTATAGCAGTATTTCTGTAAAAACGGCAAAACCCAAAGTATTCATACCTGCATTCCCCGGTACGAATTGCGAACTCGATACGGCGCGCGCTTTTAATATGGCAGGCGCTGAAACAGAAATTTTAGTTATTAAGAACCGCACGGCATCCGATATAGAAGAAAGCGTTCAGGCAATTATTAAAGCGATTGACAGGGCTAATATTATCGCATTCCCCGGAGGCTTTTCCGGCGGCGACGAACCGGACGGTTCGGGTAAATTTATTGCCACTACATTTAAAAACCCAGCAGTTTCAGAAAGGATAATGGAACTTTTAAACAATCGCGACGGACTTGTGCTCGGTATCTGCAACGGCTTCCAGGCGCTTATAAAACTCGGGCTTGTACCTTACGGCAAGGTATGTCCGCTTACCGATAATTCGCCTACGCTTACATTTAATAATATTTCACGCCATGTCTCGACTATGACGGATATACGCGTTGCCTCTACACTCAGTCCTTGGCTTTCGGCTTGTAAGGTCGGCGAAGTTTATTCCGTACCGGTTTCACACGGCGAGGGAAAGATTGTTGCGCCTATAAAAGAACTTGAATTAATGAAGAGGAACGGTCAAATAGCCACACAGTATGTTGACCTTGCAGGTAAACCCACTATGGTAAGCCCTTATAACCCCAACGGAAGCAGTTGGGCTATAGAAGGTATTACTTCGCCTGACGGACGCGTGTTCGGCAAAATGGGGCACAGTGAGAGAAAAGGCGAGAACCTGTATAAAAACTTCAACGGCAACTTTGATATGAAAATTTTCGAAAGCGGCGTAAAGTATTTTAAATAAGAAAAATAAAAGCGGCTCGGCAGTAAAACCGAACCGCTTTTTGCAAATGATAAAAATAAATTTATATAGCATAAAGGCAGTTTTTAAAGTTAAAAGCTTAATAATCAAAATATTTCAAACACTTTACAATAAGATTATTTTGTGTTAAACTATATATTATAATACCATATACTGTGTAAAGGAAAATATTTATGAGATGTTTATTTTGCGGATGCGAAGACAGTAAAGTTATTGACAGCCGTTCCGCCGACGAGGGAAGGACAATCAGGCGCCGCAGGGAATGTATTAATTGCGGCAAGCGTTATACTACATACGAAACTATCGAAGACACGCCCGTTCTCGTCGTGAAGACAAGCGGTTTAAGGCAGGCTTTCGATGCCGGAAAAATAAGAAACGGTATTATAAAGGCTTGCGAAAAGCGTCCTGTTTCTTTGACGGCTATAGATGAAATGGTAGTGTCGGTCTGTAAAAAAGTGTATAATTCTATGGAGCAGGAAATTTCCTCCAAAGCAATCGGCGAACTCGTTATGGATGAGCTTAAAAAGCATGATGAAGTTGCTTATGTCCGTTATGCAAGCGTATACCGTTCTTTTAAAGACATACCGAGTTTTATGGACGAATTGCAGAAATTAATAGACAGTAAAAAGATTTAAAATACCGATAAACGGCACATATATGGGGGTCAATTCAAATTTTGCGCAAATTTTTTGCAAATTTAATGACCCCCGTTAATTATGCGAAGTTTCGCTAAAAAATATCTTTATTTGCAGTATATATTGGGGGCAATTGCATTTTGGGTAAAAACATATGGCTTATAAAACAAAAAAAGTCCGCATCGGAAATATTTTTGTCGGCGGCGGTGAAAGTGTTAAAATACAGTCGATGTGCACGTCGAAAACATCCGATATTGACGCGACGGTAAAACAGATAATTTCTTTGCAAGACGTAGGCTGTGAAATGATCAGAGTTTCTGTGCTTGACGAAGAAGACGCCTGCGCTATTGGAAAAATTAAAACATTTATAAAAATACCTATTGTTGCGGATATTCATTTTTCTTGCAAACTTGCGGTTTTGGCAATCGAGAACGGCGCGGATAAGGTTCGCGTCAATCCGGGGAATATCGGCGGCGAGAGAGAAATTAAATTTGTTGCGGACTGCATAAAATCTCACGGCATCCCAGTGCGCGTAGGCGCCAATACGGGGAGTATTGAAAAACAGTTTTTAGAAAAGTTCGGCAGAAATGAAAATTCGCTTGTGGAAAGCGCAATAAACAGCATTAAGACGTTTGAAAAATACGGCGTAGAAGATATCGTCGTTTCGGTTAAGGCGTCTGACGTTCCTCTTACGGTTAAAGCGTACAGATTGCTTGCTTCGCGCACGGACCGTCCTTTGCATATCGGCGTTACCGAAGCCGGAGTGGGACAAATGGCGGTTGTAAAGTCAAGCGCGGCTTTGGGTGCCCTTCTTATCGACGGGATAGGAGATACGTTAAGAATTTCAATAACTGACGACCCGGTTAAAGAAATTACTGCGGCAAAAACGCTTCTGCGCGCCGTCGGGTCAGACAAAAACTTTGTAAATGTAATCTCGTGTCCGACTTGCGGCAGATGTCAGTGGAACTCTATGGCTCTTGCCAAGAAAGTTGCGGCGTTCACGGAAAACATCGGTAAAAAATTGAAAATCGCAGTAATGGGGTGCGTTGTCAACGGTCCGGGAGAAGCCGCAGACTGCGATATCGGCATAGCGGGCGCAAAAGATTACTGCGTTATATTCAAAGGCGGAGAAATAATAAAAAAGATTTCGGCGCAGGATGCCGAAGAAGAATTTTTTAAGGAGATTAATGCGCTTTTAAATGACAAACCAAATTATTGAGAAAATACGCGCCGTAAGCGTAAATTTAAAAAACGCAATTTTCGGCGACGTGGTTTTGGACAGGGCAAGCGGTACGGTAACGGTGAGATTAATCACCGACGAAGCTTTCACTCCTGCGGATAAAACGGGGGCGGAAAGAGTTTTGCGTACATATGTTCCGGAATCTTTTAAGTGTAGGGTTGATATCTCCAAGCTGACGCCTGACGAAGAAATGGTTGCAAAAAAAATTATGGAAGCTGTATGCGTTTGTTCAAAGGCTGTTTTTGCGACGGTTGCGCAAAGCGATATAAAAGTAACAAAAGCCGAAAACGGGTTTTATTACACCATTTCCGTAGCTCCGTCAATTACCCCCGATAATCTTTGCGAAAGAATAAACGAATATTTGAAAAAGCATTTTTGCGGAAACTTTTCTGGGGAGTGCGTTTATTCCGATAATAAGCTTGAAAACCTTGAAGTAGAAGAAACTGCGGATGAAATAGAGTTTGAAATGCCCGTAAGAACTTTTAAAATAGAAAATTTTGAAAAATTAGAGGGCGAAAAGGTTCAGACTGACGCGGTATACCTCAGTGATTTAAATCTTGTCAGCGACGAAGTAATTGTCTGCGGAACGATTGAGGATATAAGGGAGAGAAGTTATACAAATAAGAAAGGTATTGAAAAATTTTATTATTCATTTGTTTTGGACGATACGACGGCGCGCGCCCATATAACTTATTTTCCCCGTTTAAAAACGATTGAAAAGATAAAAGAGCTGAAAATAGGTGACAGTATAGTCTGTACGGGTCTGAACGAATCTTTTAACGGCAATCTGCGCTACACGGCAAAAGTTATCGATTACGGTAAAATCCCTGTGGGCTTTGTTCCCGAAAAGCGTGTTTCGAAGCCCGTTCCTAAATTTTATAAAACTGTCAGACCGCAACCCTTTACCGATTTTGAACAGACCCATCTTTTTACGGACAGAACTCTTCCGCAGTGCCTTAAAGAAAATACTTTTGTTGTGTTCGATTTGGAAACTACAGGTCTTAATTCTTCGCCCGTTTCAGGAAATATGGACAAAATCATAGAAATAGGCGCATACAAAGTGGAAGGCGGCGAAATTTCACAATGTTTTTCGACGTTTATTAATCCCGAAAGGAAACTGTCGGAAGAAATTATTAGTCTGACGGGTATAACCGAGGATATGGTTGCAGACGCGCCTAAAACCGAAGAAGCGATGCCGGACTTTTTCAAATTCTGTCATGGCTGCATCCTTGTCGGACACAACATAGCAGGTTTTGATTTTAAGTTTGTGGATTATTATTGTTCTTCGCTCGGTTACATCCTTGAAAGAAAAATAATTGATACGATTCCGCTTGCGCAAGAGCTTTTGTTTTTGTCAAATTATAAACTGAATACGGTAGCCGATAAGTTCGGTATATCGTTCAATCATCACAGGGCGACGGACGACGCGCTTGCAACTGCGAAAATTTTTATAGAATTGATTAAAATGAAAAAGTCCTTGCCCGATATCCGCTGATTTAAAATAGTTTACAAAAACGCTTGCAATTTACAATATATAGTGTTAAAATTATTACGACCTTAATCGTAACGATGATTGAGTGCCTTGTGAAAGGCACTCAATACTTTTAAAGAGGGATTATGCAGATTAAACCTTTGGAAGAAATACGCGGTTTTTTGGAAAAAACAGCGACGGGGATGGGTATTGAGATTGTTGACGTTGAGTGGAACGACAAGATTTCGGCTCTTACCGTGTACATTGAGACGGAAACAGGGGTTGACCTTGACACTTGCGAAAAGTTCCATAATGCAATTATGGAGCCGATTGACGAACTCGACCCCACCTATGACAAACCTTATACGCTCAATGTTTCAAGCCCTGGGCTTGACCGCCCGTTTAAAACTGCAAGAGACCTTGAAAGAAATCTTTTGAAGGAAGTAGAGGTGAAACTCTTTGCGCCGTTAAAAGGCAAAAAGTTTCTGGAAGGCATTCTTACGGATTTCGACGAGAATTCCGTTATGTTGAAAATGCAGGACGGCGAAGTAAAATTAAACCGTAACAAAATTGCGAAAATAAACAAAGCGATTAAATTCGACTGAAATTAAAATAAAGAATTAAACCTATAATCGGGAGAAAATAAAATGATTAATAAAGATTTTTTTGCGGCACTTCAGGATTTGGAAAAGGAAAAGGGGATACCACAGCAGGTCTTTTTGGAAGCGCTTGAAAATGCGCTCGTTTCCGCTTGCAAAAAGCAGTATGCCGGTACGGTCGGTTTGGTTGAAATCAAAATCAACCCCGAAAAAGGTTCAATCGACTTCTATACCGTTAAAAATATAGTTGAAGAAGTTTACGACCCCGAAAACGAAATTACGCTTGAAAAGGCGAGGGAAGCAAAAAAGAGTTATAAACTCGGCGACAAATATACGGAAAAGCTTGTTCCCAAAGATTTCAGCCGTATAGCCGCGCAGACGGCAAAGCAGGTAATTTTGCAGAAACTGCACGAGACTGAAAGAGATGCCGCAATGAATGAATTTTCGGACAAAGAAGGCGAGCTTCTTGTCGGCGTAATAAGAAAAATCGACGCAAAGAACGTTTATATTGAACTTGGCAAAGGGCAGGTAGAGGGGCTTATGATGCCGTCCGACCAGGTGCCGGGTGAAAAATATAATGTAAACGATAAAATAAAAGTTTTCGTTAAAAGAATAAAAAGCGGTTTTAAAGGCGCGCAGGTGCTCGTCAGCCGTTCGGCTCCCGGTCTTGTCAGAAAACTTTTCGAGGACGAAGTTCCCGAAATCAAACAAGGCACAGTCGTAATCAAATCGATAAGCCGCGAGGCAGGCGCGAGAACTAAAATTGCTATCTATTCGGAGGACGAAAGGGTTGACGCAATCGGTTCGTGCGTCGGAAACAAGGGCGCAAGGGTGAACGCAATTGTAGAAGAACTCAAAGGCGAAAAAATCGATATTATTCCTTGGAGCGAGAACCCGTTGGAGTTTATCGCAAAAGCGCTTTCGCCTGCAAAGGTTATCTCTGTTACCCAGCTTGACGGAGAAAAAACAGCAATGGCGGTGGTTCCCGACGATAAGCTTTCGCTTGCGATAGGCAAGGACGGACAGAACGCCCGTCTTGCGGTTAGGCTTACCGGTTGGAAAATTGACGTTAAAAGCCAGTCTGCGGCGGCAAAACTCGGTATGGATACTGTTGCCGAAGACGAAAATACCGAAATTAAGGAAGACTGATGTCAGCAAAAAAAATACCGCTGAGAATGTGTGTTTCCTGTCGGGAACTTAAAGAAAAAAAGTCTATGCTCCGCGTCGTCAAGGGACAGGACGGGAAGATATTCATTGATTTTTCTTCTAAGGCATCGGGACGCGGCGCCTATGTCTGCGACCGAAGCGACTGTATAACAAAACTGAGGAAACAACACGTTTTAAACAAAGTATTTTCGTGCGCGGTGGATGAGGAAGTCTATTCCGCCATAGAGGAGGAATACTTTGGTAAAAAGCAAAATTGAAACATATCTGGGTTTTTGTATAAAGGCGCGCAAGATTGCGTTGGGTTCCGGCGCAATAGATACGCTTCGCGGCGGCGTCCGTTTGATAATCGTGGACGGCGCGGCGGCAAAAAACTCGCAGAAACTTGCGTTGAAATTCAAGACGCGCTTTTCCTGCCCTATAATTGTTTGTAAATCAGGGTTTGAAAATGCCGTTAATAAAGTTGGTTGCAAAATAGCCGCGGTAACGGACGGCGAACTTGCAAAAGCAATTTTGAACAATTTAGACGAGAATTACGAATTATATGCCGGAGGCAGTTTTTAGTTATGGCAAAAAAATACGAGAATATTGAAAATATAAGTAAGCTTATATCGGGGGGAGCCGTAGCCGAACTTTCCAAAAAAGTTTCGGGTGCGGAAAAATCGGCTTCCGATATTCTTAAAAAGCTGAACGATATGGAGGCGGCTATCAAGCAGAAAAAGCTTGAAGAAGAGCAAGCGGCCGCACTTAAAGCTGCCGAAGAACTCAGGGCGCGTGAAGAAAAAGCCGCCCTTGAAAGACAGGCGGACGAGGCAAAGAAAGCGGCGGAAGAAAAAGCGGTGCAAAAGGAAGAAGAAAAGCCTGCAAAACCCGAACGCACAGAAAAGCCCGTTGTTCAGCCGCAGGCAAGACCTGTACAGCAGGCAAGGCCGGCGCAGTATAACAACTTTGCGGCGAGACCTCAAAGAAACGAAAATAAAACATTTATAAATCGTGACAACCGTCCTCAAAGGGACGGCGCCAGACCTGCGCCTTACGGTCAGCGCAATGCGCAGACGGGTCAGCAACCGCGTCCTATGGGACAGGGCGGTCCGCGTTTCAGTACGAACGCACCTGCGGCGGCTGCAGTTCAGTCTGCAAAACCCAAAAATTTCGGACCCGATAAAAAGAAACAGAGTTTTGACAAGACTTATGTTGAAAAAGATAAACGCACTCTTTCCAAACGCGCGCTTGTAAAACAACAGGGTCCCGGTATTGAGGATTTTGACGAAAACAAGAGCGGTTACAGGAAGTTAAGAGTTAAAAAGGATAAGCACAAAGCGGCGCCCACGATAAAAATCGAACGCGCGGTTGTTACGACGGACGAAATTCCTATTAAAACTCTCTCTGAAAAAATCGGTATAACGGCGAGCGTTATAGTAAAGCGCCTTTTCAATGAGGGCGTTATGTCAACGGTAAATGATTCAATCGATTACGATACTGCGGCGCTGATTGCCGCGGATTTCGGCGTAGAACTTGAATACAAGCCTGAAAAGACAGCTGAGGAGGTGCTTTTCGAACAGCAGGCTGATACGGTTGAAGAGATTGAACAGCTTGTTCCCCGTGCTCCTGTCGTAACGGTTATGGGTCATGTTGACCACGGTAAAACTTCACTTTTGGACTATATAAGAAAGACAAAGGTAACAGCAGGGGAAGCCGGCGGAATAACCCAGCACATCGGTGCATATACCGTTAAAGTAGGCGGTAAGGGAATAACATTTATCGACACCCCCGGACACGAAGCGTTTACGGCGATGCGCGCAAGGGGCGCACAGGTTACGGATATCGTAATTTTGGTGGTTGCAGCCGACGACGGAATAATGCCCCAGACGGTAGAAGCTATCAATCACGCAAAAGCGGCAGGCGTTGAAATTATAGTAGCAATCAACAAAATGGATAAAACCGGCGCAAATCCCGATAAAATCAAGCAAGAACTTATGCGCTATGAAATCTTCCCCGAGGAATACGGCGGAAAGACTATAGTTTGTCCTATCTCCTGTAAAACAGGCGACGGCATAGATAATCTTTTGGAAAGTCTTATTCTCCTTGCCGAAACGAAAGAACTTCTTGCAAATCCTGAGAAAGAAGCAAGAGGCATTGTTATTGAAGCGCGTTTGGATAAAGGTATGGGTCCTGTTGCGACTATTCTTGTGCAGAACGGCACTTTGCATACAGGCGATAACGTTATCTGCGGCTTGGTTACAGGTAAAGTCCGCGCAATGATTGACGATAACGGTAAAAATGTAAAACAAGCCGGTCCTTCGGTGGCGGTTAACGTTCTTGGACTTGAAGACGTTCCCAATTCCGGCGATACGATAAACGCAGTATCACAGGCGCTTATGAAGCAGGTTCTGAGCGAAAGAAAGGACAAAATAAGCATAGAGAAAACAAAATCGAGAATAAAAACCGATATAAACGAGGCATTCGGCAGTCTGCCCGACGCACAGCTTAAAAATCTTAACCTCATAATAAAGGGTGACGTACAGGGTTCGGTTGAAGCAGTTAAGCAGTCTGTTGTAAAACTTACCAACGAAGAAGTACAGGTTAAAGTTATTCACAGCGCGGCAGGCGCAGTTACCGAAAGCGACGTAATGTTAGCTGAAAGCTCTAACGCGATAATTCTCTGCTTTAACGTCCGTCCCGACGCAAAAGCTAAAATACTTGCAGAAAGAAGCAAAGTAGACGTAAGGTCATACAGAATTATTTACGAACTTCTCGACGATATGGAGCTTGCGCTTAAAGGTTTGCGCGCGCCCAAATATCAGGAAATTTTACTCGGCAAGTGCGAAGTCCGTCAGACTTTCAAAATCACGGGCGCAGGCAACATAGCCGGTTGTTATGTGCTTGACGGAAAAATCGTCAGGGGCGGAAAGCTCAGAATTTACAGGGACGATATTCTTATCGTAGAAGGCGGCGTAAAACAGCTTAAACGCTTTAAAGACGATGTAAAAGAAGTAGCGGCAGGTTTCGAATGCGGTTGTTCAATCGACGGTTTCTCGGATATCAAAATCGGCGATATAATAGAATGTTACCTTATTGAAGAGGTAAAAGCAGGTTAAAATGAAAGGAATCAGAGGTGAGCGTCTTTCGGGCGAATTTCAAAAAGAGATAGCATCCGTTATTTCAACGAAGTTAAGAAGCGATTATCCCCGTCTTTCCGCCATTATTTCTGTGACGGAGGTGGATGTTGCGCCCGATTTGAAGAGTGCAAAAGTCTATATTAGCGTGTATGACACGGATAAAGACAGGGCGGAAGAAAGTTTTTCCGTCATAAAAGAAAACGCAGGTTTTATTCGCAGGGAACTTGCAAAAGTTATGCGTTTGAGAACAGTGCCCGAATTGCGCGTTTTAAAAGACGGCAGTATGGAATACGGTGAAAAAATAGACAAAATTCTGTTCGACCTCGGAAAAAAAGATGAATAACTCCATTGAAGAAATTATATATAAACTTAACGGCGCGAAGTGCGCGGCGGTATTCTGCCATGCCCGACCTGACGGCGACGCCCTCGGGAGCGGACTTGCCCTATACCTCGCGCTGAAAAACGCTGGTAAAAAAGTTTATATGTGCTGCGACGACGCGCCTCCTGAAAAGTTTTCTTTTCTGCCCGTAATGAAAGAGGTTGTGCCGCAGCTTCCGGACGAGCCGTTCGATACTTTTATCAGTGTAGACTGCGCAGATATAAACCGTTTAGGCAGTTTTGCTAAAAAGTACGCAAAATTTAACGGCGCTACTATTAATATAGACCACCATATTTCTAACGACGGTTACGCTAAATTCAATTATGTAGAAGTCTGTCCTGCAAGTTGTGAATTGGTTACGCTTATTTTTCAAAAGGCAGGCTGGGAAGTTACCGAAGAAATTGCCGACCTTTTGATGTTGGGGCTTATTACAGACAGTGGAAATTTCACTCACATAGATGTAAGCGAAAGAACTTATACCTTAGCCGCTTTTTTAAGGGGTAAGGGCGCGGACATAAACAGCATATGTTATAATATGTTCGGCAGGCAGTCAAAGCAAAGGGCGCTTATGTACGGCAGAGTAATGAGCAAAATGCGCTTTGAACTGGGCGACAGGTTTGCGCTTATCGTAATTCCTAACGACGAAGTATCTAAACTCGGCGGAGACAGCGGAGTGACTGAGGGGTTTGTTGATTTCCCTTTGACTGTCGACGGCGTGGAAGTTGCCGCGTCGCTTATGGAATATAAACAAAACGTATATAAAATATCCTTACGAAGCAAAGGCAAAGTAAATGTAAACGAAATTGCGCTTGGCTTCGGCGGCGGCGGACATATACTTGCAAGCGGTTGTCTTTTAGGCGGTTTGCTTGAAGAAGTTATAGAAAAACTGACTTATGCGGTAAGTCTTGCTTTATGACAGGTTTCATCAACGTAAACAAAACTTCGGGCGCGAGCTCGGCAAAAGAAGTTGCTGTAATCAAACGGCTTTCAAACACACCGTGCGGACATATGGGAACGCTTGACCCTATGGCGTCGGGTGTTTTGCCGATAGCTATCGGTAATGCTGCAAGGCTTTTCGATTTTTTTCTTAACAAAAAGAAAAAGTATCGCGCAACCTTTCTTTTCGGCGCCGATAGCGATACGTTGGATACTACAGGCAATGTAAATTACGGCGCGGGGCGAATACCGCTGTTGGAAGAAATCGAAAAAGTTCTTCCGCAGTTTGTAGGTAAAATTTCTCAGGTTCCGCCAAAATACAGCGCAAAGAACGTTGACGGCAGGCGAGGTTACGAACTTGCCCGTGCAGGCGTAGAATTTGAATTAAAAGCTAAAACCGTTGAAATATATTCCGTAAAAGTTTTTAAAAACAGTCAATACGGTTGTTTCGATTTCGAAATAGAATGCGGTGGCGGAACGTATATCCGTTCGCTTGCAAGAGATATAGCTGAAAAGTTGGGCACTTGCGCAATTATGAGCGCGCTTGTCCGTACACAAAGCGGACCGTTTGAAATTGAGAATTCCGTAAGCACAAAAGAACTAACTGCGGAAAATTTTGAAAAATACATTATACCAACCGAAACTTTATTACCGTTTGAAAGTATCATTCCTGATAAGGAACAGGAATTTAAACTTTTTAACGGTTTGGCAGTAAATTGCGAAAAGCCCGACGGTTTATATAAAATATATAAAGACGGTGCTTTTTACGGTATTGCCGAAGTAAAACTAACTTTATTGAAAGTGAGGAAAAAATTATGTTAGAAATCGTCAAATTCGGGGAGGGAGAGTACGACTTCCCTTGCCTTGTGGTGTTAGGTTGTTTTGACGGATTACACTCAGGACATTCCGAGCTTCTAAAAAAAGCCAGACTTCAAGCCAAAATAAACGGTCTTGATTTGGGCGTAATGATGTTCGAGAACGGCAAAGAGGGTAAACAGCTTTATTCTTTTGACGAAAAATTGGCTTTGGTCGAAAATTTTAACGTAAAATTTGTGTTAAAAATCGACTATAACGATGAGTTCAAACAGATTAAGCCGCTTGAATTTCTTGACATTCTGGAAGAACATCTTAACGTCAAAGCTTATATGAGCGGAAAAGATTTCCGTTTCGGGCAGGGCGCGAAAGGCAAGTCTTCTACTTTGAAATCTTTTGCCGAGGACGAAGAAAACGGAGTTTGGTATATGTCTGTAAAAGACGTGCTTTCCGACGGCGAA
This sequence comes from Christensenellaceae bacterium, assembly GCA_948658045.1. Classification (GTDB taxonomy): domain Bacteria; phylum Bacillota; class Clostridia; order Christensenellales; family Borkfalkiaceae; genus Coproplasma. Next base: position 164,929 of record CAPMFN010000001.1, read on the forward strand.
AAGATTAGCGCAACAACTATAAAAACCTTGCTTTCAGACGGTGAAATAAAGAAAGCCAACGAGCTTCTCGGCAGAAATTATTCTGTCAGCGGAGTAGTTATTCACGGCGCGGACAGGGGCGAGAAAGTTTTGGGCTATCCCACTTTGAACATAAAATATCCCGAAGAGAAAGTCGAAGTGAAAAAGGGCGTTTATACGGTAAAATGCTCGATTGGTGGCAGCGACTATTTCGGTATTGCCAACTATGGCGCGCGTCCGACTTTCGGTGAAGACAGCGATTTGCTTGAAGTATATCTTGACGGATTTGAAGGTATGCTCTACGACGAAACCGTTACTGTTGAATTTATAGGCTATATAAGGGATATTCAGAAATTTGAAAGCGCGGAGGAACTCAGCGCACAGCTTGCGAAAGATTTGCTTACTGCAAAGGAAGAAGCTGCCGCGGCAGAAGCTTGCGACGAAAGTTCTGAATACGTAGCGGAAACAGAGGGGGATAGTGTCGCAGAAGCGCATATGGAAGAACCCCTTGAAACAGCGGCGACGGAAGTCACAGAAGAAAAAGCCGCCGAAGAAGAACATATCGAAGAAACAGTAAATCAACCTGTTGAAATTCAAGAGCCTGCTACGGAACAGGAAGAAGAGTTTGAAGCGGAATTGAGCGAAACTGCGGCTGAAGAGTCTGTTGAAGAAATTTTACAGGAAAAGACGGAAGAAATTATAATCGAAACTTCCGAACAATTAAATCAGGAAGAAGATACGAAGACTGTTGAATCCGAAAGCGAGGAAGAGACAGTAAGTGATTAAGTTCGGACCCAGCGGAAATTGCGAAAGATTTTATGCCGAGGGCGGCAAACATACAGAACAAGCTGCAAAATTCTGTAAGGATTTGGGGCTTAACTGTTTCGAGTATTCGTTCGGCAGAGGCGTAATGATGTCCGAGGGTAAGGCTGAAAGCATACGCGCGGCCTTTGAAGAGCAGAATATAGAAATAAGCGTTCATGCGCCCTATTTCATTAATTTTGCAAACCCTGCAGACGAAGCGGCTGAAAAATCTTACGGTTACGTTTTGCAAAGCGCAAAATTCGTCAGGCTTATGGGCGGCGAAAGAATTGTTTTTCATCCCGCCGCGCAGGGTAAGTCAAGCCGTGAACAAGCAGTTTCAAGAACGGCTGAAAGGCTTAAAATTTTACGCGATTATATCTATTTAAACGGATACGAGAATCTGAAATTCTGTCCCGAAACAATGGGTAAACTTGCGCAGATAGGCACATTGGAAGAAATTGTAAATTTCTGTAAAATTGACAACTGCTTTATTCCTGCGATAGATTTCGGTCACATAAACGCTAGGGAACAGGGAAGTTTAAAAACCGTAAACGATTATAAAAGTCGCCTTGAATATATGATAGGCGAACTCGGTTATGACAGGGTGAAAAATTTTCACGTCCATTTTTCTAAAATAATGTACGGTGGAAAGGGTGAGATAAAGCATCTTACATTTGAGGACAGCGTATACGGACCCGAATTTGAACCGCTTGCCATTGCACTTAAAGAGTTGAAACTGGAACCTTATATAGTAAGCGAAAGCGCTGGCACACAGGCTGACGACGCATTGACAATGAAAGCTATTTACGATAGTCTTGACATATAACTGAAATTTTGGTAGAATAAGTAAAACCAAGCTATGAAGACAACTAACGCAAAAAAAATTTTTGACGCGGTCGGCGCGCAAGCCGTTCTTACTGAACAGGCTGATTTAAGACAGTATCTGACGGGTATTTCAACATCGTTCGGTTATGTTTTAAGCGATGAAAAGGGCAATGCTTTTTACACCGATACGCGCTATCTTGAAGCGGCGTCCGCCGCTTTAAAGGGAACGGACATTCAGGTTAAAAATTTTGAAGGCTCTCTTGAAAATCTTTTAAAGGGATATAAAGAGGTTGCCGTGCCGCTTTCCGTAACGCTTTATCCGCAATATGAAAAACTCAAAAGTATGGGTTTGAATATTGTAGACAGCAATAAAGCTTTCACGGATGCAATGTCCGTAAAACAGTCTTACGAACTTGATTTTATTAAAAAAGCCTGTGAAATTACGGACAAAGCTTTTGTTTCGCTTCTTCCCCGTATTAAAGAGGGTATGAGCGAAAACGAAGTCGCCGCGGAACTTGAATATCTGATGCGCAGTTACGGCGCAAGCGGAACAAGCTTTTCTACGATTGTCGGTTTCGGGAAAAATTCAAGCATCCCACATCACGAAACGGGTGAGGACAAGCTGAAATTCGGCGACATTATTTTGATTGATTACGGCTGTAAAGTCGGCGGTTACTGTTCAGATTGTACAAGAACTTTTCTTTTCGGCGACGATAAAAAGCACGGGGAATTTAAAAAGGCATATTCGTGTGTGTTGGAAGCGCATATGGCGGCAAAGGAAAAAATAACCGACGGAGTAACGGGAAGGGAAGCGGACGCTTTTGCTCGCGATTATCTGCGTGGTTTCGGTTTAGACAAGTATTTTACCCATTCCCTCGGTCACGGCATAGGAATTAATATTCATGAATATCCGATGCTGTCGCCCAAGAGTTTGCAGGTTCTGAAAAACGGAATGGTATTTTCCGACGAACCGGGCGTATATTTCGAAGGAAATTTCGGAATAAGAATAGAAGATACGGTTACACTTTACGGCGGCGCCGTGCAAAGTTTAACGGATTCGGATAAAAATTTAATTATTTTATAAATTCAGTCTATTTACAAGGAGTTTAAAATTATGGCATCGATTTTAGCAGGAGACATCAGAAAGGGTTCTACTTTCGAGTACAACGGCAAGGGCGTATATACTGTAACCGAGTTCCAGCACGTTAAACCCGGCAAGGGCGCGGCGTTTGTAAGGGCTACTCTTAAAAACGTAGTCACTGGACAAGTTCTTTCGGATATTACTTTCAACCCTACGGCTAAGCTTGAAACGGCTCAGGTTGAAACCAAGAAAATGACTTATTCTTATACCGACGGCGAGTTCTATTACTTTATGGACCCCGATACTTTCGATATGATTACTTTGAATCTTTCGCAGGTTGAAGAAGCTTTGAAGTATATTAAAGAGAACGATATGGTTACCGTTAAATCGCTCAACGGCACGGCTTTTTCGGTAGAGCCTGAAAACTTTGTCGAACTTAAAATTACGGAGTGCGAGCCCGGTGTTAAAGGCAATACCGCAACGAACGCAATGAAAAATGCAGTTGTAGAAACGGGCGCGACCGTTCAGGTGCCTATGTTCGTAGAAGAGGGTGAAATTATCCGTATCGATACGCGTACCGGCGAATATATGTCGAGAGTAGGAAAATAATGCGCGCCGTTATACAGCGGACGGGTAAAACTTCGCTTTCCGTTGACGGTAAACTTATTTCCGAAATTCCTTGCGGTCTTGCCGTGTATCTCGGCGTTAAAGCAGGGGATACTCTTTTGCAGGCGCAGGCAATGGCGAAAAAAATTGCTCAGCTCCGTATTTTCGAAGATGAAAACGGAAAAATGAATAAGTCTGTAAAAGATGTGAAAGGTGAAATTCTGTTGATTTCGCAGTTTACGCTTTTAGGCGATTGCTCGCACGGTAACAGACCTAGCTTTATTGCTGCCGAGCGTCCCGACAAGGCAAATGAGTTGTACGAATATACCGCGTCGCTACTCCGCGAATACGAAGTGCCCGTAAAACAGGGTGTTTTCGGCGCGGATATGAAAATAACGCAGTATAACGACGGTCCGGTAACAATAATATACGAAACTTAAAATACAGGGCGATTTATCGCCCTTTTTAACTATGGTAAGAGAATGATAACAAAAGATTTTGACGTTTTTATAGCCTATCACGGAAGTTACGATAAAAACGGTTCCAGAGAAATTTGCGACAGATTGTACGATTTTCTGAAAAGGAACGGTATAAAGCCTTTTTATTTTCCTTATTCAGGCAAGGATATTTATAAGGCAAATATAATTGAAGTAATAAGGTCAAAAACATTTCTGCTTGTCTGCAACGAGAATATACATGTCAATGAGAGCGGTACTATAAGCGTTACCGAGCATTACGAGCTTTCAACGGAAATAGACGCTTTTTATGCTATGACGCAGGCAGGTAACGATGTCCGCGTTCAGGACGCGCGCGTTTTTGTTTGCGGTGATTATTCGGAAAAAAGAAAGAAAGGTCAGGAAGCTAATTTACACGAATTATTTGCTCTTTTGCGATTCGGATAACGAAGAAAATTCTTTTGCTGAAATAGCCGATTGGATTAAAAGCAGGCTTGTTCTGCGTAAAGATAGCGACGTTTGGCAGAAGAGCCAGACGACAACGGAAGTTAAGCAGATTTTTGTCAAACGTTCGGCTATGAGTCAGCAGGTCGATTTAGCTAACTTGGTCGCTCATTCAAAAAATATCAGGGCTATGGGTATATCGAACAGCGAGCTTACTTCGAGAATAGACCCCGAAGCATTAAAACATGCCATTGAAAAAGGAGGAAAGGTTGAACTTCTTTTCTTAGACCCCGAAAGTCCGTTTACAGAGCAAAGGGAAAAGGCAGAAGGTCTGCGCCCGAACAGGATAAAAAACATTACTGTTAATAATATCGAAACCGCGCTTGATTTTAAATTCAGATTAGAAGAGCCGCAAAAAGAGAGTTATAAACTTTATAAGTATTCTAAACTGCCGCGTTTAAACGTGATATTGTTAGATTCTTATGCGATATTGCAGTATTACGGAAATACCGAAGCAGGTATGCGCAATCCCTGCTTTTTGATTGAAAAGCAGGAAGTATCTCCGCTGTATGATTTTTGTCTGGAAAATTACCGTTACATTAAATCGAATGCGGAAGAAATAACCGAGGAGTAGGATGAAGTATTTAAAAGAAAAAGATTTTATATTATCCCGTATCAGTTGCGCAATTGAAAATTATTGCAATAAGGACGGTTTTATCACCGAGCAAAAAGGTGCATACGACCTTGTAACGGATATCGACAAGGGAATAGAAGATTTTTTGAAAAAAGAAATATATAAAGAATTCCCTGAGGATAATATCATAAGCGAAGAAACATTGCCTTTTTCCGAAATTAACGGCAGGACCTGGATTATAGACCCTATTGACGGCACCTGCAATATGGCGCACGGAATTAAATTTTATGGCGTTCAGTGCGCGCTTATTGAGGGCGAAGACATTGTTCTTTCCGCAATAGTTCTTCCTGCTTTCGGCGAAGAATATTACGCGATAAAGGGCTGTGGCGCTTATCTTAACGGGAAAAGAATTTCTGTAAGTTCAAAAACTTCCGTTCAGAATTCGATTGTGAGCTTCGGCGATTATTCGCATAAGTCTTCAAAGCACGCAATTTTGCAACACAAAGCTATAGGCTGGTTATATCCTCAAATTGCAAAAATAAGAATGTTCGGCGCGGCTTGTTTTGATTTTACTTTTCTTGCAAGCGGTAAAACCGATTCTACCGTTGTTATGACCAAAAATCTTTGGGATATCTGTCCCGGTGTTTTACTTTGCAAAGAAGCCGGCGCAATAGTCACCGATTTTGACGGCAAAGACTATAAAGCAGGGGTTTTCGGCGTCGCCGCTTCGTCAAACGAAAATCTGCACAATCTTACATTAACTTCGTTAAAAGAATAAAATGCACGTTGTAAAACACTTTTTAACTGTCTGCCGCCATAGGCGCGCGGTAAGAAAACTTTGTTTCAAATGCGGACTTTTCCGTCAGGGACTTGCACACGACCTTTCCAAATTCAGTTGGGCGGAGTTTTGGTCCGGCGCAAAATATTATCAGGGCAACCGCAGTCCGCAAGCAAGGGAAAGGGAAGTATCTGGCTATTCAGCGGCATGGCTTCACCATAAAGGCAGGAACAAACATCATTTCGAATATTGGACGGATTTTGCTGACGGGCGGAGGGTATTCGTAGAGATGCCGCCTAAATATTTTGCTGAAATGTTATGCGACCGAATAGCCGCTTCAAAAATTTATCTTAAAGATAAGTATACCGATTCGTCGCCGTTAGAGTATTTCAATGCAAAAACGGATAAAGAGGGTATGAACCCTAAATCATGCGAATTGCTGGAATATTTTCTTACAATGCTTAAAGAAAAAGGCGAAAAGCAGACTTTAAAAGAGCTTAAAAAATTTGTTAAAGAAAATAAATAGAATTTAATTTAAACCGCGCAGAATTTTAATCTGCGCGGTTTGTTTTTTAATATTGAACTATTTTTTACTTTGTTCTTGCAACTTTTACATTGTCGGTTTTTCTGTTTCTCAGTTCTTTTACAGGATGTTCTTTGTCCTGATAGCGATAATCCTGACCGAGCTTTTCGATTGCTTTTTTGATAACAAGGTGCGAGGGGTTTCTTTCGGGGTCGCCGGACATATATTTCTGATAATCGAAATACCTGTGGCTGTCGGGTATCTTTTTAATTTCCTTGTAAGTGTCTATCTTTTCAGTGTTATCCGCTGTCAGATTAATTGTTTCGCCGAGCACTTTTCTAATATAATCTTTATTTCCGCCGAGTTTTAAAAGCTGGGGGAATTCACCGGAACCACACACGCTTTCAAAAGTTTTGTTTTCGTACTTTTTAAGAAGTTTAGCCGCTGTTTTAAGGTGAGCAACTTCCATTTTATAGTGTTCAGTCCAAATTTTCTTAATGTTTTCGTCGCGTTCGTCGTTCATTGCGGAATAGTACAGCCAACACTCGCAGTACTCGTGCATAACCCATTGTTCAAGCCAAGAGAGATTAGGGTCTTTCAAGCTTTCGTATTGTGAGACGTGCGCTTCTTCAATCATTGCAATTTCCGCATAAAGCTTTCTGCCCAGGTCGTTTTTATACCACTGCGCAATGTTCATATAGTAGTTCATTGTCTGTTGTTCTGCCGCGGTTATGGTGCTTGCAACAAGCTTTGAATATAGGTCTGCTTTTTCGGCAATCATATGCTTTTTAATTTCATCCGCAGGATAGCGGTGTTCCGCAACGGTGGGACGTCCGGGCATAATTTCCGTGTACTTACCGACAAGAACATCCGCGTCTTCGCCCTTATCGGTCTTTAAAAGATTTGCAAAGCGGTACAGGTGGTCAAAGTCCTCCAAAAGCGCAAAATTCAAAGCTTTGATATTTGTTTCGTCGGTATCGTGCTTTGCAAGAACGGCGGTTAAATCGATAGCAAGCTGTTCATAAGCGATTGTTGTTTCAAGTATACTTTCGTTAATGGGCTTTAAACAGCTTATGCGTTTTTGTTGCTGCTGTTCCTGTCTGCGCACAACAGCCAGTGCCGCCAAAATTTCGGGTTCGTCGCAATGACGGGCAAATTGATGCATAAACCATTGCGATTCAAACTCCGTCCCGTTCATCAAAATTACACGGGTTTTTGTGTAAGGTGAAGTTTTCAGCTTGTTATAGCTTTTAGGGTACATTTTTCTTAAAGGTAAAAAACTGTTTTCAAGTGATTTTGATTTTTCTTTAATAGGGTTCATATAAGCCTCCGTAAAGGTTTTTCCCATTAAAAAAATTTTTAATCAGCAAACAGAAAACCTGTTTTAATATATTTATTTTGCGGTATATGTTTTACAGTAAAAAATACCGCCGCTCAAACATGGCGACGGTAAAAATGGAGCAGGTGACGGGAGTCGGACCCGCCGAAACCAGCTTGGGAAGCTGGCGCCATACCGATAGGCGACACCTGCAATAAATAAATTCGCCCACCGACTAAAACGTCGGTAGGCGATGGTTGAGGCGACGGGACTTGAACCCACGACCTTCTGGTCCCTAACCAGACGCGCTACCAAACTGCGCTACGCCTCAATAACTATCCGCAACTGCCAACTGACAGCATATTTATTATACTTAAATTGATAAAAAAATCAACTATTTTTAGCGGTTTTGATAAAAATTTTGGAATAGTGTTATTATTTATTATTTTACTTGCCAGATGTGAGTATGATATAATAATATTATGTTGTGGGGAATAATACTTTCCGTATTTTTATCCGGCGTATCGCTTGCGATGGATGCCTTCGCCGTATCAATCTGCGACGGAATGGTTTACAGAGATTTAAATAAACGCAAAGCTGTTTTTATGCCTGTTACATTCGGTCTTTTTCAGGCGGTAATGCCGATAATAGGTTTCTATGTCGGAATGGCGTTCAGCCGTATAGACGCTTTCGATACTTACGACCATTGGATAGCTTTTGCTCTTTTGTTTATTATCGGCGGTAAAATGATTTACGACGGTATAAAGGAGCTTATCGAAAAAGAGAAAGAACTTCAACCGAAAAAGTTTTCCGTAGTCGAAGTTCTCGTTCAGGGAGTTGCAACAAGCATAGACGCGCTTTTTGTCGGTTTCAGCTTGAATTCTATGCTTTCAGGCGTAGACAATGTTCAGATGTGGGCGTGGATAAGCGTTGTTATTATAGGCGTAACCACATTTGTTATTTCGCTTGTAGGAGTTATTATCGGTAAATCTTTCGGTAAGCTCTTCCGCAAAAAGGCAAGCGTTGCTGAAATTATCGGCGGCGTAGTGCTTATCGGTATAGGTCTGAAAATACTTATCGAAGGGTTAATCTGATTTCCTTTATTATTTTGTCGTTTCCGCACTTGACGCCGCTTGCGTCAAGTGCTTTTTTCAGTTTTCTGTCATTCATTAAGTCGTATATTCCGTCTGTAAGCTTAACGTCGGAAAGTTCTTTTTCACTTAGCACTTTGCAAAGACCCAACTCTTTAAAGTATTCGGCGTTTTCAACCTGGTCGCCGCGGCTTGCTCTGTTTTCAAGCGGAATAAAAAGAGTGGGTATTTTTAAAGCAACCAGTTCGTTTGCGGTGTTTGAGCCGCATCTTGATACCGCGCCGTCCGCGCAAGCATAAACCAACCCCATATCGTTGGTAAATTCCGTTTGTTTGTATCCGTAAATATTGCTCGGAATCAGGTTGCCCTTACCGCAGATATGCAGTATATTGAAATCCTTACAGACTTTAGGCGCAATCCTGCGAATATGCTCGTTGATTATTTTTGAGCCGCTTCCGCCTCCGAGAACGACAACGGTAGGCCGCATATCCAACCCGAAGAATTTGCGCGCCTCGGCTTTGTTTTTTCCGAAAAGACCGCTCCGCATAGGCGTTCCCGTACATATTCCGCGTTCAAAACATTTTGCCGCGGAGGGGAATGTGGTCAGTACTTTTACGCACCGTCTGGCAATAAATTTGTTGGCAAGCCCTGCATTAACGTCAGATTCGTGCGTAATTACAGGAATGTGCCTTTTTTTTGCGGCAAGCGCAGGGGGTACGCAAGCATAGCCGCCTTTGCAGAATATAAGGTCGGGTTTTACCTGGTCAAGAATTTTGCCGGCTTCTTTAATACTTTTGAAAAGTTTAAAGGGTAAAGCTAAGTTGCAAAGAATTTTTCCTCGAACCAGCTTTACGGCAGAACACTCGTAAAAAGTTACTCCGTTTTGTTTGCAGATATTCTTCTCGATACCGTCGGTACCCATATAACAAGTATCGTATATGTCTGCAACCTGTTCCAAAACCGCAATATTCGGTATAACGTGTCCGGCGCTTCCACCGCCGCAAAACATAATCTTTTTCATAGTAATATATTATTTATTTTAATGTTCTTTTATGTAAAAGACTTATTAAAGGTAAAATAAAAAACGGGCTGTTACGCCCGTCTGTTTATGGTCAGATTCTCAATAATATAATCGGTGATTTCGCTTACGGTTTTTACAAGCTTTTCAAGCTGTTTACTGCTTTCGCCTGCGCGCGCCCATTTGACGTAACTGTCCACAATGCCGGAGGCGGCGTAGTTTAAAGGGATGGTAAGTCTGCCTGTATCCGTTTCGTGGAAAGCGGAAATAATAGCTTCCTTTGCTTTTTCGCTCAGCATATTTTTAAGCTTTTCAGCAATTTCAACCGATTCGGTTGAAAAAATAATATAGTTTTTACTTGTTTCTTCTTTATCGAGAGTTGCTGTAAGATAGGAAAACAAGCTATATATCGAGCCGTATATATCGGTGATGTCAAAGCCGTCAAGGCATTTTTCTATAACTTTTGCAAATTCTTTGTCGATATCTTCTGCAATAGATTTTACATCCGCGTAGTGCAGGTAGAAAGTCGAACGGTTTATTCCGGCTTTTTCCGTGATATCGGTCACGGAAAGTTTACCTGCTTCTTTATTTAAAGTAAGCTGCATAAATGCGTTTTTAATGCTTTGTCTTGTTTTTATAATTCTTTTATCCATTCTCGGTTCCCGTAAAATAATTACTAATCTGATTATACAGCCTTTTACCGATTAAATCAAATAAACTTGACATATTATAGCATCGCGGTTATAATAAAATTATGGATGCAAAGTATATTGTAGTGATTGCATGCGGTTCGCTGTTTCTGCTGTTGTTTTTGGTCTATATAATTCTTTCTGTAAGAAGAAAAAAAAGAGAAGCCCAAAACAAACAGCGTTTAGAGCAGATGTATTCCGATAAAAATCTTGTAAAAATGGAATATGATTTTGTTGTTTACGATGAGGAGACGGAAAAACTTGTTGCATCTAAAACGCAGGAGGACGGGCAGATGTCAATAAGCGATATCGACCCGACAGCTATGCCTGTTTCGGATAACGCGGTTTTTCAGAAAGTGGATACGGAAGGGCTTGAAGAAATTGTGGGCAATTACAAACCCGAATAAAAACCAAACGCACGGCATGCCGTGCGTTTTTAACTTTATTTCATTTTAAACTTTAAGATAAGGGGAGATGACATAATATTTTTTGTAATAATAAAACTTCCGTTTTCTATTTTTGTAGTCTCTTTAAACCTTACGCCTAAAATGCCAATCTCGCCGGTAAATTCCCGTGTGTCGGAAACTTCGTAACTGCCTTCATAAGTTTTCTTTTTTCCGTCTTTAGGTTTGAAGCTTACTTCCATTTTTTTGCCGTCAAGAAGATTTATAACTATAAAGTCGTATTTTTCAAGCAGGTCTCTTTGCCCGAACCTTGCTTCCACACATTCATATTCACCGATATAGGGCTTTGTAATGCTTTTCAGCGAAGTGTCTCCGCTTGCCGTCTGTGAGCAAGCCGGAATCAGCGTAAGCACGGTCAATAGACAAAACAATACAGCGCAGATAAAAATTTTTCTTTTCATATCCGTATCAGTATGTGCTGATTTTAAAAAAATACACCTGCCTTTTTACGGTTAGGTGTATTTTTGTTTGTTCTGTCAAGCGGTAGCCAAAAGCCGCTTTCTTAAAAGTTTAGGGTTAGAATTCAGTTTATAGAAAAGTTTTACTACGCCGTAGAAAGCAACAGCCAACACCAGATAATATACCATAATTATCATTACGTTCAGTGGCATACTCTGAAAAATCAAAAGGAACTGAGGTTTTATTATGTAATAAATAAAAGTGATTCCTCGCATTTCCACATCGTAGAATACCAATGCCCAAGCAAGCATTCCCAAAAGTGCAACCCATATCGAAAGTTTTCCCTTTTCGGCAAAAGTATAGTTTTTGAAAAGGTATAGACCGCACACAAAAAGATAACCGTGGCAGAAACATCCCGTTAATATATCGGTAACGGAAAAACTTTCATAAACCGTAAATCCGCACGCAGTATAAAATGCAAAATATCCTATTCCTGCGGCAATGCCGAAAAATGCGCCGACGTTGTAAAGCTTTTTTATTCTGAACGACAAAATCAAAGGTATCAGGAAATAACTTATGCAACTTATCTCAACAGGGATGCAAAGATTTCCTTTTATGTTTTCAAGTATGTAATGGGTAGCTTTGTAGACAAAAATTACTATACTTAAAATTCTTAAAATCAGTTCTTTTTTTCTCGTCTTTTCTAAAAGTCCGCTCATTAATATGTAAAGTATAAAACTAACACCGCAAATAACGTTGTAAATCATATTTCTTCTCCGATAAATATAGTATACTACTAAATAATATTTAATAGTTTCCCTAAAAAATATTGCCGTCAGGCAACATTTCAGACAAACCAGTTCCAGATGTGCCAGGGTTCCATACCGCCGGCTGAAACGCACATAGTTGCATATCCGATAACAAAGAAACTAACAAAAACTGCAAGACCTATCATTGCGGTAAGTTTTAGTATGAAAGCGGCTCTTTTTGAAAGTTTAGGCTGCATGGATACGGAGGGGTAAGCGTTGCCGTTTACTGTGTTTTTGCACCATCTGAAGTAAGCTTTTCCCCACTGCTTGACGTAAAGTGCAAGATAAATACAGCCGATTGCCGAAATAACGCTGAGCCCTAAGCACGCAATGCCGATTATAAAAGAGGGAAGGTAGGGCATAAAAGGTATAAGCCCTGCAATGTTTAAGGTTGTAATCAGGCAGAATCCCGTAGTAAGACCTACCAATGCAAATGCGCCGAGAACTGCGACCGAACCCCACATAAAGGCATATATCAAAGCAAAAACTACTGAAAGTGCAGAAACGCCTGTTATTTTAGCTCCGCGTTCGAATTTGTTTATCTGTTTAGGAGTTTCGGCATATTCTCTTGCTATAATTTCCGGCGAAGCCAATTTTTTAACTATTTCTTCCTCGGTTTTGCCTTCTTCAACTTTAAATTCAAAGTGTTCTTCATAATCAGCGATGATTTCGTCTATATCGCTTACATTTTTTAATTTAAGCTCTTTTCTCAATTGTTCTAAAAAGTTTTCCTTAGTCATAAAATCAATCTCCTTTAATCATATTATTTACCGTTCGGGTAAAGGAAAGCCATTCTTCGGCATCTCTTTTAAAATTGTCCATTCCCGTCTGAGTAAGCGCATAATATTTCCTCGGCGGTCCGCCGCTGTCTTCCGACAGATAAGTCTTGACAAGTCCGTCGGCTTTCAGTTTGCGCAAAATGGGGTACACAGTACCGTCGGAAATATCAATTTGCTTTGATATGTATTCCGAAAGTTCATAGCCGTACATATCTCTTTTGCTCAGAACGGAAAGAATGCAGAGTTCTATTACACCCTTTTTGTACTGAATGTTCAATAGTCTTACCTCCTTTAAATTTTGTTCACTACTATATATTATACAGTAGTTTTGAAAAATGTCAACGGTTTTTACAAGATTTTTTAAATTTATTTAAGAGGAGTAAGTGGAACTGTTCCGCAATATTTACAATATTATATAATTAAAAAAGAACGGGCACATTGCCCGTTCCGTTTATCTTATTTTTAAGCTTTGCCTATGCTTCCGAAGATTTCCATTTTTTCTTTAACGGTGTCTTTAATTGCCTGACAGCCGGGTGCAAGAAGTTTTCTGGGGTCGAAACCTTTTCCTGATAAATCTTTGCCTTCTTCTATATATTTTCTGGTTGCTTCTTGGAAAGCAAGCTGACATTCGGTGTTTACGTTGATTTTGGCAACCCCCAAAGAAATTGCTTTTTTAATCATTTCAACGGGAATACCTGTACCGCCGTGAAGAACGAGCGGCATGTCGCCTACCTTATCTTTAACGGCGGCAAGCGTTTCAAAGCTAAGTCCCGCCCAGTCAGCGGGATACTTCCCGTGAATATTGCCGATACCAGCGGCAAGCATAGTCACGCCGAGGTCTGCAATTTTTTTGCATTCGTCGGGGTCTGCGCATTCACCTTTGCCGACAACGCCGTCTTCTTCGCCGCCGATTGCGCCGACTTCGGCTTCAAGGCTGAGCCCCTTTTCACGGCATACCTTTACGAGTTCTTTTGTTTTTTCAATATTTTCTTCAATGGGGAAGTGGGAGCCGTCGAACATAATCGAAGAAAACCCTGCTTCTATACATTTGTAACAGCCTTCGTAAGTGCCGTGGTCAAGGTGAAGGGCTACGGGAACGGTAATTTTAAGTTCTTCTATCATTGCGGAAACCATTGACGCAACTGTTTTGAAACCCGTCATATATTTGCCTGCGCCTTCCGAAACGCCTAAAATTACGGGCGATTTCAATTCCTCCGCCGTCTGTAAAATGGATTTGGTCCATTCAAGATTATTAATATTGAACTGACCTACCGCATATTTACCTTTTCTTGCTTTTTCAAGCATATCCTTTGCTGAAACCAACGCCATAAAAACCTCCGTTTAAATCCATATTAGTTGATAAATTATTACCTTAATTAAGTATAAGTCATATAAGACAAAATTTCAAGCAACAGAGTAAAATTTTTCAAAAAATATGTTAAAAATATTGCCTTTGAAAAAGGTTTGCTGTATAATGTTATACGGGGAACAAGATGGCGCATAAAGTTTGCGTTACCGATAATTTTTGTTGACTTAAATGAAGCCGTTTGTTATAATTGCTTTGTTTTAAATCAAAATAAATAAGTAAAACATTAAAATTCGGAGGAATTTAATTTATGGCAAATGTAAAAGTTGCAATCAACGGTTTCGGTCGTATCGGCCGTCTTGCTTTCAGGCAGATGTTTGACGCTGCAGGTTATGAAATTGTAGCAATCAACGACTTGACCAGCCCCAAAATGCTTGCTCACCTGTTGAAGTACGATTCGGCTCAGGGAAGATACAAGTATTCCGATACTGTTGTTGCAGGTGAGGATTCTATCACCGTCAACGGCAAAACCATCAAAATCTATGCAGAAAAAGACGCTGCTAATCTTCCTTGGAAGAAGCACGACGTAGACGTTGTTTTGGAATGCACCGGTTTCTATTGCTCAAAGGATAAGGCGTCCGCGCACATCACTGCAGGTGCAAAGAAAGTCGTTATCTCCGCGCCTGCCGGCAACGACCTTCCCACAGTAGTTTTCAGCGTAAACGAAAACGTGCTTAAAGCAAGCGATACCGTTATTTCGGCTGCAAGCTGCACCACAAACTGCCTTGCTCCTATGGCTGATACTCTCAATAAGCTTTGCAAAATCAAGAAAGGCTATATGACGACTATTCACGCTTACACCGGCGACCAGATGGTTCTTGACGGACCTCACAGAAAGGGTGATTTAAGAAGGGCAAGAGCCGCTGCCGTAAATATCGTTCCCAATTCAACGGGCGCTGCTAAGGCAATCGGTCTTGTTATTCCCGAACTCAGCGGCGTATTGGACGGTTGCGCACAGCGTGTTCCCGTTCCCACAGGTTCGCTTACCCAGCTGATTGCTGTATGCGAAGGCGAAGTTGACGCAAAAGCTGTAAACGACGCAATGAAAGCCGCAGCTTCCGCTTCTTACGGTTACACCGAAGAAGAGCTTGTTTCAAGCGATGTTATCGGTATGACCTACGGTTCTCTTTTCGATGCTACACAGACAAAATGTATGCCTCTCGGCGACGGTACGACCCTTGTTAAGGTTGTAAGCTGGTATGACAACGAAAATTCTTATACTTCGCAGATGGTAAGAACAATTAAATATTTTGCCGAATTGAAGTAATTAAAAAGTCATTAAATCCCTGCGCCGCAAGGCGCAGGGATTTTTCAATATATAAAAAAATTTACAAAAAAACTAAACTATGGTTATTTTTCAGTTGACTTTTAAATAATTTGATAATATAATATTTAATATAAACCAAGGTTAATTATTTTGGTAAGGAGAAATATTATGCCAATTGCTTTCGCACCCTCCAACCGCGAGTTGGAAGTAAGAAAAATAGGCGCAGAAGATAAAATTAAAAAACACTTGCAGGAATTGGGTATAACAGTCGGCAGTAAAATAACTTTGATTTCGTCTACCGGCGGCAACGTAATTGTAGTTGTTAAAGAGGGCAGACTGTGCCTTGACAGAACTTTGGCAGGTAAAATTCTTGTAGCTTAACAGCTATATAAAAATGACCCGTTAAATCGGGTCAAAAAAATCGGTTAAAAAATAAACCACGGTTTATTTTTATATTTTGTTAAATATAATATTTTAAGGAGTTTTTATGACTAAATTATTGAGCGATTTTACAGTCGGCGAGGGCGGTAAAATTATTTCGGTCACGGGCGAAGGCAGAGTGCGCCGCCGTCTGTTCGATATGGGTGTTACCCCCGGCGCAGAACTGATTATGCGTAAAAAGGCGCCTCTCGGGGACCCTATTGAGATTACAATAAGGGGTTACGAGCTTACTCTCCGCAAAACAGAAGCATCTTGCGTGGAGGTTGAAATTAAATGAAAACTTATGCGCTTGCAGGGAACCCCAATTGCGGTAAGACAACGCTTTTTAATGCATTGACAGGCGCAACTGCACATGTGGGCAATTGGCCCGGCGTTACTGTTGATAAAAGAGAGGGCGTTTATAAGGGTGGGGAGATTTCGGTAAATATTGTTGATTTGCCGGGAATTTATTCTCTTTCGCCGTATACGCCCGAAGAGGTTGTTTCCCGTAATTACATACTCGACGAAAAACCCGACGGGATAATAAATATAATAGACGCAACCAATTTAGAACGTAATCTTTATCTTACAACCCAGCTTCTCGAAATGGATGTGCCCGTAATTGTGGCGCTCAATATGATTGACGAAGTTGAAAAATCGGGCGACAAGATTGATGCCGTTTCCCTTGAAAAAACACTCGGTGTTCCGGTCGTTCCTATTTCCGCGCTTAAAAACAGGGGAATCAAACAGCTTATGGAAAGGGCTTCGGAAATGCCGTCTGAAAGAAAAGGAGAAACGGTTTTAAAAGAAGCGTTAGAAAAAAAGCTTGAAACTGCATGCGACTATTATAAGGCTGAGGAAGTTTCGTCTCCTTTGTTTCATGCGATAAAGCTTTTAGAAAACGACGAGCTGGAATTGCAGAGGAAAGGCGCTTCCGATACGCTTGAAAAATTATCAGACGGAGAGGATTTGGAAGCCGTAATAGCAGACGAAAGGTATAAATATATTTCGGCAAAACTGTCAAGCGTAAAGGTCAGGACGAATAAAAATATATTGACAAAGTCCGATAAAATCGACAGAGTATTGACCCACAGGATATGGGCTATCCCTGTTTTTCTTTTAATACTTCTTTCAATTTTCCATTTAACTTTTTCTGAAAATCTTTTATTTTTAAACGGTTTTACCGAAGGGCAGGCGTGGATGCCGACGCTTGTTGACTTGGGACTTGCCGCAGAAGTTGACGGAGAGACGGTTTACAACAATTTCGGCGTTGAAATTTTGGCTGTATTTTATGACGGTACGGTATTTTCCCCGGGCGTAATACTTACAAATTTTCTAAATTTGTTCCTTGACCATATTTCAGACGGCGTAGTTACTCTTATGGTAAACGGCGGCGCCGCCGAATGGGCTACAGGGCTTGTGGGCGACGGAATACTCGGCGGTATTTTTGCGGTACTCGGTTTTCTTCCCCAAATCTTAACTTTGTTTTTATTCTTCTCTATACTCGAAGATTCGGGTTATATGGCGCGTATAGCGTTTGTTTTGGATAGAATCTTCCGTCGTTTCGGGCTTTCGGGCAGGGCGTTTATGCCTATGATTATGGGGTTCGGCTGTTCGGTTCCTGCGGCAATAAATACAAGAACACTTTCTGACGATAAAGAGAGAACGGCTACAATCAGAGTAATACCTTTCTTTTCGTGCGGAGCAAAATTGCCGATTCTTACTGCCGTTGCGGGCGGAATTGTTATGGCTTTCGGTATAGGCAACGCAGATTTAATAACATACGGTATGTATGTGCTTGGCGTGTGCGCCGCAATAATATGCGTGCTTTTAATGCGCAATACAACACTTAAGGGCGAAACGCCGCCGTTTATAATGGAACTGCCGTCATATCATATGCCGCGTTTCAAAAATCTGATGCTTCATTTATGGGATAAGACCAAACACTTTGTAAAAAAAGCGTTTACGATAATTTTTGCGTCGACAATAATTATTTGGCTTTTATCGCATTTAAGCTGGAATTGGAATTTCCTTCCCGACGAAGAAATGCAGGATTCCATTTTGGCGTCGATTGGTATGTTTTTACAGCCCGTATTTACGCCGCTTGGCTTCGGTTCGCAACTCGGTCAGTTCGGTTGGGTATTTGCGGTTGCCGCGATTACCGGTCTTGTGGCAAAGGAAAACGTAATTGCAACGTTTACGACTTTGGCGATTTGTATAAGCGCGTATGCCGGAGTGGGAACGGAGGACGGAATAGAAGAATTTGCAGGTCTTATAAATATTATAACGACTGACAGCGGCATAGGACGGCAGGAATTTGTAGCGGCGCTTATTGCATTTATTGCGTTTAATATGACTACAATACCCTGTTTTGCGGCTTGTGCAGCGGCAAAAGGCGAACTTGCCAAAGGTAAGTTCAGGTGGACTCTTCTTTTCTGGGTTGCGGCAAGTTATGTTATCGGCGCAATGGTATACACCGTCGGCAGCTGGATTTGGCCGCTTGCGGTTTGGGCGGCAGTTTTTGCGATAGCGGCTGTGTTCATAGTTTTGCGCAATACGGGAAAATTCGATATAACAAAGATTTTTAAAAGAAAAAAGAAAGACGGGGATAATTAAATGAACGGAATAGATATTGCAGTGATAGTAGTTGTTTGCGTCGCGGCTCTTGCGGCGGTCGGTTATTTGATTTATAGGAAAGTTAAGCGCAAAGGCGGCTGTTGCGACTGTTCCGAATGCTCTTCTTGCAGCAGTTGTGGTAAAAGCGGTGCTTCTGTAAATGACAAAAAATAAATTTGATTACTGCAAAAAATTTTATTTAAGAAAATGCCGTCCGCATAAAATTGCGGACGGCGTTTCTTATTTTTTATTAACAAAAAAGTTGTTGAAAATTTTGGCAACCGAATTGCCGAAACATCGGCAGAATACGTTAAATACTATGAATAAGGTTGATTTAAGATAGAAAACCTTTAATAAAATTTTCATAAAAGCAAATTTTATTTTAAACTTTCTTATATGCTTTTTGTAAATTTTATTATTTCCTTTCGCAATTGCAAGGGCGCAATATTCACCGTTTTTCAGCCCGTATCTCAGCCCCGACAGCGTTAAAGGGTCGCAAGCGCCTACGGCATCTCCGACAAAGAACACATTACCGTTTATAACTGCTTTACCTACTCCGATAGGCGTAAAAGCCGATTTCAGGTTTTCGATATCTGCGTTCAGGTTCAAATCTTGCAGAAACTTTTTAAAAACAGATTTATAGTCTTTTGCCGATTTATAAACGTCAGTCATTCCGACGTTAGTGATTCCGCCGTAAGAACTAACCCACGCATAGCCACGCTTAGTTATGCCGAAATGTATGTCAATCGCCTCCGCCGCGTCATTTTCGAACGTAAGCTGCATTGCAATATTTCTTTTTCTGTTTTTTTGGTATCGGCTTCCGAAGCCGCAAGTTCCGTCTGCAAAAATAAGATTTTCGTAATAAAGTTTACTGCCGTCCGAAAGTTCAATGCTGTTTTCTTCTTTGTTATGCGCTGTAATTTTTAAGCCTTGAAGCACGTCAATTCCTTTTGAAACCGCCAATCGGTAAAAAGAATCGTCAAGCTCAACGCGGTCAATACGTCGGTTGGTATACAAAAACTTGTTGACAATTTTCAGTTTTGATTTAAATTTATATAAAATTTTAAAATCTTTAATTAAGGAGTAGTGGCAGTCCTCAACTTTCAAACCCAATTTTTCATAAACTTTTTTTGTTTTTGCGGTTATATAACCTGCGCAACATTTATATCTGGGGAATATATGCTTTTCCACGACAAGAATATCAGTAATACCTAAGTTTATTAAATTCAATGCGGTGGAGATGCCGGCAGGTCCGCCCCCGATGATTATTGCTTTAAATGTGTGCACTTTATTTTTTCTCTTTTCGGCGTTTATCGTTAATGATTTGAAGTTCCTTTTCGTCTATAACTTTAAAACCTTCTTCTTTGGCAATTTCAACCATTTGCGTTAGTGCGGCTTTTAAGAAAATACGTGGTATCTTGGTCAGTTTTGCGCACGACTCGTCTGTAAAGGTAACTTCGGGGTTGATGCGCTTAGCGGCATATTTGACGGAATTTATATCGCCCTCTTTGACTTGTATTTTTTCAGGGAAAGGCTTTTTAAAGGGCGAACACCAAAAATTAGTACTGTCACGATAGCCGTAGTCGACGGGAACGGAGGGGAAATCCTTTGCTTTTACGCCGTTAATTATAGAGTTATAATATTTTTCTTTCATCAGTATTTTGTCTATTTTAAGGATGAAATGGGCGCCGAATTTGCTTGTTATTCCGTTGAAATTACGATAAGGAGGGTCATAGCCTTCCAACCTGCCGGCTTTATTTTTATATGCGTTTTCAAGTTCGCTGTCCCAGGTGCATTCAAACACCTGATAAGCTTCTTTAACAATTTTAGGGCGTATACCATCGGCAAGCCCGTTTTCAAGCGTAAAAATACAGTTTTTCATTTTTTCTTCGGTTGTTTCGCCGGGGAACCCGAGGCGTACAGCCTCTTTAAAAAACTTTTTATCGTCGGTAATAAAATTGAGTGAGACTTTGCTTCCGCGCAGTATGTTTTGCGCTGTGTTCGAGCTGTTACGGCTTTCTAAAATCATAGCGTAAAAATCTTTACCTGCAACGTAATAGGGGAAGCAAAGGGAGTATGCGCCTAAATTGGTTGTTCCATTCTCTGAAACAGTGCCGACAATTATAGTGGGCATAGGAAAGAACGCCGATGTTTGGTAAAAATTATCTACAATGCGTAAATCTTTAAAAGAACTCATATTCGAACCCCTTTGATTTGTTTAATACATTATACTATTTCCATATTAAAAAAATCAAGTTGAGTTTAAAATTAAAGCGAACGAATAATTAAATCCGTTCGCCTGACATTTATTTGTTAATTTTTTTATGGAAAACTATTTCTCCTACGGTGCCAATAATTCCGCAAGATACGCCGCCTATTACGACTATTATCCAATAAGGATGCCATAGTTCAAGCAGTGCGCCGATATTCAGATAGGCAATGATACAAGTAAGCATTATTATTCCGCATACTGCGCTGGTGTAAGGGTTTTCTCCTTTGGAAATTTTTGAATTCCTTTTTCTGCTGTTGAATAAATCGAATATTATTCCGAGAATCGCGCAGAAGAACGCGGCTGAAGGAATAATAACCCAGTATGGATGCCAAATATCAGTAAGTCCGGCAATCGTAAAATATGTTGCAACGCCAAACAAGAACACGGTTGCGCATACAAAACCGCATATTTTTTCAAATAAAGTTTTGGGTTCGTCGTCTTTTCCGCGTGAAAACAAGTGCTCTTTTATATATTCTTTCGAATCACCTTCGTTATGTCTTTCGTCGCTGTCGCGGTGTGCCTCTGCGCGTTTTCCGTCTAAAAGTTCGTCTACGGTTACGCCGAATATGCGTGAAATAGGCAATAATAGGCTGGTTTCAGGCATAGCTTCGCCCGTTTCCCACTTTGAAACTGCTTTATTTGTTACGCCCAAAGCGTCTGCAAGTTCTGCTTGCGTCATTCCTTTTTCTTTTCGCAATGAATATAGAAATTCACCGAAATTATTCATTGTTATTCTCCTCAAACACTCTTTTTTAAGGATATTCTAACTTTTTTCAAACGCGCTTGCAATAGATTAAAGTCGAATATAAGTAGAATTGCATTATTTTAAATAGATTTTAAACTGAAATAAATATTTTACCCAATATCGTCCGTTTTTTTTAAATCTGAACTTTCAATTGCCTGAAAGCTTTCTGCCTTCGGTGCAAATTTACCTTTTTTCAGAAGAAAAAACGGTAAAATTATCGCGGTTCCTAAAAAAAGCCCGATAAGCAAACTTACATTATGGCAGACGGTTGTAAAGCCGAAGCTTGTAATATAAGTTGTCAAAACTCCGTAAATTGCAGAAACGATAATTGTCGGTATGCCTATCTTTTTAAAGCTTTTAATGTCAAAAAACAGCGCGGCAAGCGTAAAGCCGATTAAGCCGAAAATACCGCCGGACGCGCCTGTGCTTACCGCCGCCCACGTTGTCTGTGATTTATCGGGCGCAATTGCACAGTAAAGAGGGGTGGTTATAAAGCTTTCCGTAAAAGCGACAATTAAAAATATAAGATAAGTGAGTATCCGGCCGAAGCGTTTTTCCGCGTAATTACCTATAAAATAAAGCCCTGCAATATTTGTTATAAGGTAAAGTAAACGTCCGTGAAGAAAAGCCGCTGTGATATGTCTGTATATTGCATAACCGTTTTGGAGCATTCCGCCCAACGCCAGATAATTTGTCAGCAAACCGCCGCAGCTGCCTGAAATATAGTTTAAAGCAGGCGAACGCTCGCTATCCCATGCGCTGAAACCGTTATAATTATTTGGGAAAGGTAAATATTTGTCTAAAACATACAGCAAAATCAATATCAAAATTAGTATATTGGTTGCTGTAAGCAGATTTTTTAAATGAAATTTCTTTTTCATACCAAGAATTAGGTTTTAGTATCGTGTAATCTGTTTATCAGTATAAATATTTTAGCTTTATTATATAAAAATTTAAAAAGTATTCTTTTTTATTTCTTCCTTAAATTCATAGTAAACATTGTCAAACGCGTCGTCGCTGTTCATAAAATTGCCCTCTTTTTGACGTTGAATATATTTCCAATAAGCCCAATCGTACACAAGGTATTTATCTGCGAAATCTTTACTTAAATCGTCAATTTCGGTCGGACTGTTTTCGCCGCCGTTAAGCGCGCAGAGAATGGAATTGTAAAGCTTATCCAACGCAGTCAACAACTCATTGTCTATTTTATAAAAAGGCTTTATATAAGTTTTGATTTTTCCGTAACCGTTAAACAATGAGGAGGTGTAAATTTTCATAATTTCGGGGTTATTACAAGCATGTCTTACAGCTTCGCTGTTAGCCAAGCCTATAAAACAAGTAAAACCTTCACGAATTTCGTTCATATACTTAATCCTGTTGTCAAGAATTACTTTCTGTATTCTGTCTTTCCTGTTTTGAATAAGATTATATGAAAAGCTTACGATAGAGGTAAGCAGTGCGATGCCTGCGGTTACAATAGCAATAACAGTTTCAACGTTCATAAAAAGTTCTCCGATTGTTGTGGATTTTAAGTAAAGGCAAACTGAATTAAACTGTTTTTATAAAATGATTTTAATGCTTGCCGATAACTTCATTATATCATAATCTTCAAATTTTTCAATATTAAAATTATAATGTTGCCTGTTTGTATAGGTAGAAATCTAAAATAATTTGAAATTTAAAAAGCACTGATTAAACTTCAGTGCTTTTTTGCGTTTGTCAGTTTTTCTGTTGCTTTTTCTAAACTGTCGGTAAAAAATATGTCGCGTCCTTTATTGCTTTCATACATAAAATCTTTTAAAGGCTTACTTGTGAATTTTGAAAAATCGCCGTAGATTGCAATGCGGAAACCGTAGTTGATAAATTTTTGCAATATTTCGCCTGCGAGACCGCTACTTAAAATAAAAAAATCATCGACAATCAAATTTTTAGAAATAGCTATGTTTTCAGTTCCTGTTTCGTACTTAACGGTCATCATTAAATCAAGTGCGGTTTGCGCGTCAATTATAACCCTTTCGTCTGCTGTAACATGGGCTGTTGTTATGCCGTTTAAAGTAATTATTTCAATTTGCATTTTTTATACCTGTATCGTCGCGTATTTTACGTTTTGTTTAAGTAAAAGTACTTAATGCTTTACAAATTGTCTTTTAAGCTGTTTAACGTTTCGATATGGCAATTATTACGCTCATAGTATTTTAACATTTCGGGGATTTTCTTTTTATCGTAACTGGTTATACAGTCGGATAAAACATGAACCGTAAATCCGCTTTTTGCCATATTATAGCAAGTTGATTTTACACAGGCAACGGCGTCAGCGCCGGCTATAAAAAACTCTTTTATTCCGTTTTCATTAATAAAAGCGGCAAATCCTTCGCTTGTCAAAGCGTTGCCTTTGCTTTTTACAAATATATTTTCGGACGCAATTTTCATATCCGGAACTAATTCAGCGCCACGGGTATCTGGCTTAAACGTTCGCGTTAAGGCTGATAAATTATTATGTTTTATATATACTATATGGATATCATTATCAACAGCCCAATCAACGGCGGCATTTATGTTGCCGATAATTTCTTTATAGTTTTTTGTTATGTCGTTTTGAATATCTATTACAACCAACGCTTTATCTTTCATTACTCACCACGAATGATTTATTTTTAATTCTTTATAAGAGTATGGATATTATAGCACAGACGGATTGCGTTTTCAAGCAGTTAAATAATAAAACATAGTGGTACAGTTGTAAGTGTTTGACACAAATGAAAAGAACGAACCGTGAAGTTCGTTCTTAATAGGCAGAAGAAGAGGTGTCGCCTCAAAAGACCGCTTGAACTTGCACCCGAGAGAAAACGTAATAAAATTTAAATCTAATAATCGAGCAACCGCCCGTTGTCATTCCATTCGCCGTAAATTATATTTTTTCGTGTATTGTCAACAAATTTTTGCAAACGGCTTTGAAAAAGTTCAGGCTGTTTTTTCTTAATTTGAATTGTATCGATTCTTACACACTGATAAAGTGGCGGAAAACTTAAAAAATTACTCCATACAACTAAATCAGCCTGCAATGCTTTCAGAATATCATTATCAATAATGAAGCCGGAGGGTGACAAATCAGGTAAAACGGCTCGCCCTGCGTCGGTCATTAGTCCTAATTTTTCCATTCTGCGACAACGTTCTTTATTCAATTCCGACCATAAAGAATTTTTTTTGCGCGGTGCTAATCTTTGGGCAGTTATACCGTTGTCAAGTCGTTTGGTAGTGCTGTCAATCCACCCGAAACACATTGCCTCTTCCACGGCGTCGATATACCAGAAAATATCATCGTTTTGCGGTCTTCCACGCTTAACTATGACCCAACATTCTTTTTCTTTATTGTAATTTTCAGTAAGCCAAGCGCGTAATTCGCCGCGGTTTTTTGCGCTTAATAAATTCTTCGGTAACATAATTGTATTATAGCAGAATAAGTTTATTCTATCAACGGCAATTTACATTGCTTTTTACAAGTAGCTATATCGTTAAAAACATGCGGTAACTGTAAGAATAAAAAATAACTGTCCCGTTTAGCACCCGAGAGCGGTTATTTTTTAACTTTAACTTGGGCTAACCATTTTTAAGGTCAACCTTGTTGTGTTTTTATTTTAGCACGCTCGCATAGAACCGTCAACTGTTTTATTAAAAAAACCGCACGGTTACCGTGCGGAATATGATTTCAAAGGCTTTTTATTTTTTTGGGGTAATTTTGGGGTACAGTTTAAAAAATGGTTAATTTTAAACAAAAACGGGGCAAAATCGTTTGATTTTACCCCGTTTTTTGGTGGGAGGAGGTGGATTCGAACCACCGAAGTCGGAGACGTCAGATTTACAGTCTGATGCATTTGGCCACTCTGCAATCCGCCCATATTAAATTTTACCCCGTAAAAACGGGGTAAAGTGGAGCTGGTGATTGGAATCGAACCCACAACCTGCTGATTACAAATCAGCTGCTCTGCCAGTTGAGCTACACCAGCATTCCGCCCGTTCGGGTGGTGCCTCGGGGTGGAATCGAACCGCCGACATATGGATTTTCAGTCCACCGCTCTACCATCTGAGCTACCGAGGCGTAACGTCTTTTAAAAAGACGTCTAAAAAAATTTGGCGACCCCAAACGGGCTCGAACCGTCGACCTCCAGCGTGACAGGCTGGCGCTCTAACCAAACTGAGCTATAGGGCCAAATAATTTCTTATTAAGTTAAGAAAACTATATTGATAATGCTCTTATCAATTTCACGGATTGGTTTGTTTAACCAAAACCGCATTGCCGAACAAATTCCGGTTTTTAGCCTGCAAATTTGAGTGGTGGGCCTTCACGGACTCGAACCGCGGACCAATCGGTTATGAGCCGACCGCTCTAACCAACTGAGCTAAAGGCCCTTAAAGGGAGCTATGCCTAACGCATAACGCTAAGATATAATAATATAACCGCGGAATTTTGTCAAGTAATTTTTTGGGCTATTTCAACATAAATTTCTAAAACTTTTTAAAATTTTCAAAGCGCGCGTTGAATACTCTTTCAAGGGGCAATTATTTACAAAACTTTTCAATTTTCGTCCTTTTATTTTAAAATACAACACAATATTTATAGTAATATTCTAAAAAAACGACGGAGAAAAATTAATGACGGTAACAGGATATTCAAAAAACAAAATACTGTACATAAGTCTTTCCGGCGAAATGGACGAATGTTCGTCTCAGTCCGCACGCGTTAAATGTGACAGATTAATCGAAGACAACCTCAGCGCAAAAAAAATAGTTATCAATCTTGAAGAAGTCGCTTTTATGGATTCGACGGGTATAGGTTTTTTAATAGGCAGGTATAAAAAAGCGGCAAAACTTTCTATACCGCTATATGTCGATAAGCCGAACCTCGCGGCAGACAAAATTCTGAATTTGAGCGGAATATATTCGCTGATACCCAAAGCAGAGTAAAGGATAAAAAATATGACTAAAAATTATTTGAAACTTCAATTTTATTCACTGCCTCGCAACCAGGCGTTTGCAAGAGACGCCGTGGCTGCCTTTTGCCTTGAACTCAATCCCAGCCTTTCCGATTTGTCAGATGTAAAGACGGCGGTATCCGAGGCGGTAACTAACTGTACGGTGCATGCGTATAAAGGTAATTTGGGGTTGGTAACCGTTGAATGCGAAATAGAAGACGGCTGCCTACATATCAAGGTCAGCGACACGGGAAAGGGAATTGCCGACATAAATCAGGCGGTTCAACCGTTTTTTACATCGGCTCCGTCGGACGAGCGCTCGGGAATGGGATTCACCATAATGCAGACGTTTATGGATGAGTTCAAGGTCAATTCCATACAGGGCGAGGGTACGGTTGTGTATATGACCAAAAGTTTTAAAGCGGAAGTGGAGAATGCTTGACGTTGAAACGACGAACGAATTTATCCGCAAGGCGAAGCTCGGCGACGCCTCGGCTAAGGAAACGCTTATCGTTGAAAACAACAACTTAATAAAAAGCATAGTACGGCGATACTTAAATAAAGGCGTGGAATACGATGACTTGTATCAGCTTGCAAGTATGGGGCTTTTAAAGGCGATAGGAGGTTTTGACGAAAGTTTCGGCGTTCGTTTTTCTACCTATGCCGTACCTATGATTGCAGGCGAAATAAAGCGTTTTATGCGCGACGACGGAAGTATAAAAGTTTCGCGCGCAATAAAAAGCTGTGCAAAGCAGATTAATAAGTTTATTGAAGATTATGCGGTAGAACACGGTGTTCAGCCCACGGTGAAAATGATTGCTTCCGAGTTCAATATGCCTGAAAGCGAAGTTGTCTTTACAATGGGTTCCACAAGAATGCCCGTCTCTATATATAATCAGGGAGATTACAAAGACGAAAAGGGACAGGAACTTCTTGAAAAATTGCCCGTTGAGGATAATCAGGAGGACATAATAGATTCTTTGCAGTTAAAAACGGCAATCGAAGGCTTGCCCGAACGTGATAGAAAAGTTATTATCTTGCGGTATTTCAGGGATATGACACAGAGCGAAGTAGCTACAATGTTAGGTGTTTCGCAAGTTCAGGTATCAAGAATAGAAAATAAAATAATGGAAAATTTCAGGAAGTCTCTTACAGGCTGATTAATGAATTAGGATAAAGCGCTCTGCACCTTGTGTCAGGGCGTTTTTTTGTATTAATAGCGCTTAAAGATTTATAAATATTATTGCTTTACTAACTCTGTAAATCGGCTAGGATAAAAATTACTATTTGTCGGCGTTAAACGAATGATTATGTTTTTCATAATTTTAAGAAAAATCTATTACAAAATACTTTTCAATTTCTTGTTGTAATGGCGTCTTTATTGTGGTATAATTTAACTATTCAAGATAAAAGGAGCCAAAATGATTAACGAAAAAAATGTTCGGTTAGGTAAAGTCCGTTCTTCAATAAGGGAATTATTTGAATACGGTAAAGCGCGTAAAGCCGAAATAGGGGAGGACAACGTCTTTGATTTTTCAATCGGGAATCCGAGCGTGCCTGTTCCTGAAAAAGTAACCGAAGAGTTGGTTGAAATTTTGAAAACTTACGACCCCGTATTTTTGCACGGTTATACTTCGGCGCAAGGCGATTTCAGCGTTCGCAAAACTATCGCAGATTATACTAACGAGCGTTTCGGGACAAGTTTAAATGCAGACTGTTTTTATATGACTTGCGGCGCGGCGGCATCGCTTACTATTGTGTTAAACGCTTTGGTCAACAATGGGGACGAAATTATTACATTTGCGCCTTTCTTTCCCGAGTACAGAATTTTTGCCGAAAACGCCGGCGCAAAACTTGTTGCGGTGGACTGTGTCGAGGATACTTTCAAAATAGATTTTGAGAAGTTTGAAAGCGCGATAACGGCACATACTAAGGGGGTAATCGTTAATTCTCCAAATAATCCGAGCGGCGTAGTGTACACCGAAGAGGAAATAAAAAAGCTTGCAAAAATTCTTGAAAAGTACTCAGAAAAGTTTGATAATCCTATTTTTTTGATTGCGGACGAGCCGTACAGAGAGTTGGTTTACGATAAAAGCATAAAAGTTCCCTATGTTATGAACTATTATACCTACAGTCTTGTGTGTTATTCGTATTCTAAAAGTTTGTCTCTTCCCGGCGAAAGAATAGGATATATAGGGGTCAATAATAAAATTCCTGAGTTTTCGGATGTATATGCCGCTATTTGCGGCGCCGGCCGTTCGCTAGGTTTTGTATGCGCGCCAAACTTATTTCAGCAGCTTATAAAAAGAGTTTATAACGTTACCTCAGACATTTCGGTTTATAAAAATAACCGTGATTTATTGTATTCTTCGCTTATTAAGTATGGATTTGACGTCGTTAAGCCTGACGGTGCGTTTTATTTGTTTGTAAAATCGCCTGAAAAAGACGCAAAAGCTTTTTGTGAAAAGGCTAAGGAGTACGAAATTTTGATTGTGGCGGGCGACGATTTCGGCTGTAAAGGTTACGCCAGGGTATCATACTGCGTTTCGCCTAAGATGCTTAGCCGTGCGCTTCCCGCATTTGAAAAGCTGGCAAAAAGCTATCAAAAATAGCGTTATTTGCGGCATATTACGGGGGCAATTGCTTTTTCTGCAAAACTCTTCAAATTTGTTGCCTAATAAAAAAATTAGTGGTATTATTAAATTAAGTTAATACGGAGGTCAAAATTATGTTAAATAATAAAATAGCAAAACTTATAAATGAGCAGGTAAATAAAGAATTATATTCGGGATATCTTTATCTTGATTTTGCAAATTATTACGCAGGGGAAGGACTTGACGGTTTCGCTCATTGGTACGAGGTGCAGGCGCAGGAAGAACGCGACCATGCTATGATGATGAGAAGATATCTTATCGATAACGGCATTAACGTTAGTTTTGAGGCGATAGCAAAACCCGATAAAAAACTTGTAAAACTTTCCGACCCTTTGGAGGCAGGATACGAGCACGAACAATATGTTACCTCTTTAATCAATAATATATATGCGGAAGCGTTCGCTATAAAAGATTTCAAGACAATGCAGTTCCTTGACTGGTTTATCAAAGAACAGGGCGAAGAAGAAAAGAACGCCGAAGATATGATTAAAAAATACGAACTTTTCGGGCATGATGCAAAGGGGTTGTACGCTTTGAATCAAGAGCTTGCGGCAAGGGTGTATGTTCCTTCCGCAACGGGACCTGCTATGTAAATCAAATAATCGGACCCACGCCGTTCAGGCGTGGGTTTTACTTTGAGCTAATTATAAGACAAACATTTATTTAAGTTGACTTATAAATTAAATTACTTTACAATATTATTTAATGATAATTTTGGGAATAGACCCCGGACTTGCTACAATGGGTTTCGGCGTTATCGAAAAACTTAAAAACGACAATACCGTACCCGTAGATTACGGCGTTGTGCTTACGCCTAAGGATGAGAGCCTGCCTGTCAGGCTTGCAATGCTTGAAGAGGGGATAAATAAAATTCTTGATAAGTATAAACCGGACGAAATTGCTGTAGAAGAGTTGTTTTTTTCAAAAAATATAACTACGGGTATACCTGTCGCCCATGCAAGAGGGGTTACGCTTCTTACCTGTATAAAATATTGCGGACGGCTTTACGAATATACTCCAAATCAGATTAAACAAGCGCTAACCGGCTACGGTAAAGCGGATAAAATACAGATGATGCATGTTGTGACTTCGCTTCTGCATTTAACTAAAATTCCTCGTCCCGACGATGCGGCGGACGCGCTTGCGGTGGCGCTTTGTCATGCGCATACTTCGCGCTTCGGCAGGCTTTTCAATATAAAGTAGGTTGAAAAATGATAGGTTTTTTAAAAGGTAAAATTTTATCCTTATCCCCTGAAGCGGCATTGATTGAAACGGGTTCGGGTATAGGTTTCGAAGTTCTTGTAACGGGCGCGGCATACGAAAGTCTTGCCGGAAAAAAAGAAGGCGAACTTTTTACTTATATGCAGATGCGCGAGGACGGCGTGAGCTTGTTCGGGTTTTCATGCGTGGAAGAAAAAGAAATGTTTTTAAAACTGATTTCCGTTTCCGGCGTGGGACCTAAATTGGGCATTTCAGTACTTTCGTCAATGAAAGCAGGGGATGTTGCCGCGGCAATCGCTATGAATGATATTAAAAGACTTTCAACCGTAAAGGGAATGGGTAAAAAGACGGCTGAGCGAATAATTTTGGAACTCAGGGAAAAAGTTTCAATGTCTTCCGCACAGAATTCCGACGGTGAAACCGTTCCTGTAAAAGTTTCTGCCGGCGACGAAGACGCGGTGGTTGCGCTTATGACTTTGGGCTTTACCCGTGCGGAGAGCGTGAAAGCAATTTTCAGCGCTAAAGCTAAGGGCGCGCAATCTGTTGAAGAAATTTTAATGCTTGCGCTTAAAGGTATGTAAAAATGTTTTTCGAAGACGAAGAAGAGTTTACCTCCGAGGAAGACAGGCTTGTACAAAGCAATAAGGGCGAATACGATTTTGAAGAAAACGTTTTAAGACCTAAGATCTTGGACGGCTATGTCGGGCAGACAAAGGTAAAAGAAAATTTAAAAGTATATATGAATGCCGCAAAGCAGAGAGGCGAAGCTTTAGAGCATGTTCTTTTGTACGGCGCCCCCGGTCTTGGTAAAACTACGCTTGCGCATATTATTGCAAACGAAATGGGCGGTCAGCTTAAACTTACGTCCGCGCCTGCCATAGAGCGTAGCGGCGATTTAGCGGCGATACTTACAAACCTTAATGACGGCGATGTATTATTTATCGATGAGATACACCGATTAAACCATAGCGTGGAAGAAATATTGTATTCGGCGATGGAGGATTATGCCCTCGACATTATTGTCGGCAAGGGACCCAGCGCAAGGAATATTCGTTTTTCGCTTAAAAGATTTACGTTGATAGGCGCCACAACAAGAGCGGGTATGATTGCAAATCCCCTGCGCGACAGGTTCGGTATATTGTGCCGTCTTGAAATGTATACGCCTGACGAGCTCAAAGATATCGTTTTGCGGAGCGCGCGTACTTTAGGTATAAATATAGAAAATTCCGCCGCCGTTGAAATTTCCAAAAGGTCGCGCGGAACTCCTCGTATCGCCAACAGACTTCTTAAAAGGGTCAGAGATTTTTCCACAATCAACAATAACCCTGCCGTTACTCTTTCAGACGCAAAATACGCGCTTTCGAAAATGGAGGTGGACGAACTGGGACTTGACGAGGTTGACAGGGCGCTTTTAAGAGCAATGATAGAAAAATTCGACGGCAGACCTGTCGGGCTTGAAACTCTTGCTGCAACCATAAACGAAGACACCGGCACGATTGAGGACGTTTACGAGCCTTATTTGTTGCAATTGGGCTTTATTGCGCGTACGCCGAGGGGAAGAATGATTCTTAAAGGCGGTTACGAACATTTGGGTTATTCAATAACGGAAAAACAACGCGAACAGATTTCACTGTTTGATAAACACGATTGATATGCAATACAAAAAAAGCGATTTTTACTATAATTTGCCCGAAGAGCTTATAGCCCAGACCCCGATAGAGCCGAGGGATTGTTCGAGACTTCTCGTCTACGACAGGAGTGACGGTAGAACCGAACACAGAATTTTTAAAGACGTAATTAATTATCTTGAAGACGGCGATGTTTTAGTTGTAAACAATACAAAAGTTTTGCCTGCGAGGCTTTTTGCAAAAACGGAAAACGGCGGCACTGTAGAGGTGCTGTTACTAAAACGTATTAACGCAGACGAGTGGGAAGTTCTTGTAAAGCCGGGAAGAAAATGCTCAGTCGGAAAAAAGTTAACCGTATCGGAAGAACTTTCTCTTACAGTTACGGGAATCACCGAAACGGGCGAAAGAACGGTAAGATTCGAATACAACGGTGTTTTCGAAGAAATTTTGGACAAGCTCGGAAGCATGCCTTTGCCGCCTTATATCAAGGCAAAACTGCGCGATAAAAATCGTTACCAGACGGTATACGCGAAAGTGGAGGGCTCGGCGGCGGCGCCTACCGCGGGGTTGCATTTCACTCCCGAACTTCTTGAAAAAATCAAGAAAAAGGGTGTTAAAGTCGCGGAAGTTCTTCTGCATGTCGGTTTGGGAACTTTCAGACCTGTAAAAGAAGAAATTATAACCGACCATAAAATGCATTCCGAATATTATGAAATAAGTTCGGAAGCGGCGGAAATTATTAACGGTGCAAAGCGCGACGGAAAACGTGTGATTGCAGTCGGTACGACTTCTGTAAGAACGCTGGAAAGCGCTGCGGACGAACACGGATTTGTTAAAGAATGCAGCGGAAATACTCAGATATTTATTTATCCGCCGTACAAATTTAAGTGCGTTCACTCGTTGATTACGAACTTTCATTTGCCCGAAAGCACTTTAATAATGCTTGTCGCGGCGTTGACGGGCAGGGAAGAGGTTTTAAAGTTGTACAATACTGCCGTTGAAGAAAGATATCGGTTCTTTTCGTTCGGCGATGCGATGATGGTCTTATAATCGTCGAAATATGGCGTTGCAATGTGGCAATTCTCAGTTATTTACGCTTATTAAACTACTTTGGTTTTACTCGCGTGACTTGTCTTCCTCGTCTTCCTCGGTTTTAAGCCTCTTATATCCAATTCCCGTGCAAATAATTGACACGATGTTTTATAAGCGGTGCGCTACCAAGTTGAATTTGGTTTTGCTTTTGTCTTGTAATCTATATACACTTCCAGCAGTCTAAGCGCGTTCTTCTTGTCTTGCTTATTTCCTTTATCCTGCTTCCCTTAAAATTGGGTGTGCGATACGGATTGTCTGCGAAATAATTAATAGTTTTTATTTATAATTTATGAAATATTTTGATTTTGAACTTGAACATATTGATAAATATACAGGTGCGAGGGCAGGAACTTTCCATACGCCGCACGGCGATATTAAAACGCCTGTATATATGCCTGTCGGTACTCAGGCGACAGTTAAAGGCGTTTATCCGCGCGATTTGAAAGAAGCCGGTTCCCAGATTATTCTTTCAAATACTTATCATTTATATTTGCGCCCGGGTGACGAACTTGTACAAAAAGCCGGCGGACTGCATAAATTTATGAATTGGGATAAACCTATTTTAACGGATAGTGGCGGTTTTCAGGTTTTTTCTTTGACAAAACTCAATAAAATTAAGGACGAAGGCGTTTATTTCAATTCGCATATCGACGGTTCAAAACATCTTTTTACACCTGAAAAAGTTATGTCGATAGAGGAAAACCTCGGCGCGGATATAATAATGCAGCTTGACCAATGCAGTGAATACGGTTATACCCATTCACAGGCGGAAGCGGCTATGGATAAGACTTCAAGTTGGCTTGAACGCTGTATAAAAGCCAAAACGCGCGACGACCAGGCGTTGTTTCCTATAGTGCAGGGCAATATGTACGACGATTTGCGGCTTGAAAGTTTGCGCCGTGCGAAGCCTTTTGCAACCGACGGAATAGCGATAGGCGGACTTTCGGTAGGCGAACCTAAACAGAGAATGTATGAAATTCTTGACCTGTTGCAGCCTGTTCTCCCTGATTCTGTCCCCAGATATTTGATGGGCGTGGGCAGTCCCGACTGCCTTATCGAAGGAGTAAAAAGAGGGATAGATATGTTCGATTGCGTGCTTGCTACCCGTATCGCGCGCAACGGCACGGCTTTTACGTCCAAAGGGAAAGCTGTTGTAAGAAACGCTGTTTACTCTGAAGATTTTTCTCCGATTGATGCAAAATGCGATTGTTATTGCTGTAAAAATTATACCAAAGCTTATTTAAGACATCTTATAAACGTAAACGAAATGCTCGCGTCTATGCTGTTAAGTTTACACAATATTACATTTTTGCACAAACTTATGTCGGATATGAGGGAAGCGATTTTTGCTGACAGTTTAAACGATTTTGCGGCGGAATTCTATCAGGAATTCGGCAGTATGTGATGATTTACATATGAAAAATATGAAAGTTTTGTGCAATCGTCTAAATTAAGTTTAAAAACGCTTGCAAAAA
Organism: Christensenellaceae bacterium; assembly: GCA_948658045.1. Taxonomy (GTDB): domain Bacteria; phylum Bacillota; class Clostridia; order Christensenellales; family Borkfalkiaceae; genus Coproplasma. The sequence goes on from CAPMFN010000001.1 coordinate 199,390, forward strand.
GCAATAAAAAATATTATAGTAAAATAAATTAAGATTTTGGAGTTATTATGTTAGCAACTTTACTTGAAGGTGAAAATCCCGGATATTCGCAGTACATTATGCTCGGCATCGTCGTACTTTTAATCGTTGTAATCGCGGTGTTCTATTTCCTTACGAACAAAAAACGTAAAAAGCAGGAGCAGGACGCTCAGGATTTGATTAACGCAGTCAAGCCAGGCAATAAGGTAAAGACCATTGGCGGTATTTGCGGAATAGTCGTTGAAGTTGATAACGAAGAAAATACTTTTGTTCTTGAAACGGGAACCGAACTTTCCGGCAAAAGCTATATTAAGTTTGACAGACAGGCTATTTATCAGACAGATGCGGTAGTCGATAAGAAACTCGAAGCAAAGGAAGACCCCAAAGAAGAAGTTTCTTCCGTAAGTGAGACCGTTGTCGAAGAACAGACTGAGACCGCCCCCGTTGTCACTGAAGAGGTTGCCGCTGAGGTTAAAGAGGAAGTTGTCGCAGAAGAAACCGCAACTAAACCCGAGATGGTAAAATCAAAGAAAAAAGATAAAAATAACGAAGAAGAAAAACAGATAAAATTCTAAAATGATAAACCTCCGCATAGATTAAAGCGGAGGTTTTATTATGCGCACTAATATTTTTCAGGTTTTAAAATCGGTTCTTGCCGCCGTGCTTTTCTCGCTTGTTTTTGTACTTATTTTTACTTTGATAATCCAGTTGTTTTCTCTTCCGCTTACAGCGGTTAAACCCGTAAATCAGGTATTTAAAGTTTTATCTGTTGCGGCAGGCGGTTTGCTGTTTATAAGAGGCGGAAAAGGGCTTATAAAAGGTCTTATTCACGGTCTTATATCGGTTGTTCTTACTTTTTTAGTGTTCAGCCTCATATCAATGTCGTTTTCAATAAGTTGGCTGTTTTTGGTTGAGCTCGTTTTGGGCGCGGTCGCCGGCGCGGTTTCAGGTATAATTGCCGTCAACATTAAAAAAAGTGTATAATTTACTTGCTTTTTTGTTCTCCTTATTTTATAATTTAATAAATGAGATAGAAGGAGAAGCTTAATTATGATTAAAACTATAGCTAAACCTGCCGAAAAGAAGGTTACGGGTTGCGGCGAATGCAGAAGCACATGCCAGTCGGCTTGCAAAACAAGTTGCACGGTGGGCAACCAGAGTTGCGAGAGGGTTACAAGAGAACAGAACCCCGAAAAGAACGCTTAATTAAAAATTAAAAGGTCGGGAGCAGAAAATTCTCTGCTCCTTTTTGTCTTAAATGGTACACGTTTTTAACTATAAAGATACACATTATATTTACGATTCTGGCAGCGGCAGTCTGCACGAGTGCGATGAACTTACAGCACAGTTCGTAAAAGCGAAATACGAAAAGAAAGGCGATATGCCTGAACTTACCGAAGAAAAACTGAAAGAGATTGAAAGCGACCTTGCCGCGCTTGCACAGCAAGGATTTTTTTTGCGTGAGGAAGTAAAGACTTACCCTTTAAAATCAAACGAAGTAAAGGCTTTATGTCTGCATATCTGCCATGATTGCAATCTACGTTGCCGCTACTGTTTTGCCGATGAGGGCGCTTATCATTCCGCTCGCGAATTTATGAGCGAGGAAACAGCAAAAAAAGCTATTGATTTTCTTATTGCAAACAGTGGCAATAGAAAAATGCTTGAAGTCGATTTCTTCGGCGGCGAACCGTTAATGTGTCTGCAAACTATTAAAAATGTAGTTGCTTATGCTCGTAGCGAGGCGGAAAAAGCAGGCAAAAAATTCTTGTTTACCACTACTACGAACGCTTTATTGCTTGATGACGACGCGATTGACTTCTTCAATAGGGAAATGGAAAACGTAGTCTTGTCCCTTGACGGCAGAAAAGAAGTGCACGACGCGATAAGAAAGACTAAAAACGGTAAAGGCAGTTTTGATTTAGTCATTGAAAATATTAAAAAATTCGTGCGTAGCAGAGGCGGTAAAAGTTATTACGTCCGCGGTACTTTCACTGCCAAAAACCTTGATTTTTCAAAAGACGTGATTTTTCTTGCGGAAAGCGGTTTTGACAGTATATCAATGGAACCCGTTGTTACCGACATAGAAGACCTTGAAATCAAGTCAGAGCATATACCTACCGTTCTTAAAGAGTATGAAAACCTCTGTGATAAATATCTCGAAAAATTCGATAACGGCGAGGGCTTTAACTTTTTCCATTTCAACGTAGACCTTGACGGCGGTGTGTGTTTGCAGAAAAAAGTTTCCGCCTGCGGCGCGGGAAACGAGTATTTCTCGGTTACGCCCAACGGTGATATTTATCCCTGCCATCAGTTTGCAGGAGATAAAAATTTTTTGATGGGCAATGTTTACGACGGCAAACTCGATAAGAATATAAGAGAAAAATTTGCTAACTCCTGTTTGTTTACAAGGGAAGAATGCGGCGATTGTTTTGCAAAATTTATATGCAGCGGAGGCTGTTCGGCTAACAATTATCATTTCGAGGGCGATATCAATAAGCCTTATAAATCTACCTGCGAGATGATGAAAAAGCGTATAGAATGCGGAATGCACGTTTTAGCGCATAAAAAATCTAAAAAATAATTTCGAAAGCCGCCTTTATTTCGGTTAATTTCTTTATAGGCAACCGAAATTTATTGACGGCTTAAAAGTTTTTTACTATAATATAGTAAGTTATATTAACAGTTCTCCGCGACAGTGTTTAAAAGTTTTGCGGAAATAATGTAGGAGTAGAGATGGGTAAGGTAAAATCAGCGATTTTGACCGCTCTGTTAGTTGCAGCCGTCGTAATATTATCGCTATTTGCTACGATATCATGTCCCCTCAATGAGGTAGAAAGATATAATTCCTTTATCACCGCGATAAATTTGGGCGGAGATTTGACGGGTGAAGCGTATTCTATGCTTTATCCCGAAGGTGTCATTTCTGAATCGGAATACAATCTGCTTGCAAAGGGCGACAAGGAAGAGGCTGAGGCGAAATACGAGCGCCACGGCGGTTTATACGTTGAAAAGGACAAGCTTTCGGAAGATGCGGCGTTTAAAGCAAGCGTAACAAAAGATGCGGAAATTCTTTCTGCAAGATTCGGCGAAAAGGGCTATTCGGCTTATTCTGTCAGCGTTATGGACGATTACGCGATAAGAGTTTCCGTTCCCACTAACTTCAATTACGCGGAATTTACCGGTAGAGACAGTTCGTCAGCGGAAAATAAGAAGTCGCTTATTGGGACCACGGTTAATTATCTTACAAAAAGCGGTGAACTCGACCTCCGCGACGGTAAGGACGAAAATGCGAAATCGTTAATTCCTATAAAAGACAAATTCGGCGATTATTTTAAAAGCGTAGCTTATACAGCAATGGGCGGCAACCATTATGTAAGGTTTTTCCTTACGGACAGCGGTTACGAAAAGCTCAATTTGATGCTTTCTTCTGGCAGTTCCGAGACCAAAGGTTATTTCTTTATAGGCGGAACCTGTATGGAACTTGAACTTGCATTTGGCGAAAGTCTTGCGGATAATACGCTTAACTTTTCTGTCGGTGAAAATTACGCCCACGATTTTTCAATTGTTTTCAACTCGGTTGTAACTGGCAGCATACTTGCAAACGATTACAACGATAACGGCAGCGATACTCAGATAGTAACCTTAACGCCCTCTTTCGGGGAATACGCGTTTGTTTATCTTTTTGTAATCTTACTTCTGGTATTAATAGGAGCCGTTGTTGCTTCAATAATCAAATATAAAAAGCTCGGGCTTGTAAACGGCTTAATGTCGCTTATTTACGCTTGTATTATGATAACGGCTATGATGCTTACGGGTGTCCAGCTGACTTTTGCAGGCGCGTTTATAGTAATACTCGGTCTTGCTCTTCTGACATTTACAAACTTCCGTGTTTTCGAAGCTGTCAGAACAGAAACCCAGCTCGGCAGAACCTTACAGGCGTCTGTAAAGACAGGCTACAAGAAAACGCTTACTACCGTGCTTGATTTACACGTTATAATCGTAGTGATATCTTTGATGCTTGCGCTTATATGCAAAGGCGAGCTTGCGGCTTGCGGACTTATTCTGCTTATCGCTTCGTTGGCGTCGTATGTTCTTTATTGGTTTACCAGATTTATGTGGTACGTTATTTCGTCGCCTGTGAAAGATAAATTCAAGTTCTGCGGATTTAAGAGGGAGGCGTTTGACGATGATGAAGACTAATTTTAAAATTTCTTCAAGAATGCACTTGCTCGTAATAATTTCCAGTGTAATAATTGCAGTTGGACTTTGCGTCGGTTTAATTTGTCAATTCGTAGCAAACGGATTTTTCAATTACAGCGACGACTACGCTAATTATAAAAGCATAACGGTAATTTACGAAGATACTGATTTCAGCGGCAAGGAAGAAGAACCCGTTGAAATTATAAGATATATCTGTGACGAGGCTTTTGCAAACGCTGGCGTTAAGAGTTATGCAACTTTGTCTGGTGATACTGAAACAGGCGGCACTGTCGTCTATAAATTCGTTTATTCCACGGACAGAGGCGCACTCGACAAAGCTTCTTTACAGATTAATCAAAAGATTGAAGAGTATGTGGGCGAATCTTACGCCGCTCTTTTCAACAACGCTTCGGCGTCAACGGCGGAAACTTTGCTTGGCGGCGGTAAGACTGTTTCAATGGCTGCCATAACCATAGCGGCTTGCATTGTGTTCCATTTTGCATATTTTGTAATACGTTACAAATTTACTATGGCATTAGGCGCGGCTTTGGCGGATATTCACAATTTAGCTCTGTTTTTAATGATTACAGCGCTTTGCCGTATTCCTGTAGGGTCTTCAATCGCAACATTTGCGTTAATAACCGTAATTCTCACTGTTGTGGGAACTTGTTTCCTGTTCGACAGAATGCGTAAGAATTTTAAAGACGACGAACTTAAAAAACTTTCTGCTTTTGAAATTGTGGATAAAAGTTCAGACGAAAGTTTTGTTATTAACACGGTTATGCCGGCTTGCCTTGCCACGGTTTCCGTAATTTTGTTTGCGCTTATGTCTATAAGTTCGCTGTCGCCTTTGGCAATAATTTCTCCCGTTTTATGTTCGTTTATAAGCTTTATTTGCTGTGCTTACGGAACCGTATTCTTTACCCCGTCCGTATATTCGCGCTTTAAGTTAATCAGCGACAATAAAAGCAAAAAATCACGCACAAAGACGTTGAAAAGTTCAAATAAATAATTTTAAGTCTTAAAGGCGGGGCAACCCGCCTTTTTGTGTTTTTAAACGGAATTTTATGAAAAGAGTTTTACCCGAATACTTATTTTCGGATGAACAATTGAATAGAGTAAAGCAACTTTCGGCAGAGTGTGGTCTGTGCGAAGAAACAGTTAAGATTCTTTACGGTCGTGGCTTGCGCGATAAGGACGCTATTTTTAAATTTATGCATCCATCTGAAGCTAATTTCATTTCCCCGTTTAAAATGAGCGGTATGCAAGAGGCTGTGGAGCTCATCACGCTTGCGCGAGACGAAGAATGGGGTGTGGTTGTTTTCGGAGACTATGATGCCGATGGTATATGCGCGTCCACTATTATGGGTAAAGTCCTGCGTGATTTCGGTATTGAACCCGTTGTTTGCGTTCCTGAAAGGAACAGCGGTTACGGCCTGTCAAAAGGAATAATAGACCAAATTTTTGATGAGTATTTTCCTCAACTTTTTATTACGGTGGACTGCGGCATTTCTTGTGCCGAAGAGGTTGAATATTTAAAAGAGCTCGGCGCTGAAGTTATAGTGACCGACCACCATGAATTGCCCGATAAACTTCCCGATTGCATAAGTATTAATCCAAAATTTAATGACGGGTATATATACGATAATCTTTGCGGCGCCGGAGTTGCATTCAAGGTCGGATGCGCGCTTAACGGCGAAAAAGCTTATAAATACCTTGACTTTGCGGCTATCGCTACAATTGCGGACAGCGTGCCCTTAACAGGTGAAAACAGGGATATTGTTTTTGCCGGATTAAAGATTATTAATTCTTCCCCTTCGCCTTGTTACAGCCAGTTTTTAAGTAAGCAGGATGTTGTGACTGCACAGACCATTGCTTTTACTCTTGCTCCTAAAATCAATGCGGCAGGCAGAATGGGAGACGCAAAAGCGGCATTAACGCTGTTTAACGAGAGCGACGAAAACAAAATTTTTGATTTGTCGGCAAAGCTAACGGCTTATAATCTGGAACGTCAGAAATATTGCGACGAGCTTTATTTAAGCGCTAAAGAAATGATAAAGTCATCTGACAAAATCGGTAAAATAATTTTGCTGTGCAATGAAAATTGGAATTCCGGTTTTGTAGGTATTGTTGCGGCGCGTCTTGCTGACGAGTACTCACGTCCTGTAATTTTGTTTGTAAAGAACGGCGATATGCTTAAAGGTTCGGCACGTTCTATTGATTCTGTAAATGTATTTGAGGCGTTAAAAGCTTGCGGACAGTATATTTCCGAATTTGGTGGACACTCGCAGGCGGCAGGCGTAAACGTCACTGCGGACAATTTTGACAACCTTTATAACGCTTTGGAAAACTATATGACTGAGCGGTATACTGCGGAAGATTTTATTCCCACGGTCTATATAAACGGTTTGCTTACAAACGAATACTCGTTAAAGCTTGTCAAAGAGTTGGAAATGTTAGAGCCTTGCGGCGTAGGCAACCGCCGTCCTATGTTTATGACTGAAGAAAACAGTTTAAACGTTCGTCAACTTAAGCCGGAATCGCCGCATCTTGTTATCAAGAACCCTAAAATAGAACTGATGTTTTTCGGCGGATTCAAATATAAAAAACTTTTGGAATGTTCCGCTCTTAAAAAATTAATATTCGAGTATAACGTGTCCGTATTCAGGGGAAAAGAATATATTAAGGGATTTGTTCGCGATATTGTTTACGACGGCGGCGAGTGCGGAAATTTCAACGAAGAAGCGGCGTTTTCATTGATTGAGGCGTTAAGCTTTCCAAAGATTAATTGTAAGGAAACTATCCTTTCAGAGCAAGAAATAAACAGGTTGATTGCCGCAAAAGAGGAAGATACTCTTTTTATAGTATGGGACGTAGAAACTCTGCAACAGTTTAACTGTTTAGGCGAATTAAGCTGCGAATTGTTTATGCCTTCAATAAAGAATTTTGCTCCTACGGTACTTGTTGCACCGTCTGCCGACGCGGATTTAAACGCATATAAAAAAGTTGTATTTCTTGATAATCTTCCGTATGGAATAAGACTTGCTTCGCTTGAAAATAAAAACGTTTATACTTGCGAATGTAAAAAGCCGCACGAATGTATCAAACGTCTTTCCTGTGACAGGGAACAGCTTTTAAAGGTTTACGCTTCTCTTGCGGCAAATAGTGAAAACATAATCGGTGCAAACGCCGAAGATGTTGCTAAGCAGAATAATTTGGGCGAAAAATTGCAGGTGTTCTTTGCCCTGAAAGTTTTTGAGCAACTTAAACTTATTGCTTTTGAAAACGGCAGGTTGGAAGTACGTCGCGGACTGAAAAGCAGGCTTGAAAATTCCGAATTATATAATATGATTAATGAAATGCAGGCGGATTGAATTTATGGACGTTTTAGATAAAATCAAAAAAAATTATTCCGCAGAAGATTGCGCGCTGTTGCTTGCGGCTTATAAATATGCCGATGATATGCACAGCGGACAGAAGCGCGCCTCGGGCGAGCCTTATTTTTCTCACCCTTGCGCCGTGGCTGAAATTTTAATTGATTTGGGCTTGGACACGCCTACGGTAGCCGCCGCGTTTTTACATGACGTAGTCGAGGATACTCCAGCGACGGAAGATGATATTTTACGCCGTTTCGGAAAAGAAATAATGACCCTTGTCGACGGTGTTACAAAGCTGGATAAAATTCATTTCCGCACTCACGAGGAAGAGGACGCAGAAAACTTCCGCAAAATATTTGTGGCAATGGCAAACGACGTCAGGGTAATAATTATTAAGCTTGCCGACAGGTTGCACAATATGCGCTCGCTTAACTTTTTGTCAGACGAAAGACAGCAGAGAATTGCAAAAGAAACGCTTGAAATTTATACTCCGCTTGCAGGAAGACTGGGTATTTCGCAAATAAAATGCGAACTGGAAGATTTGTGCCTTAAATATCTTGAACCCGAATCTTACGAATTTCTTGTCTCAAATATACATCAGGAATTGGTGGATAGACAGTCCTTTGTAGATTTTGTTGTAGATGAAATAAAAGCAATTTTAAAAGAAAGCCGTATTAAAGGCGAAGTTATTGGCAGACCCAAGCATTTCTATTCCATTTACCGTAAAATGAAAAGGCAGAATAAAACGTTGGACCAGATTTACGATTTGACGGCGGTCAGGGTAATAGTGGATAAAACGGAAGAGTGTTATGAAATTTTGGGTAAAATCCATCAAAAATGGAAACCCGTTCCGGGCAGGATAAAGGATTATATCGCTACACCTAAACGCAATTTGTATCAGTCTCTTCACACTACGGTCGTGACTAACTTCGGTCAGTTTTTTGAAATTCAGATAAGAACGGCAGAAATGCACAAAATGGCCGAATACGGTATCGCGGCGCATTGGAAGTATAAAGAAAATAAAAATTCGGAAACAAATTTCGATGCAAGACTGTCATGGATAAGGGACGTAATGGACTGGCAGGGAAGCCTTAACGAGTCCAAAGACTTTGTCGACAGTTTAAAAAACGACTTATATGATAATGAACTTTTGGTGTTTACACCGCACGGCAAGGTCATATCTTTGCCGTTAGAGGCTACCCCCGTAGATTTTGCATACGCTATTCATTCAGAAGTAGGCAACAAATGCACAGGCGCTAAAGTCAACGGCAAAATAGTTCCTCTCAACTCTCAGTTATCTACCGGCGACGTTGTTGAAATTATAACGCAGTCAAACTCAAAAGGTCCTTCCTGGGATTGGCTTAAATTTGTTAAATCAGGTTCTGCGCGCGCAAAAATAAGACAGTTTTTCAAGCGTGAAATGAAGGACGAAAACGCGAAAACAGGCAAGTCTATGCTTGAAACGGAGGCGAAGAGAAGAGGGTATAACCTTAACGACCTGCTTACCGAAAGTTCTTTTAAAAAGCTTTCCAATAAGCTTGTATTCAGTTCTGTAAACGAGATGATGGCTTCTGTCGGTTACGGCGCGGTCAGCGTAAATCAGATAATTTTCAAGTTAATAGATTATTATAAAAAAGAAATTCCCAAACCTGTCGAAATAGTTGATTCGGGAAAACTGAAACACACGCCGGCCGGCAGTGTAACAATAAAGGGAATGAGCGGACTATTAGTGCGCTTTGCACATTGCTGTAATCCCGTTCCGGGCGACGAAATCGTAGGATTTGTTTCAAGGGGCAGAGGTGTGATTGTTCACCGTTCTGACTGTTCCAATCTTTCCGACGCGGATAAAAACCGTTTGCAACCTGCGCAGTGGACTTCGGATATCGATACCGATTTCATTGCGGATATAAAAGTTGTTTCGGATAACTATGACGGTGTAACAGCTTACATTATTTCGGAAATTGCCGCTATGCGCCTGAGTTTTACACAGATAAACGGAAGAATAAATAAGGAGAATTTAGCGGAAGTAGAAGTTCGCGTCAAGCTGAATAAACGCTCGGATATAGACCTTTTAATAAATAGATTAAAGCGGGATAAACGGGTCATTGACGCATACCGAACAACCAATTGACCCCCATATATATGCAAGTTTACGCAGTTTTTTCTGAAAATTTTTCATCTAATTCTTATGTTCTTACATGTGATGATAAAACCGCTGTGGTTATAGACCCGTCCGAAGAAGTAATCGAGTTTATTGACAGACAAGGTCTTTCGTGCGGATACGTTTTGCTTACGCACGGGCATTTTGACCATGTGAGAGGCTGCGGCGTTCTTTGTCGCCGCGGAGCAAAGATTTTATGCGGAGAGAGGGAAAAGGATTTAATTTTCAGTAAGGAATATCTGAGTATTTTCGGCGGAGTTAATGTGCCTGATTTTAAAATTGCTCAAACGGTTAAAGACGGTGAAATTTTAAGTTTGTGCGGATTGGAAATTAATGTTTACTTAACTGCAGGTCATACAGCCGGTAGCGTATGTTACGTTTGCGGCTCTTACCTCTTCAGCGGCGATACGCTTTTTAAAGGAAGTATAGGCAGAACAGATTTGCCCACTGGTAACATTAACGAACTTTTCGAAAGTTTGAAGCTGTTAAAAGCTTTAAAAGGCGATTTTACGGTATATTGCGGACACGGCGAAGCGACATCGCTTAATACAGAAATAAAATACAATCCGTATATGAGGAACTTGGATGCTTAATACTAATTGCGAAGCTCTGCGAGAAGAAATATTGCTTGTAATTCGGGCTTTTGATAGTGAAAATGAAGATTTTACACATTATTTTTCTTCATCGGGCGATAAATTTTTAAACGTAATTGAGTATGATGGAAAGTTTTACGATTTCGAAGAGGAATATAAAGCTGAAAATGAGTTGATTTTTAAGCGTCTTGCGAAAAGAGCTTGCAAGTTATCGTTTTATAAAGTTTTGTCTGAAGTTAAAGGCTACGGTCTTCCTTGGGGCGCCCTGACAGGAATACGTCCTACAAAACTTGCCTATAACGAGATAACCTCCGGCGGAGACTATAAAAAACTGTTCGAAAAATTTTGCGTTTCTCAGGAAAATATTTCTTTGATATCGAATATTCTCGGTTCGCAGAAAGATGTATATCATAAGGGTGGACAGGACTTATATGTCAGTTTACCGTTTTGCCCTACTAAATGCGACTATTGTTCTTTTGTTACCGCGCCTGTAAAAAACACGGGCAAATACATTGATGAATACGTTAAATGCGTAGTGAAAGAACTGTATTCGGTAAAAAAAATCATAACGGATTTACGCAGTATTTACATAGGGGGAGGCACCCCTTTTGTGCTTGAAAATTTTCAATTGACCCCCATATATGCCGCAATTAACGAACTTTTCGGTAAAAATTGCGAGTATACCGTCGAAGCCGGAAGACCGGATGTTTTCACAGAAGAAAAGTTAAAGCTTGCAATGGATTACGGTGTGACGCGAATATGCGTAAACCCTCAAAGTTTTAATGATTCTACGCTTGAAAAAATCGGCAGACGGCATACTGCATCTCAGACGGTAGCGGCGTATGAAATGGCTGAAAAATTCGGTTTTGACATAAATATCGATTTGATTGCAGGGCTTGCAGATGAAAACTGCGCCGATTTCGAATATACGCTTAAACAAGCGATATCTTTAAACCCTGCAAATATTACCATGCACACACTTTCTTTGAAATCGGGCGCTAAGCTTAAAGAAGAAATCAAAAAACTTAATGTAAGCGGTATTTCCGATATGATAAAGCTGTCGCGTGAAATGCTTTACTCCGCAGGATATGCGCCGTACTATCTCTACCGTCAGAAATATCAGGCCGGCGGACTTGAGAACGTCGGTTGGACAAAGCCTGGTAAATCTTGTGTCTATAACGTTGATACAATGGAAGAAATTTCATCAAATGTTGCAGTAGGCGCAAATGCAATATCCAAAAGATATTTCGGCGATGAAGACAGAATTGAACGATACGCCGCACCTAAAGATATTCCGTCGTATATTGCCAAAACAGATAAGATAATAGAAGAGAGAGACAAGCTTTTTAAAATTTAACTTTAAATCGTTTGCTTTTTAAAAACGGTTGTGGTAAACTATGTTCGTTACGGTTACAAAGCGATACGATTACTCAACGTTCGGCTTTGTTGTCCGCAAATATTTCCATAGGAGGATAAATTAAATGGAAAAGCAGGAAATTATCGCAAAATATGCAACTAAGGAAGGCGACACAGGTTCGCCCGAAGTTCAGATTGCTCTTCTTACAGAAAGAATCAATCACCTTAACGAACACCTTAAAGAGCATATCCACGATAACCATTCGCGCAGAGGTCTTTTAAAGATGGTCGGTCGCCGCAGAGGTCTTTTGGACTATCTTAAAAGCAAGGATATCGAAAGATACCGTGCTATCGTCGCTGCGTTGGGTTTAAGAAAGTAAGAAAAAGAGCGCAATTTTCGTGCGCTCTTTTTTGCTTAATAAATCGCTTATAACAGGAGTTATAGGCACAAGAAGAAAAGGAGACAGAGATGAATTACAAAAAATTTACAATGCAGGTCGGCGGACGCGAAGTTTCAATTGAAACGGGCAAATACGCCGAACAGACCAACGGTTCGTGTCTTGTCAGATGCGGCGAAACGGCTGTTATGGTATCCGTATGTATGTCGGCGGCGCCGAGAGACGGTATGGATTTCTTTCCTTTACAGGTAGACTACGAAGAGAAGATGTATTCCGTCGGTAAAATTCCTGGCGGTTTCAAAAAACGCGAGGGAAGAGCAAGCGATAAGGCGATTCTTACTGCAAGACTTATTGACAGACCGCTTCGTCCGTTGTTCCCTAAGGGGCTTTTTAACGACGTTGTGGTTACCGCTCAGGCGCTTTCGGTCGAGCCCGACGTATCCCCCGAACCTCTTGCAATGATAGGTTCTTCGGTAGCAATTGCAATTTCGGATATTCCTTGGGCAGGTCCCACAGGTTCGGTCGTTGTAGGAATGGTTGACGGCAAGTATGTTATCAACCCCGACCTTGCGCAAAGGGCAAAAAGTGCTATACACCTCAACCTTGCAGGCACAAAAGACGCAATTCTTATGATTGAAGCGGGCGCAAACGAAGTAACCAACGACGAAATGGTCGGCGCGATAATGTTCGGTCATGAAGAAATAAAAAAGATTTGCAAATTTATCGAAGAGAAAATAGTTCCCGAAGTCGGTAAGAAAAAACTTGAAATCGAGCTCTATCATATTCCCGAAGAACTCGACAAGGAAGTCAGGGCTTATGCCGATAAAAAAATCGATTGGGCTATCGATACTTTTGACAGACAGGAAAGAGAAAAGAGACAGAACGAAGCTGAAGCAGAGATTTTGGAACATTTCGCCGAAATATATCCTGATAACAAGCGTGAGATAAAAGACAGCCTCTATTATCTTACGAAAGAAAAGGTACGCGCAAAGATTTTCGATAAAGGCATCCGTCCCGACGGAAGAGGCTTAAAAGATGTTCGCCCCATCTGGTGTGAAAAAGGCGTTCTGCCCCGTGCGCACGGTTCGGCTGTATTTACTAGAGGACAAACCCAGACTTTGACTACTTGTACCCTCGGAATGCTCGGCGAAGCTCAGAAGCTTGAAGGGCTTGACGAAGAAACGTCTAAAAGGTATATGCACCATTACAATTTCCCCGGCTATTGCACGGGCGAGGCGAAAGCGCTCCGTTCACCCGGCAGGCGCGAAATAGGTCACGGCGCGCTTGCGGAAAGGGCTTTAATTCCCGTACTTCCCGATGAAAACGTATTCCCTTACGCAATCCGCGTAGTAAACGATATTACAAGTTCCAACGGTTCGTCGTCTATGGCGTCTGTCTGCGGTTCGACAATGGCGTTAATGAACGCAGGCGTTCCCATCAAAGCACCCGTAGCAGGCGTTGCAATGGGGCTTATCAAAAATCAGGAAACGGGCGAATTTAAGGTAATGACCGATATTCAGGGCTTGGAAGATTTCCTCGGCGATATGGACTTTAAGGTTGCAGGTACCGTCAACGGAATAACCGCAATCCAGATGGATATCAAAATCAAAGGCATTTCCGAAGAGATAATGCACACCGCAATTAATCAGGCAAACGAGGGCAGACAGTTTATACTTTCCAAAATGCTTGAATGCGTGCCCGAAGTTGCGCCTCAGCTTTCCGTTTATGCTCCCAAAATTATTAGCTTTGAAATCGACCCCGACAAAATCGGCGATGTTATCGGTAAGCAGGGCTGCGTGATTAAGAAGATAATGGAAGAAACCCAGACGCAGATAGAATTTAACGAAGACGACAGCGGCAGAGGTTATATTTCCTGCGTAGGTCCTATTGAAAATGCTGAAAAAGCAAAGCAAATAGTTTTAAGCATTGCTCATGACCCCGAAGTAGGCGATATGTTTGTCGGAACGGTTGTAAGGATTATTCCTTCGCGCGCGTTCGTTGAATTTGCGCCCGGTAAAGACGGCGGTATTCATATTTCTCAGCTTTCTAATAAAAGAGTGGAAAAGATTGAGGATGTTGTAAATATCGGCGATAGCGTTAAGGTTGAAATCATAAAGATTGGCGACAGGGGAATTGACCTTAAACTTCTTGAAAAACTGTCGTAATAATTTAAAAATTGTATAAAAATTCCTCGTCCGTTTTTCGGACGAGGAATTTTATTTTGCAAAACTATTTATTATCGGATGACGTTTCACTTTTAGGCGGACTTTGAATTATTGCGTTTCCTTTTCCGTTTCTTTTTATTAGCACTTCAACGGCCTCGCCCTCTTCATAAAAATTTTTACTGTATGCGTTGTAAGTTTTGCCGTCAACTTTAATGATTACGCGGTATGTAACAGATTTAATTCTTTCGGTATATTTAGTGCCCGTACTTGTCATGCTTGAAAGTACGGTTGCCAGAACTTCGCCCATTTTTGAAAAATACTTCGACGGTTTGTGTTTTCCGGAAATAGATGTTTTTTCTAAAACAATTTTAACTAAAAAACAGATTAATATGGTTCCAGCAAACAGGCAGAAACATATTATTGCTCCTAACGTTATTCCCAAGAATGCAAAAACAAGAATAAGCACAAAATCAATAATCAGAAACGAAAAGAATAGCCAACCCTTAATTCGGTCGCCTAAATTTGAAAGTTTATAAATTTTTGAAATGTGATTAGCTTGATATTTTGCAGATGCATATCTACTTTCATACCTGTAAGAGGAGTTGACTTCACGAATATCGTTTTCTTCGTCGGTTGCTTTACGTTTTTCTGTTTCCGGCTGAGAACTTTTATCGGCTTTTTTACTGTCGTCAAGGTTAAGTCTGCCCGTAATTATCAGTACCAGCCCGACGGTAATCAAAACTACCATTACGGCAGGAATTCCTGCAGCCAAAACCCAAAAGCCGATAACTGAAACAGTTTCATCAGCTGTAAAAAATCCGGCGGCGGTCAGAATGCCGCCGAGAACAATCGGTATAAGAATAATAAAACTTAATTTTGCTAATTTTCTCATAAAATTAATATATCATTTAATTTTTAACGCTGCAACCGTTATGGCGTTGAATTTTCAAAAATCGAACAAAAGTTTGTCTTTTTGAAAAAATCGCAGTTCAAATACTTGTAAATATTTTTAAAACAGGCTATAATTCAGATATATTATGAAGTTTGAATTACATTCAAAATTTAATCCAACAGGCGACCAGCCTCAGGCGATAGAAAGTCTTACCGAAGGCGTTTTAGACGGCATACGAACGCAGGTTTTAGTGGGGGTTACGGGAAGCGGTAAAACTTTTACAATGGCTAACGTCATTAAAAACGTAAACCGTCCGGCTTTGGTTATAGCCCACAATAAAACGCTTGCGGCGCAGTTATGCAACGAATTTAAGGAATTTTTCCCTAAAAACAGGGTTGAATATTTTGTTTCATATTACGACTATTATCAACCAGAAAGTTATATACCTTCCACTGACACTTATATTGAAAAAGATATGAGTCTAAACGACGAAATCGACAAGCTCAGGAACTCTGCCACAAGTTCTCTCGGCGAACGTGAAGACGTAATCGTCGTAGCCTCCGTCAGCTGTATTTACGGACTTGGCGCGCCTGCGGAATATTTCCGTCTTGCTGTGTCGATGCGCCCGAATATGGAAATGGAAAGGGACGCGTTAATAAGAAAACTTGTTGAAATTCAGTATGTGAGAAGAGATATAGATTTTCAGCGTTCGTCTTTCAGAGTGAGGGGAGACGCCGTGGAAATTTTCCCTGCAAGCAATTCGGAGATTGCCGTTAGGGTTGAGTTTTTCGGCGACGAAATTGACAGGATTTGCGAGGTGGATGCTCTTACGGGCAATATAATTTCAGAGCTGAAACACGTTTTGATATTTCCTGCAAGCCAATATGCAGTCGGAAACGATAAGATGAAAAGCGCCCTTTCAATGATTGAAAGAGATATGCAGGACGAAGTAAAGGCGTTTAAAGACGATGGTAAACTTTTGGAAGCGCAACGCCTTGAACAGCGCACGACTTACGACCTTGAAATGATGCGAGAAATAGGATATTGCAGCGGCGTTGAAAATTACAGCAGGTATTTTGACGGTCGCGCACCCGGGGAACCTTCTTTCACGCTTTTAGATTATTTTCCTGTGGGTAAATTCTTGGTTTTTATCGACGAAAGTCATATGACGATACCGCAGATACGCGCAATGTATCACGGCGACAGATCGAGAAAAGAAAATCTGGTCGGTTACGGTTTCCGTCTTAAATCGGCGTACGACAACCGTCCGTTGACTTTTGAAGAATTCGATGAAAGAGTACCGCAGCTTATTTGCGTGTCCGCGACGCCTGCGCCCTATGAATTGGAGCAGGCAGGGAATGTTGTCGAACAGATAATAAGACCTACGGGGCTTCTTGACCCCGAAGTGTCTATACGTCCAACAAAAACGCAGATTGATGACCTTTTGGGCGAAGCAAATGGCGTAATTGCAGGCGGCGGAAGAGTTTTAGTCACTACAATGACAAAGCGAATGGCTGAAAGTCTGACCGATTATCTGAAAGAGCACGGTTTGAAAGTGCGTTATATGCACAGCGACATAGACGCGTTGGAGCGTATAGATATTGTGAACGGTTTAAGAAACGGAGAGTTCGATATCCTTTGCGGTATAAACCTTTTAAGAGAGGGATTGGATTTGCCCGAAGTTAAACTTGTTGCGATATTGGATGCTGATAAGGAAGGTTTTTTAAGAAGCGAAACTTCTCTCGTACAGACGATAGGCAGGGCTGCAAGAAATGCCGAAGGTCGGGTTATTATGTATGCCGATATTGTTACGGGAAGTATGAAGCGTGCGATTGACGAAACAAACCGTCGCCGAAAAATTCAGGAAGAATATAATAAAATTCACGGCATTGTGCCTGAAACCATAATAAAAGAAGTCAAAAATTCCATAGGCATTACGGGTAAAAAGTCTTTTACAGACGATTTGAAACCCTCGGAAATACCGCAGGAAATCGAAAAACTGAAAGCGCTTATGAAAGTCGCTTCCTCTCAGCTCGATTTTGAAAAGGCAATAGAAATAAGAGATACTATTTCTCAGTTGAAGAAAAAATTATTGAAGATTAAAAAGCAATGAAAGAAGAAATTTACGTTAAGGGCGCAAAAGAAAACAATTTAAAAAATATAGACGTTCACATCCCCCGAAACACGCTCACTGTTTTTACGGGGCTTTCGGGCAGCGGAAAATCAACGCTTGCTTTCGATACGATTTTTGCCGAAGGGCAGAGGCGTTATATAGAAAGTCTTTCATCGTATGCAAGGCAGTTTTTGGGTCAGATGGAAAAACCGGACGTCGAGCTTATCGACGGGCTTTCTCCTGCAATTTCAATTGACCAGAAAACTACCTCGCACAATCCCCGTTCCACTGTCGGAACGGTAACGGAAATTTACGACTATTTCCGTCTGCTTTTTGCAAGAGTGGGTATACCGCATTGTCCTAACTGTGGCAGGGAAATTCGCAAACAGTCTGTAGACGAAATCGCAGACAGGGTTATGCTTATGCCTGAGGGCAGTAAAATTATTGTGGAAGCGCCCGTAGTGAGGGGAAAGAAAGGCGAATTCGTAAAAGAGCTTGCCGCCTATAAAAAAAGCGGATACGGTCGCGTAAAAATCGACGGTATAATTTACGATTTGCAGGAAGATATCCGTCTTGAAAAAAATATACGCCATAATCTTTCTGTGGTTGTGGACAGGCTTGTAATAAAAGAGGGTGTTTTAAAACGTCTTACCGACAGCCTTGAAAATGCGCTTAAGCTTGCAGAAGGGCTTGTCGTAATTGACTGCGACGGCAAAGAGGAGTTGTATTCTTCCAAATACGCATGTCCCGATTGCGGTATTTCTATTGAAGAGATTGAACCGAGGCTTTTTTCGTTCAACACTCCTTGGGGTGCCTGTCCCGAATGCTCGGGTTTAGGTTTTAAACAGATTGTAGACCCCGACCTGATTTGCCCCGATAAGTCAAAAACTTTGAGAGACGGAGCAATTAAAATAAGCGGCTGGAATCTTGATTCCTCTTCAATGACGCAGATGTATCTTACGGCGCTTGCCAAAGTGTACAAGTTTTCACTTGACGTTCCCGTCTCCGAACTGCCTCAAAAAATTTATGATATGCTAATGTTCGGCAACGGCGGAGAAAAGATTGAAATGACTTATAATGCCTATCATTTTTCGGGAAGTTACGAAAAATCTTGGGAAGGTTTTGCAACGAATTTACAACGTAGGTACAATCAAACAAGTTCCGACGGGGTAAAATGGGATATCGAGAGGTATATGCGCACCTCGGATTGTCCGATGTGTAAAGGAAAAAGACTGAAAAAAGAGGCGTTGGCAGTCACTGTCGGCGGTAAAAATATAGCAGAAGTTTGCGATATGGCAGTTGACGACGTCTCAGCTTTTGCCGATTTTTCTTTCTTCACTCCGACAGAGCATATGATAGCGGACAGTATTATCAAAGAAATTGACAACAGGCTTAGTTTTTTGCGTAACGTCGGCTTGGGATATCTTACTTTATCGCGCAATGCGTCCACTTTATCGGGCGGCGAAAGCCAGCGCATAAGGCTAGCAACGCAGATAGGAAGCGCGCTTACAGGCGTTTTGTATATTCTTGACGAGCCGAGTATCGGTTTGCACCAAAGGGATAACGAAAAGCTTTTGCATTCGCTTTTAGGTTTGAGAGATATCGGCAACACGCTGATAGTGGTAGAGCACGACGAGGATACTATGCGCGCGGCGGACTATATTGTTGATATAGGTCCTTATGCCGGTGTTCACGGCGGCGAAGTGGTTGCAAGCGGCACGATTGATGATATTATGAACGAACCACGTTCGATAACGGGAGATTTTCTTGCAGGCAGAAGAAAGATAGAAGTTCCATCTATCCGCGGACAATCGGACGGAAGATATCTGAAAATTTCAGGATGCAGACAGAATAATTTAAAAGGAATTGACGTAAACATTCCCGTAGGACTGATTACAGCGGTTACGGGGGTTTCGGGAAGCGGCAAATCGAGCCTTGTAAACGAAATAATTTATCCGTATCTTGCAAACAAACTTAACGGCGCGCGTCAGCTTACGGGTAAGTGCGACGGCTTCGAAGGGCTTGAATATTTCGATAAAATCATTGCAATAGACCAACAGCCCATAGGAAGAACGCCGAGAAGCAACCCTGCGACTTACACGGGCGTGTTTACAATGATAAGAGATTTGTTCGCTGCGACGCCCGACGCAAAAGAAAGGGGCTATAAAAGCGGAAGATTTTCTTTTAATGTTGCAGGCGGACGGTGCGAGCACTGTCAGGGCGACGGTATTATAAGAATCGAAATGCACTTTTTACCCGATATTTACGTTCCTTGCGAAGTGTGCGGAGGCAAACGCTATAACAGGGAAACGCTTGAAGTGAAACACAAAGGCAAGTCTATTTCCGATGTGTTGGAAATGACGGTAGAGGAGGGCGCTGAATTTTTCAAACCTGTATCTTCTATCCACAACAAACTTGCTACGCTGTGCGACGTGGGGCTCGGGTATATAAAACTCGGACAAAGCGCAACAACTCTTTCGGGCGGTGAAGCGCAGCGCGTAAAGCTTGCGACCGAACTTTCAAAAAGAAGTACGGGCAAAACTTTTTATATACTTGACGAGCCTACGACGGGTCTTCACAGCTATGATGTTGAAAAGCTTGTAAACATTATAACAAGGCTCAGAAGCGGCGGAAATACCGTCCTTGTTATAGAGCATAATCTCGACGTAATAAAATGCGCGGATTGGCTGATAGACCTCGGTCCCGAAGGCGGAGATAAAGGCGGTCAGATTGTTGCGGAGGGAACGCCCGAACATGTTGCTTCCATACAGGGAAGCTATACTGGTCAATTCCTTAAAAAAGTTCTCGGCTGTTAATATTACGAAGTAAATTATTTAAAATCAATTACAAAAACCGTTCGTTTAGTTGCACCTATTCGAGCGGTTTTTCATAGTTTGTTAATATGCCTAAACCTTTAACATTAAACGAACCTTTTCCTACTACCGAGGGCATATGCCCTGACGCGCTCAGTTTAAGAATTATATCGCCTGCATATTCTTCGTCAGCTGGCGAACTCACGGCAATTTTGCAATATCTGTATCACGCGTTCTTTTTCGAAAGTAAAGGCTACACGGAAATTTCCGATACTCTTAAAAGTATTGCCATAGCTGAAATGGAACATTTTGAATTGTTGGGTAAAACAATTTTGACCCTCGGTGCGGCGCCGGTGTATTCACAGTATCCGCCCAGCCAGTTTAATTTTTATTCTACAAAATATATCGCCTATTCGTGTTCGCTGAAAAATATGCTTGAGGACGATATTTTAGGCGAAAGGCAGGCAATAGCAGGCTATAAAAAGATGCATAATTGCTTAAAAAACGAACAGGTCAAAGCTATAATCGCAAGAATTCTTCAGGATGAATTGCTACATCTGGAAACTCTTGAAAAACTGCTTTGCAATTTTATTCGTTGACAATTAACGCCGTATAATATAAAATGACTGAAAGGTTGTTTTATGGATAAAAATTGTTACGACATTTTAATAATTGGCGGAGGGGCTTCAGGTCTTGCGTGCGCTGTTCAGTTGCTTAGAAAGCGCAAAAATTTAAAAATATGCATTGTCGACGCAGGCGAGCGTTTGGGTAGAAAACTGGCTGCGACCGGTAACGGACAGGGCAATCTGTCAAATACCGATATGACGGCGCGTCACTTTCACGGCGGCAATACGGAACTTGTGGAAAAAATTGCGTGCAGTGACCCGTATGCTGGTACGAAGCTTTTCAGCTGTCTTTTTTCAGCGGATGAAAAAGGAAGAATATATCCGTCTGGGCGGCAGGCCTCCGCGCTTGCAGATAATTTGATTTCTGCAACTAAATCGCTCGGTATTTCTTCTTGCATAACCGGTGAAAGAGCAGACGCAATCATTCCGTGCGGAGGCGGCTTTAACGTGCGTTTCGGCGGAAACCAAGCTCATGCTAAATTTGTTGTTTTATGCACTGGCGGAAAAGCGCAAAAACAGTTTAAGACCGACGGTTCGGCATACAACCTCGCTACGGCGCTCGGGCATACCGTTACGCCGCTTTTTCCGTCGCTGGTGCAGATAAAAACGGATACAAAATACATAAAAACGCTTAAGGGGATACGCGCAGATTGTGTTGTTTCCGCATACTGCGGCGGTGAAAAACTTACCGAAAGCAGGGGTGACGTTATTTTTACCGATTACGGCGTTTCAGGCAACGCCGTATTTTCGGTTTCGTCGCATATTGCGGACAAGCCTGACGCGCAGCTTTCAATTGAATTTTTACCCGATTTTTCGGTAAAAGAGATACAAAGCGTTATTGAATGCAGACTTAAAAGCGGCTGTGACAGCGCTGAACTTTTATCAGGTTCGCTTCATAATCAAATAGGACGGGCTATAATCAAACGGGCAGGAAACGCAGACGTTGCAAGAATAGTAAATTTGCTTAAAAATTTTACTTTGCCGATAACGGGAACCTTAGGTTTTGATTATGCGCAGGTAACAAAGGGCGGAATAAATATGAGCGAAATATCCGACGGTCTGGAAAGTAAAATAGTCGATAATTTATTTTTTGCTGGTGAAATTCTTGACGTTGACGGCGATTGCGGCGGTTATAATCTTCAGTGGGCGTTCACAAGCGGAATCCGCGCGGCAGACAGTATTCTTGAAAGAGTGAATTAATATGGTTATTCGGCTTGATAACGTAAAATTAAGTATTTCGGAAAGTGAAAACAAGCTTATAAATATTGCCCGTAAAAAGCTTAAAAAAGAAATAAAATACTTCAAAATAATTAAAAAGTCGCTTGACGCAAGGGATAAAGACAATATTTTCTGGGTTTATTCCATTGTTTTTTCAGGCGAAAAAGAGGAAGAGAGTATAACTTTTGATAAGGTTCAAAATCCTCCCGACGTTGCGATTATAGGTTCAGGCCCTGCCGGACTTTTCTGCGCGGTAAGACTCATAGAGCACGGATTTAACCCGATTATAATTGAGCGCGGAAAAGACGTGGAAAACAGAAGAACGTCAATCAACGATTTTTTTACCGATAAGAAGCTAAACGTAAATTCGAACGTTCAGTTCGGAGAAGGCGGAGCAGGTACTTTTTCCGACGGGAAACTCAATACGCAGACGCGCGACGGACTGAATAAAGATGTGTTGAAAATTTTTCACCGCTTCGGTGCTCCCGAGGAAATTTTATATCTTAACAAGCCGCATATCGGCAGCGATAATTTGTATTTTGTTTTAAAAAATTTAAGAAAATTCATAGAAGATAACGGCGGAAAGTATCTGTTTGACACTATTTTTTGCGGCTTCAAGAAAAAAGAAGACAAAATTTGCTGTCTTTTACTTAAAAACGCCGTAACAGGCGAGGAGAGCGAATTGCCTGTCGACTTTGCGGTTTGCGCGGTCGGGCATTCGGCAAGGGACACGTTCACTATGCTTAGGGACGCCGGAGTCGCAATGGAGGCAAGGGATTTTGCCGTTGGCGTTAGAATAGAGCATCTTTCTAAGGAAATAGGGTTCGCGCAATATGGCAAAAAATATTCCGAACTTCCTGCCGCGGACTATAAGCTTATTTCCCATGCCCATGAAAGAACGGTATTTACGTTTTGTATGTGTCCCGGAGGCGTAGTTATTCCGTCGTCAAGCGAAGAGGGCGGGGTGGTAACAAACGGTATGAGTCTGTATGCGCGCGGAGGACAAAATTCAAATTCGGCGCTTATGGTGCAGATGAAGAGGCAAGACTTCGGCGACGGGCTTTTCGACGGTATGGAGTTTCAACGCAGAATAGAAAAGGCGGCTTTTGAGGCAGGCGGCAGAAATTATAAGGCGCCCTGTCAGCTTTGCGGCGATTTTCTGCGCGGTAAAAATTCTTCGTCTTTCGGCAATGTATTGCCGACGTTTGCTTCGGGGGCAAGTTTCGCTCCTCTTGATACGGTTTTACCCGTAATTGCGGTTGATGCTTTAAAGGCGGCTATCCCCGATATGGGTAAAAGGCTTAAAGGTTTCGACTGTTTTGACGCGGTGCTTACGGGCGCGGAGACCCGTTTTTCATCCCCGATAAGAATTTTGAGGAATGAAGACGGTGAAAGTCCTGTTCTTAAAGGGTTTTATCCCTGCGGTGAGGGCAGCGGATATTCGGGTGGAATTACAAGCTCGGCGGCGGATGGACTTAAAATAGCAGAAATAATTTACAAAAAAAGTAAAAATCATTAAATTATCATATAATTAACACATTCGGGGTTTATAATCTGACCTGTAAATAAGCAATACACAACTTTTTTTCATATTCTCTCTAAGGTAGGAACCGAGCTAAAAAACTGCTCGGTTCCTTACTTTTATTGTATACATAATTGTGCATAATTGTATAAATTCACAATTTATTAATTTGGAAAAATTGCGAATATATTAAGTAATTATAAATAAACGTCAGGTATATACCATATTATTTAAATATTTAATAGGCGCACTTAATAATACTATTTATAATTTCATAATAAATCTATAAAAATTCGCAAAAATCAGTTGCGTTTTTATTTGTTTGTATTGTATAATTACAATGTGTAAATTTGCGTATATATTGCGCAACCTAACATAGGGAAATGATTTGCGGCGGTTAATGTCGCCGAAACGGCTAATAGATGAGAGGGGAAAAGTGTGAGGCACTTTTCTTTTGCGTGTATTTTTTTGAGGTTTACAATGAAAATTAAAAAGTATTTGACAGCTTTATTTTTAACGGTAGCATGCTTATGCGCAGGCTTTGCTTTCGGTTGCGTTCCTGAGGAAACTACCCCTCCCGACGGAGACACAAAATACAAGGTTGTTTTTGCCGAGGGTGAAAATTTTAAATATAAAATGGGCGGAGAGGAATTTGCGTCCAAAGAGACGGAAGTGTCAAACGGCGCCGAAGTTGCTTTCTCGCTTGTCTTGGACGAGGGATATGGTAGCCCCGTAGTCAAAGCCGGCGATTCGGAGCTTTCGGTAAATAACGGCGAGTATAAGTTTACCGTAAATTCCGACGTCACGGTTTCGGCGTCGGTAAGCGAATTGGCGCATTCACTTTCCGGCGAGGGCACAGATGAAAGCCCGTTTAAAATCTCTACTGTCAAAGACCTGCTGTTTACGGCGCAATCTGTAAATTCGGGTAATGCGACATATGTTACTGCGTTTTATGAACTTGCAGGAGATATTGACTGCGGCGGCGCAAAATTAGACGTTATCGGAGATTTCAGAAATTCTTCTGCGTTTTTTGCAGGAAACTTCAACGGTAAAAATCATACTGTTTCCAATTTTGTTATCGACCCCGGTACAAGTACGGAATACGTTGGATTTTTCGGTTGCATTCAGCCGAGGTTGGGAGTTGACAATACCGGCATAATTCAGAAACTGCATCTTAAAGATTTTGAAATAAGCGCTTCCGCGTCGTCTACCAGCAATGTTTGTGTCGGCGCGTTCGCTGGTCTTTCTGCCGGCGCAAGTATCGTTGCGTGCAGCGCTACGGATGGTCGCATTCACGCTTACGGCAGTACTTACTTTTCATATGCCGGCGGCGCTGTCGGTATTATGCAGGGTGTAACGGTACAGTCCAACGGAATTGAAAGCCATTATTTCGCTTCCGTGGAAAACGTCAGCACTAACGTTGACATAACTTCAAGTATGTATGTGCTTGCCGCGGGCGGTATAGCAGGTTATGCTTTTTCAGACAGCGACAAGGGTTCGGCGGCAATTGTAAACTGCTTTGCCGGCGGTCAGATTTTCGGAGCGATGCGCGCAGGCGGAATAGTAGGCTGGCTCAGCAATTATACTGCCGTTGCAAATTGTTATTCCGATTCTTTCCTTTCGGCAACCGCAAACTTTAACGTTTCACCTGCCGATAATACAGAAAACCCTGAATTCTATTATGCTTATGCCGGCGGTATTGCCGCTTACGCAGGACGCAACACCGTTATTTCAAACAGTTTTTCACTGAGCGAAACCGAAGCGTACGGCGGTAAAACAGAAGCTTTAGAAGGCGATATCGTTGCAGGTAATGAGCGTGCAACCAAATTCGAAAGAGAACTTGTTATTTACAACAGCTATTTCGGGGACAGCATTAAACCTACCGATTCGGCTTGGGTAAAGAATACGTTAAAGTGGCATTCTTCAGATTGGGTAATCGTGGGAGGCGAATCTCCTGCGGTCAATTTTGAAGGAACCGCAGAACATATATTTAACTTTACGGTAAACTATGGCTCGCAGAAAGTGGAAGGGGCTTCTTTCGCTGATGTGAAAGTTACGGTAAAACAAAATAACTATTCGCCTTTCGTCTATTATTTGGACGAAGAAATTAAAGAGTATGTTACTTCTGAAGACGGGTTGACCTCGTACGGTTATTTCTTTGATTCGGCTTGTACGCAAAAAGTTCCTTTCGGTTATATGATAACGGGCGAGGTTACGCTTTATGTCGGGTTCGCCGATTACAAAGAAGTTGCCGGAAAGTATTATTTTGATGGAGACTATGACAGAACAGTAGTTTTGGAACTTTCTGCCGACGGCAATTACAGCTATATAGACACGCTTTCCTTTGCCGCAACTTATACCTATGACGGTACTGATATTATTTTAAATAACGGACTGTTTGTAAGACTTTACAGAAACATCGATTGGGCTAATACTCCCGAGCTTGACGCATATTTCAACCCTGTTTCGTTTGCCGGCGTCCGCTCTGATTCGGGAATAAGTATCTACGACGGCACTTACTTTACCGAAAGCGCGCCTTTGGTATTCAAGAGCAGCGCCCCTGTAACTTCCGGCGATGTTTTTAAGGGCGTTTGGGAGAAATCCGCAACGCTTAATACCGTTAAATACGAATTCGACGGAGTCGGAGCGTGGAAATATTGGGTAAAAGGCTCTGTTGCCGCAAGCGGAAGTTATACTGTGAGTGGCGGAGTTGCGGACCTTGGGAACGGAAAGACTGCAACTATAGACGCGAGCGGACTTCTCAACGTCGGCGGAGAATTTTTCTGCTATCAGGACAGTTTCTACGGAATTTGGCGCGCGCAGTCCGATGCAACACAAATAAGCCTTGACGGTTTCGGTAAAGGACTTGCAGGCGGCGCGGTAGCCGTAGTTCAGGGCAGAGCTTATGAAGGTCTTATGTATGTTAAGGACGGTTTTTTCGACGGTTTAAGCGGAAAACCCGACAATACCTATACATTGCTTTCAGGTACGCAGGTTTTCGGATATTTTGTTTACAATCCGGATACAAGAACTATCAGCGCGCATTTTTATGATTCGTCTGCGGCTAAGTTTATAAGCTATAACTGCTATCTTGTGGATAATTATAATGGCGTTTGGGTAGGCGAAGAATCTATAGACGGCGTGTCCTTTGAAATTTTAGACTTTAACGGAATGGGTATTTACAATACAGACGGCAGCGACGGTTCGGCACCGAAAGGCTATTTAACTGTCAATGGCGAAAAAGTGCCTTATGAATGCACGGTTGAAAGCGGACTTGAGGGCGTATTTACTTACAAAGGTAAAGAATATAAGTTGGTGTATACCGACGGCGTAATCACTGTTTCTCAAAGCGGTTCAAATGCTGAACTTATTCGCCGCGACGTTATGTATGATTTGCCCTTGACCGATTCTGTACACAATGTTTACAGATTTGACGGGCGCGGAAATCTTCCCAACGGAGGAACTCTTACTGTAACGCCGGTTAAAGGCGACGCTACTGTTTACGGTTACAAAATCAAAAGCGGAACCGTAAATATGGATTTGGAAACTCCCGTAACCGATATTGTTATTTCTATATTTAATAAAGACAACAGCGCGGAAGAGCTTGGAACAATTACGATAGACGGATATAAATTTATATTCAGGCTCAAAGGCGAAACGGATAGAAGTTTGAACCTTTATCTGCCTTTTGCAGGAAAAACTTGGGCGATAAGCAACAGGGATAACACTTTCTATATCGGCGATTTCGATTTGTCATATGAAGCTAAGGGTATGTTCAACAATACAAGCGACGTAACTTACGCTTATTTCCCTCAATATAACTACATCTATCTTTTCTACGGAAACCAGATGGATGGATTTGTTCAAATTTATCTTCTTTTGTTGAACGACGGCAATATTGCTGTTTCGTCGTATCCTTATCAGGTTGCAGGCGATTACAGTTATGCGTCTCCTTGCGACGAAATTTACGGTGGTTGGACGAATACGCTTAACAGAAACCATAAATTGGCTTTTGACGGACTTGCCGACAGCGGATTTGCTCTCGGAACGGCGCATGAAGCAAGCGAAAGTGGTCTTAAAACTTATGCTTATACCCGTAGATTCGGTAAAATCTATATGTGGGTTTACGATAACGAGGAAGAGGCGTATGTTTTGGAAAATTTGAACAACGAGGCAACGGGCGAAAAAATCTTCCTTAAAGACGGAGGAAGCAGATATGACAGAATGCAGCTTACAAGTTTTGACGTTCTTAATTCGCCTATAATGACAGCTTATAACGGTAATGTTAAATATGAATTTAAATTTGACGGAACCATAACTTTCAGCGGTAAAACAGGCGAATATCTTATAGAATCCGCCGATAACGACTTTACCACAGTTGTAATAAGAGTGTCAGGCGAGGAAGAGGTCACGGTTATAATCGACCATGAAGAGAGAACCGTTACCCCCATAAATTAAAAGTTACGCTTATATAATTTGGAATAGAGGAACAGCTATGAGTTTATCAAGAAACAAAATCAAACGCGGAGTATTGGCGTGTCTTTCAGTAACGCTTTGTGCAACGTTTGCGGCAGGTACTGCGTTAGCTAACTTTGACGGCAGTATGTCCGTAAACAAATCGTCTGTCGACAATGTGAAATTTACAGACGTTACGGGGCAGTTCGATACTACTGCTCTGACGACAGAAAATTTTAATTCAAAAGTTATGGAAGCGCCCAAAACCCCCGATGAAACTAAAACTTTAATAGTTTCCTTGGACGGTAAAAGCGTGCTTGATGCTAAAAGTAACAATGAAACCGTCGCGCAGTTTATGGATTCTTCCGTAGGCTTTGCGACAATGCGCGCGATTGACGAAGAACAGAAAAATTTTATAAATAAACTCAATTCTCGTAAAATCAATTATAAGGTCAAACACACTTATTCTACAATTTTGAATGCCGTTGCAATTGAAGTTAATACGGCTTACCTTTCTGAAATTAAAGAACTTGCCGGAGTTAAAAGCGTAGTTGTCGGCAGCACTTATCTTGTTCCTCAGACCGTTCAGTCTGAAACCGATGCGAACGGCGCTACCGTGAATGACAGCTTTGTATATAAGACAGGTATTTACGATTCTTCGGAGTACGCAAGTCTTGCCGAATACCCTTGGGGTACAGGCGCCGGAACGGTCGTTGCAATACTCGATACCGGACTTGATTATACGCATGACGCTTTCCAGAGAATACCTGTCACTACTTCGTCGGAGTTCAGCAAGACCAAGATTGAAGAAAAGCTTGCAAATACCCGTGCGCTTGAAAGAATGAACGCAAAGGGAGCTTCTTTAACCGCAGACGACGTATATATTAGTGAAAAAATTCCTTTTGCATTTGACTATGCGGATAACGACGCGGATGTATATCCTTCTTATTCCAACCACGGCACACACGTTGCAGGTATTGTAGGAGGATATGACGAAGGCGGTTATGACGATAAAGACGGTAATCATATAAATGAGCCTTTCAAGGGTGTTGCGCCCGATGCACAGCTTGTAATTTGCAAGACGTTTACCGATAATCTTGACGACCCTGCGCTCGGCGGCGCTGAGGCCGAGGATATTATGGCTGCGCTTGAAGACTGCGTGACTTTGGGCGTTGACGTTATAAATATGAGCCTTGGTTCAACGGCAGGCTTTTCGACAACCGACGATGACGACGACGAGGGAAGACTTTTCGACGTTATATTCAAAAACATCCAAAAAGAAGGTATAAGCCTTATATGTGCGGCAAGTAACGACTATTCCGCAGGTTTCGGTTCAACTTACGGAACTAACCTTGCGTCAAATCCCGATTCGGGAACTGTTGGCTCGCCCTCAACCTATCATGCGGCGCTTTCCGTTGCCAGCGTGAGCGGACAAAAGTCCGAATATATGCGCGACGAAAAGGGTAACGCTGTTTTCTTTGAAAATTCGAATAACGGCAATTCCGAACCCTATGATTTTGTCGATTTAATGCTTGACGAAGGCGAGGACAGCCATGAATTCGAGTATGTTTATGTCGGCAACGGTCAGCCGTCTTCATATAACAACACCGTCCGCGGACTTATAAAGGGAAGAATTGCGCTTATTCAACGCGGCGGCAATACTTTCCAGCAAAAAGTTCAGTATGCTTGTGACGAGGGAGCAATCGGCGTAATTATTTTCAACAATGTTGCCGGTACTGTGAGAATGTCGCTCGGTGATATTGACGAAAGTGACATTAAAAAGTGCCCCGCAGTTTCCATAGGTATGGACGCAGGAAACAGATTAAGGGATTACGCAAAGAGCGGCGAAAAGGGATTGGTTGGCAAAATTAACGTTGTAAGAGACCTTTCCGCAGGTCCTTTTATGAGCGCGTTCTCATCTTGGGGAACAACTCCCGATTTAAAAATCAAACCCGAAATTACCGCGCACGGCGGTGAAATTACTTCAACCGTT
This sequence comes from Christensenellaceae bacterium, assembly GCA_948658045.1. GTDB lineage: Bacteria > Bacillota > Clostridia > Christensenellales > Borkfalkiaceae > Coproplasma. The sequence continues at coordinate 229,290 of CAPMFN010000001.1, forward strand.
CCGGGCGGATATGACGAACAGAGCGGAACGTCGATGGCTTCGCCCAATATGGCTGGGCTTACGGCGCTTGTAAGAAATTACGTTAAAACGCTTGACATTGCCAAAGGACAAGAGGCAAGTTATATCACAAGACTTACAAACCAACTTATAATGAGTACTGCCACAACTGCATTTGACGAAGACGGTTTGGCGTATTCCCCCCGTAAGCAGGGCGCAGGTCTTGCAAATCTGAATAATATCGTCGGCACGAACAAAGACCCGTCAAAAACGCTTAATGCTACTCAGGCATTTATATTTACCGACGAGGCAAGCGACAGGTTGAGCAAAATCGGCGGAAAAAGTATCGGCGATACAGTTTACTACGCAGGTAAAGACGGCAGACCCAAGATAGAATTGGGTGAAGACGAAGACGGTACAGGCGTATATACTTTCGGTTTTAACGTTAAAAACTTCGGTAATAAAACTTTGACTTTCAATACCGATTCAATAGTAATGACCGAACAGATTTCGAGCGATAACATCGCAGTTGCGGAAAAAGCATATATGCTTTGCAACGGCGAGAACGACATCCCTCCTGTATTTACTGTGGACGGTTCGCCTGTAACTTCCGTTTCGGTTCCTGCCGGCGAAGTTAAAACTGTTACCGTTACAATTACGCTTTCGAAGAGTGAAAAAGATTATATCAATTCCAAGTTCAAAAACGGAATGTTCGTAGAAGGTTTTATAAAGCTTATTTCTCAGGACAGTACGCAGTGCGACCTTTCTATTCCTTTTTTGACTTTCTTCGGCGATTGGGAAAAGGCGCCTATGCTCGATTACGATGTGTTCGAGCTTGCAGAGCTTTCCCAGAATACTTCTTTGGACGAAGAAAACAAACCTAAGGAGACTATATGGCCCACCCAGCCTTTTGCTTCCTATTACGGCGATAAGTATATAATTCCTATGGGTTCTTATGTTTATGCTCAGGACCCTGACCCTTCACAGGTACCGATGTACGCAAATAAAGAATATTGCGCGATTTCGAGATTTGACGAAATTTATAACGATGAAGGGATAGGAAATTACGTTACAACTTATAACATCAGATGTGTTTACGCAGGTTTGCTGAGAAGCGCAAGGGTTGTTAAATATAAGCTTTATGATTCTGTGACAGGCGAACTTATTAAAGAGGGACATAATAACAGGGTAAGCAAAGCTTATTCTAACGGCGGCTCTGCAAGACCGGCATATGTTGAATTAAAGCTTTCAGCCGACGAATTAGGTTTGCTTGAAAACGGAAAGTACAGGTTTGACTTCGAATTCCTTTTCAACAGCGACTCCGAGGCTACGGAAGAAAATACTTTCTCGTTCGATTTCTACGTTGACTATGAAACGCCCGTTTTACAGGACGCGCGGCTCAGATATTACAACTATAAAGAGGGTTCTAAAGACAAGCAGAGGATTTATCTCGACCTTGACGTTTTTGATAACCATTATCCTCAGTCGGTTATGCTTTGCTATCTTGACGAAAGCGATAATCAAAGAAAGCTTAACCTTGCCACAGATTATATAACTCCCATTAAAAATCCTGTAAAGAACGGTGTTTCAAGCGTTTCCATTGACGTAACGGATATTTGGGACGAATATAAGGATAAGCTTTATGTTCAGCTTGACGACTACGCATTAAACCATTCAAATTATTATCTTGGCGGATTAAACAACAGCACGCAGGTTGATACGGCGTTGAATGTAAACGTTCTGCCCGATACTTTCAGCCTTGCCGAGGGCGAGTCACATCTTACGCTTGACATAAACTCTGCTCACAGGATAAACCTTGTTTACGAAGGCAAAGCTGACCCTTCAAACTTTATTCTTACCGTAGGCGGCGGAAATTTGACCAATGACGGTTATATCGCTGTTAAAAACGGCGAAATCGTTGGTTTAAAATCCACTAATGGAAGAGAGCGTCCCGTAACGGTAAGCAACGGTAAAGGCAAAAGCGAAACAATCTTTGTAAAAGTAACCGATAACGTTGCAAAAATAAGCAATCCTGATTTTGCGTTTAACGTAATAAGAAATAATACCGATGCTTTGGTAAAGGGCAAAAACGGTGCTAACGTCAGTGTTTATCCCGGTGAAGACATTCAGTTAAATGTAGTTCCCGACCCGTGGTACTATCCGATGGAAAACGTTGCGGTGACGTGGTCGGTAAAGGGCAATGCCGTTACCGTCGACGATAAAGGTTTTGTTCACACTGTTTCAAAGGGCTCGGCAACCGTTAGTGCAACCATTAAAATACTTGACGGACCTACAATTACAAGGAACTTAAGTTTTAACGTTTTAGACGAGTTCACAATTGAAAACATGTCGCTTACAGAGTATCACGGCGAGGGCGAAACAATAAACGGCGAAGAAGGCGTAGTTGTTTTCCCTGAGAATACCACGATAATGTCAATCGGCGAAGAGGCGTTCTTAAACAATACAAAAATTACAAAAATAATCATACCGAAAACTATTACTGAAATAGACGTAAGAGCGTTCAAGGGATGTACTTCGCTCAAAGGCGTATATTTCGTAAACGACCTTGATTCCGATTATGAAGCAGAGGGCTTTGTTGTGGAATCCAAATTAAGGCTTATCAACAGAAATGCGTTTGAGGGCTGTACTTCGCTTGAAGTTCTCGACCTCCGCAACACAAAGGTTATAAGCTTGGGAAGGGAAGCTTTCAAAGATTGTAACAAACTCAGCACGATAGTGAAATCGAAAGCTATCGGTACGGCTTATGACAGGGCGTTTATGGGTTGTTCTTCGCTTACTTCTTTAGATTTGACAGGTTTGCATGTTGCCGGTTCCAACGTATTCAGCGGATGCGAAAATCTTACAAATGTAACTACGGGCAGATTTACGGCAATAGGCGAAAATATGTTCTCGTCTTGCAGGTACGCATATCAAACTTACGATTATGAGAAGAGCGAGTGGAGCGATTGGCTTTATACCGACTATCCTGCATGTAATAAAATCAAGAATATAGAAATAAAGTCAACAAATGTAGGAAACGGCGCTTTTGAAAACTGCACAGGTTTACAAACAGTAAAATTTACCGATTCTTCGGCAGACGGTAAACTTGAATTTTTCGTAGGCGACAGGGCGTTTGCCGGATGTTCTAATCTTACTTCAGTTGATTTCGGCAATTGCTATGTCAAGAGCATTGGCGCCGAAGCATTCAAAAATACCGCAAAACTTACAAGTTTGACTCTTCCTAAGGGGCTTGAACACATTGGTTCTGATGCTTTTAGCGGTACAAACTTGACAGACGGCGGTAGCGGCGATTATACTATAAGCAATAATGCTGTAATTAGCGGCAATACGCTTTTGCTGTTTACGGGTAGCGGAAACTATACTGTTCCTGCAGGCGTAACCAGAATAGGGCGCAATGCGTTTGCTTACAGCCAGATAAAGGAATTAACCATTCCTGCGTCAGTGACTGAAATAGGTGAAGGGGCTTTTGCCAACAGCACTTTAAATAAAGTCACTATACTCGGCAATATCTCAACTATACCCGAATACGCGTTCTATAAAACGCAGCTTACTTCGGTAGCGCTTCCCACAGGCGTAACTTACGTCGGTGATTACGCGTTTGCGGAAACGCCTTTAAGCTCGTTCAGTTTTGCGCCTGCGAACAAGGCTGAGTTCGGAAATTCAGTATTTGAAAACTGTAAAGAACTTGCGCAAATAGCACTTGACAGCAACATTACCAAAATGGGCAGTAAAACGTTTGCAGGCTGTGTAACGCTTCAAACGGCAACGCTTCCGGCTTTGGAAAGTCTGGGCGCGTATACTTTCTATGAAACTCCTGCTTTGGAAACCGTCACATTTAATTCGGCGGCGGTCGTTACAGGCGAATATACTTTTGCGGCAGAATCAGCGGCAGGCAGACAGAATCTTACTTCTATTACCTTTGGCAGTTCTATAAAAGAAATAGGCACAGGTCTGTTCTTGAATTGCGGCGCGCTTGCATCGGTAAATCTTAACGGCGCAGTCACTGTAAACGATTATGCTTTTGCAGGCTGCAAATCGCTTGAAACAGTTACAGGCTTATCGGCTGTAACCGAAATAGGTAATTATGCGTTTGCCGATTGTTCGGCGCTTAAATCGCTTACTCTTACTTCGGCAAAAACTATCGGAGATTATGCGTTCTTTGTCGACGCGGATGACGCTTATACGGAAATATCCATTCCTGTAGCGGTTTCTGTGGGGAGATTTGCATTCTACGGCGGCAGCGAAACTACCGTAAATATTCCGGCATCGCTTGTTATTATAGGCGACGGCGCTTTTGCCGGTTCGTCGAAGCTTACGGGATTTACTGTTGCTGACGGAAACGAAGCGTTCTTTGCGAATGACGGAGTTCTTTATGCGTATGTAAAGAATTATGCTAAGCAGAAAACCGAAAAAATAGAAAATCCCGACAATACCATAACTTTAAAACCGTTGCCCGAATACGAAATCAGCGTGAACAAAGACGTATTTACGCTCGTTGCGTATCCATCGGCGAAAATTGCGGAAACAGTTGACGGTGAAAAAGTTTATAATGTTCTGGATTCTACCATAAAAGTCGAGGGCTCTGCATTCCGCCAACTCAATGACGGTTGTATTACAAAAGTTGTTTTACCTTACGAGCTTGAAGTTTTAGGCGCGGCTGCTTTCTATCAAAGCGGAATAACATCCTACGAATTTAAAGGTGTTACGGCGCCCGTGCTCGAAACAGAACATTCAGCCATAGTGGACGACCTTGTGGACGTTGCAGGTCTGACTTCGGTTAAAGGATATTATTACAACAACTTTGCAACAGACTTTATATTCTATGTAAATATGGTAGATGCAAGCGGCATAAATTTGCCTAAGCTTAAAATTTACCGCCCTGAAAACGGAGTAGGATACGATAATTATATATTTGCAAACTATTTCGGCGAATGTACGCTTACGGGCATTGCAAAAGCTCAGGCTACCGATTCGTTTATAAAGTTTGTCAGTGGCACTTATTCCGCACAGGAAATTTCGGGCTGGAATAAAGACAATAAAACTTTGAAAGAAATTGAAAATTATTCCGCTCAGGTCAAAGCCGCGCACGAGAATTACAACGCTTTTGCAAACGACGAAAATCAGATGAACTTCGTTGACAGCTCGCTTATTGAAAAATTCAACGCAATAGAAACGGCTTTGCGTCCTGTTAAAGCTTTATTCGGTATCAACGTTAAAATTTCCAGACTGACATTTACAGGTTCTTATAAAACCGAATATAAAGTCGGTGAAAAGTTTGATATTACAGGGCTTCAGATTGTGGTAATTTACGACGATTATTCTTCGGAGAACGCGGATATGAGCAAAGTTACCGTAATTGACGACCAGCCTTTGACCGAATATGACAACGCTGTAAGGCTTTCTTACGGCGGAAGAAACCTTAACGTGCCGGTAACTGTTACGGTAAACGGCGGAAACAACGGAGACGGAACAGTTGAGGGCGGTTGCGCAGGCGGCTGCGGAAGCGTCGATACGCTTGGAGGGACCGCGTTGTTGACGCTTACGGCTGTAGGGCTTATGATTTTTGTTGCAGGAACAGTTCGCAGAAGAAAACAGAGGTAGCAGATGACGAAGAAAATAAAAATCCTGATTATAGCCGTTTTCGGCATAATCGCTACGGTTTGCGTATGCATCGTTGCGGGTTGTAAAGTTAATTTTACCATTGACGAGCTGAGAGAAAAATACGGTTTAACCGCGCAGGTAACGTATTTTCTCAACAACGGTAAGGGTGGTACGTTCAACGACGAGTCCTATGTTAAAAACATCTATTACCCTGCAGGGACTTACGCTTACGATATAGGAACGGACGCGCTTATAAGCGGTAGCGCCGATTTGAAACCGCAGGCAGGATACAACTTTACAGGCTGGTATCTTGCTGCGGAAGAAGACGGCGTACCCCTTTACAGGAACGGCGAAAAGTATAATGAAAATGAAGATTACGACGTTTCAAAGGGTATACAGAGCTCGGGCAATAAGTTTGACTTTAAAAATACCGTTTTAAAATCCGGCGACCATTATTATGTTTGCGCCGACTGGTACGAGGACATGCGTCTGCGCCTTATACTTGACAGCAAGGACGGAGATATCGACGAAATTACTTATACAGTAAACGATAAAACGCATACGGTCAAAAAAGGCGAAGAACTTGTCGGGCTTGAATACAAAATCGATAAGGTCAGCGGTTTGGGCAATGTTACTTCAAGTATAAAAATAGACGGTTATACCGTTTACGGTTTGTATGACGGAGACGAACTTTTTGATTCTTGGCCCATTAAATATCCCGACCAGCCTAATGAAGAGGGCGTTTACGAGGATATCAAACTCAATGTAAAACTTTTAAAAGGCGAGTGGAATATAGTAAGAACCGCTACCGATGCCGCAATGATTTTTAACAGTTCTTCGGGCAGTTATTATATAGACAGCGATATTGATTTAGGCGGCAGGGCGTTTAGTAATATAAACAATTATACCGGTAAAATCAAAGGTAACGGTTACACAATCAGCAACTTCATAATAAGAAGGTCGCAAGCTATTTCCAATGCGTCTGCGGCTATGTTCGGAACAATAAGAAGTTCTGCCGAAATAAAAGACGTTACATTTAAAGATTTTGAAGCTTCGTTTACAATCGGACAAAATGCTTCCGGAAATATCAGATTTATAAGCAATACGATTGAAGACGGCGCTGTTATTCAGAACTTCAATATCGACGGCGGAGCGCTCAAAATTAATTTGAACAGGGGAAGTATTCACGAAACTTATGAAAATGACTGGTTGTTCGGTAATAAGGACGACGCAAGTTATACGGATATTACGGTCAGGAATTCATCTTGTACTATAACGTATTTAGACGGTTCGAATCCACCTGTAATCTTTAACAAAATTTAGAAAAAATCGGAGGACTAAAATGAAAAAAGCCATAAGAAATATTATTCTCGGCGCAATGTGCGGTTCAATGGTATTTGCCGTTGCCGGCTGTAACGACAATACGGCAGGCATTGATACCGAAACCCGTCCTGTTGCGTTAGCTCTCGGCGCGGTTGATGAAAACTTTAACCCTTTTGTATATACCGCACAGAACGACGGCGAAGTTGTTGGTATGACGCAGATTTCGATGCTTACAGCGGACGCTAAAGGCAATATCGTTTGCGGACAAGATGAAGCGACCGTTGCGCTTGATTACAGCATAAATATGTATGATTCGGGCGACAATCTGACTACTGACGGTGATAAAGCAGAATATACCGTATACGAATTTGTTATCAAAAAAGGTATAAAAGACAGCATGGGTTACGATATCGGCATTAAAGACGCCCTTTTTAACCTTTATGTTTATCTTGACCCAGTATATTCAGGTTCGTCTACAATTTATTCTACCAAGATTAAAGGCCTTGCTAAATACAGGGCTCAGGACGCCGGTATGTCGGACGACGCAGAAGACAGCTTTTCAGATGAAATTATGGGTGCTGTTAAGTTAAGGATGGATAACTTATCCGACTATGATAAAGAAAATTCCAATATTTCTTACGACTCAGTCAAAGACGATATTAAAATTGTAAGCAATGAATTCAGAAAAGAGCTTGAAAGCGACTGGACTGCAATCGAAGGCACAGTTAATTCATATGAAGAGTACAGGTTTACCGAAGATTGGGAAATTTATCTTTGGAATCAAGGTATTATAAAGCCCCAGTATTTCTTAAACGACCAGAACAATGCAGAAAGGCTGAAAGACGAATCAGGCAAATATCTTACGACCCTTGACCCTAAAGTTGAAGGCGTAACGATAAATAGTATGTATGAAGATAAGACCAAACTGCGTGAAGATGTCGGCGGACAGGAAGATAAAAAACAAACTGCGATTAATTTGGTATATAACGAATATTTCAAGGTTAAAGACGGTAATATCGTTCCTTCTGTAACAGGTCAGCTTAATTATATTCTTAACTACCGTTCTACCGGCAGTACCGTAAGACAACAGTTTTCTGCGGATGAAATTACTAAAAAGGCTGAAGCTCTGCCTGACGGCGAACTTATTGTTAAATCGATTTCGGGCATTACTACAGCAAAAACAAGTTCGTTCAACGGTAAAGACCTCGGTTCAGAACACGATGTGTTGAGAATAGAAATCAACGGTGTAGACCCTGCCGCAATATACAACTTTGCTTATTCCGTTGCGCCTTTACATTATTATTCAGGTAAGTTTGAGGGTGTTGACTACGTTGCGCGCGCAGATAATTACGAAAACGAATCCGTTTCAAACAGGTTCGGTATGGTTTGGGGAAATTCTAATTTCTTCAAGGATGTAATTGACTCTCCCGACAAGAAAATGTTGCCGGTAGGCGCCGGAGCGTATAAAGCAAGAACGGATATTTCTTTCTGGAATATGAGCCGCGCGGCATATGAACGCAACGAGAATTTTACAACCGTCGGTACCGGTATCGAAAATGCAAAAATAAAATATTTGAATTATCAGGTTACCACTGACGACCTGATTCTTAGCTCTCTTATAAAAGGTGAAATAGATTACGGTCAGCCCAACTGTACAAACGATAACGTGCAGGCGATTGCCGATGTTAAACATCTTAATAACCGCAGTTATCTTGCAAACGGTTTCGGTTATGTGGGAATCAACCCTACGTTTATTCCCGAAATGGAAGTAAGGCAGGCAATTATGCTTGCTATGAACCCTCAGAAGTATATTATAGGCGGTTACTACACTTCGCAGTACGCAAGTATGCTTTACAGGCCCACATCAAAAACAAACTTTATTTTTGAACTTGGCGATTCTACGCGTCTTAACAGCGCTTATACTACAAGATACAACAATGTTAAACTTGAATATAATGCGGCAACCGTAAACGATGAAATAGAAAGATTGATGGGTGAAACCGAGTATAAGAAAGAGAACGGTATTTATACCAAAAACGGTACGCCTTTAAAGATAACCTTTACTATTGCAGGTGAAACCTCAGACCACCCCGCATGGCAGATGTTTACGGATGCAAGGGATACGCTCAACGGTTTGGGCTTCGATATCACGGTTAAAACTGATAGAAACGCGCTTATAAGCCTTGCAACAGGTCAGCTTTGGGTTTGGGCAGCTGCTTGGACTTCAGGTATCGACCCCGATATGTATCAGGTTTACCATAAAGACAGTAACGCTACCAGTGTTAAGAACTGGGGTTATCCCGCTATTCTGTCAAACCAGAATCATATGTTTGACAGAGAAAGCGAAATATTAAACGAAATGAGTGAATCTATTGACAAGGCAAGGTCGACAACCATTAAACAGACGCGTGCCAATAATTATATGGATGCGCTCGATCGCGTAATGGATTTAGCTGTTGAACTTCCCACATACCAGAGAAACGATTTGGGCGTATATAACAATACCGTTATCGCCGCGTCTTCTCTCAACAGAGAACCTAGCGCTAACGCAGGGCTCATTTACAAAATTTGGGAACTTGACTACGTCAAATAATAGTCTTCTTAGGAAAATTTATACAAAATGTCAAAAAACAGCTCAATTTTAAAATATGTAATTAAAAGGTTGCTTCTCGCGCTGTTTATCCTTATTGGGGTTTCGCTGATACTTTATATTCTTATAAGGTTAATGCCGCTTAATGTCATTGAGGCTAACTATTATAAAACGCATACAAAGGGAGATGCGGCGGATGAAGCGCAACTTGCTGAAATTCTTGCAAGGTACAATCTGGACGATAAGTCGTTCGGCGGTATTTGCAAGGGTTGGTGGAATTGGATTACTAAGTTCTTTTCGGGCGATTTAGGTCGTACGCTTACAAATAACCGTGACGTCGGCGAAGTCATATTCGAAAACATGGGGGTTTCGTTTGCGGTTTCACTCATTTCGCTCGTATTGGAACTTATTATAGCTATTCCTCTCGGTATTAAATGCGCATGCAACCAATACGGAAAACTCGACTATACCGTTACCGTACTGACGATGATAGGTATTTCGTTTCCGTCGTTCTTCTTTGCAAGTATTATAATAAAAATATTTGCGGTTGATTTGGGTTGGTTCCCTATAAACGGATTAAATACCCCGACGGCGAATTATACGGGTATAATGAATATTTTGGATATGGCGTGGCATATGATTCTGCCTATATTCGTGCTTACTATACTCTCAATCGGGTCGATGATGAGATATACCAGAACGAATACGCTTGAAGTACTAAATGCCGACTATATTCGTACCGCAAGGGCAAAGGGGCTTTCGGAAGGTAAGGTGGTTTATAAACACGCGTTCAGAAACACTTTAATTCCGCTTGTTACTACGCTTGCCGGTATTTTGCCGGGGCTTTTCGGCGGTTCAATGATTGTAGAACAGGTCTTTGCGTTGCCCGGCATAGGAAATATGGCTTATAAACTTACTCAAACAGGCGACGTAACATTTATAATGGGTTACGATATGTTTATTGCAACTTTGACTGTTATAGGCATTTTGTTGACGGATATTATGTACGCCGTAGTTGACCCGAGGGTCAGATTGGGTAAATAGGAGGGTAAAAAAATGGAAGAAAATAAAAAGCCCTCTGTCGAGGAAGTTGAAGCGCTCAATGCGGAAAAAGCGGAAGAAGCTAAGTTTAACGATTTGCACGGGGAAGTGCTTGGCGACAGAGTTAAAGTTCTTTCCCCCGGCAGAACGGTTCTTAAAAGATTTTTCCGTTCTAAGCTTTCGGTTGTAGGGCTTGCAATAATCGTAGCGCTGTTTTTGATATCTTTTATAGGACCTTTGTTTTCGCCTTGGGGCGAGCAGGAAGTGGATAGCACTCCGACTACCATTGTAAACTATACCGAAACAAGGTATATGGATGAGAACGGTGAAATGCATTACGGGTACGATATTGCCGTAATGCACAGCGAAGTAAACAAGAGAGCCGAATTATCGGCTTCGCACTGGCTCGGCACCGATGAAAGCGGTTTTGATATATTTACAAGGCTTATGTACGGCGGAAGAATTTCGCTTACGGTCGGATTTGTAGTTGTATTGCTGGAAACGCTTATAGGTGTAATTTTAGGCGGTTTGGCAGGTTATTTCGGCGGTAAAGTCGATAACGCTATAATGCGAATTACGGATATTCTGTATTGTATACCGCAATTGCCAATAATGCTGATTTTCTACGCTGTATTTAACTCGCTCGGCATTATGTCGATTGCCCGATTATATTATATGTTGGGCATATTGACGCTTATAGGGTGGGCAGGTACTGCGCGGCTTGTAAGAGGACAGATACTTTCGTTAAGAGAGCAGGAGTTTATGCTTGCGGCTAAATGTTCCGGTCTTTCTGTTAAACGTAAAATATTCAAACATCTTATTCCGAACGTTTTGCCTCAGCTCATAGTTTCAATGACATTGGGACTCGGCAGCATAATACTTACAGAGGCAACTCTCGGATTCCTCGGAATAGGCGCGCCCGAAGGCACGGCAACGTGGGGCGCAATGATTCAGTCGGCGGCAAAGAGTACTTATCTGAGTAACTTCCCCAACTTCTGGGTACCGCCCGGCATATGTATTACGCTTGCTATACTTGCGTTTAACTTTGTAGGCGACGGTTTGAGAGACGCTTTTGACCCTAAAATGAAGAGGTAAACAATGTCCGAAGATAAAAATTCAAAAAAATCTCATTATATTTCGGGCGCGGAGTCACGTCGCATTGCAAAAGAAAATGCAAAAGCTACGAAGTATTATGAAAAACGCAAGAAGAGAAAGGTAAAAGAGGAAGAGTTTATAACCCAAATGCAGGACGCTTCTAATATCTTGGAAATCGAAGACCTGCAAACCTATTTCTTTACCGATGCCGGCGTTGTTAAAGCAGTAAACGGCGTTACATTCTCAATACCCGAAGGGTCTACTGTCGGTGTTGTCGGAGAAAGCGGTTGCGGTAAATCCGTAACTTCTCTTTCAACGATGCAACTTGTTCAGGGACCTGCCGGTCAGATTGTCGGCGGTTCAATAAGATTTAAATCAAATTCATACAAACGCGACGCAAAAGGTCAAAAAATTCCCGTTTTTGAGACCGTTAAGGAAGAAAACGGCGAAGAAAAACCTGTTATGGACAAGCGCGGTAAGCCTGTTATTAAGAAAAACGAGCTTGGCGGCAATTTATATGAACGCGAGGAAAGGGTTGTGGATATCGCAAAGATGCCCGTCGAAGCAATGCGCGCTATCAGGGGCAGTGAAATTGCAATGATTTTCCAGGAGCCTATGACTTCCTTGAACCCTGTATTTACGATTGGCAACCAGCTTGACGAAGTCGCGCTACTTCACCTTGAGGGTATCTCTAAAGCGAGGGCGAAAGAGCGTAGCCTTGAGATGCTTAATCTTGTAGGTATGGCGGACCCCGAAAGCATATACAAAAAATACCCCCACGAATTATCGGGCGGTATGCGCCAAAGAGTTATGATAGCTATGGCGCTTCTATGCAATCCGCGCCTTATTATTGCAGACGAGCCGACAACCGCGCTTGACGTTACAATTCAGGCGCAGATTCTCGACTTGCTGAAAGATATTAAAAAGAAGATTAACGGCAGTATAATGCTTATTACGCATGATTTGGGCGTCGTTGCGGAAATGGCCGATTTTGTTGTTGTTATGTACGCAGGCAAAATAATAGAGATGGGTACGGCGGAAGACATTTTCGATAATCCTATGCACCCTTATACAATAGGTTTGCAGAAGAGCAAACCCTCCGTAAACGGCGAAGTAGAATCTCTTTATTGTATTCCGGGATTTGTGCCCAACCCTGTGGATATGCCTGATTACTGTTATTTCAGGGACAGGTGCGACAGGTGCCGCGAAGAATGCGCAGGCGCTTATCCCGAACTTGTGAAAGTTTCGCCTACACACAGCGTTTCCTGTTACCTTTACCAATCGATGAGCGAGAAGAAGGAGGTCTGATATGTCTGAAAACGAGAACAGCGTAGTGGATTTAAATCAGTCAGAACAGCCTTTGCTTGAAGTAAACGATTTAAAACAGTATTTCGTTGTTGCAAGCACGCTTTTCGGTAGACCTACTAAATATCTTAAAGCAGTTGACGGAGTTTCGTTTAAACTTAAAAAAGGTAAAACTTTGGGTATAGTGGGCGAGTCCGGCTGCGGAAAAACGACCATGGGCAGAACCATTTTGCGCCTTTACGACGTTACGGGCGGAGAAATCAAGTTCAAGGGTCAAGAAGTTTCCAAAATCAAAAACAGGGAATTCAACAAACTGCGCCCCAATATGCAGATGATTTTCCAAGACCCTTATGCAAGCCTTTCTCCCAGACTTACAGTCGGTGAAATAATCGGCGAAGCGGTCAGGGAACATAAAATTGTACCCAAAAGCGAATATCACGATTATATTTTAAGCGTGATGAAAATGTGCGGACTTCAACCGCATTATTACGAAAGATATCCGCATGAATTTTCCGGCGGACAGAGACAGAGAATTTGTATTGCCCGTGCGCTTGCGCTGAAACCCGATTTGGTCATCTGTGACGAACCTGTATCCGCGCTTGACGTGTCAATACAGGCGCAGATAATAAACATGCTTAAAGACCTGCAAAAGGAATTAGAGCTTACCTACGTCTTTATTTCTCACGATTTGTCCGTTGTAAAGCATATATCTGACGAAGTAGGTGTAATGTATCTCGGCAGTATGGTTGAATACGGCAGTAAAGAAGCAATATTCAACAATACTTTGCACCCTTATACTAAGGCTTTGTTTTCCGCTGTACCTGTGCCCAATCCGCACATTAAAATGAACAGAATAATTTTGAAAGGCGATATTCCTTCACCTGTTAATCCTCCTAAGGGTTGTAAATTCCATACGCGTTGCGAACATTGTATGGAAGTTTGCGAAAAGGTTAAACCTATTTACAAAGAGGTTGAAGAGGGACACTTCTGCGCATGTCATCTTTATAACACTCCAGAAGATAACGAGTGGTGCAAAGAGCAGATTAAAAAAGCCGAAGAGCTTGAAAGAATTACCGCGATAGCAAAAGATTATATAAAAGTCTTTAAAAAGAAAGACAACTCGGCTGAAAAAACGGTACAGAACACGGAAAATACTGTGGAACAAAAGGAGAATAATGGCGAAGAAGAAGCCTGACGAAGAACTCGATACAACAACGAGCTTTGCGGATATGAACGTGGAAGGATTCCGATGGTATAATCCGTCCGCAAAAAAAAATAAAGATATGAAAAAAGTAAAAACCAAGGTTACGGGCAAAGAGTACCGTGCAATGGTTTGGGGCGCGTTCAAAGCGATTGCTCCGTTTATCTTTATTTCAATCGTTGTTTTCAGTTTATTGATTTTGCTTGCTTATTTTTGGCTTAAATAAAAAACACTCCGCAGCCTGTTGCTGCGGAGTGTTTTTCTATTAAACGGTTTCTACGTTTATCAGATTCGAATTGCCGCTTTTACCGTTAGGTGTTCCGCCGGTAAGAACGATTTTATCGCCTTTCTGAACCATACCCGAATCAAGAGCGGCGCGCTTTGCATAATGGAACAAAACGTCTACGGAATAAAATTCTTCGCTCATTACGGGAACTACGCCCCAGCTCAGCGAAAGCTTCCTGTAAGCCTTTTCATCGGTAGTCATACCTATAATGTCAATCATAGGACGGAAGCGTGAAACTGTTCTTGCCGTGCCTCCTGTTCTGGTGCATACAACTATAACTTTTGCGCCTATATCCTGAGCAAGCGTGCAGGCGGAGTGGGAAAGCGCTTCGGAAAGTTTGGTTATATGATAATCGCTTTCTTTAATATGCGCTATATAAGAAGTATTTGCTTCCGCCTGAGCGGCAATTTTAGACATTGCCTTTACTGCTTCTACGGGGTAAGCGCCTGCCGCGGTTTCCCCTGAAAGCATAATAGCGGAAGAACCGTCGTAAACAGCGTTTGCCACGTCGGAAATTTCTGCACGGGTGGGACGGGGCTGTTTTATCATAGATTCAAGCATTTCAGTCGCAGTGATACTGCGTTTGCCGCATATTCTGCAAGCCTTTATAATCTGTTTCTGTATACTCGGCAGTTCTTCAAAGGGCACTTCGACACCCAAATCGCCTCTTGCAACCATTATTCCGTCGCATACTTTTAAAATCGAGTCAAGGTTGTTTACGCCTGCGCGGCTTTCGATTTTAGCTATTATTTCGATTTCGCCGTCGGGTGAACCGCATTCTCTCAGCCAGTTTCTGATATCGATTACGTCCTGAGCTTTTGAAACGAACGAGGCGGCTACAAAATCTACGCCCTGTTCGACGCCGAATTTCAAATCGGCTTTGTCTTGTTCGGAAAGATAAACCATATTCAGTTCTTTGTCGGGGAAGAACATGCTTTTTCTGTCTGAAAGCTCGCCGCCGACTACTGTTTTACAGATGACGTCAGGCTTTTCAACTTTTATAACTTCGAATATCATAAGTCCGTTGTTCAAAAGAATTTTATCGCCGGGATTCATCTGTTCGCAAATTCCTTTAAAAGAAACGGATACGCGCTTTTTGTCGCCTATAATATCTTCGGTAGTAAAAGTAAAAATATCCCCGTCTTTAAGCTTAATTTTACCGCTTTCAAACGTTTTTATTCTGAATTCGGGACCCTTAGTATCAAGAAGTATGGCAAGCGGAACTTTTTTCTTTTCCCTCAGGTTTTTGAGCATCGCAATTTTTTTTGCATGGTCTTGATGCACTCCGTGAGAAAAATTGAGCCTTGCAACGTTCATTCCTGCGTCAATCAAATCGGAAATAACAGCTTCGTTGTCGCTTGCAGGTCCTAATGTGCATATAATTTTAGTTTTTTTCATTGTTAAGTCACCTCAGTAAATGTACTTTAATATTTTAAAATAAATTCCTATAAAAATCAACCGTAAAAGCGCCTTAATAGTTGCTAAGTTTATTTAAAAATGTTAAAATAATAGTAATTTGAGTTAATTATACGGTTGCGGTCCGCGAGAGCGGAATGAGGAAAGTCCGAGCATCGCAGGGCAAGGGTGCCTGTTAACGGCAGGAGAAGGCGACTTCAAGGAAAGTGAACAGAAATATACCGCAGGTTTTACCTGTAAGGTTGGAATGGCGAGGTAAGAGCTCACCGTCCCTTTGGCAACAAAGGGAGCCAATTAAACCCCACCCGATGCAAGATTGGGTTGTAAACTTGCTTTAATGCAAAGGCTGCCCGTCTGTTTACAACCGTAAATATCGCTTGAGCTTGCAGGCGACTGCAAGATTAGATAGATAACCGTACACGACAGAACTCGGCTTACAGATTAATCTCAAATTGTTATGGTCCCCTCGGCGTATATCCGCCGAGGGGGCTTGCGTTTTGTTATTATAAATTGCTTATTTAAAGTTAATTTATTGTTTGTAACAAAGTTATAATAAAATTTTTAGCCGAAACGAATGTACGGTTTAAGCATTTTAGAACTTTTGTGTCGACAATTAATATGCGCGCCAGTGAACGTCGGGCTTTGTTCGGCGTGAATATTCTAAAACTTATATAACATTAATAAAAAATACACGAGCAAATGTTCTCAAAAATACATATAGTTTAAAAATTAATACAATTTCTATTGACAACAGAAAAAGCATATGATAAAATAACAACCGTTATTAATAACTTATGTAATGTATCGAAAGGTGAGATTTTGCCTGCAAAAAAGATTGTAAATAGAGAAGAAATAATAAATGCCGCAGTTGAGATAGTAAGCGAAAGCGGAATAGGCGCCTTGAATATGCGTACACTTGCAAAAAGGTGCAATTGTTCTACCCAGCCGATTTATCTTTCTTTTGAAAATGCCGAAGAGCTTAAAAAACAGACGGCAATTAAAGCGCTTGAAATTTTTAACGATTATTTGCAAAAAGAAATCGCCGAAGGAAAATTTCCTGAGTATAAAGCTGTGGGTATGGGTTATATTCGTTTTGCCAAGGAAAAGAAAGAACTTTTTAAATTCCTTATGATGAACGACGGCATGGAGAAAACTGGTCTTGCAAATAAAAGCTCTGACGATTCGGTTTTTATGATAATGAAAAACTACGGGCTTTACCACGGAGATGCGTCTAAACTGCATTTACAGATGTGGGTTTTCATTCACGGTATAGCAAGTATGTTTGCGACAAATTACTCGGATTTTAATTGGGATTTTGTAAGCCAAATGGTAACTGACGCTTATAAAGCGTTTTTCAGCAGATTGCAAGAGGAGAATAAAGAAAAAAATGATAATTGAAATAAAAGACCTGAAAAAATCTTTTAAAGATGTAAATGCAGTGGACGGCGTTTCGTTTAACGTAAAAGAGGGAGAATTATTCGCTTTTCTGGGAATAAACGGCGCCGGCAAATCGACGACGATTAACGTAATAAGCGGCATTTTGCAAAAAGACAGCGGCGAAGTAAAAATTTGCGGTTACGATATCGATAAAGATGCGGACAAGATAAAAGGTAAAATAGGCATAGTTTTTCAAGGTTCTGCGCTCGATAAAAAAATGTCCGTATATGATAACTTGAAATCGCGCGCGGCGCTTTACGGCATATTCGGGCAGGAGTTCAAAACAAGGTTGAACGAGCTTTGCGAACTGCTTGATTTCAAAGATATTCTAAAACGTCCTTTAAACAAACTTTCCGGCGGACAGAAAAGACGCATCGATATAGCGCGCGCTTTGTTCCATAATCCGCAACTGCTCATATTGGATGAACCGACAACGGGACTTGACCCTAAAACAAGAAAAATAGTATGGCAGGTAATAGATAAACTCCGTGCAGAGTGCGGATTGACTGTGTTCTTAACAACACATTATATGGAGGAGGCCGCAGAAGCAGATTACGTTGTGATTTTAGACGGCGGTAAAAAAGTTGCTGAGGGAACTCCACACGAGTTGAAAAATTTATATGCAAACGATTTTGTGCGGTTTTATTCGAACATAGACGAAGCGGAAAAATTGTTGGCGCCGCTCGGCTACATTATGAAAAAAGAAAAGCAATTTCTTGAAGTTGAACTAAAAAAGACTAACGAAGCTACAGAAATCATTAAAAAGAACCCCGAGCTTTTTACGGATTTCGAAGTGCTGAAAGGCAATATGGACAACGTGTTTTTAAAAGTTACGGGCAAAGACTTAAAGGATGTATAAGATGAACGCAAAAATTATCGAGTGTAAGAAATTAATTTCTTTTGTAGGGCGCAATACCAAATGTTATTTCAAAGACAAATTTATGTTTTTTGTATCGCTGTTGTCGCCGATTATCCTTTTGATATTATTTGCAACTTTTTTAAGGAACGTTTATATAGACAGCTTTCAAACCTCGCTACCTGAAAATTTTGCAGTCAACAGCAGAATTTTAGAGGGGATAACAGGGGCGTGGCTTATGTCGTCTATATTGTCGGTCAGTTCTGTAACGGTTGCATTCTGTTCAAATGTAATTATGATAAACGATAAAATAGACGGAAACTTTAACGATTTTCGGGTGTCGCCCGTAAAAGGCACTACAATATCGCTGTCTTATTTTGTTTCAAACTTTTTTGTTACATTTATAGTTATGATATGTCTTATGCTTATCGGACATATTTATCTTGCCTGCGTGGGCTGGTATATTCCCGTAGGCGACGCGTTTATGATAATAGTCGATGTTTTCTGTTCTGTGCTGTTCGGTACTTTATTGGCCGGTTTGGTTGAAAGCTTCATTGCGTCGCAGGGTGGATTATCCGCAGTTTCAACGCTGGTGTCGTCAATGTACGGTTTCATTTGCGGCGCTTATATGCCGCTGTCGCAGTTTTCGGAAGGGTTGCGCAATACTTTATGCCTGCTTCCCGGTACTTACGGAGTTGGTATAATACGCAACCATTATATGAACGGTTATCTTTCGGCTCTTGCAGACGAAGGAGTCCCTGCCGAAGCGATTGACGAAATAAGAATTAATTTTGATGCAGATATAAAAGTATTCGGAACGGATATTCCGCTCGGCGCTATGTACGGAATTTTATTGGGAACCTGCGCATTGCTTCTTGCGGCGTACATTGCGGTGGTTTTCATTCAGAATAGAAGGAAAAGGAGCGTAAAATGAAAAAATACGAATTTGTACAAATCAAGTTGCAAAATAACTATGTTGCAAACGCAGTTATGTCCGAACACAGGCAAATAATCGAAGAATGGACGGATAAAGGTTACAGGTATGTCGGATTTATACCGACTAAACAAGGCCCCAGCGGCAAAATAATGGAAGCCGATTTAATTTTTGAAAGCTTGTCATAGTTTCTGTTGCTAAAAAGCGATATTAATGCTATAATTAACCTAAATTAATTTTCAGGTGTAAACAATAATGGATATAAAAAGATTGAAAAAATATGCCGAACTTATCGCAAAGTGTGGTTTGAATGTTCAGAAAGGACAGGAAGTAATAGTCCGTTGCGGACTTGACCAGCCCGAATTTGTTGCTATGTGCGTAGAGGAATGCTATAAGTGCGGCGCGGAAAGAGTTAAGGTAGAATGGTCGTATATGCCTGTTGCCAAGCTCAATTATAATTACAGAAGTTTGGAATCGCTCTCAGAATTTACTGAAATTGAAAAAGCAGAGTGGGAAAGAAAGGTTGAAAAACTTTCCTGCCTTTTGTGGCTTGATTCGGACGACCCTGACGGTTTGAGCGGAACGGACAGCGAAAAAATAGCAAAAGCCAGCCAAAACAGGTTTCCTTTCATTAAGCCTTACAGGGATAAGATTGAGAATAAATATCAATGGTGTATTGCCGCGGTGCCCGGGAAAGAGTGGGCAAAAAAGATTTACCCCTCGCTTTCTGACGAGGATGCGGTGGAAAAACTTTGGGAAGACATATTAAACTGTTCGCGCGTGGATTCTGACCCTTTAAAGGCGTGGGACAATCACAATGCAAATCTTGCAAGAAGATGTAAATTTTTAAACGATTATAAATTTGAACGGCTTGAATACAAGAGTGCGAACGGTACCGATTTTACGGTCGGGCTTAATGAAAAAGGCATCTTCTTGGGCGGCGGCGAATATGCGCTAGGAAGCAACATTTACTATAACCCCAATATTCCCAGCGAGGAAGTTTTCACAACCCCTATGCGCGGAATTGCCGACGGCAAGGTTGTTGCAACGAAACCGCTTTCTTATCAGGGAAAGCTTATTGAAAATTTCTGGATTCGCTTTGAAAACGGTAAAGCGGTAGAAGTGGGCGCGGAAAAGAATGAAGATTTGCTTAAAAAAATGATTTCTATGGACGAAGGCGCGGCGTATCTCGGTGAAGTCGCTTTGATTGCTTACGATTCGCCTATAAACAATACGGGGATTTTGTTCTATAATACGCTGTTTGACGAGAATGCAAGCTGTCATCTGGCGCTTGGCAGAGGTTTCAACAACTGCCTTGAAAATTATGAAAACTATACTGTTGAAGAGTGCGAAAAACTCGGCGTAAACAGTTCAATGATTCATGTCGATTTTATGATTGGCAGTAAGGATATGTTAATTGTCGGCGTTACAAAAAGCGGCGAAAGAATACAGGTATTCAAGGACGGAAACTGGGTAATATAATTTGAATAAAATAAGCGGCATAAAATGCCGCTTATTTTTTATATAATCTGCAATACAAAAAATTTTAGGTATTGGGTCTCTTCTGCCGACAGAAGAGCCGGATGGTCGGGCGCCTGTGTTTTTATTTCAACATACCGCACAATTCTTCCGCTTTCTTTAGCGGCTTCTATCAGCATTTTTTCAAATAAAACGGTCGTCATATAGTGGGAACATGAACAAGTTATTAGAAAACCTCCGCTTCTGACGATTTTTATTGCATTGACGTTGATATCTTTATAACCGCGGTATGCGTCTTTTACTTCGTCGGCGGTTTTGCAGAAAGCGGGAGGGTCCAAAATAACGGTGTCGAAATACTTTTTCTCTTTTCTGAAAGCTCTGAGTATTTCAAAAACATCTCCGCAAAGTGTGTCAATGTTATTTATGCCGTTTAAAGAAGCATTATCCCGAACGTTTTTAAGCGCAAGTTCTGAAATATCGCATGCGGTTACTTTTTTCGTCATCGTAGCGGCATTTAAAGAAAAACCTCCGCTGTTGCAAAAACAGTCCAAAACTTCGCCTTTACAATATTTTCTTGCTGTAAATCTGTTTTCTTTCTGGTCTAAAAAATAGCCTGTTTTCTGTCCGTATTTTATATCAACAAGCATTTTTATGCCGTTTTCTTCAATTTCAACATAATCGGGGACTTCACCATATAACGTTTGCTTAATTTCGGGCAGCCCTTCTTTTTTTCTGACAGGAACATCGCTTCTTTCGTAAATGCCTTTGGGACTGAAAATTTTAATAAGACAGTCGCAAATAATTTTTTTGCGCAAATCTATACCGAGCGACAGGCACTGTATTGCAAGATAATCTCCATATTTGTCAACTATCAGCGCAGGAATGCCGTCTGCTTCGGCAAATACAGCTCTATAACAGTTGCGGTACCCGAGTTTTATGCGGTAATCATTCGCTGCCGTAAGTTTTTTTAAATAAAACTCCGCGTCGTCGGTTTCATTTCCCCTTATGAATATTCTGACGAGTATTTTCGACGCATGATTTATATAGCCTTTTCCTATAAATCTTCCGTCGGAAGAATATACTTCCGCAAGCGAGCCGTTTTTGTCTTTTCCGTCGATTTTCGAAACTTCGTTTGCGTAAACCCAACTGTGTCCGGCGATTATTCTTTTTTCTTCGCCCTTTTTCAAATATACTTTGTAAGCCATAAAATCAGTTTACCAAATTACGATTATAATTGCAATAAAAATTGATTTTTATTTAAACAGTATGGTATAATTGCTTGGTATGAGAAAACTTCTTAAATATCTCAAACATTATAAAGCGCAGTCTGTTCTTGCCCCTCTTTTCAAACTGTTAGAGTCGGGTCTCGAACTTTTTGTGCCTCTTGTTGTATCGGCGATTATTAACCGGATAGACAGCGGTTCAAAGGACGTTTCATACATTATTTATGCTTGTCTTATTTTGCTTGCGCTGGGCGCGGTCGGGCTTATCAGCGCGGTTACGGCGCAATATTTTGCCGCCAAAGCCGCTGTAGGTTTTTCAAAAGAATTGCGCCATGACCTTTTTGTGAAGATGCAGTCGCTTTCCTATTCAGAAATAGACAATCTCGGAACGGGCAAAATGATTACCCGAATGACAAGCGACGTAAATCAAGTGCAGTCAGGCGTAAATATGGTTTTAAGGCTGTTCCTGCGTTCGCCGTTCATAGTTTTCGGCGCTATGATTATGGCTTTTGCTATCGATGCCGTGTCGGGCGGAGTTTTTGCTGTGTCCATAGTAATCCTCAGCGCCGTAGTGTTCGGCATAATGCTTGTAAGCATTCCTTTGTATAAAAAGGTACAGGGCAATCTTGATAAGGTTACTTTATCCACGAGGGAAACTCTTACTGGCGCAAGAGTTTTAAGGGCTTTCTGTAAGGAAGAGGACGAGATTGCATCGTTTGATAAAAAGAACGGCGAACTTACAAAGTCACAGCTTTTCGTGGGTAAGATTTCCGCCCTTATGAATCCTTTGACTTTTGCGGTAATAAATGCGGCAATCATAGTGCTTTTATATGTAGGAGCGGTTAAATTTGATGCCGGTGCGCTTTCGCGCGGTCAGGTCATAGCTCTGTATAATTATATGTCTATGATTTTGGTCGAGCTTATCAAACTTGCTAATCTTATTATCACAGTTACTAAGTCTTTTGCCTGCGGCGGAAGAATTGCGGAAGTTCTGGAAATGCAGTCTTCGCTGAAATCGGGAACAGACGCTGGCGTTTCGGGCGGTCACTATATAGAGTTTAAAAATGTAAGCGTAAACTACGGCGATGCCTCTGTAAACGCTTTAGAGGATATCAACTTCACTGTCGAAAAAGGGCAGACAATAGGTATAATAGGCGGCACGGGCGCAGGTAAAACTACGCTTGTGAATATGATACCTCATTTCTATGATGCAAAGAACGGCGAAGTTTTGATTGAGGGTAAGAACGTAAACAGCATAGGCGACGAAAACCTGCGAGGCAGGTGCGGTATTGTTCCGCAGCGCGCGGTGCTTTTTACAGGTACTATTAAAGAAAATATGCTTTGGGGCGACGCGTCGGCTTCGGAAGCGGATATAAATTGTGCGATTGAAACCGCTCAGGCGGCAGACGTGGTCAATTCCAAAGAAAACGGACTCGAAGAACGGGTTGAACAGGGAGGAAAGAATTTTTCAGGCGGACAAAGGCAAAGGCTTACGGTCGCCAGAGCTTTGGTTAAGAAGCCTGAAATTCTTATTCTTGACGACAGTGCGTCCGCGCTTGATTATGCGACTGACGCAAGCCTCAGACAATCTATAAAGAAACTTGACTACAAACCTACTGTGTTTATAGTCTCCCAGCGAACATCTTCAATCAAGCATGCAGATAAAATCATTGTGCTTGACGGGGGCAAAATGGCTGGCGCAGGCACCCACGAAGAACTTTTGGAAAATTGCGAGATATACCGAGAAATACATTTTTCGCAATTTGAAAAGGAGGGTGCATAAATGGCATTATCCTCGCGAAAGCCTGTTTTTAAACGTATTTTAAGACAGCTTAAAAAATACAAATTATTACTCGTCCTTACAATATTTTTTGCGCTTGTATCCGTTGTCGGTACATTGCTTGTGCCTATTTTCTTCGGACAGATTGTAGACCTTCTGATTAAAGGGCAGGCTGTAGATTTTTCTTTAATTTTCACTAAGTTTTTAGCTATAGGCGTTACGGTCATTATAACCTGTCTTGCGCAATGGCTTATGAACGTAATCAATAATAAAATTACTTACAACGTAGTTAAGGATATCAGGCAAGAGGCGTTTTCCCATATTCAGATTCTGCCTTTGAAATTTATAGACGCGCATTCATACGGCGACGTTGTGGGTAGAGTTATTGCCGACATTGACACTTTTGCAGACGGGCTTTTAATGGGGTTTACGCAGTTATTTACGGGCGTTTTGACCATATTGGGCACGCTCGGAATAATGTTTGCGATAAACTGGATTGTTGCGCTGATAGTTTTCGTTATAACTCCGCTTTCTCTTTTTGTCTCTAAATTTATCGTTTCGCGGACGTATTCGTTCTTTAAAAAGACGAATGAAATCAGGGGCGAACAGACGGGGTTTATAGATGAAATGATAGGAAACCTTAAAGTTGTTCAGGCGTTCAATCATCAAGACGATAATCTGAAAAAGTTTGACGAGGTAAACAAAAGGCTTACAAAAGCTTCTTTAAAATCAATATTTTATTCTTCATTGACCAACCCCTGCACAAGATTTATCAATTCAATAGTCTACGCATCGGTTGCGCTTTCGGGAGCGTTAATGTTGATTTTGCCTGACGTCAATCTGCCCGTCGCTTTTTCTGCCGGTATCTTGACTGTCTTTCTTTCATACGCAAATCAATACACTAAACCTTTTAACGAAATATCTGGTGTAATTACCGAATTGCAGAATGCAATTTCTTGCGCCGGAAGAATTTACGAAATTATTGACGAAAAGCCCCAGACACCAGACGCCCCCGACGCATTCGTTCTGGAAAATGCAGACGGCGAGGTTAAGTTTGAAAATGTCTGCTTTTCGTATACCGAAGATAGAAAACTAATCGAAAACCTTAACTTAACTGCGCAGGCAGGGCAGAGAATAGCTATTGTCGGACCTACGGGCTGCGGCAAGACAACTCTTATCAATCTTTTAATGCGGTTCTACGACCCTGTTTCGGGTAGCGTTAAGGTTGACGGAAAAGACATTTCGGATATTACGCGCAAATCGCTACGTAAAAATTACGGAATGGTTTTGCAGGATACCTGGCTGAAAAGCGGTACAGTATACGAGAATATTGCAATGGCAAATCCGTCCGCTTCTCGTGAAGAAGTAGAGGCGGCGGCTAAGGCGGCGCGCGCGCATAACTTCATTATGCAGATGCCGGACGCTTACGATACTGTTATCACCGAGGACGGCGGCAATCTTTCGCAGGGGCAGAAACAGCTTTTATGTATAACAAGAATAATGCTGAGCCTTCCGCCTATGCTTATTTTAGACGAGGCAACGTCTTCAATCGATACGAGAACGGAACATAAAATTCAGCAGGCTTTTGCAAAGCTTATGCAAGGCAGAACTAGTTTTATTGTTGCGCACAGACTGTCCACAATAAAAGAAGCGGACCTCATACTCGTTATGAACAACGGAAATATTGTTGAACAGGGTACTCACGCCGAACTTTTGTCAAAAGGCGGCTTTTACGCGAAATTATACAACAGTCAATTTGCCGTTTAAATGCGGACTAAAATTGCTCGTATGTTTGCGCATTAATTGCGCAGTCAATATTAAAATAAGAAAACACACGGAGATATTATGTTACAAGTAAACAATGTTTCACTTCAATACGGTTCAAAAAAACTTTTTGAGGACGTAAATCTTAAATTTACAAAGGGCAACTGCTACGGTATTATCGGAGCAAACGGCGCCGGCAAATCGACTTTTTTAAAGGTTTTAAGCGGAGAAGTCGAGCCGAACAAGGGCGACGTCACGCTTGACAAGACCGAGAGAATGTCTGTACTTCAACAGAACCAGAACGCTTACGACAATGTTTCCGTAATGCGGGCGGTTATGCTCGGTCATAAGCGCCTTGTCGATATCATGGACGAAAAGGACGCGCTGTATGCAAAAGCCGATTTCACCGAAGAAGACGGCGTAAGGGCAAGCGAACTTGAAAGCGAATTTGCTGAGCTCGGCGGTTGGGAAGCGGAATATGAAGCGCAGACTTTGTTAAACGCGCTTGATATAACAGAAGAATATTATGATACATTAATGGCCGACCTTGACGCAAAGCATAAGGTTAAAGTTCTTTTGGCGCAGGCTCTTTTCGGCAACCCCGACGTGCTTTTATTGGACGAGCCTACGAATAACCTTGACATAAAAACAGTGCGTTGGCTTGAAAACTATCTTTTGGATTTTGAAAACACGATAATTATAGTTTCGCATAACAGGCATTTCTTAAATAAAGTTTGCACGCATATATGCGACGTGGATTACGGCAAAATAAATATGATGCTCGGCAACTACGATTTCTGGTACGAAACAAGTCAGCTTCTTGCGCGTCAGCAACGCGACCAAAACAAAAAGAACGAACAGCGCGCTAAGGAATTGCAGGATTTCATTGCCCGTTTCGCGGCGAACGCGTCAAAATCAAGACAGGCGACATCAAGAAAAAAAGAGCTTGAAAAATTAACTATTGCGGATTTTAAGCCCTCGTTGCGTAAATATCCGTACATTGATTTCAAATATGAAAAGGATATCGGCAACGATATTCTTATGGTCGAAGGACTTACAAAGAAAGGCTATTTCGAAGATTTGTCTTTTACCGTACAAAAAGACGAAAAAATAGGCATAGTCAGCGATAAATCTACAACCGTGTCTATGCTTTATGATGTGCTTACTGGAAAGGTTCAGCCCGACAGCGGAATTATACGTTGGGGCAAAACGATTTCCGTTTCGTATTTTCCCGAAAACAACAGTGAATTTTTCCAAGGTTGCGATTACACTTTGGTACAGTGGTTAAGTCAGTTTTCAAAAGACCATTACGAAGAATATTTAAGGGGCTGGCTCGGCAGAATGCTTTTCTCGGGCGAGGAAGCTTTAAAACAGGCAAAAGTTCTCTCCGGCGGTGAAAAAGTTCGCTGTATGCTTGCGAAAATGATGTTGGAGGGTGGGAACTTCCTTATTATGGACGAGCCTACAAACCACCTTGACCTTGAAAGTATAACCGCGCTGAATAACGGAATGAAAAATTTCAAAGGCTGTATGCTTTTCACTTCGCACGACCAAGAGCTGATGAATACAGTTGCTAACAGAATAATAGAAATCAACGGAACCAAAAAATTTGACAAATGCGTCAATTATGACGAATATTTGGACATCATTACTCAGTAAATTTTTTCATACGACGAACTTCGACATAATATCGTAAAAAAATCGGTAATTTTCGTAAAAAAATATAACAATTTTTTACAAAAAAGCTTTACAAATGCCGTTTTGTATAATATAATTCTTTTCACAACCCAATTCGAACGGAGAAAAATATTATGAAAACGGAAAAAATAGCAATATTTGCAAATAATGAAGAATTTATATCGGAGCTGCAAACCTATCTGACGGAAGCGGAGGGGTTTACAGTCTGCGCGACTTCTTCCAACGGCAACACTGCAATAGAGATGATTAAGCGCAATGTTCCAACTGTTGCGGTTGTTGATTTGGTGCTTACGGGGCTCGACGGTTTCGGCGTCCTTGATTACATAAAAGAAAATTTTCCCGATTGCCTTACAATAGCCGTCGGCGGATTTATAGATGATAAAATTATCGACCAGGCAATAGAGCACGGCGCGGTTTATTATCTGGCTAAACCCGTTAAGGCGCAGACTCTTCTTGACAGAATAACAGAACTGTCCAACGGGCGCGCCGTAAGTTACAAAGCGGTAACCGACGTAAGGGACAAGCGCAAAACGGGTTCTATTGACGAAAAGATAAGCAATATTTTTATTACGATAGGTATTCCGCCGCATATAAAGGGCTTTTCGTATTTAAGAGAGGGCATTAAACTTGCTGTTGAAGACCCTCCGATTATAAATAAAGTAACTAAAGAACTTTACCCCAAGATAGGCGAAAAATTTTCGACCAGCGCAAGTAAAGTTGAAAGGGCAATCCGTCACGCGATAGAGGTTGCATGGAACAGGGGCAGAACAGACGCAATTGCTTCGATTTTCGGCGCAAAAGTATACATAGGCAACGAACGCCCTACAAACAGCGAATTTATTGCGCTTGTTGCGGACAAGCTTCTTCTTGAAAGTTTATAATTAAATATGTAAATACGGAGGACGCGTTAAGCGTCCTCCGTATCTTTTATCAGTCTATTTCGTAGTGACAATCCGAATACTGTGTAGGGGGCATAGACTGACCCTTGCCTACATATACGGAATTAATGATTTTACCCTTAGCGTCAACTACGTTGTATGAACCGCTCTTAGGGCAGGTATCGCCGCAATTCAATTTCATAATACTTACCTCCCGATATCAGTATGCGCAATTTTTATAAGATTATTAAAAAACTGTATATATTTGAAATTAAAAAATTTTCCATAATTTTACAGCTATAAACAAATTTACCATAAAAAAACGAAATTACCTATAAAAAAAAGATAATTTTTTTCAAAAATACTTGAATTTGTGAAGCTTTAATTGTATAATAAATTAGGATGAGAAATATCTTTTCACCAAAAAAATTTTCAGGCAAGTAATACTTAGCCTTAGGAGGAAATAATGAGAAAATCCAAAATTATGAAAGCCTTACTGGTTTTCGGAATGAGCGCTGTTACGGCAACCTCTATGGTCGGTATTGTAGCGTGCGACACCGGAACCGAGGGCGAGAACCCCACCCATCAGCATTCGTGGGGCGCATGGCAGGCTGACGGCGCAACAGGTCACAAACGCGAGTGTACGGCAGAAGGGCACGAGGGCGATAAGTGGGAAAGCGCTCAGCACGGAGCTGCAAACAGCGAAGGCAAGTGCCCTGATTGCGGTTTTGTTCTTGAAACTCCCCATAATCATAATTGGGCTACAGAATGGACGAATAGTGACGCGAATAAACATTACTATGCTTGTTTGACAGAGGGGCATACCGGCGCGCAGAAAGACGAAGCTCCCCATGCGGATGCCAACAATGATAATACTTGCGACGTGTGCGGATATGCAGGCGGCGCGCTTGCGGCAAAATTTACAGAACTTGCGGCAAGCGAGAATAAGATTCTTGCAAGCACGTTCCTTGACGGTACAAAGCTTCCTACGTTCGGTAATTGGGGTATGGCAGGTATTTACCAAGGTTACGGCACAGGCGGCGCTGAAATTACGCACTATGTTGAAATTAAAGACGGCAAGGCTGTTATAAATACGCCGGCAGCGGCTCCTGCAACATATTTATATGCAGATTTCGGTGCTGTTAACGGACTTGTAGAAGGCTATTTTGAAGTTTCGGACTTCCTTAACGGAACTACAGGGTATACGCCTATTCAGTTTGTAGGCGAAGGCGGCGTAAAAGAAGAAGTATTCGGACTTCGTGCAAACGGCACATGGCAGTATCGTGTAGACGGTGGTTCTAATGTTACTCCTGACACAATGATTGAATGTGAAGGCAGTAAGATTTATTTTTCATATGATTCTTCAACTAATTTGCTGAATGTTAAAATTGGCGATAGTGTTTTAGTAAGTGATTTAAAATTAAATTGTTCTAGTTTGAAAGGTATTAAATTCTCTTCTGGAGACAGTAATGCTAAGTCTTATTCCGTAGATAATCTTGTTGTGACAAATACTCCTCCTTCGGCAGACGAATATAGAACAGTTATCACGAATAAAGTAACCGCTGCTGAAGCTCTGCTTCCTACAGCATTACAGAATTCGCAGGCTAAAACCGATGCTGACGCGGCGATTACTGCGGCAACTACAATTGCAGAATTGGATGCTGCGTATAACACATATTATAATGCCGTGCTTTCATCTTACAGAACACATGTTATAGATGCAACAAATAATAAATATCCTGCTTCTAATTATACCAGAGAAGAAAATAAGGCAACTTATGAAGCGGCAATGGCTAACGGTACAGCCGCAGTAACGGGGGCGGATAAGTTGGAAGACATAACTAAAGCCGCTACCGCTTGGGATGGTGCAATAGCAGAAATTCGTAATGATGATTATTATAATCAAGCAACGTTTGATGTGACTGTCAGCGATGGAACAACTTCTCAAACTATTTCTGGTAAAAGAAGCGGCGATAAGATAACTAAAGCTGAACTTGATGCAAAATTGACTGTTGAAGACGGTAAAACTATTACTGGCTATACTATTAATGGAACTCAAGTTGATTTTGGTGACGAAGGCTATACATTGAGTGAAGCTGTCACATTTGTTGCAGTTATTGAAAATAAAGTTGTTAACGCTAAGGAAAGTTGGTCAACAGCTGCAGGTAGTGCAGATTCGGTTTCGAGTCAAACCTTTGAAGCATCAGATTTGATTACAGAAAACACATTGTTTAAGGTAAATGCAACAACAGGTTTATTGTATTCTGTTGGCAAAGTGTATGGACAAATCAATACGGGTTCTAATGCGGCGTCATATACTAATTTAGCAGGTGAATCTGTTAGCCCTGACCAGGGAATTAAATTGGTATCTGCTATAAATGCAAATGCAAGTGTTGATTCTGCTTTTACTATCACAGCTAAAGAAAAATGTACTGTAACATTTTATGCAACTTGGTGTAACGACAGCTATAACTCAAACAAATCAGGCAGAATTACTTATAGCGTGAATGGCGGCGAAGTAACTGAAACAGCAGACCTTACTGCTCGTAAAAATATTTCTGTAATAAGCGTTGACTTAAACGCTGGAGATGTTTTGACCGTTGGCGGCAAAAATACTCATGGAACTGATACTGGTAAATTATGGTTATTCGGTGCAGAAGCTGTATTGAAAAATTAAATTAATTATTAAATTATCATAATCTAAAAGAATAATCTTTTCCCCTGCGGTGACGCAGGGGCTTTTCTTATGTGTTAATTTGGTTTTTAGGTTTGTTATGTTCTGACTTGCTGAACGTCGCCTTAGTGGCGCTAAATCGAATACCGCGCTGTCGTAATGAAAGTATAACGTATAAACATTAATTGGCTGTTATGTTGCCCGAGGGCAAAGCCCGAAGGTTTGAACATTGCATTATAAGTTTTTTATAATAATGTGCAAAACGCAGATGTGCGAGCGTAGCGACGCTTTATAGAAAATATTTTGGCGTCAGACAAAACATTTTCTATAAAAACATCTTCTTTTCTGTCACCCTGAGTATATTCGAAGGGTCCCCTCTATGGGGCGCACCCCCAATGGTACTCCTCGGCACGCTCGGGGTGACAGGTCAAACGAGGGGATTCCTCACATGCGTTCGGAATGACAGTGGAAGTAGAAAGACGGTTTAGACAAAAAGATTCCTCGGCAAGCTCGGAATGACAGCGTAAGCATGGAAATAGTGTTGCGCGCGTAACAACGCCAAAAGGTGTAAGGTAGTCGGTGACTACCAACACATTAAATTAAAAAAAAGCCGCGGCGAAAAAGCGCAATTCCCATAGGGATTAAAAAACAAAAATTTTATAAGAGTTGCACTTTCAAGCGATGAAAAAGAACAGGATTTCAAATCGAAGTCCTGTTTCTTTTTACATATTTATTGCAACTGACTGACTAACTTTGTTACTTCTTCTTGCTATTCTATACTTGTCAAACGACAAAAATAAAAAATTCAAGGAGAAACAAAATGAAAAAAGTAGGCAAAATTTTGGCAAGTGCGCTTTGCGTTGCCACGTTGGTATGCGGAACACTCGGTGCAATGACGGGTTGCGGTAGTAAAAAAGAAAGCATTACCGTTTCGGGTTCGTCTTCCGTTACACCCATAATGGAAAAACTTGCGGCGGAATACGAAAAGACGCACGACGTAAGAATTACGGTAAATATGTCTTCGTCCGGCGCGGGTATAAGCGATACGCAAAACGGCTTAAACGATTTCGGTATGTCTTCGCGTGAATTGAAATCGAGCGAAACGGGCGTTATCGGTACAACTCTTTGTATGGACGGAATCGCCCTTATCGTCAATAAAGATTGTTCTGTTACGGACGTTAGCAAAACCGACGTGAAAGCACTCTATGAAAGCGGTACTGCAATTCCCGACACTTCGATAACGGCGGCAATCGGCAGAGATGCGTCAAGCGGAACGCGCACGGCGTTCGACGAGCTTTTGAAAATCGAAAACGGTTACGCTACGAGCGTTGCCACGCTTGCCGAAACGGGTAACGTAATCGAAGCGATACAAGGCTCGACAAACAGTATCGGCTACATATCTTATGGCAGTTTGCAAAGTACGGTCAAAGCGGTAAGTCTTGACGGAGTTGCGTGTACAACCGAAAATATTATGAACAACACTTATGCTCTGCAACGTCCGTTCGTTATCGTACTCAAAGAAAACGGAACGCTGTCGGCGGCGGCACAAGGCTTTTACGATTATATTATGAGTGCGGCAGCTCAAACGGTTATAACGGGCGCGGGTTATATTTCGGTAAAGTGATATGACTACGCTTACAAAGATAAAAACGGCAAAGTTTTTTTCAAAGGAAAATATCGCAAAGGCAATATTTATAGCCCTTGCGGCATTTTCCATTCTTGCCGTGTTTACGATTATCGGTTATTTGCTTTATGCAAGCATACCCGCTTTTCGTGATATAGGTTTTTTCAAGTTTATTTTCGGTTCGGAATGGTCGGCAAAATCGGAAACTTTCGGGATATGGCGAATGATTGTCGGCACGTTCTTTCTTACCGTATGCGCCGTACTGCTCGGCGGTACGCTTGCTGTATTTACGGCGATTTGGCTTGTATTCTATTGCCCTAAACGGTTGAAAAAGATATATACGCAGATAGTAAATTTGCTTGCGGGTATTCCGTCTATCGTGTACGGTCTGTTCGGGTATAAATTTATAATGCCGCTACTCGTCGATATATTCCACCCGAATAATGCGGGTTTCGGACTTTTGGCGTGTACGCTTATTCTCTCGGTTATGATATTACCGACAATAACTTCCATAACCAAAAACAGTTTGGAAGCAGTACCCATGCACTACTACGAAGGCGCGCTTGCGCTCGGATGTTCAAAAAATCAAGCGGTATGGAAAGTTTTGCTGCCCGCCGCAAAGAGCGGAATTATATCGGCAATCATACTCGGCATAGGTCGGGCAATCGGCGAAACAATGGCTGTTCAGATGATAGTGGGTAACGGTTCGGGTTATCCGTTCGGTGCGTTCGTGCCGTTTACTACGCTCACAAGCAATATCGTACAGAATTGGGGTTATGCAACGCCGTCCGAACAGTCTGCGCTTATTGCCGACGGGTTCGTATTGCTTATCTTTATACTCATACTTAATCTTTGCCTTATGGCTGTAAAAAAGGACAGCAAGGGCGGCAATAAATTCTTCTCTCGTAGATTGAGAGAAAGCGATCAGAAAGATACGTTAAAAAGCTATCGTCGCACGGGTAGCGCTTGCGACGCGCTATGGATAGTTTCTTGGGTTATTTCTTTGCTAGTTGCGTTCGTTCTCGCATTTATCGTAATATTCGTTTTCGTAAAAGGCTTTCCGCATTTGAGTATTGATTTTATGTTCGGGGAAAGTGGTAACGCACACACGACGCTTGCGCCCGCTTTTGTATCAACTACAATGCTTATAGGTCTTGCGCTGTTGCTTGCTTTGCCGCTCGGTGTAGGCGCGGCAATCTTTTTGAACGAGTATGCAAAGAAAGGAAGCGTTTTCGTTAAAGTGATACGCCTGTTCGTCGATACGCTTGCCGGTATTCCGTCGATAATATTCGGGCTGTTCGGAATGGTATTCTTTGTAATCGGTATGAATATGGGCTATTCTCTATGGGCGGGCGGTATTACTTTGGCTCTTATCATTTTGCCGACGATTATACGCAGCACCGAACAAAGTTTATCGGAAGTGCCCGACAGTATGCGTGAAGCAAGTTACGCTCTCGGCGCGGGAAAACTACGGACGATTTTCGTCGTCGTTCTGCCGCAGGCAATTACGGGAATTATAACGTCGATTATTCTTTCAATCGGAAGAATTGTAAACGAAAGCGCGGCTCTCATATTTACGGTGGGCTCGGCATCTACTTTTATTCCGCAAGGTTACGGTGATAGCGCGGCAAGTTTCGCCGTTCTCGTATGGAAGTTTATGAGTAACGGCTTGCAAGTAAACGAAGCCTACGCTACGGCAAGCATATTGCTTATATTCGTCATCATACTTAACTTACTCGTTTCACTTGTGGAATGGTTATTTAATCGGAGAAAAAAGATATGAAAAAACACATTATAGAGCAATTTGTTTTGAGCGGCGATATTGCCGTTTCGGTCAAGGAAATGAATTTATACTACGGCTCGTTTCACGCGTTAAAAAGCATTTATATGGATTTTCCGAAAAATAAACTCACTGCTTTAATCGGTCCGAGCGGTTGCGGCAAATCCACGCTCATAAAATCGCTTAACCGAATGAACGATTTAATCGAAGGCTGTAAAATAACGGGTGAAATCAAAATCGGCAATACCGATGTTTACGCAAGGAAAACAGATTTGTCGCGCCTTCGGAAAAACGTGGGTATGGTATTCCAACGCCCCAACCCGCTTGCTATGAGTGTTTACGATAATATTGCATACGGACCGCGCACGTTCGGAATACGCTCTAAAAGCGAATTGGACGGGATAGTTGAAAGCTCGCTCAAAGGCGCGGCTATGTGGGACGAAGTAAAAGATAGGTTGAATAAATCCGCGCTCGGTCTTTCGGGTGGTCAACAGCAAAGGCTTTGTATTGCCCGTGCGCTGTCCGTTGAGCCGCAAATTCTTTTAATGGACGAACCGACGAGTGCGCTCGATCCCATTTCTACCGGAAAAATAGAAGAACTCTGTCTTGAACTCAAAAAGAATATGACTATTATTATGGTAACGCACAATATGCAGCAGGCGTTCAGAATAGCCGACTATACGGCGTACTTCCTTTTAGGCGAAATGATTGAAATAGACGAAACGAAAAAGTTGTTTGCTCATCCGCAGAACAAAAAAACAGACGATTATATCAACGGCAGATTTGGTTGATATTACAATTTTATTACAAGCGGCATATTCTCAACACTTTATTTATCAAACAAAAAATGATATAATTAAAGCAAGGTGATATTATGAAAGGTACGGTTTTTATTTTAGAAGACGATACAAGCATTTGCGGATTAATCAAGGTCGCATTAGAGATGAACGGCTTGGATTTCAAGGCGTTTTCAACCTTGAAATCTTTTACCGCCGCACTTTTGGGCGAACAGCCGGACGTTGCATTGCTTGATATAATGTTACCCGACGGAAGCGGTTTAGACGCTCTGCGTTTTATCAAAGAGAAATTTCCTGCCGTAAGCTGTATTATGCTCTCCGCACTATCAAAGGAAGAAGATAAGGTAAACGGTTTGAATATGGGCGCGGACGATTATATAGCAAAGCCCTTTTCCGTATTGGAACTTACGGCAAGAGTAAACGCAAGATTGCGCGGAAAACAGCGACAAAGCGTTTTGTCGGTTGGTAATGTTACGCTGAACTCTGAAACTTTCGTCTGCGAAATCGACGGCAAAGAAGTATCGCTCAATCATAAGGAATTTGAACTATTACAATATTTTATGGAAAATCACGGAAAAGTTTTATCCCGTGAAAAACTTTTATGCGAAGTTTGGGGGTACGACGTAGGCGAAACGCGAACGCTCGACAATCACGTTGCCCGTCTTCGCAAGCTCGGCGTAAAGATTGAAACGATATTCGGTGTGGGGTACAAATTATGAAATGGCGCATTTGGATTTTATCGCTTGGAATTACGTTTGCCTGTCTTTTTGTCTTTTCTTTTGCGGCAACGCAAGTTTATTATAAATCGTCCATAGACGACAGCAAAGAATATTTGCGCGTTTATATGAACAGCTTTGATGAAACTTTGAATTTGGACGATTTGAACGAACAAAACGCCGCCGCCTTTTCGGAAAAATTGAACGGCGCAAGGGTTACGTTTATGGACGCGCAGGGTAACGTACTTGCCGACAGTATTGCCGAAGACGATTTGGAAAACCATTCAGACAGATCGGAAATAAAAGACGCTATTTTCGACGGAGAAGGCTTTGCCGTGCGCGGCAGTTCTACGCTCGGTAAAAATATGGTGTACTTTTGCAAAAACTTCGACGGACGGTTTTTGGTGCGAATTGCTGTATTTACAGATACCGATTGGAGTATTTTCGCAAAATCGTTGCCTATTCTTCTGTATTTCTTCATCTTGGTTATAATATTGTGCGCCGTCATAGCTTTTGTTTCAACGCACTTTATTTTAACGCCCGTAAAAAAACTTGCAAGCGATGCCGCGAACAATCCGCAGGTTACGAGTAAATATTCCGAACTCAAACCCGTAGCCGATATTCTCAACGAGCGTAATCGCAACATTCAAAGGCAAATGAGCGAGATACAAGCGGAAAAAGAGCTTGTGGATAAAGCGCGTGTTTCAAAGGACGAATTTATTTCTAACGTAACGCACGAGATGAATACGCCGCTTACGTCGATTCACGGCTACGCCGAATTGTTACAGGCGGGCGGTATGAGCGAAAGCCAAACGAAAACAGCTTATAAAACAATACTAACGCAGAGCGAACGCCTTACAAATTTGATTGCCTGTATCATCAATTACAGCGAAATCGACAACGACGATTTATCCCCTTACGAAGTGGACTTTTCCGCGCTTGCAAGAGAAACAATTTCCGCATTGAAACCCGAAGCTGACAAAAGAAAAATAGCGATAATAGAAAAAATAGACGATAACGTAATCGTAATGAGCAGACACGAAAGAGTAAGCGAAATCTTCGGAAATCTCGTGCGAAACTCCATCAAATACAACAAGGACGGCGGCAGTATTACGGTTACGCTCAACTATCAAGGGCTGACTGTTGAAGATACGGGAATAGGCATTGCGGAAGAAAATATGAGCAAGGTATTTTCTCGCTTTTTCACGGTTGACAGGTCGCACAACGGCAAAAACGGCGGCTTTGGTTTGGGGCTTGCCGTTGCCAAAAAGATATGCCAAAAGTCGGGATGGAAAATAAGCGTCGAAAGCACGCTTGGCGAGGGCAGTAAGTTTACCGTTGAATTTTAGAAAGTCGCTTTTCGACAAAACTTTCCAAAAATCGCAAACATTTGTTTTGAAAACCTATTGACTTTATACTGTCATAGTGATAAAATACATAGCATACCACAGTAGTGTAATGAGTGGTATTGTACCCTTTTGAAAGGGTGTGCCGAACGGATAACGGTTATGAGTTCGGCAGATTCCGCAATGAGCGACAGCTCATAGGACGCGGAAGGTTTGGGCAGTATAGCCGCCCGTGCCTTAGCTTACGGAAAGGGCGTAAGTTTTGTTTTGTTACGCAAAATTCGTAAGCCGTGATAGGCTTTTATAAGTGTACGATTTTTTCGGAAAACGGCACTTAAATCAATTCTCTAACTTAATAGAATGACCAACCATCATAGAGCACATTATGTTGCTAAACACGGTTAGAAGTCGGTGATACAAGAAGTTATCAGCGGCTTTTTTCGCGCCTTTTTTACGGTATCTATTCCACTCTTTCTTGCGTGGACGAAGATATAAAACTAACAATTCGGAGGTAAATTTATGACAATAAAAAGCATATTCCCACACAGTAAACCGTGTGGGCGTGCGCTTTGCGCACGGTTTTATAGCAAGCTAAAAAACTACACGCTTTTTGTTTTCGGCGCAAATTTGCCCTTGCAAGCAAGCAAATTTGTTTCTCAAATAAGACCGCCTTAATCGGCAAGCAAATGACAAGCAAAATCACAAGACACGGCAACATCAAACAGCACCACTCGGACGGACAATACGGGATATGCGGAGTATATCCATATCTCACTAGGCTACAAGTAGCCAAGTTCGCCCTTGCAGGGGGCAACTATTGCAGGAGGAACAAAATTATAAGTTATCAGGTAGTTAGAATAGAACAATTCAATAAAGGTAGTTTAGGCAAGATTGGCGGCGAAACTGAACGCACAAGCAAGCACCACCGCAACGAAGATATAGACGACGAG
Source organism: Christensenellaceae bacterium (assembly GCA_948658045.1). Classification (GTDB taxonomy): domain Bacteria; phylum Bacillota; class Clostridia; order Christensenellales; family Borkfalkiaceae; genus Coproplasma. The sequence continues at coordinate 267,102 of CAPMFN010000001.1, forward strand.
CGCACACCGCTAAATCTCTATTTCAAGAAGTCGGAAGGCGGTCTTACCGCTCAATGGAAAAATACAATGAAAGAGCTAAACGCAACCTTCCGTGAAAAGAAAGACTCCACCGCTTTCGAGGGTATGATTATCACATCGTATACGGTGTTCTTTGAGCGGCTCGGTTGGAAGAAAGGTGAAGATACGCCGTATGCGGTAATGGCGTTTTTCAATCGCTGCTATGAGTTTGCGTTACAGGCAATCGGCTATAAAGGAACGGATAAAAACATATTATCAGCCGTTATCCATTTGGACGAAAAGACACCGCACTTACAACTCTACTACATACCCGTCGTAGACACCGCCAAAAAGAAAGTCTATGAGAAAGGCGCGGACGGGAAAGTATTGCGGAACGAAAAAGGCTCGCCTATTCAAAAGAAAGACGAACACGGCAAAAGCGTTTACGAGTATGTACCGTTGGAACAACCGAAACTTTGCAGTTCGGACTTTTGGAGTGAACGCGGTGGACAGTTATCCTACGGCAATATGCAGAATAGTTTTCACGAACAAATAGGCGTTCACTACGGTTTGGATCGCGGCGAAGTCGGAAGCAATAAAAAGCATACGACCAAGTACCAATGGCAAAAGCAAAAACAGGAAGCCGAACTTGCAAGTCTTGAAGCGGAAAAAGTCCACGCCGAAGAAGTAATCGAGCAGGCGCAAACAGCCGTTGCAACGAGAGATAAAGCGTTAGAAGAACTTAAACCGTTGCAGGGATATTTAGACGCTTTTCACGAAGCATTGAGCGGCGAGCTTCCGTTATCGCCTACTAAGTTACGGAAGATGATTATCGGACTTACAACCGAGTATAAACGGCTGGAAGAAGAAAAGAAAATCACGGACAAAGACCGTGAAAACCTTTTCTCGGAATTGCAGAAAGCCGAGCGTCGCATACCCGAATTAGAGAAGTACAAAGAGTTTGTCGCTTTCGTAAACGAGTACGCGCCGGACAAGTTAGACGAAGCCAAGCGCACGGCAACCGAGCGCAAGAACGCACCGAAACCACCCGTTAAATCTACAAAGAATTGGTGGTCGAAGTAAAAAATCATTAAATACCGTTCTACTACTCTATCTGATTCCGTTGACAAGATACCTATAAAAGCGTATAATAAGAAAAAGGCGTGTCAATACGACATATATATTTACGGAGGGTATTATGAAACCGAGAGCGGAAAAAGATAAGAACTATGAAGAACGGCACAGAGAAGAACGCAAAGCAAAAAGTTTGGTTTGGGGGACGAGCGTGCCGAGAAAACAGGCAGAAGAAATAAACACATTTTTAATGAAGAACGGTTACACGAAAGTCCGTCTTATAGAAGCGGGATACAAAGTGTTATTAGAAGAAGCCGCTATGAAAGAGAAAAACGGACAGTAACCGAAAAGCAAACTAAACTTATGTGTTCTTCTTGTATGACGGGAACAAATAACTTGAAACGCCCGATTTCAGACAAGGAGTACCATTATAAACAAGAACAAAGCAAGACCTAAGGCAGATATACTGTCTTACTATTATGAACAAGAGAACGGCTCGTTTGTAAGAAGCCGTGAAAAAGTTATCGGGAACACGGTCTATACCGTAATATCCCGTGAAAAGTCGGACACCGACGTTACGGCGTTCGAAATTACAAAAAGACTAATCGAGCGGAATATCGACGAAGCATTGAAACCGTCTTTTCCTATTCGGTTATCTCATAAGCAATCGCTTGGAAGTTGCAATTCGGGAGGTAATAAACAATGAATTTGCAACCGACAATTAAATATAAGAAAGTAAAAAACACAGAAGAACAATGGACGGCTCTCTATTGCAGACTGTCCTGCGACGACGATTTGGACGGCGATTCCAACAGTATCCGAAATCAGAAAATGTTGTTACAAAAGTATGCGGACGAAAACCGTTTGCGCAACGTAAGGTTTTACGTGGACGACGGATATTCGGGAAGCAACTTTGACCGCCCCGACTTCAAGCGTATGATGGACGACGTGGACAACGGTAAAATATCTACAGTTATCGTCAAGGATATGTCGAGATTCGGCAGGGATCACATTCTTGTAGGCTATTACACCAAGTATTATCTTGCCGAAGCCGACGTAAGGTTTATAGCAATCTACGACCAAGTGGACAGCGAAACCAATCCCGACGACGATATTACACCGTTCAAAAACATACTCAACGAAATGTACGCCAAAGATTGCAGTAAGAAAATTAAGGCAGTTGTCCGTGCCAAAGGCAATTCGGGCAAGCACATTACGACGATACCGCCGCTCGGTTATAAGAAAAGCCCCGAAGATAAAGAGAAATGGATTATAGACGAGAAAGGCGCGGAAATCGTAAAAGAGATTTTCAAACTCTGTATTCAAGGTTACGGTCCGACGCAGATAGCACGTATATTGACTGAACGAAAAGTTGAAACGCCCGTAATCTACTTTCACAATCACGGCTTATCCACGTCGTTGAAAATTCGGGAAGGCTCGGAAATTTGGTCGCAACAAACGGTTTCGGGTATTCTTGAAAACTTGGAGTACACGGGTTGTACCGTAAACTTCAAGTCCTATAAGAAGTCATACAAGTCGAAACGACGCATTGAATTGCCGAGAGAAGATTGGGTTATCTTCGAGAACACGCAGGAAGCAATCATAGACAAGCAGACTTTTGATACCGTTCAAAAGATACGCGAGAACAAACGCCGTCCTACCGATATGGGTGAAATGAGTCCGCTGTCGGGTATGCTGTACTGTGCGGATTGCGGAAAGAAAATGTATCTTTGCCGATGTACCACTATGAAGCAAGCGGAATATTTCAACTGTTCTACATACCGTAAACAGAAGAAGCGTATTTGTGGCTCGCACCAAATAACGGTTAAAGCGGTAACGGCAATCATACAGGACGATTTGCGGCGTACCATCCATTTCGCCAAGAACCACAACGAAGAATTTTTACAGACCTTACGCAAGGACGCCGAAGCGAAAACGAAAAAGGAACTCAAAGAGAACCTACGCGAAATAGAAACTTCGGAAGAACGCATAGACAAGCTCGACAAGATTATAGAGAGCTTGTACGAAGATAAGGTTGCGGGTAAAATCTCGGAAGAACGGTATTTGAAAATGAGCGATACATACGAAGCCGAGCAAGCCACGCTGAAAGAGCGTGTCAAAACTCTGAAAGCGGAAATCGAGAAAGCAAAAGCGCAAGACGATAAAATTCTCGAGTTTATGATGCTCATCTACAAGTACAGCAATTTTGAAGAAATCACGCCCGAAATTCTGCGTTCGTTCATTGACAAGGTAATCGTCCACGAGAAAACGAAAGTAAACGGACATTACAGACAAACCGTTGAAATTATCTATAACTTCGTGGGCACAATCGCGCCGCCGTTCTTCGATGACGACTACGACAATTAAAAGCAACTAAACCAAGACAAGAGAAAAGGCGTGGCTTTACGCCACGCCTAATTCTTTTCCGCCTACGGCTTACCTAAAATTCCCTATGGGAACTACGGTAAAAGCCGCGGCTTTTTATGTTACATTACATTTCGGATTATACGGGTATGCTTGTTGCGAAGTATAGGGCTAATGATGTGTTTTTGCTGATTTTATGTGAACCGGCTTCAAGCTCTATTTCTGCTACAAAATCTCCGTCAGCGTTTTGAATTATTTGTACGTCTTTTCCGTTAATCTTAACTTTTCCGGCTCCGTCAAAGTAGAGTGAAAGTTTCTTTTTAACTGTAATTGTTACAGTAAGTTCAGTTGTGCTTTCGATTTTAAGACCTGAAGCAAGCTCGCCCGTTCCTGTTTTATTTTCGGGGTGGTTTTCCCAAGCTTTGACCGTGAATTTGGTGTTTTTAGCATTCTGCTTACCGCCGGTAGAAGTTATTGTGCTTGCGCTGGGTTTACCGCCGATAAAGGTGGAATAGCTCATTGCATTAGCCTGTTCGCGGTATGCCGCAAGTATCGCCTCATATTTGCTGTTTTCGTCTGCGCTCAGTTTTGCAAGCTGTTCCGCTGTCAATTGCGAATGTGTAGTCTGCAACGTTCCTACTTCGTTTGCGTTTGCAATCGTAATCTCCGAAGGGTCAAGCGAAGCAAGCAAATCTTTAAAGTCAAACAGTTTGCCGAGTTGAAGAAGGGTAGTCATACCGTTGGTGAGTTTTGCGCTGTTTGTAACAAGTTTCTGCTGTTCTTCGGTAAGCTGATTAAATTCCGTGTCAGCCTTGGAATAAGCCGCTTGCGCGCTTTCTACCGCAGTTCTGTCGCCTATGTCTATCGTTGATAAATCTATAAGCGAATTTATGGAATTAATAACATTTGTCACTGCAAAGTTTGCATATTTGTTCCAAGCTTCAACGAGTTTTGAATGATTTGTTACGCGGTTCTGAAGCGTTGCGGAACCTTCATCCTCGTAATTTCCCAACCTATCGTAAGCTTCCTGAGCGGCATTTATTTTATCGTAGGAATTTGCATTAACTTCGCCGATAGCATCAATTAAATCTATGACGTGCTGAACGCGCAAGGTTTTAATTCTTTCCTTAGCCATATTCAGCTTATCATAACGGTCCGCATAAGTTATAGCGTATTCCTGTTTTTCTGCCGTTTGCAGTACTTTAAACATTTCGTCAGCCAAATCTACTTTATCTGCGTCGTTAAGCGTAAGAGAATTGATATCGGGTATAGCATCAATTGCTTTATTTACCGCTTCTATTCGCTCTTTGGACGCGCCTGCCGTGCTTTCGAAAATAAGTTGGGTGATAGTAGCTTCTTTATCTTTCATACCCGAAGCTATGAAATAAGTTCCTGCTTCGAGAACAATTTTATGCGTGCCTGTAAACTTTCCTAAATAAACTCTGCCGCTTAAACCTACAAGTTCAGGAGCACTGTCGCCTGATGTCGTGGTGGTTACGGTAAGCTGAGCCTGTGAAGAAAGTTTGAATGTTATTCCCTGACCTTTGAACTTAACCGTTCCGCTTGAAGCGCCTGTAATGCCTCTGAACAATACTCCGTTTGCTTCGGAATCGCCTTTAGTGCCGGGAAGAGTAATAGGTGTTTCTCCGTCGTTTGAAATCTGCACTGCCGAGGTAGGCGTATGTTTGTTCATATCCGTCTGCGATGTGCCGAAACCGTTTACGCCGGCGTACTGCATAACTTTTACTCTCGCGGTAAGCGAATCGTCCAGCAAGCAGTCGCTCTGTTTAGTTTCAGGGTTGTAGTAGAACTGTTCGGTGTTTGTGTCAAAACGGCTGTAATCAATCTTTCTGTAAATAAATTGACAGCTGTTGGATACGGGCGAGGTACGGGTTTGAGCCTGTACGGAAGCGTCGCCGTTGAAACATGCATAGTAGGTGTTGCCGAAGGACTTTACTACGCCGCCCGAAGCTACTTCTACGACCGATTTAGAACCTTCAAAATAGTTGTTTTCCGCGAATATAAAGCAGTTTGCCCTTGCCGAAATAATATAGCTTAAAGCAGGTTTGGGGTCTTGCGACATATCGCCTGATATATAGTTGTTGTAATAGTGAATGTTTGCGCGTCTTGCAAGCGGTTGACGTGAACCGCAGTTGTTCCACCAGTTGTGGTGCATTGTTACATTGTAAGTCAATGAAGAGTCGGAAGAACCGATAAGGTTTGTCTTATGGCAATCGGTAAAATAATTGTAAGACAAAGTGTAATACTGTCCGCGTTTGAAGTCGCAGCTTCCGTCGCCTTCGGCTTTATCGCTTTCCGCGGGGTTTGCACAGTAACCGGGGAGGAATACGTTGTTGTGTATCCAACATCTTTCAACAGGCGAAATAAGGTCTGCGTTTGCATCAGAAGCGCCTGATGTTATGCTGCCGTTAGCGTCAACTTTTGTGCCCTGCGTGCCTTCCATACCGATTGCGTCTTCGGGATACTTGTCAAACGTTATATTCCTTACTTCAAAACTTGTGCCTGCGCCTTCGAATTTATGCAGGTTATCGTTAGAGACGAAGTGAATACCCCAACCCTGCATACAAGCGTCGTCGCCTATACCTTCGATTGTAAGATTTTTTGCGTTGGTTATTCTCGCCATTCTGCCGTTATCGCCTACCGAACCGCCGTTGCCGGTTGAGTTATAATCGGTAAGTCCGCGAAGGGTAGAGGTGCCGTCGCTGTTCTGTTCTGCCGTTACGGTGCCTATGATTCTTATCGCAACCGCGTCGTATGTGAATGAAAGCTTCTGTATGCCGTAGTTTTCTCGTTCTGTATTGCTTGCATAACCTCGGTTGTTAAGGATATAGCCTATGCCGCCGTAATTTTCTTTGTCCGAGGAAGTTTTAATATATTGGCTAATATCTACTTTTTCACCGTTGACATATGCGAAGTCTGCCGCGTTGTTCTTATTTTCGTCGGTAACGTAAATTACAAGGGTATTATCTTTTATCGTTCCGTCGTCGTTGTATGCGCCTATGCCTTTGTCATAGTTGTGGTGGGCGTAACCTGAACGGTCATATGCTGCAACGGCAATAGGTGCCGGAACTTCTATCTCAGCGCCTTTTGAAGGAAGTATCTTGACATTGTAATTTCCTTCTTTAAGGCCTACGATGTCAGCCCTTGCAACCGTGCCGCTTATTGCGCGGATAAGCTGGCTGTCAAGAAGTTTCCATGTTGTTTCTTCCTTGGTCTTATAATAAACCTTAGCATTTTCGGGTGAATTGTCTTTCCAGGTTACATATAAGCTTTCCGAATATCCTTTCGCTTCAATAAGCGCAGGGGTGACGGGGTCAGCCCACTTTGCGTAAAGCGTCATATCGGATGTTACAGGATTGTTGAAGTTCCATACCTGAGTCAATGCCGAATCAAGATACCAATTGACAAAAAACTTACCGTCAAGAACGGGAGCGGAAGGGCGCACAATAGTTTTATTTTCGTCTATGTACTGGCTTGAAACTTTACTTCCGCCATTGGAATTGAATGTAACGGTATACGTTTTTATTTCGGGTGTACCGCCGGAAGTGTTCACATTCCATTTTGCGTAAAGAGTTTTATCTTCGTTAATTGCGCTGCCCCTTGTAAAAGGCTTTTTCAATTCTTGGTCTTCGTACCAGCCCTCAAAAGTATATCCCGAACGCGTAGGATTGAAAAGGATCACGGCTTCACCGTGTTTAACCGAATATTCGGTCTTATTTCCGTCAATTACGCCGCCGTTCAGAACAACGGTAACCGTATGTATAATTGTTTCACCGGGTTCTTCGGTTGAAGTGTTCAAATCCTTAAAACAGATGTCGCAGAGACCGTCTTTGTCGCTGTCTGTATGAGGCGCTTCGTCCGATTTAACGTCGTGTCCGCAGTCTGCCTGATGCCAATGATTTTCGTTATCATAGGTCCAGGAAGATTTATAGGTGTGTTTATGATTTTCGTTGTTTCCGCTGTCTTCAACGTTACATGCGGTCGCCGACAGCGCGCAAGACGCCGCCATCATAGCAAGAATAGGCATTTTTAATGCCTTTTTAAATTTATTCATTTTTCCTCCTTATTAAGCCTTAACTCTCAATTTTAATTATATACTTTTAAATCTCATAAGTCAAACCATATAGCTTCACTTTTGAAATATTTTTTCAAAATTTGTAAATTCCTTACATTAATATATGCGGATAGTATGTTGACTTTTGTTATAAAAGGTAATAAAATATTAATATAATATGGAAAAGAAGAAAAATAACGAATTAAAGACTGCCGTTCAGCAGGAAACGGAGACGTCGGGAAAACTGACGATATACGAATACGAGCAAAAATATACGAAGCGGCAGAATGTGCGCGGAGCCAAAATTTTACTTAAAATTATCGCCGCCGCAATAGGTGTTTTTATTTTTGCCTGTCTGTTTTTTGTTGCGTTGCGCGTATATGAAATAAACGAGTATGCAGGTTATGGCGCGGCGGCAGTATGTGTAATTTTGTACATATGCTTATTTATAGTTCCGTTAGTTAAAATTATTAAATCGCCTTATTTTATAGTAAATGTCAATGCAAAGACAGCGGCGGCGGCAAAAAAGCACAACAAGCGCGTAAGGCGTGAAATTGCGGATAAAATTATTGATTTTACGGCAAAAGTAGAGGGCGTCGGCTGGTATGATTCGGCTGTGGTAGGCGAGCTTGCAATAAATTTAAAAGCAGGCAACGATAAAGGCGTAATGCGGTGTCTTACAAATCTTTATACTGGCAGTGTTAAAAAGTGCGCGAAAGATATGATTTTTAAAAGCTCTATGAAGTCGGCAATGTATTCGGCGCTTTCTCAAACAAGTAAAGTTGATGCGGCGTTGGTTGTTTTCATTAATTTACAGCTTGTTAAGGACATTGTATTTTTGTACGGGTTCAGACCTTCCGATGCAAGGCTTGTTAAAATATTTGGCAGGGTTTTGCAGAATTCTTTGATTGCTTACGGATTGGGTGGCGTTAAAATAGGAAACAGCATTGTAAAGACCATGGGCGACGCTGTTAAAGGTATACCGTTCCTCGGTTCGGCTATTTCGGCAATTGTAGATTCATCGGTACAGGGGCTTACAAACGGGGTTTTGACTGCGGTTATAGGTTATCAGACAATAAAATATCTTAGCGAAGAGTATAAATTACAGCAGATTCTCGACGGCGTTGAGCTTGCTGAAACGGAAGAAGAGTTGCAGGCAACCTGTCAGGAGATTGAAAAAGAATTGAAAACAGGCAGAAAAGCCGTTGCCTGAATTAAATAAAACAAAAAAACAAGCGCAAAAAATGCGCTTGTTTTTTTTGATAAGAAAAAGAAACCGAAAATTCGGTTTCTCTCTCGGGGTGTTCGTATACCCCTGTTATGTCAATGATGAATGATAAGTAGCGTACTGAACCGCCGAAAAGGGTAGCAGACAGACACAGGGATTGAACCTAATTAGCTGCTATTTTGAAACTAAGCAGCGTATAAACACTTTGATTGAGTTGACATACGCGCTATGGCGTAGTATTATATAGTCAATTAAACGGACAGTTCGTTTGCGCCATCCTGTCTTTAAACAAAACCAGGGCATCTGAATAGAAATAGTCTTTTTAGGTGCAGTCGTTTTGTCGCGGCTGCATTTTTTTCGCAAAGGGAGATATATGTATTATTTAAAAACTTCTGCCTGTTTCGACAGCGCGCACTTTCTTCACGGCTACAAGGGGAAGTGCGCAAATATCCACGGTCACCACTGGATTGTGGAAGTAAAAATAAGAGGCGGCAAATTGAATGGAAGCGGCGAAAAGCGCGGTATGCTTTTGGACTTCGGCGATTTTAAACAGACGGTAAAAGAGCTTGCGGAAGGCTTTGACCATACGCTTATTTACGAAAAAAACACTCTTAAACCTGCGACCCTTGCCGCGCTTCAGGAAGAAGGGTTTTTATTGGTTGAAACGGATTTCAGACCCACTGCCGAAAACTTTGCCGCGCACATATACGCCGACCTTAACAAAAAGGGCTTGCCCGTTTTCAGCGTTTCAGTGTACGAGTCGCCCGAAAACTGCGCGGTGTACGGTGAGTGATATGTCCTGTTTTAAAGTTGCCGAAAAGTTTGTAAGCATAAACGGCGAAGGCCCGCGCGTGGGCGAGCTTGCCGTGTTTCTGCGATTTTGCGGCTGCAATCTGAATTGCGGCTATTGCGACACGCGCTGGGCAAATACAGCCGACGTAAAATATGAACTTGCTTCTGTGGAAGAACTTGTTGCATATGTGAAATCGACTGGTGTAAAAAACGTTACACTTACGGGCGGCGAACCGCTTTTGCAGGCGGATATTGCGTATCTTATAGAACTGTTGGGCGCGTCGGGCGCAGAAGTGGAAATAGAAACCAACGGAAGCGTGCCGTTGAAAAATATTCTTTCTCTGTCGCCCCGTCCCGCCGTTACCGCCGATTATAAACTTCCTTCAAGCGGAATGGAAAAATATATGCTGACCGAAAACTTTTCTTACCTTACGTTTCGAGACTCGGTTAAGTTTGTGGTCGGGGATAAGTGCGATTTGGCGCGTGCGGAAGAGATTATAAACGGGTACGGACTTACAGACAGGTGCCGCGTCTATTTCAGCCCCGTGTTCGGAAAAATCAAGCCCGTAGAAATAACGGAGTTTATGAAAGGGCGTAAGCTTAACGGCGTACGCCTGCAATTACAGTTACATAAAATCGTCTGGGAACCCGATAAGCGGGGGGTATAGGAGAAAGTATGGATATTATAGAAATAGAAAAACATATCCGTGGGTTATTGGTCGCCATAGGTGAAGACCCCGACAGGGAAGGTCTGCGCGAAACGCCGGCCCGCGTGGCGCGAATGTACGAGGAAGCGTTTGAAGGAATTAAATATAGCAACCGCGAAATTGCGGAAATGTTCGGAAAAACTTTCGAAGTTCCGTCAGACCCCAATTCAGGCGGAGCAGTAGTCATAAAGGACATTAGCGTGTTCAGCTATTGCGAGCATCATATGGCGCTTATGTACGATATGAAAGTCGACGTGGCGTATATTCCGCGCGGAAGAGTCCTGGGGCTTAGCAAAATCGCGCGCATCTGCGATATGGCGGCAAAGCGGTTGCAATTGCAGGAGCGTCTGGGACGGGACATTGCCGAGATAATTTCGCTTGCGGCTTTATCGCCCGACGTCGGCGTTAGGATAGAAGGCTGCCACAGCTGTATGACTTCGCGCGGGATAAAAAACGTATCGTCAAAAACGGTTACCAAAACTTACTTCGGTGCGTTCAAAGACGACGTTTCTCTTCAAAATCTTTTGGGGGACAGGGTATGAAAGCGCTCGTTTTATTAAGCGGCGGCGTAGATAGCGCAACCTGCCTCGGACTGGCGGTTCAAAAATACGGTGCAACGGAAGTTTCAGCCCTTGCCGTTTACTACGGTCAGACCCACAGTAAAGAACTGGACGCAGCGCAAAAAGTCGCCGACTTTTACGGAGTTGATTTAAAGCGACTTGACCTTTCGGTCATTTTCGAAGATTCGGACTGTTCGCTCTTGGCGGATTCGCCCAATGATATACCTTTGCAAAGTTATGCCGAACAGCTTTCCGTAACAGGCGGCAAACCCGTTTCAACCTACGTCCCTTTCAGGAACGGACTGTTTCTTTCGGCGGCGGCAAGCGTGGCGCTGTCGCACGGGTGCGAGGCGATATATTACGGCGCGCACGGCGACGACGCGGCGGGCAACGCCTATCCCGATTGTAGCGAAAAGTTCAATTCCGCTATGGGTGAAGCTATTTATACAGGCAGCGGCGGACAGCTTAGAATTCTTGCGCCATTTGTAAACTTAAACAAATCTCAGGTTGTAAAAATTGGGCTTGAACTCGGTGTTCCGTATAAATATACCTGGAGCTGTTATTCGGGCGGAGGAAAACCTTGCGGCGTATGCGCTACCTGCCGCGACCGCGCCGCGGCATTTAAAACCAACGGAATAGAAGACCCTGCAATAAAAGGAGAATAATATGTCAAGAGAAAAACAGAACGAAGGTATTACTCTGCTCGGTAACAACAACATTAAATATCCGCAGACTTACAGCCCGTCGGTTTTGGAGACTTTTGCAAACAAACACCCCGGAAGGGACTATTTCGTAAAGTTCAACTGTCCCGAATTCACAAGCCTTTGCCCGATTACCGGTCAGCCCGATTTTGCCACGGTCTATATCTCGTATGTACCGCGCGAAAAGATGGTTGAAAGCAAGTCTTTAAAGTTGTATCTTTTCGGGTTCAGAAACCGCGGTGATTTCCACGAAGACTGCGTTAACATAATTATGAACGACCTTATTGATTTGATGGACCCTGCATACATTGAGGTATGGGGAAAGTTTTTGCCTCGTGGGGGGATTTCCATAGACCCTTATTGCAACTACGGCAAAAAGGGGACCAAGTGGGAACAGGTAGCCTGGGACAGGCTTTCGCACCACGATATGTATCCCGAAAAAATCGACAACAGATAAAATAAAAGCGGACAGCCGTCCGCTTTTTTATTAAGCTCTTTTTGTTGTGTCTGACTCAGAAACAGGGAAATGCAAGATAAAGAAAATCATATCCTGTCATGGCAAGCGTCAACTTGCGCAAAAAGGACGTTTTGCATGGAAAAAGACACACGCAGCGGAGTTTTATAATCTCTTTTTGCGTGTGTCTTTGTGTCAATGATGAATGATAAATAGTGTACTCAACTGCCGAATTGGGTAGCGGACAGACACAGGGATTGAACCAGACAATTATAATTTGACTATTCAAAAAATATAATTGAATATGGCTTATATTATGAAATCCCAAAGTAATAGACGAGTTGTATATACTGTTTTGATAACAAGTTTAACGTGTCTGATTTTAAGTATAACTATTTATCAAGGGCGATATTTTCAAAATTGGTTAAACAGTGCATATGTACCACATAAGCAATTCATTATAATTGGTTGGTTTTTATTGTTTGCATATTACGGAGTTTGCTTATTTTGTTTATGGCAAACGAATAACAAAGGAAGAAACTATTTGTTTCTTTTCGGTATTCAATTTTTTGCGTTTGCTGTTTATGTAATATCGGTATATTGTTTTTCCGCTTATATATTGGCAACGGTTAGCAGTATTCTCTCCGTGATTTTTTCTTTTTGGTTGGTAATTAAATTGTTCAAGAATAAGCAATATGTTTTAATGTCTTTTATAGTGGTGCTTATAATGATTTATCTTTATTGCGTTTTCTGCGGAATACTTTGTTGTTCGCTTGAATATAGTGTTTGGAAAGACTGAAAATGTCGTATTTCATCTTTCGACAAAATACGACATTATTCTTGGTGCCGGCGGTGGGGGTCGAACCCACACGGTATCGCTACCACGGGATTTTGAGTCCCGCGCGTCTGCCAATTCCACCACGCCGGCGTAATAGCTTTTTAATTATATTATAGCGGCAGGTAAAAATCAAGCGTTTTTAATTAAACGTATTGATTTTATTTATAAAAAGTGATAAACTACATATTATGAAAAAACTTGTACTTATTGACGGCAATAGTTTACTGAACAGGGCTTTTTACGCAACGCCCGTGTTTACGACATCTTCTGGTATGCCGACGAACGCAATTTTCGGTTTTGTTAAGCTATTATTCAAAATACAATCCGATTTGAAACCCGAATATCTTATTGTGGCTTTCGATATGAAAGCGCCTACGTTTCGTCATAAAATGTATGACGGATACAAAGCGACAAGAAAGCCTATGCCGGATGACCTTGCCGTTCAGTTAGAGCCGTTAAAAAAACTTTTAAAGGCAATGAATATAGCAACCTGTGAAAAGGAAGGTATAGAAGCGGACGATATTTTGGGCACGCTTTCTAAAAAATTTGACGTTCACAGCTATATTTATACGGGCGACAGGGATAGCTATCAGTTGGTGGATGAAAAAACTGACGTCCATTTTACTAAACGCGGAGTTTCAGACCTTTTAAAATTGAACATAAATAACTTTAAATCGGAAATAGGTATTGTTCCTTCGCAGATTGTAGACCTGAAAGCGCTTATGGGTGATAGTTCTGACAACATCCCCGGTGTTCCCGGCATAGGGGAAAAAACTGCGTTGGGACTGCTTGAAAAGTACGGTTCTATTGACGGAATTTATGAAAATATCGATGAATTGAAGGGTGCTGTTTTAACAAAAATTTCTTCAAATAAAGAGCTTGCATATCTTTCTTACAAGCTTGCAACCATAGACAGAAACTGCGAATTAGAAATAGATTTGCAAGATTGTTCCGTACCCGTTAAATACAGTGCGGAAGTGCGCAAAATGTTTGCCGGTTTTGAGTTTAAAAGCTTCCTGTCAATGAATATTTTTGACGAAAACAAGAGCAGTGAAAAATCGGAAAATATTTATCCCGAAAAAATAATTTGTGGCAATAGTTCTGATATTTTACCGATTATTCAAGAAAATACGCAATTTAGCGTTGTATTGGACGACGGAAACGCTGAAATTTTTACGGGTGGCAAAGAATATTCGGTAAAAGTAGAGCAGACATTGATTAATGACGACGGCATAGGCTATGAAGAATTTGTAAATGTTTTGCGCTGTGTTTTTTCTGAGAAGAAAAATAGCGTTACGGTTTACGACAGTAAAAAAATTATGCACAGTCTGTCTGAACTCGGTATTGAGGCTTTTTGCGGTTTCGACGATTTGCTTTTAGTGAACTATTTATGCGACTATGAAACCGCTTCAATGAATTTAAGAGATTTATGTGCATATTTTTCATACGATTTTGAGTTTTCGGCATACGCCGTATCTGAAATTTTCAGTAAAACCGTAAAAAGACTTGAAAGCGAAAATATGCAAAAACTTTACGGCGAAATTGAAAAGCCGCTTGTAAATATTTTGTACGATATGGAAAAGACGGGCGTTAAAGTCAGTATTCAGGTTATGGAAGATTTGGCGAAACAGTTCCGTGAACGTGCCGAAGAAAACAAATGGAAAGTATTTAAAGCCTGTGATAAAGAATTTAACCTTAATTCTCCTATGCAGCTCGGTGAGGTTTTATATAATAATTTAGGGATAACCGAAGTTAAAAAGAAAAAGAACGAGAATAAATATTCGACAGGTGCTGAAGTGCTTGAAAAACTTGCGGATAAATATCCTGTTGTTTCTGATATTTTAAGATATCGTTTTTATCAAAAAATTATTTCAACTTACCTTGACGGTTTTAAACCGCTTATAGACAGAAACGGAATTGTGCACACGACTTTCCATCAGGCGGTGACTTCTACGGGCAGGCTTTCAAGCTCAAATCCCAATTTGCAGAACATTCCTATCAGGGATGATGAGGGTAGAGAGCTGAGAAAAATATTTGTTGCGCGTGAAGGCAATATCTTTACTGACGCCGATTACTCGCAAATAGAGTTGAGGTTGTTGGCGCATTTTTCAGGTTGCAAAGAGTTGATTGCGGCTTATAATGAGGGCAAAGATATACATTCCGTTACCGCTTCTCAGGTTTTCGGTGTGCCGTTTGAAGATGTAACGCCAAAAATGAGGCGTTCGGCAAAGGCTGTAAATTTCGGAATAATTTACGGAATAAGTGATTTCGGGTTGGCAAAAAACCTTAATATTTCGACTGCAACTGCAAAAGAATATATTGAAAAATATTTTTCTACTTACAGTTCGGTAAAAGAATATATGAACGGTAATATAGATTTTGCCAAAGAACACGGGTATGTCTGTACTTTAACGGGAAGGAAGAGGGTAATTCCCGAAATTAAATCTTCAAATTATAATTTAAGGCAATTCGGCGAAAGGGCGGCAATGAATATGCCCTTGCAAGGTTCAAGTGCGGACATTATAAAGATTGCAATGGTAAATGTCGCCAATGCGTTAAAATCAAAAGGACTTAAAACAAAAATAATTATGCAGGTACACGACGAACTAATTTTGGAGGGACCTGAAACGGAAGCAGAGGAAGCCGCCGTAATTTTAAAAAAAGGTATGGAAGAGGCTGTACAGCTTACCGTACCGCTTACAGTAGAAGTGCATAGCGGAAAAAATTGGTATGATGCAAAATAAACTGAAAATTGCAATAACCGGCGGAATCGGCAGCGGAAAATCAGCCGTTGCGGAAATTATTAAAAATCAAGGCTTTTCTGTCTTTTCATGCGATGAGATATATAAAGAACTTTTACGGGATAAACAGTTTTTAAATTTAATTTCGTTAAATTTTGATGGTGTGCTTTCGGCTGACGGTGAGCTAGACAGACAGAAGCTTAGCGATATTGTTTTTAACGACAAAACGGCTTTGGGCGTGCTAAACAATATAACTCAGCCGTCAATTATGAAAGAGCTTTTAAGACAGTGCGAAAGTAAAAATATTGCATTTGCAGAAGTTCCGCTTCTGTTTGAAAACGGCTTTGAGAAGCTTTTTGACGGGGTAATTGTAGTTTTAAGAAATGAAGAAGACAGAATATCCGCGATTTGTAAAAGAGATAAAATTTCTGTCGAAAAGGCAAAATTGCGCTTAAAAGCACAGTTTAATTACAATAATTATGGGTTTGCAGAGTACTATGTCATACATAATGACGGTAATTTTGAAGATTTGGAAAGAGATACATTGAATGTGATAGGCAAAATAAAAGCAAAGTATTTAAAAAATTTTTAAATTGTCATAATTTTGGCTTGACAATAAAATCAAAATATTATAGAATTTACCTTGCTTTTAATAAGCACTCGTGGCGGAATTGGCAGACGCGCAAGACTAAGGATCTTGTGGTTAACCCCATGCAGGTTCAACTCCTGTCGAGTGCACCAGAATACGGGTAAAACAGGCAAAAATGTTTGTTTTACCCGTATTTTTTACGTTTTTTCAATACTATACAGGTATGAGTTGGGACCACACTTGGGACTAAAAGTGCAATTTTTCTATTTCCGATACCTGAAAGGTATCAGACCAGTGCGTATATACTTTGTCGGTTGTATTCTGATTGCCAACGTGATTTGTTGCATAATCTACCCAGCTTTTATTTGCGCCGCATTCTTGAACTCTTGATGTGAAGGTGTGGCGCAGTTCGTAAAGGTGGTATTCTTTCGGAAACCGTCTTTTAAACGCCTGCGCCAGCACGTCTGTATTCATCGTTATGCTTTTTTTGATTTCATCGATGTAAGGGAGCAGAGCGCTGTGTATCGGAATGCGGCGGAAGGTAGGCTTTTTGTTTCTGCTTTGTTTGGCGTTTTTAATCGTCATAAATCCGTTATCGAAAATTACGGTTTTTAATTCGCAGGGGCGTATGCCGCTGTATGTAATAAGCCAAATGCAATAATCACTTCGGTTCTCCGGCGATTTAGCAAGATATTGTGCCATAATCTGCACAGGGATTTGTTTGCCTTCTGTGCGGAAATGCTTCGGTATTTTAACGTTTGCCATAGGGTTCACGGTTAAAATGCCGTCGGAAAGAGCTGCTTCGCAAATCCACTTTAACAAACTATTCAAATCTTCCGCCAATCTGCCTTTGCCTTCTTGCAAAACTTTATTGAGTAGTTGCTGGCACATAGTAGCTGTAACCTGTGAAATAAGTACACCGTCAAAGTGGGGTGCTATGTGGTTTTTAATCTGTGATATATGATTTTTAAAATTTTCCTCGCAGATGTTCGGCTTTTTGAAAGTTTCCAGATAATGAAACGCATAGTCTTTTACAAGCATACTGTTTTTTTTGTGCTGTAAAGATTTTTGAGCTTGCGTGCCGGTATTTATAATACTTTCAAAAAATTGCCGCTTTGCTTCGTTAAAGTTTTTTGAACTACCGTAATATTTGTTTCCATTGAAAGTAAGGCGGATTTCATACACACCGTTTTCTTTTTGCCGTATATGGTCGTTTTGCTTTAAAATTTTTTTTATTTCTTCGGGCATTGCATTTAACTCCTTATTGGTAAATTTTAAAATGCCCTTATCAGATGTTTTACTGTTATGTACCTCCTCCGGTTCCGGTAAATATAAATCACAGTCATGACTTGCCCAAAATCTTAATTTTGCATTTAAAACCGCAAACATATTTTGTTTGCGGTTTTTTCGTTCGTCGGCGTCGGCTGAGAGCTGTTTTTGAAAGTTGAAAAATTCAATTATCATAGCGCAAAGCCAGTCGTCAACGTCTTTTAAAGTTAACATTAGCGGTTCCCCCTTAAAGTGAAAGTAACCGCTATTTTACGCTTAAATAAATTTGCTGTCGTTAATTTTTAATTACTTTGTCGGTAATTCCTGCCATACGGCGGAATAGTTGTTTGCTCGATTCTGGTAACTTTCGATATTCTTCAATAATCCGGCGTTCTTCGTCTGAGTAGTTGCTCGAAGAAAGAGAAGCTATTTTCATCGGCGCAGATGTGCGAGTTCCGAAGTCGTCTTCTAACCCGAGTAAGTAGTCGGTTGAAACGTCAAAGAATTTTGAATAAGCAATTAGTGTTGAACTTTTTGGTTCGCTTTCACTAAGTTCCAAGTGTGCAATGCCGGATGAACTTATGCCGAGGTTATCAGCAAGTTTTTGCTGTGAAAGCCCTGTTTCTTCTCTTAAACTTTTTGCTATTTTTGCAAAATTCATAAAAAACTTCCTCGTTTGTGGAAATTTTAGCATAATTAGCCCATTTATGGGGTTGACAGCTCAAAAAAGGGCTGTTATAATACATGTAGCCCATTTTAGGGCTATACTTCAAAAATTAAGCAAAAAATCCCCGTCAAGCCTGAGCTCAACTGGGAAAGGGAAGAGGAAAAACGCATTGAAAGGATTTATAACAGTAACTTGCGAGGAAAACGGCAGAAGAGTTTTGATTCCTGTTAGTCAAATAATAGATATTCAAGAATACAAGCATAGTACTTATGTAATTACTTATCGTCAATGTAAACCCAAGAAGACATATAACAATGGCTTTTTTGCAGAGGAGTCTTTTGACGAGGTTGTCGCAAAAATTAAGGAAGCAACAGAATAAAAATAATTACCGCAAGCATAGAGGCTTGCGGTAAAAGTGTGAAAAACTTTAATTTTTATTTGTTGAAAGAGGTGGAAGTTGGATTTTGGCTCCGCTATCATTTTTGGCAGTAGCAATAAAACTATTGTTATTAACCTTTTGTGTAGGTTTAGGCTTTTCTTTTTGAAAATATTCCAAAACTTCATTGATAGTCATTATTTCTAATTGCTTGCCATCGATTACAGAATTCAACAAACTGATTTCTTTCCTATTAAAAACTTCGCTATCATTTTTTAATAATGTAATTTTGTTATTAAGCTTACTAATTTGTTTAACAAGTTTCATTTTGCGATTAGATAAAGAAATTTTTTTAAAATAGTACATTATGACTTTACCTCCTTTTAAAATTTTGCCTTTATGCAAGCGGCAATGGACTTGCTTCCTTAAACCTTCGCCGACACGATTGCAACAAGACGGAACAGCAAAAGGGTTAAAGTATTTCCGTTGGTAGATTCCTTTATTTTGTAGTTTTAGCAAATTCATTTTACCAAATATTGGAAAATCTGTCAACGGAATCATTAAAAATTCGCCCTCTCTGTGGGGGGCTATAAATATAATCCCCGTCAAGCCTGAGCTTAACGGGGGAGAGAGGTAAAAGTGAATTACTTTAAAAAAGGCAGAAAGTCCGGAATACCCGGCGCAGGTAGAAAACCAAGTGAAAAAACAATAGCATCGTTGCGTGAAAAGGAGAAAGCGGCAAGAAAGCAGTTATTGGATTTGGAGCAAAAAAATTTTGATAAATTTCTTAAAGCCAAAAACGGAGCTTTTGACGGTTTTGAATTTCCTGAACTTTTCCACCAAAAATATGACAAAACGAAAGCGGTTTACGTTGCACAATCTGATGATTGCGCGGAAGTAAAAACGCCGTTCGGCAAATTCCATATAGGTGCAGACGATGTTACTTGCTATTTTTTAAGCAAGAAACCGACAAAGAAAGTTATGTTTAATCGTAGCGTTTATTTTATCTAACAGTGGGGAGAGGTCAATATGGCAAGAAAAAATAATTATTATCTTGAAGAATCGGCAAAAAGAAGCAGCGCTATTGTTATAACGCTTTGCGTAATTGCAGTATTACTTACGGTTGCGGCGATTTTAACCGTGCTTGCGTGGGGCTCGGACGGTTTCGTAAACTGGAACTTGCCGGAATGGTTTAACGGCTGGGGAACGGCTGCGCAAGCTGCGCCTGCAACAGAGTCGGCTGCAAGCTGCGGTTATATGCTAATTGTGCCGAGGTGCGTTTAATGAATAAACTTGCAAAATCACTTTTGATTATTGACGCCATATTATTAGGCGCTGCCGGCATATTTGGTTTTTTGGGTTATATGACAAACGGCTATGAAAGCGCCGCGCCTATGTATATCAAAAGCGAAGCTGGCGTTGTTGCTACTTCCTTAGCATTGCCGCAAGGCGAAGCGCTGGGCGTTCGAGTAATAGGCACCGGAATAAAAAAAGCGCCTGATTATCAAATCGAAATAAGTCCGAACGCGGACAATGATTTTACTTTCAGAGCAGACGGTGCAGCTCATCGGTTTACTGAATTAAAAAATTTAAATGACGCGTTCGAGCTTAAAACCGAAGCAGGACAATTCAAGTTGCAATGCAAGGCAATGCCGGAATTGCTATCGGCGTATTACGACGGCGCGGAAATAGAGCTTTCGGAAGTTGCAAAGACAAATACCAGATATTTTAACTTGACGTACCGGAAGGCGGACGGCAGTTATGAAAAAACGGTGTACATGCACTACTTTGTCGACGAGGAGTAAGAGCGATGAATAAATCAAAGAAGTTTACAGTCATAATAGCGGCATTTTTTATTGCCGCCATTTGTGTTTTTTCATTTATCTTCCGTATTAGCGGCGGCGTGAATGTTCACGCTGCCGCTTCGGCGGAGGTTCAGGAACAGCCGGCTCAGACCACAGAACCGATAGGACAGGTTGCTTCGGAAACCACAAAAAGAGAAATCGTATTTGAATCTGAAGAGGAGCTTAAATATGAAGATAAAAGCAATGTGCGTGATTGGATTAGCGGCAAAGATTATGACGATTATGTTTATACTCTCAAGCTTTACGAAGGGACCGGCTTCGGCGGAGGTGCATATATGTTTTCAACCGAAAATTACGCAAAACGCTTTGATTTCAGTAAAACTTTCGATTCTATCACTCATATGGAATCAGAATATTATTTAAATTTTTATGATGTTGACGGTTCTGTTCTTTTTGAAGTGCCGCTTGGACAGTTAAATTCAGCGTATCGTATGCTGGGAATCGAATTAACTCGTACACAAGTGAGGATTTATCATCTGGGGTATTACGCACAAGCCAATACTGAATTGTGGAGTACGACGATAACAGACATTAGCAAAGTAGAGTATTTGCGCGATTTAATAATCCATAGCGGATTTATTGTTGTGGACAGTCCGTTTGCGGACAACAGTATTCAAACGAATACGCCGATAACAGAAAAATTAACGTTATATAAGACAGTTGAAGTTCCGCCGCCTGTGCAGTATGAGGAAGAATATTTACTTGAAGAAAGTAATGTGTTGCATAGCCCGACAGAAAATAATAGAGGTATGGCAAAGACGTGGCTGGCATCGGTGGATGATTACGGCGCTTATATATATAAATTGTCTTTTGAGGTGAATGGAAATAGTAAAAGCGCATGGCATTCGTTTGGCGCGACTGTAGCCGGGCAAGATTATGAACTTAGCGGCGGCGTTGAACAAAACGATACGGGCGTTTTTGCCGGTTATGTAAGCTATACGCCGAGAGGGCCCGGAGCTGGCATCGAAGATACAAATATAACTGAACTGCCGCAAGGTGTAAAAAAAATAACGATAGAACTATTAAACTCAAAGTGTTTTGATGCCATACTTATTCGAATGTATGGGGAGCTTGCGGATGCAAGTAAAGTAGGCTTTAAAACATGCACCATAGATGATTTTGGGACTTTAGAATCGATAGTTTTTGCGGATGACTTAAGACATAAATCCAGCGGCGGCGACAACGGCTTTGACGGAACCGTAACGGAAGAATTAATTGTAACGCGCTATCAAACAGTAGGTTCTTCAATACCGTTACCGGAAGACCCGACAAAAGAAGGTCATACTTTCGTCGGCTGGTATTATGATGAAGAATTTACAAGACCTTATCGCGACCGCCCGATTTATGCAGATACAAAACTTTATGCAAAGTTCCAAATTAATCAATATACGGTAACGCTTATTACAAAAGAAGATGCAGAGCCGCAATACCAAACGGTAGATTGGAATACAGTGCTTTCGCTGGAAACGCCTACAAAGCTTGGACATGACTTCCTCGGCTGGTTTTATGAGGACGGAACGGAATACACTGGGCAAGCGATAAAAGAAGATACAACGTTAATAGCACACTGGCAGATAAAAACTTTTACTGTAACTTTCTATGTAGACGGCGAAATTTACACCGTAAAAGAGGTTGAGTACGGCACCGTATTTTCAAAGATAGTAGAAGAAGCTGCGACTGAAAATCTGGAGTTGTTGGCAGTACTTGAGGGCGAATCAGAAAAGAAAATTAAGAATTACCTTAATACTGAAATAACAGATAATTACTCCGTGCGTGCAATCAAGACGAAATTAGACCCCACGGCAGCACAAATATTTATCGGTCAATACCCTTGGATTTTTGCGGTTGGCGGCGCGGCGATGTCGCTTGTAGTTGCCGGCATAAGCATTGCAGGCTACTTTGCGCAAAAACATAATCGAGTCCAATCGACTGGACGAAAAAAGAGGTAAATCAAAGTGATGAAACGGCAGGTAAACATAATTAAATACATATTAACGGTTTTTCTTGCCGTCTTTACACTGTTTACGGCGGCGCTTCTGAATGCCGGCAAGCCCTCTGCATATGCCGCAACAACCAATGTTGTTGCGGCATATGAAAATCAAAATGTATGGACGGATTTGCAAAATTCTACAATAGGCGATGAAAAATTTGATGCATCCAAATTCCCACACAAAGAAAACGGCGAACCGAAAATCATTTCATTTGTGGAATTTTGCTATTCGTATTTTGAGGTAAAGCAGGCAGATTACGGACTATACATCTATATTTACAATCCGCAAGATATACCGATAGACACCAATACAGAACGTAATAAAATACAGTTTACATACGGTAACAATCAAGGATTTATAAAAGCTCAATTAAAGTTTTTAAATTATAGCAACGAGCCGGGTTATGAAGGCAGATTTTATAAATTCAAGGTTCAGCTTTCTTCCGCGGAACGCACAGGCATCTTAAAATCGCTGGAAGAAAATAAACGCGTATATAAGATTAGCGGTGTAGAGTTTTCGATAAAAAATGAAGTAACCGAATATTTGTGTGCGCAAACTTATACTTACAGCGGTTATGCCAAAGGTTACGGTTCAGAGCTTGCTGTCGACGATACATTGCAATGTACTGTCGACGGATTAGACGAATATTTAACGCTTGATGTACGCGCAACATATTTTCGCCCGGAAGGGACGCATGCAGACGGTTATACAAAAGACACGTTACATTCAGTTTATTTTTCCGTTCCTGACAAAATCATAGATAAATACGGAGAAATGACAGCAGTAAAGGCAACGTGGTTAAACGCATATACTGCGCCTATTTTTATAACCGGTAACCAATCGATTTATACAGAGTTATACAGATATTTAACGCAATATGTACATGGTGGTTCTGTAACACAATTAAATCCAAATACGGATTTGAAGTATTCCGTTGTCGCTACAAAAGCAGTAAAAGATTTAATGGAAAGTCCAGATGCGGCAAAATTTGGTGGGTATTACGCATATAACCACTATACAAGCTATGACGGGACAGATTATCTTACCGATGTTCAATTTCAATATGATAATCCGGTTTATTACCTTAATTATCTTTTTTATGCGGAAAACGGCGACGCAGACAATTACACATTACCTGCAGAAAAAATAATTGGTAATAAGGCTAAAGGCGAAAAGGGCTGGTTAGAAGCGTTTACGGAAAAGTATGGTAATTTAACACAGTCGTCCAGTCTTGTAAATAATCGTTATTCAAGTGTTTTGTTTGACAAGGTGGACGAAAAGTTTACGGTTGCGGAAATTGAAGCCACACAAGAATATAAGCTTACGGACAAGACCGTTTCCGATACGATTTGGGACAGGCTTTTCGGAACCGGAGTAAAACACGAAAACAGTTATACAATGTCGGCGTTACAAAAAGTTACATCGGAAGACATTGCTATGGCATCGTCTGTCAAAGGTTTTTGCTCCGCGCACTACATAGATGACGGCGACTATGACGAATTTCGCGCATTTGTGAGCCGTTCAGAAGCAAATAATGAAACTACTTATTTATTCAGATATCAACAGACTGAATATGTTTCAAACGAGGCGACAGAATACGAACGTATAAAAGATAAGGCGATGTTCGGCGACTTCGGTAGTTATAAAGCTATTGATACGAACGCTTATTTTGCACAGGAATGGGTGCAGCTTGACTTCGACGTCATTGACCTTACGTTTACCAAAAACGACGTTAAGACCGTTATTCCGGTTGTAATGTCGCCGATAGATATTGCGGCAGACGTTACACCACCGCCTAATCCGAAACCTGATTCAAAGAATTGGTGGCAGATATTTTGGGATGCGTTATGCCGAGGCGAGTGGTGGGCGGTAACAATAACGGTTATCGTCGGCTTGATAGTATTGGTAGTTTTGATAAAACTGTTATCGCTCTTTTTTCCTTTGTTTGCTGTTTTATGGGACGGTATAAAATTTATATTAAAAAAAGCATTAACGGGTATTGGTTGGTTGCTAAAACAGCCGTTTGTCGCATTAAAAAAACTATTTGCAAAACTTAAAATTCGAGCGGCACAGCGCAAAATTCAAAAAGAAAAAATGCGTCAGGCAAAACAGTCGAGGAAAGAAGCGGTGCAGATAGCGCATTATCAGAATAAGCTCATCCGTAAAGAGCAGAATTACCAGAAGAAAATTGAAGAAAAGGACATACGAAAAGCAGTAAAGAAAAAAGCTAAGGCGGAAGCCAGAGCCGAGAAGCAAAAGGCAAAAGCTGACAAGAAGGCTCAAAAGAGAAAAGCCAAGGCAAAAAGTAAAGCTGCGCAAAAGCGCAAGAAAGCGAGCGTTAAGACAAAGAAAAAGGCAGGCAAAACAAAATGATAGCGCTATTTACGATAATAACAATAGTGTTTGTAATAGGACGGGTTGTTATGGGTTATTTTGTCGGCAGCTTTGAACTCATAGAAAAGTTGCTTCCTGCTATGACATGGATTTGCGTAGTTTTGGGTGCTGTTGCTGGAGTATTTGTTACTATTAGAATTTGCGGCGAGATAAAAAAGGTCGTAAGTAAAGTTAAGAAGGACAAAGACGAGTAATGCGAAAGGGAAAACTGGAACGTAAGCGCCGCCGCCGAAAGTGGCTGCGAATTATACTTGAAATTACATTTATGGCTTGTGGAATTCTTGGCACAAGATTACCGGAGCCCTACGACATATACGCGCTTTTAACGCTCGGCGCACTGCGAATTATTTTAAGCGCTGTACAGCGCGAGAGAAAAGCGGAAGAACCGCCGGCAATAGTTTATTGTAACGGAGAGAAGCCGCCCGAAGAAAAGCCCGTAAAACCAGCGAAAACAGCGCATATTACGGGGGCAACGGCTAAACCGGCGTTGCAAATGTCTTCGAATACAAAAAAGCCCGTAAAAGTGGCGAAAACGGCGCATATTACGGGGTCAACAACAAAAAAAGGAGTTAAAGCAATATGACATTTTTATTATTCTTTTTAAGCGGATTTTTTACCGGTATGGGCTTCTTGTTCAGATACTTGAATCGATATGCCGACTGGCTAAATTGGGTTAGTTTAGGCGCTTGGATTGTTGCCGTAGTGTTTTTACTGTGGGCGATAGTTTCTATCTTCCAAACGATAAAAGAAAACAGACGTCGCAAAGCGCAGTTGTGGCACAAGCGTTACGTTGATTTAGCGGCGGCGCAGAATACGCGGAAAATCATATTGGAATTACCGCAGGATTCGAAAGCGCCGCAAACGCCATACATGTATTTGCCGTCTAATACAAACAAAGGAAAGCGCCGCAATAACAAAAGATAAAAAACCTCTTTTGTTGAATAGTTAAAGTAAAAGGAGCAAATTTGTGAAAAAGAAAGATAAGCAGCCGAAGAAGCAGAACGGTAAAAAGGCAGCCGCTGAACAGCCAGCAGTATCGAAATTAAATAAACGTATAAAAGAGGGCGAAGAGAAGAAAATCCCGAAAGGCTATAAAGCTAAGATATCAGATATGGGCGCAGTAATAATGCTTTCCGGCACGTCTGACATAAGCGAGAAAAACAAAAAGAAAGAAAAACCTGCTAAAAAGATAAAATCGTCCGCACCGATAGCACCTAAAACAGCAAAGCAGAAGCCTGCAAGCAAGCGCACGGAACCCAAACCCGATGAAACTGGTAAACCCGTTGAAAAACGTAAAAAGCGCGTTGTAAACCAGTTAAAACACAGCGATAGAGAGGAAATGCAGGAATCCCAGATTACACCTGTAATTTTAAATCTTGGCAAAGCAAAGCCATTGCCGAAAGTGCTGCGGCGCGTTGCAAAAACTGGCGGTTATACGGCGTGGGACGATGTAAAGAGAAGCGGAAAGACTTTCGCAACCGAACAAGAAGCAAAAGACTATGCCGCAGATATGTATAAAAAGACCGGTAAAGTCGTACTTGTTTCGCCGACAGACAGGCAAGTAACACATTCTTTCAAACCCGAAGAAAAAACGAATAAGAAATAAGCCAACAACCGCGGAAAAGCGGCTAAATGGGCGCGGCACCCTTCCGCGCACTATATAATCCTTGACACCTTAAATGTAAAGAGAAGGTGTCATATATGTCGGAGGGCTGGTAAAGCCCGGTTCTCCGGCGTTTTAAACCTTCGTTCCCGTACTGCCGGAATCGGTACGGGAATTGAAGGACAAGAATTAAACACTCTTTCCGGGGAGTTTAAAATAAAAATTTAAGGAAGGTTTAAGATGAATAGCAAAAGATTTATAAAGGGCAAATTGTACTTAAATGGCAATGACAGATTGGCAATAGCGAACGGGTGCAATGGCTCGGAGTATGAGTTCCATTGCGGTAATTGCGTGGAACTTTTTCTGTGCGACAAATGGCTGCATACAAGAATTGAAGCTGATTTTTCAACCGGCGAATATTACGCCGTGGGGCTTAGAGGTTTAAAGCTCGAAGGCGTTATGGCACGGGTGCAGTTGAGGTAACGAAATGAAAAATAAAGTAGATTTAAATAATTGTTTTCAGCCTTACCCAATAGCACCGCCGGTAACGTTTGACTCCAGTGTTGAAGAAATAAACAGGACCTGCGATAAATTAATAACGGAACTATGCGGCATAAAAAAACGTATTCAGGCAATCCAGAAAATGACGTCGCGCCACGGACCGGCAATAGACGCGGAAATGTACGTTAACAAGACTATTAAATATCTTGAACATCAAAAGAGGTAAATATATGGACGACTTGTTAATTCAAAACAAATACGGCGAGTTAAAGCCGTTAGAAAATGAACGAGTTGAAGCGAGCGATGAAACGCAGCTCGTGTATGCTAACGGCTTTCTTAAAGCGGTTAATGACGCGATAGACGATATAAAACACCGGTCGTATTTTATAGGGTTTAGACTGGACGAAGCAAACCGCTGTAAATACTTTGAAGCGTTGGGTTATGCGAATATAGAAGAGCTTGCCGAGGCAGAGTTCGGGTTTAAACGCTCAACAACGTACGGACTTATGCAAGCGTTTAATTACGCAAAGAGTGAAACGCCGCTTTATATTGCGGACAAGTTCCGGGGCTATTCGTACACCGCATTACTTGAGATGAGTAAGGCAAAGACAATACGCGGTAGCGGCGGAATAGAAAAGATTCTGACACCGAAAGACAGCGTTTCCAAAATAAAAGAAGTGCGCCACTACTGGAATAAATACATAACAGATAATGGCGAGTTGCCGGATTGCAAGACCGCGGACGAGTTTTTGGCGTTTGTGAAAAAGCCTGCACCCGTGCCGCTTTTGGAACTTGTAGAAACGCCGGAGCTGGAAGAGAACGGAGTCCAGTCGATTGGACTGACGGAATCCGAAGAACAGGAACAGACGGACGAAGAGTTTGAGGCGGAGCTTGAAGAAGTCGCCGCTGATGAAGAATTAATCCAACATAACGAACCAGGAATGCGCGCTGAATCCGAAATAATAAAAGTTGGATTGACAGGTGTAGATACTTACGTTAAAGATGCAAAGTTTCAGATAGTAGACCGTTACCGTAACAAACCGTTGGCAGGTAATTTTCCGGACTTTATAAAAGGCGTATATAACTATAGCAATAAGCCGGCGTTTTTTCACGGATTTTATTCCAAAGAAGAAGGGATGAGCCGCGGTTATAGCGTGAAAGGAATTGAACTTATTTGTCTTGAGCCTTACCAGAACGTAAAACTGACATGGGAAGAAGTAGCGCGCCATATATCAGAGTTGATATATACAGACGAATATCTTTCTGAAGCTGAACAAGAGCAATATATTCAATGGAAAGCTGAGCAGGACGGGCTTGTCGTAAACGTTGTGGAAACGTCGGCGCAACCGGCGGAAGAGAACAAAGTCCAGTCGACTGGACTGACGGAACCCGAAGCGGCAACGTTGCTTATAAGCGATAAGGAATACGACAAATTAATAAAAGACCTTGACAGCTTAATTAAACCGAAGAATAAGGCGAAAACAAAGTTGTTGAATCTAAAAAACGAAAAAGCGCGTAAAGCGTGGCTGGACGGGTTCAGGAGCTGGGGCGTATGGCTTGGAATACCGCAGGTAGATAAAACGTTTTACCGCTTCGATTTTGCCAACGGAGCTGCGCTTATTGCTGAAATAAGCGCAGGCTATAACGATTGGTATGACGGTAGCGTTCACGAATACGAGCGCGTAGAATATTCGCTTATAGACGATAAACACCCGAAATTTAACTCGCGCGGCATAAGCAATACGGAAGTTATAAAGTGGCTTACAGCGCACGCTAAAGAGATTTAAAGGGGCGTGCGGAATGAGAGTTGAAACATTAATCAGGCACAGAACAGAAAAAAAGGAAATACGCCTTTCCGGCGAACTGGCGATGACAAAAGCCGAGTGGGAAAAGCGCGGCGGAGTATATCACGGCTCGCTCGGAACGGCGGCAAAACAGGGTTGGTACACCGTAAGGACCTGCGAGCTTAAGGGCGTGCCGGTTACTGAAGCAGAATTTAAAAATTGTAAGGATTTCGCAATGTTTAAAGACTGTTACATGGAAAATTGTATTAAGAGCAAGCGCCCATGTTTGCCGGTGTTTTATCGGGGGCAGATATGAAACTTACGGAACTGACGAAGGGCGAGCTTTGCGAACTTGTAAAAAGACTTTTAATGTCGCGCAATGCGATATGCGCGCTTAATGGTTTTCTGCTTGAACGGCAAGAAAAAAAGTTTAACGAGCTTATGACAGAATTTGAAAAGACTGACCCTGTTAAAGACTTTGCAAAGTTTAAAAGAATTAATGAACAGCTTGATAAACTGCATAACGACAAAAATTATTATCTGCAGTTGGACGAGCTGGAAGGGAAAAACTAATGGCGCACCATTTAAAAACGCTGCCTGAATACTTTCAGGCAGTAATAGACGGCACAAAGCCGTTTGAAATACGCAATAATGACCGCGGTTTTAAGCCCGGCGACAGCGTAATTTTAGAAGAGTTTGAAGGTTATCAAGATATTCCGGCTTGCCCGGATTTCGGCGCAAATTGTCCGCCGGTTGAGTATGACCCTTATAATGAGCAAGAATATTTGCAAATTCCGGAAGATTGCCGGCGCCACTGCTGCGGCGCTTATCGTAAAGAGCTTTACACAGGGCGCAAATGCCTTATAAAAATAAAAGACATATTCGAGCTTGACGCCGCCGGATTAACCGGTTACGTCGCTTTCACGTTCGACATCAAAAATATTATTGATAGAGGTTAACTAATGAAGAAAATAAAAATAGGCAGAACTGTTAAAACGAAAGACAAATATCTTCCGACTGAGGAAGGGAAAGATAAATCAACGTCCAAAAAAGGTACACAGCCAAAAGATAAACGTTGGATTGCTGTTATTTCGGTAAATGATAAAGGCGAGCTTGCGGCTGTACGACTCACGACGAAAAAGCAGTCTAATACCACGGAGCTAAAAAACTATAAAAAGGGTAACGGCAAAACTACATATTTCAAACACTTCGTAGAAATAAAGGATGCAGACGGCAATCCGATAAAAATTGACGGTGTGCGTTTTATCGAGAACGAATCAAAATATGATTTAAACAACCGGCAAGTGGAGAAAGTCCGAGATACAGTATTAAATCATTCAAGGCAAGCATCGGAGAACAAAAAGAAAATCGCCGCGTTAGAAAGCGGCGATAAAAAGAAAAAGCAGGATTAAACCACCTGCTTCGATGCCGGATTTAACACGGCGGGTGCAAGGCATTTCAGCCTTACCTGCATACAGCCCTGAGGGCTGTGGTGTTCCTTAATACAAGGACCATTTAAAGAATAACACAATAAAAAAAACGAGTCAAGTGTTTTTTAAGAAAACAATGCTCAAAAATGGGTGGAATTTAAATGATAACAATGCTTGTCGGTCGTCCGAAGTTCGGCAAAACGGGCTGGCTGCAGATGAAAGTCGAGGATTTATATTTTAACCACCGACACGAACTTTGGAAACAGTGCTGCGGCGAAATAGTCAAAGAAAACAATGGCAGGGAAATTCAGTTTGAGTGCCCAGAGAAAGATACGCCGCCTATATACGCGCCGCTTGATATGGGGAGCCATTTCCGCGTAAAGCGCGATGAGTATTACGAGCCTTTTATAGTCAATCCATATCATTTAAGCCCGACAAATAAGGGCGTAGCGCCACAGTATTTTCTGCCGTATGCACAAATATTTATTCCGGAAGCTCAGAAATATTTCAGTAGCAAACAACACCAGAACCTTGACCCCGGCGTTTATTCGTTTTTTGAAAAACACGGACATAAACATTACGATATTTGGTTAGACAGTCAAGTGGGCGGATTTGTAGATGCGCGTATTAGACAGCTTGTCGGAAAGGTAATTGAGATAATAAAAATGACGTTCATATATGACGGAATGGGTGGTGTAATAAAAACGATTTGGGAATGCCGCGAATTTGATTGTATTCAGGATTATGACGAATATTTTAAAAGCCCCGGCACAGTTAAAAATTATAAAGAAACAACATATGAACACGAGGGCGATATTCGAAAGCATTATAACGCATTTGGGTGTAAAGACGAGCTTACACCGCCGGATGGTCAACAGTACAGTATGTTAAAGCCGGTAAGCGCTTCGGAGCTGTCTAAAATGCCAAAAGAGATTGCGCAATTCTATTCAATTCACGAACCTGAATATTACCGTAAAAAATTAACAGAGAAAACGGAAGAGGGGGCAAAAAATGCTAAAAGAATACAGGCAGTTAGTTAAAGATTACATAGACGTATATTGGGACATTAAGAACGAAACAGAAGCGCTTACGGCTGAACAGAGAAGCGAAATGCAGGCTGAGCTGTTACAGCAGTTTAGACGCGAAAGCGCAATGCTGGAAGGTAAAGATGGCTTAGCGGCAGAACGCGCTCGCGCGGAGCACGAAAATGAGCTTAAACGAATCGAAGAGATAAAAAAGCTGGAGAATGCTAAAACGGATGCCGAATACAAATTAAAACATGCTGAATTAACAAAGCGCTTGGAGCTTCAAACAGCGGAAATTCAACAAAAAGCAGATTTGGAGAAAGCGAGAATAGAGGCAGAAAAAACAATGTGCGACGAGCTGCAGCAAAAAGAAATTGAAACCAGAAAGAAAACTGAACTTGAAATTTTGGAAGCAAAATCGAGCCGTGTTGTGCCTATTGAAAAACATCATAAGCAGTGGTGGCAGCTGCGCTGGCGCCCGAATGAAGCGTATAAACTTGT
Source organism: Christensenellaceae bacterium (assembly GCA_948658045.1). Classification (GTDB taxonomy): domain Bacteria; phylum Bacillota; class Clostridia; order Christensenellales; family Borkfalkiaceae; genus Coproplasma. Next base: position 298,628 of record CAPMFN010000001.1, read on the forward strand.
TGCAGATAAAGTGCAGCTTGAAACGCGGAAATATCTTGCGGAGCGTAAAGATGAAATTATAAAGCTGCAAGCCGAATTGTCTGGCTCGGAAGAAATAGAAGTTGCAATTTGTACGGTGTTTAACGAGTATTTAACTACTAAACACGGACGTAAGGCGAGGGCTGCGGCAACAGCCTTGACTGAAATAGTACAACCTTTATGCGCGGTATTCGCCCGGCGCGAACATGCTTTTGAAGATTTAATTGAGGGCTTGTCAAAATTAAGAGAAACGAAAGCAGTTGAGGAAATTGAGGCTGAAAGCGCAAAAATAATAAGCACAGATGATAATTCAGTAAATGTATTGCAGGAGAATCCTACAGGTGAAGAGGAACGGCAACGATTACAGAAGAACGCGGCTTCTTTGATTATTACTTTATGTGAACGGCGCATATCTGAAAAGCAACAAGAGCAATTAAAAAAGCCGGCGCGTAAGCGTGTAAGAAAAAAGCCTGAAAACATCGATACAGAAAATTTAAACGGTGGGGAACATGATAAATAAAAATAGAATAAACGGCTGTCGGGAATATACTTGCGACGATGAAGAATGCAATGCCGTGGCAAATTTTAAAAATTATGATGTCGCTCGGAAAAGTGGTTGGAGCGTGGCGTATTGGCGTGATAAATGTTATTGTCCTGAGTGTGCGCCAAAATATAAAAACGTCGGTTGCAAAGGCAAAAAACCGCAACCGTCAGAAAAGCAATTAAAAATTGCAGAGTAAAAATGGAGATTTAGAAATGGAAAACACAAACGCAATGCCTTACAACCTCGAAGCGGAGCAATCAATGCTTGGCTGCATAATGATTGACAACGACCTTGCCGCAGAGGTTTTAAGCGCTTTAAATGAAAATGACTTTTATGCTGAAAGTCATAAATACATAATAACCGCGTTTAAAGCGGTTTATAACGCCCGGAAGCCCATAGACCTTGTAACGGTTTCGGACAAGCTCGAAGCGGACGGCAAAATCCAAGACGTGGGCGGTATAGCGTATTTAACGGAATTAATGCAGATAACGCCGTCATCGGCAAATTATAAATATTACTTCGATATAGTTAAGCGCGATAGTACAAACAGGCAGCTCATCCGCGCAGCGCGCGAGATTTCTGAGTATGCCCGAGAGAATGAAGACGCGAGGGGAAGCATACAGTACGCCGAAGAAAAGCTGTACGCATTATCTAAGGCTCAGGACACGTCATCACTGGTTGACGTTCGGGACGTAGGGTTTTGGGACGTGTTAGACAAATTCGACGCCCTGCAGAACAATAAAGACGCTTTCCGCGGCGTGATGACGGGCTTTTTCAGATTGGACCATATGACAAACGGTTTGCAAAAATCCGACCTTATAGTAATAGCTGCGCGTCCGGGCGTAGGCAAGACGTCTTTTACAATGAACATCGTCGAACACGCCGCGGTTTACGGCGGCAAGGTGTGCGCCGTGTTTTCGCTGGAGATGTCGGAATTTCAACTCAGACAACGCCTGTTATGTGCAAATGCCGGAGTGAGTATGTCGGCGGCGCTTTCCGGAAAACTGAAAGACGCGGACTGGAGACATTTAGCGGCGGCGCAAGAACGATTAAGCAAAAGCCGAATAACTATAGACGACAGCTCAAAGATAACGCCGGCAGAAATACTTTCCAAATGCCGGAGAATTAAATCGAAGAATGACGGTAGGCTGGACCTTGTAATGATAGACTACATACAGCTTATGCGCAGCGGTAAGAAATCAGACGAGAACAGAACGCTCGAAGTGGCAAGCATAACAAGAGATTTAAAGATGATTGCAAAGGAGCTGCAGGTTCCTATAATAGCGCTTTCACAGCTTAAAAGGCTTAAAGCCGGCGAGAAGTCATCGCTGTCGGATTTGAGGGAATCCGGGGCGATAGAACAGGATGCAGATATCGTAATGTTTATCGACAGGAACGTAGACGCTGCGGACGAGATGACAAGCAGCGCGGCGGAGCTTAGAATATCAAAACACCGTAACGGCAAGTGCGGAACGTTGCCCTTAAGGTTTAAGGGCGAAATAACAAAATTTGTAGACGCGGAAAAAGAGGATTAAGAAATGGCAGCAACTGCGGCAGTACAACAACCGAATACAAATGATAGAGGCATTTATTTTATCGGAATAGAACGCCGTTTTTGCGCGCCCTCATCCGGGCTTACTGCGTCCGCCTGCTTGCAAAGCGGCTTGCTTGCCGTTACAAATAAAGTCGATGCAGAAGGAAATAAAATCAATACCATAACCAGACAGGAGATAAAAGAGCTTATAAACGTATCGCCGGCGACGGCTTCCAGAAACAACAAGCGGTTTGAGAACTCCGGCAGAATACGGAAACAGGGCGTTTCGACATACGTTTACAGCGCCGATGCCGAGGGCGAGGAAATAAAGAAATGGTATTGCCCGACGGAAATACTAACTCAAACGTTCCCTGCAGAAGACGACGACGGCAATACGTATTTTGTAAATTTTACATATTGTGATGCGCTTGTATATGCGCCCATCTATACTTTATTACCGCATACGGGACCAAACAAAAGAACGCTGAAGATGACGTTCAAGGAAATGGCGGAAACGCTGGGTATAGACGAATCTACTGTTTCGGATTCAATACGGAAGCTCCGGCAAGCCGGACTGATACATTTTCCGAACGGCTGGCGCGGCTTAAACCGTTATAAGAAAAGCCGAATACAGTTAAAGCGTGATTTTACGTGGTTTAAACGCGAACAGGAATACCGGGCTTTGCTCTATAAGAAAAAGAAAGCAGAAAGCTCGAAGCCTGAACTCGAACAGAAAGCGCCGAAAACTCCGCAAACACCGCATTTAAACCACGCCGAAGCACGGCAAAGATATTACAGCGGATTGCAAGCCAAGGCGGCGCAGAAAGCCGCACAGTCGCTTGAAAAAGCGCTTAAAAATAATGATTTCCGCAAGCTCAACGCAGAGTATGGGGAAATAAAGCATAAACACATTAACGCTATACTACATAATGACGTCGCAGCGCTGCAGGAGCTTGCTTCTAAGATAAAGGGCATAGAGGAAAAGCGCGCGCATGTGCTTAAAAACATAGGCATACAGCCCGAAGAGCTTGACGCCGAGTATTACGTCGTTTGCACCGAGTGTAAGGACACAGGCGCCAGAGCGGACGGCTCGGCTTGCGATTGCTGGAAGCCACGACGGCGAGGCTCGCCGCCCGGAACGGCAAAAGAACTACCAAGGGAACCGAATAAGAAAATTTAAAGCGCCGAAGACGTCGGCGCTTGTAGTCGTTAACTGAATTTAGAATTTTCAAGTACCGCACGGGCAATCCGGGGCGGTTTTTCTTTATAAAAATATAGCGTTGGAAATTGAGCTTATAGGTTATCAAAAATCCGTAAAACTATATCAAAATCCCATTCGCATATTCCTATTATATATTAAATACAAAGAGAAATACGCAACGGCATTTTGGGAGCCGTTGCTCGGCGCCCGTAAACGGGCTTGTATGGCGTCAAAAATGTCCGCAAGCGGACTACTGCTGGATTATTTGCAAGTTTTTTACCGGTTTTTAAGCATTTTTGCGGCAAATTCGGGCTTTTCTCATTGAATTGTTACAGCAACTGTAACCATTCGTTCGATGCGGCGCAGGGCAAAGCCCCCCGACCCCCGAATTTTCTATAACACGCAACACTAACACCATAACTTACAGCCGCGCACAATTCCGATTGTGCGCGGCTGTAAGTTATTTACCGCCCGTATTGTTGTATTGCGTTTTATTTGCAAAAGCAAATAATATAGAAGTCGCTCCCTCGACGGTGTTGGTTTCATTGTTATGGCGTTGAATGGTTACAGTTTCGTTTTTTTTTCAGCGCTTGAGTCCAGTCGATTGGACTTAACAGTCGAAAATTTTTCAAAGTTTTCTACTTTTGCGCATACTTACGGTATGGCAGTTTACGATAAAGTGTATGTTGCAATGATTTTGCGTGTTGACGTTGACGGAAAGATGAAGCCCATAGAGGTAGAGTGGGAGAACGGCGAACGATTTTTGATAACAAAAATAATTGACGTTCGTCAAGCTCCGCCGCGATTTGTCGGCAGTAGTCCGACGATAAGATATACCGTTAAAATTGCCGGCAGAGATAAAGAGATTTTTTATGAAAGTTTTAATAATAAGTGGTTCGTTGAAAAGCTGGTAAGTTTAGATTAATAGAATTAATCCAATCGATTGTATTAGTTTTTTAATTGACTTTGAAATATTTAAGTGATATTTTATTTTTAACATCTGATAAAGGCTGGGACTAACTTGGGATTAAGTCATTAAAAAGTGCTTTTTTTACCGCTTTTTGCGTCAAAAATGTGCGTTTTTGGATGATTTTTAAAGGTTCAACTCCTGTCGAGTGCACCATAACAGGGGTATACGAACACCCAGATTGAGAAACCGAATTTTCGGTTTCTTTTTCTTTCGTGCTATTTTCGTCCTCGCCGCCGTTTCCGTTGGGGTAATCGGGAAAAATCAAGTTCAAAAGCAGTTCGTTTTTCTGCCCGCTTTTGAGATTGAAAAGCACTTTCATTTTGTCGTCGTACAGCACAACGCGATAAATAAACGTGTCAATTAGTGCCTTGCGGTTTTTCGTCTTGGTATAGTCCAATGTGCGGAAATGCTGTAACCACTTGCGAATATCGTCGTATGTATAGTCGATTTGCAACGCCTTTTCGCTTTCAATCGTCGCGTTCAGTTCGGCGTTTTCGCGCTCTAACTTTTCGATTTGCGCTAAAAGCGTGTCGGCAATCTTGCCGCGCATAAGGGCTTGCATTAGGTTGTTTATCGCGCTTTGATTGTCTGCTATAACGCCCTCAATGCGTTTTATCTCGCTGTCGTTGCGTTCGGCTTGTATTAGTAAATACGTTTCGGCGGCAACCATATCTATAAATTCGTCCGTCAAAACGCCGTTTTTGCCCACTATGGCGTTAATAACCTCGTCCTCGATAAATTGCTTGCGCACTGCGCGTTTATGACAGCCGCATTTCGCGCCAACGCATTTATAGTAATTGTGCATTGTCTTATTTCGGCTCGTGCCGCTTACGCCTGTCATTTTGTGTCCGCAAAGTCCACATATAAGTTTGTCCGACAAAACGTATTCTTCAACCGCTTTTCCGCGCGACGTGGGTATTCCTCGCTCGTTCATATAACGGGCAATTTCGGCGTAATTGTAGCCGTTTGCAAGCATTTCAAACATTTGCTTGACGATTGGCGCGGTTTCCTCGTTGATAATAAAACGCTTTTCCTCGTCCACCTTGTAGCCGAGCGGAATACCGCCGCCGAAAAACTTACACTTCGACGCTGTTATAGCGATACCGCGCTTGACCTTTTGCGACAGTTCCGCGCTGTAATATTCCGCCATACTTTCAAGTACGCCCTCGATTAAAATACCGCTTGCGTCGTCCGTGATATTCTCTTTTGCAGAGAGAACGCGAACGCCGTTTTTCTTTAACTTGGCTTTATATGTTGCGCTGTCGTATCTATTACGGGCGAAACGGTCTAATTGATAAACTATGACAAACTGAAAGCCTTTCCGTTTGCTGTCCTCAATCATTCGCAAAAATTCGGGGCGTTTGTCCGTCGTTCCCGTTAATGCTCGGTCTATGTATTCGTGTCTGATTTGCAAGCCGTTTCGCTCTGCAAAAGCGTGGCACTCGGCTAATTGCCCTTCAATAGACTGCTCGTTTTGTGCGTGAGAACTAAATCTCGCATAAATGACTGCATTTTTCATAACTTACTCCTTTGCGCCGTCTGCGTGTGTGCGGACTGCGGCTTAAAAATTTTGTTGTTCG
>CAPMFN010000002.1:0-276619 GCA_948658045.1 Christensenellaceae bacterium
GTCAAGGCGGCGTATTCCGTCCCCAGACGGTAAGCACAAGCGAATAACAAACTATAAAGTTATTACAGAAAATTTTTTTTATGCTATGCTGATATTATACCATACAATGAACGAAAAGCCAAGCAAAACGCTTGACTTTTCTTTACTAAAAGTATTATAATTTTACCAATAGTAAAGTTTAGGAGTGTACTATGAACACAAGAACACAAAGGACTATTACATTTAATCGTCGTAACATTTTAGACGCCGCTGACAAACTGTTTTGCAAAAATGGTGTTGAAAAGACGACAATGGAACAACTTGCGGCAGAGGCAGGTTATAGCAAGCCTACTTTATACGGCTATTTCAAAGATAAAGACGAAGTGTATTTTGCGCTCGTTTTGGAGTTTATGGAAAAAATAGTCGTTAAAGTAGATAAAGCAATCGACGAACAAACCGCTTTTAACGATACGTTCTCAAAGATATGTCAAGACGTTTTTCGGCTTGCTACCCGTTACCCGCTCTATTTCGAGGGACTAATAGGAACGATTAACGTTAACATCAAAGCCGACGATACACCGCAAATTTACAAAGACATATACCGCTTGGGCGAAGTCTTAAATGAAAAACTATTAAACATTTTACAACAAGGAAAAGACGAGGGCGTTATCAATACCGCGCTTGATAATTCGGCAATTCTGCTATTCGTTTGGAGTTCGGTTGCGGGTATTATCAGAATGATAAATCACAAAAAGGACTATTTGAAAATGCTGCAACTGAACGAAAAAGACTTTTCGACGTTTTGTTTTGAACGGCTGCTGTGCGCTTGTAAATAAGGGGAAAATATTATGACAAGGAAAAAGAAAGTTATGATTATTGTATTTTCAATTTTAGGCGCGGTCATTGTCGCGCTGTCCGCTGTTCTTACTGCGGCGGCAATTATAGGCAGACCGTTAAAAGTCAATCCGTCGCGCAAATTAGACGGTGTAAACGACGATATTCAAAATGCGCTTTGGTATTCCTCTATCGCGGCTAACTCACATAACACGCAAATGTGGAGCGTTAAACTTTACCCGAACGAAAACCGCTTGCAAATTTCAATAGACGAAAGTCGCGTATTGAATGTAGTTGATAGTGAAAAACGTGAGGCGTATATTTCGCTCGGTTGTTATATCGAAACAATGAGCGTTGCGTTCGGCGCATACGGCTATGACACGCAAGTAAATTGCGCCGATTTGGCGGTAAATGTTACATATCAAAAAAGTGCTAATACAACTGTCGATACCGCCAAACTATCATTGATTGATAAGCGACATACTGATAAATCAGCGTTTTCAAACAGTAAAATTAAGCAAGAAACGGTAAATGCATTACTAAATAAATATTCCGCTTTATCGGTGTATCAAAACGGCGACGAAAACTTTGATTATATTAAACGCATTTCAATGGACGCGGTTACGGTGCAATCTGCAAATCAAGCATACCGCGACGAATTAGCGGAATGGATGTGCTTTTCCGATAAGGAAGCCGCAAGTAAATTGGACGGCATAACCGCCGAAATGATAGGCTTAAAAGGAATAGTCAAAACTTTCTATTATTGGACGACGACAAGAGAAAGCGCAAAAGGCGACAAATTCGCGCAACAAGGAATTAACACGGCAAAAAAGCAACTGAATAATTGCGGCGCGTTCGCCGTTATCACGGGTGGTAATACGTTTGAAGAATTGATAAATACGGGCAGAAAAGCACAAGCGTTTTGGTTCGACTGTGCCGCAAACAATATAGCCGTTCAACCGTTTTCCGCCGCATTGGAAACACAACCATTTTGTTCGTCTATACAAACCGATTTAGGTTTTACCGCTCCCGTTCAAATGATTTTACGGCTGGGTTATGTGGACGAATACGGCGCGAATTGCGGGTTGCGGCGTAATCTTTCCGAATATATAGAGGTAATATGACAAACTACATTGTATGCCCCGAATGCGGGTATAAATTGTTTAAGTTGGGCGACGGCTCAAACGCGGAAATCTATTGCCCGAAATGTAAATTGAAATTATGCATAATAATCAAAAGCGACGAAATCACAATATTAAAAATGCTATCAGATAAAACCTAACAACCGAATAAAACTTTATCAAAAATAAAGAATTGAGTGTACGAAAGTAAAACGACAAAAAACTTTCGGGAGCAGTAAATGGCGCACTCAATTCTTTTTTATACATAGACACCTCGTAATACGCCTATTCCCTCACAAAAAAATATGGGCAGAATCGCACGCACGGTTACGGCTGGCGTTTGTCATAGGTGTTATGGCTCTCAATGAAAGAGTAAAACCCGACAGATTTTCAAGGCTGAATTAAGTCTGAAAGTTTGTCGGGCTTTTTATTTTCGAGAATTTTTATAAAAAACCTTACCACAACGCCGTCGCCGTGCTTATAAGTGGAGGCTTTCTATATGCAAGTAATTATATATAAGTTTGTGGACGGAACGACGAACACAGTCGAGGTTACGGAAGAAATATATTTGATACACTTGGAATTATTACAACAAGAAAAGCGCAACCATTGGAAAGAAACACGGCGGCATACCTCGCTGTACTATTTAATCGAAAACGGCATAGACTTTGAGGACAAGTCCGCCGATACGCTTGCAATCATTATACGGCGCGAGAATACAGAGCGCGTACATAAAGCATTATTAACGCTATCGGACAAGCGGCGCGATTTGGTACGGAAATTCTATTATGAGGAAATGACTATGCGGCAAATCGCAAGTCAAGAGGGCGTATCACATACCGCTATATCGCAACGTATGAAAACGATACGCAAACGCTTACAAAAGCAATTACGCGATTGCAGTATATATAATATTACCCGTTCACCCCGTAACGTGTAACGCAAATTCAAGCGTTATGCCGACGGGGTGGACATAGTATTACCTAGTCCACCCCGTAACACTGTAACACTTTTGGGGTAAATACGGCACAATACGGGGCGGCGACAGCCGCCCCGTGTGGCAATAAGTTACTATTACCTTATTGGCACTACGGAACACGGAACGGAAAACAAGCCCGCTGTGGGTGGGGTTGGGTGGGGTTATAAAGAATTAACGGAGTTTCAAATATGAATAAGCAAATACCGCTCGTAATAACAATTATCTATTTTAACGACCAAAGCAAAAACATATACGCAAAACTGCCGCCCGATAAAGAGCAAGCAAAAAGGCGGTCAAAGCGTATCTATAAGGACACTATGACAGCCCTTGCAACCGAATGGACAAGCCGTGAGCAATCACCGCACCGCTAACTGCTTACCGTACAGTTTATAGTCCGACAGCGGCAATTCCACCGCGCAATACAATTCCCGTCGATTTACCTTGTATATTACCGTGTTCGTTTTTGCGGTAAGTCGGTGCACCAAATGAAATGAGTCTAAATTGAACTGTAAAAAGGTTTGATTTGGACTTTTTTAAATTTTAGTTATTAGTCAATAAGTGGGCTGCGGTTTTTATTTTCGGAAGTTAACTCGTCCCCTTTACAATTAGTCAAGGCGGCGTATTCCGTCCCCAGACGGTAAGCACAAGCGAATAACAAATTTATTTAATTCTTATGAAAAAGAATATAGTCATACACGATAATTATATCACGGGAAATACGGCGTTCTATTTGGTTATGCTGTTAAAAAACTAATGATATTGTCGAAAAATCAATTTTGTTATGCATAATATCAACTTTACTTTAAGGCTTATTTTTGCTATAATTAAAACAATGAAAATCACGTTAAAAGAAAACAAAATAAAAAACGATATTGAGGTACTAATTGAGTACCCCGAAATGTCGGAAACTGTAGGCCGAATAGAACGCGCAGTAAAATCCGTTGATAATATTGTCCGCTGTCTTGATGACGACGGAAATATTTGTCTTGTTCGTGTTTCCGATATTTTCTATATTGAAAGTGTAGAAAAACAGATATTTTTATATACGAAAGATAAAGTCTATCGCGCCGAATTGCAACTATATCAATATGCAGAAAAACTATATTCCTTTGGGTTTGAACAAATCAGCAAATCGTGTATTCTAAATCTAAATATGTTATTGAGTGTTAAACCTATATTCAACTCTAAAATGAAAGCATTGCTTGAAAATGGTGAAAAGGTGCTTATATCAAGAAGTTTTATTTCAACAATTAAAAAGCGATTGGAGAAAATGTTATGAAAAAGCGTGTTTTTAATTTTATTAAACAGCTGATTATAAATACATTAGCGACAACTACGATGAGTATTGTTTTAACGTCGGTTGCCTCACTTTTTGCTGGCGGTACTTATATGGGGTTTACCGTTCCGCTTGAAATTTTACTTGCAAATTTTTTGGCGCATATCGGTTTTATTGTGTTTAACAAAATAGATATGAAATATAAAATACTTAACTATATAGTTATGTTTGCTTTGTCAACAAAGTTCCTTTTATTGTCGTGCGGTCGGTTACGGACACGCCCGATGAAAGCGGAATCGAACATTTTGAGGAAAATTGCTTGCGCGCGTCCGAAAATGCAAAAGATATAACGCTGAAAATAATTGAAAAAATTTGAACCCGGTTTAAAAGAACTTGCTTTTGCGGTTCTTTTTTTTTGCGCCTATAAATAAATTAAATTATGAGTTTGTCCTTCCTGTCCGAAGAGATAAAATCGGCAATAAGCCATTTAAATTATAACCGTATTTCTGAAATTCGTTTAAGGAAAGGACAGCCAGTCATTGTCTGTTACGACGGTAACTATCGTTTTTTGGGTCGGTTCGGGCTTGCCGATGAAAAATGTAAGGCTTTGGCTGTGGAGGATGTTTCCGCCACGTTAAACGCCGCCACGGGCGGTTGTGTATACGCTTTCACCGAACAGCTAAAAAACGGCTTTATAACCGTTGAACACGGAGTAAGAATAGGTATTGCCGGCGAATACGTTACAGAAAAAGGCGTTGTCAATACAATAAAAAACGTGACTTCGCTGAATATACGCGTGCCTCACGATATAAAAGGTTGCGCCGAGCACATTTGCAGTTCTCTTTACCGAGACGGAATTAAAAGCACGTTAATTTATTCAAAGCCTGGAATGGGTAAGACGACTGATTTAAGAGATATTGCAAGATATTTAAGCAAGGACCCGACTTGTAACGTTCTTGTTTTTGACGAGAGAGGTGAAATCGCCGCTTTGGACGCGTACGGCGACGGGTATGACATCGGGACGGTGGACGTAGTCAGATGCTTTTCCAAAATGGGGGCGATTTCAAGCGCCATAAGGGCTATGAAACCTGACGTAATTATTACGGACGAGCTCTATGGTGAAGAGGATTTCAAAGCCGTGCGATATGCGTCTGATTGTTCGATAGCGGTTATTGCTTCTTCTCATATATGCGATAGGTCCGTTTTGAAAAATACTCCGTTCGAGTACTTTGTGGAATTGAAGTCGTTAGGCGGTGAACCTGTAATTTATGATAAAAATTTTAATCCTGTTTGCGATTGTTGCGTTGACGACGGTGCTGGGGGTATTTCTTGCCGCAAATAAAAAAAAGAAAATGAGCGTTTTTTCGGAGCTGTATGAGTTTAACGAACAGCTTATCTTAAACCTCAAATTCAACAAAAATCCGTTGGAAAAGGTGGCGCAGAATTTTAAATATGTGCCGAATATTCTGAAAGGGCAGAAAGTGCTGGACGGTAAGGACGGCGAAATGCTGAGCGATTACGCCGTAAACCTCGGTAAAAGCGACGCTATGTCGCAGATTGATTACCTGAACGAAAGGCGCGAACAGCTTTTAAAACTTAAAGAACAAAGTCAGAAAGACTATAAAAGATACAGTTCCTTATACGTCAAAATATTTTTTATGATTGGCGTGCTCATGGCCGTGCTTATGGCTTGAAGGCAGTTTTTGCGCATACAGGTTAATCAATGGATATAAGTATTATTTTTAAAATTGCCGCGGTCGGCATAATCATAACCATAATATGTCAGGTTCTGAAAAAATCGGATAGAGACGATATCGCAACGCTTGTAAGCCTTGTGGGATTGATAATTGTTTTAACGGTTGTGATAACTATGATTTCAGACCTTTTTTCTCAAATAAGACAGCTTTTTGATATGTTCTGATGTACGTTTTCCGTCTTTGCTGTATCGCCGTCATAACGGCGATAAGCGCATTTATTTTAAAACAGCATAAATCCGAACTTGTACCGCTGTGTCTTACTGCCGGCGGCGTGATTATTTTTTTGTATTCTTTCGACTATCTTACGGAAAGTATAGAATTTATTAAGAATTTCACTGCAAGTACGGGAATAAACAACGAAATTGTCCGTACTGTTTTCAAAATAGTGGGCATAAGCTTTTTAATTGAGCTTACGGCAAGTTCGGTTAAGGAACTTGGGTTCGAGGGGGTAGCGGACAAGCTGATATTATGCGGAAAAATTGTTTTATTCGTGGTGGCTATACCTATCCTTTCAAGCACATACAAAATCATCGTGTCTCTCATAAATCTTGCCTGAAAAGGCTGCTTATTATCTCATTTCTGCTCATTGCCGTTATATTGTTGGCTTGCGCCGGAATTTCGGCTTACGCGGAAGAGGACGGAAAAGCGGAATTATATGAAAACATTGCCACTCTTTTGGAATCGCTTGATTTGTCTGAGTTGCAGAAATATCTTGATGAAAACGGGGACAGCTATCTTTTCAACTTCGGCGGAACGGCAAAAGAAATAGTAGAATACCTCATAAACGGCAATCTCGGCGCCGAATACGGCGGATTTCTGAACGAGCTGTTTTCAATAGTATTCAAAGACGTTATAAATCTTGTCCCTGCGTTTGCCACCGTCACGGCGATTGCTCTTTTGTCTGCCGTGGTTAGTTCGGCGGAGGGAAGTATAATAGGAAAATCTTCCGCAAAAATAGTTCATCTTGCTTGTTATTCGCTGATTGTACTCATTGTTTCGTCTATGCTTATCGGAATAATCAGCGGCTGTACCGACTGTATAAACGGAGTGAAACGCCAGATAGAAATTATTACTCCGATACTTGCTACGCTAACAGTTTTAACGGGGGGAACGAGTTCGGCGGCAATTTATCAGCCTTCGGCTATATTTCTTTCCGGCGGCGCAGTCGAAATTGTAAGCTGTTTTATTTTCCCTGCTACGGTTGGCGTGGTTGTGCTCAATTTTATGTCAAGGTTTAGCCCGTCAATGTCCTTTTCTGGCGTAACCGCGCTTTTGAAAAGTTTAATGAAGTGGGTAATCGGAATCACGGTTACCGTATTCAGTATATTTATAACTGCGCAAAGCTCGGCAACGTCGCTTTTTGACGGAATAATATTCAAAGCTACAAAGTACGTTGTAAGTAATTCGGTGCCGATAGTAGGCAATTTCCTTTCAAGCGGTTTTGATATGCTTTCTTCCGCCGGTCTTTTAATCAAAAGTTCGGTAGGCGTATGCGGAATAATATTACTGTTGTTTGAAATCATTCAGCCCGTAATTCTTCTGCTGTCTTTCTCTATAATATTGAAAATAGTGGGTGCGATAGTCCAGCCGATAGGAGAAGGGGTTTTATACGGGTTGCTTTCCGACCTGTCTAAGGACATCGAATATTTTATCGCCGGGCTATTGACCGTCGCATTTATGTATGCTCTTGTAATAATGTTAATTATCAACTCGGCTAACAGTTTTATATGAAAGCTTATCTTCTTGCCGCCACGGGCGTTATATTTCTTTCGGTTGTCGTTTCTCTTCTAATTCCCGAGGGGAAGCTGCATAAAAGCGTAACTTTTGTAATGAGAATAATCTGCCTTTTGGTGCTTATACAGCCGATAACGGGAATATTCAAAATAAAAGACGTTGAAACGTCTGAGAAAGATTTTTTCGATTATGAGTATGTCTGCCGCGTTTATTCCGAACATCAGAGCGAACAGCTTGAAATTCTTATTGATAAAGAGTTTGAAGCCACGACGGATTGTAAGGTTACGGTTAATTATGCCGACGGCAATTTCAAGGTGTCGGAAATAGAAGTGCAACTGCAAGAAAACAATCCGAAATTAATTAAACAAATTTACGCATATTTGGACGGGCTGGGATATATAAATATAACAGTATATGCGAAAAGTTCTTGATTTTGTGAAAGATAACAAGAAAGTTATTGTAGTTGTCGTACTGATAATTATTCTTGTTGGCACTATCTACTTTATTAATAAATTTTCTTCAAAGTCAAGCCCGACTTATTCCGCCTCAGGGGAGAAGACGGCTACCGAGGCAAAGCTTACGGGTATACTCAGTTCTATTGACGGAGTCGGCGCAACAGAAGTAATGATTAACGAAAGTAAAGACGGCATACTCGGCGTAATTATCGTATGCGAGGGCGCAGACAGTATTATGACCAAAAACACGATATTGAACGCGGTATCTACGGCGTTGAATATAAATAAAAACTTAATAGCTATTTATTCAATGAATAATTAAAAATAAAGGAGCAAAATATGTCAAAAAAGAAAAAAATCATCATCATGTCCTCACTTGTGTTCTTACTTGCGCTTACCGCCGTATTGAACGTATTGCTTGCAAGCAATGTAATCGCTTCCGGCGATTCGACGCCTACAATGGCGACGTCCAATTACTTTACGACGTTCCGCACTGAAAGAACCACCACAAGAAGCGAAGAGCTTTTGCAGCTTGACAGCGTTATCGCAACCTATGAAGAGGGAAGCGATAAGCACAAGGAAGCCGTAGCGCTCAAACTCAAAATAGTTGAGACAATGGAAAATGAACTTCTTCTCGAAACGCTTATCAAATCGAAAGGTTTCTCAGACGCGGTAGTTTCCATAGGGATGAATTCCGAAAACGTAAACGTATTCGTCAACTCTAACGAACTTGACTACAATACCGCGCTTTCTATCTATACGATGCTTGTAGAAGAAGTCGGCACCGACCCCGGCAGCATAATTATTCTTCCCGTTTATTCGCAAGTGTAATATAAATTCGTTTTAAGTTAGTTGCAAAATTGTTAAATATGTGCTATACTAACTTAAAGGAGTAAACTTATGGCACACATGAGGCACGACCCTACGACTACGCAAAAGGGTAAAATAACTTATAACCCCGGAATTGTCAGCGGCATAGTTGCATTGGCAATCAGCGAGGTTGAAGGGGTTTCGCTTTTATCGAATAAAAATAAAGGAATAAAGCTCGATTTCGACAAACAGGGTATAATTGCCGACATCAGCGTGAAAGTTGACAGCGACAGCAACGTTTCATCGCTTGCGTTTAAAATACAGCAGTCGATAAAACACAGCGTCGAATCAATGACGAAATACAAAGTAGCAAAAATTGATATTCATATACAGGACGTTAACTTTAACGACGGTTCTGCAATATAATAAAACGGTTTTAGTGTTAATCCCTTAAAGAAATTTAAGGGATTAATTGCGTTTAGGTGGTTTATGAGGACTAAAGCGAGAGAAGTGGTTTTTCAGATTGTTTTTGCGTCGCGGTTTGCGGAAGCGGAAAGGGGTATGAAAAACGCATTGTATAAAAAAGAGAAACTGACGGAAGAGGATGTAGCTTATTGCGAAAGAATCCTTTCCATAATAAAGGAAAACGAGCAGGAATTTGCAAAAATAATAGACGAACATTCCTGCGCATTTCCTGAATCGCGTATTTTTCCGGCGGATAAAAGCGTTCTTTTGATATCCCTTGCGGAAATACTTAAAACAGACGATATCCCCGCACCCGTTTCTATAAACGAAGCGGCGAATATCGCTTCCAAGTATTCATCCGAAAAAAGCGCTTCGTTTATAAGCGGAATTTTGTCAGAGGTTGATAAAAACAGAAAATGTATACCTTAATCGACGGGAAAAAGCTTGCGCAGGAAATGCGCGCGGAAATTAAAAATTCTGTTCATAAATTTGTTGCGGAACATAAAAGAGAAATCGGTCTCGCGGTCGTTTTAGTCGGCGATAACCCTGCTTCGCAGATTTATGTGCGCAACAAAATCAAAGCCTGCGCAGAAGTGGGTATAAAATCTTATTCCGAATTTCTTTCCGCGCAATGCACGCAAAGCCAAGCTGAAGACACGGTAAAACGGCTTGCGGAAGATGAAAACGTTGACGGAATACTTGTTCAGTTGCCGCTTCCGTCTCATCTTGACGCTGAAAAAATTCTGTCGCTTATTCCCGTCGGAAAGGATGTTGACGGTTTTTCAGAATCCAATGTCGGAAAGTTAAGTATGAATAAAGACTGTCTTGCAGCGTGTACGCCTAACGGGGTAATGCAGATGCTCAGAAGATACGGAATAGAGACTAAGGGCAGACGAGCTGTAGTTGTAGGCAGGTCAGATATCGTCGGCAAACCGATGGCTATGCTTTTATTGAACGCAGACGCAACGGTAACGGTCTGTCACAGCAAGACATCCGATTTGAAAGAGGAGTGCCTTAAAGCGGATATATTAGTTGCCGCCGTAGGCAAAGCAAAATTTATAACTGTCGATATGATTAAGGACGGAGCGGTAGTCATTGACGTAGGAATGAATCGCGGCGAAGACGGAAAACTTTGCGGCGACGTCGATTTTGACAGCGTAAAAGAAAAATGTTCATATATTACGCCTGTTCCCGGCGGAGTGGGACCTATGACCATAACTATGCTTATGTATAACACCGTACAGGCGGCTTTAAGGAGATAAATTTTGAATTTCGACGAAAAATACAGTAGTTATTTGAAAGAATTCAATGCTGTTTTGGACGGATTTTGCGAGAATTTAAATTGCCGCCCTGAAATTCTGAAAGAAAGTCTTATTTACAGTCTGAAACTCGGCGGAAAACGTTTGCGCCCTGTTTTAATGATGTCGGTGGCGGATTTGCTTGGGTTGGAAAGGCGCAAAGTAATGAATTTTGCTTTGGCGCTTGAACTAATTCATACTTATTCGCTTATTCACGACGATTTGCCTGAAATGGACGACGACGATTTCCGCAGAGGAAAACCGTCAAATCATAAGGTCTTCGGTACGGGTAACGCCGTGCTTGCCGGCGACGGACTGCTGAATACTGCATATTCAATACTTTTGAAAGAGTGCAGAAATGGCGCAGAATACGTTTCGGCGGCAGAATTTATCTGCGATTGCGCCGGTATTTACGGTATGATAGCCGGCCAGTCAGCCGACCTTTTGCATGAAAAAGACAAAAGTTTCAACGAACCGACTTTGAATTTCATTTACGAAAATAAGACGGGTAAGCTTCTTGTTGCAGCAGTTACCGTTGCAAGCATTTTAAGCGGCGGCAGATGCTATTCCGAGCTGAAAGCGTTCGGAAGATATTTAGGTACTCTTTTTCAGATAACGGACGATATTCTGGATGTCGAGGGCGATTTTGAAAAGCTCGGCAAAAGTATAGGAAAAGACGAGCAGGAGGGTAAATTCACCGCTGTAGCCGTTTACGGATTAGACGGAGCTAAACTGCGCGCGGATGTTTTGGCGTCGCGCTGTCTTGCTCTTTTAGAGGGTATAGACGGCGACAGGGAATTCCTTATTCAGCTTATAAATTACGTCCGAACGCGAAACAAATAAAAAATATTGACATAATTTTTGAATTATGCTATACTAATATTAACTGATATAGTGGTGCAGTATTCTAGTCAATTGTCACTGAAACGAAGACGGGGGTAAAATACCGTTAAAGGGCATATCGATGAAGTTTCTGGTGTTTGCTTGCTTTGCCAAAAGTGGGTGAATGCTGGGAGTAAAGGTGTATGGGAGCTAGGTAACGGCATACCGCAGCCCAACCCATTCACCGTGGAGGCGCGTCGCCTCAAACGACGGCGCGTATAAACCTGCTGTCAGGCGAAAGCTTGGTACAGAGTAGCCTGCCTTGAGTGAAAACAGCGGATAACAGACCACGGCAACGACCGTTCGGCCGGACGGACAATGCTTATTGCTGTTTGAAATTGTTATTTGCAAAAGAGGATTAGCTCAGCGACAATTGTCAAGGAAAGCTTCTAGACTGTCTTTATATTAGAGATTAAGGTGTGGACTAAGTGGTAATTCGGTCATACGTAAGTATCCTGACTCTTAAAAGGAAACTGCTTCCTCGGCGACGGGAAGTGAGTAAGGGGGAAATCCTACCGAACCTAAGCCGCAAAGTTTATTTAATATAAACCACTATATCGATTTTTTTTACGCGCTGAACGGTGCGTATTATTTTTAAATTTATGGAAAACGAAGAACAAAACAATTTGGAACAGACAACGGAGCCCCCTGACTTTAAAGAGTCGGAAATTTTTACCGCGCAGGACGAACCGGTCAAAGAACAGCCGCATTCCGATGCGAACGGAAAATTGACTGAAAACAATCCACCTGTCGGCGGAGAAAAAGAGGCCAAGGCTCAGAAAAAAAGTAAACAGAAAAAGCCCAAATCAAAGAAAAAGCACAGTAAAGCCTGGCTTACTTGGGGTATAAGCGTATTTTTCCTGTCGTTTGTACTCACTGTTGTTTTCAGTTTTTTGACTGAAATTTCGGTTAAAGACAGCGCTTCTTACGTCTGCGTAATAGTACTTATAGTGCTTTTGGTCTTAAACATAAGTTGCGACGTTCTTGCAAACGCTATAATGTCGATAAGTCCTGAAGCTTTCCATGCTATGGCGTCTAATAAAATAAAGGGCGCAAAACGCTCGGTTTCCTTTTGCCGCAACGCAACTAAGCTTTCAAGTATATTCGCCGACGTAATAGGCGATATTTGCGGCATTGTAAGCGGTGCTGCAGGTACGGCGCTTGTAGCGCATGTCGCAACCGTCGGAACAACGGGCGAGCTTATAGCTTCAATCGGCATAAGCGCGGCAATAGGCGCGCTTACGGTAGGCGGCAAAGCAATATTTAAACATTTTGCGGTAAAATTCAACAAGCAGATAGTATTCGGCTTCGCCAAATTTACAACCGTCTTCAAAAGGGAGAGGTAATGCTTGAAAATATCACTGAGGCGCAACTCAAACGAATGACTTTAAAAGAGCTTATGTCTCTTTGCGAGGAGGCAAGGGAAGTCATTACGCGGACTGTTTTAAACAGCGGCGGACATCTTTCTTCCAACCTCGGTACGGTCGAATTGACGGTTGCGCTTCATTACGTTTTTGACTTTCCCGAAGATAAGCTTATTTTTGACGTAGGGCACCAGTGCTATACTCATAAGCTTCTTACGGGCAGGTACAAACAATTTAATTCGATACGTCAGAAAGGCGGAATTTCAGGATTCCCTAAGCGGGAGGAGAGCAAATACGACTGTTATAACACAGGTCATGCAGGGACTTCGGTTTCTGCCGCTCTCGGAATAGCCAAGGCAAGGGATATAAACGGCGGAGATTTTAATGTAATAGCCGTTATAGGCGACGGTTCTTTTAACAATGGGTTAATATATGAAGCGTTTAACAGCCTTCGGCTTTTGAATACGAACTTTCTGCTTATTCTTAACGATAACGGAATGTCAATCGCTCCGACTGTAGGGAGCATGCACGAATATCTTGAAATTCTGAGCGAGGATATTAACCAAAAATCTAAGCGAGACAAGCATGCGAAGATATTTGAACGTTTCGGATTTGCTTACGACGGAGTGTACGACGGAAATGACCTGGAAGCTATGATAAACAAGCTTTTGGAAGTAAAAAACCGTCTTAAAAACGAATCCGTTATATTACACATATTAACAAAAAAGGGCAAGGGTTATGCTTTTTGCGAAGATGACCCCGAAGCCACGCACGGAATTTCCGTTTCTAAATCGTCCGCGGTCAAAGCGGAGTATTCGAATGTACTCGGCGAAACATTGACAAGGCTTGCGGAAATAGACGGGAAAATAGTCGCAGTCACTGCGGCAATGACTTCAAGTTTGGGGCTGGGCGGTTTTTTTGAAAAGTACCCTGACCGCTCCGTTGACGTTGGAATTTGCGAAGAACACGCGACAATCCTGTGCGCCTCTATGGCGACGGAAGGTCTCAAACCTTATTATGCCGTCTATTCAACTTTTTTACAGCGTTCATTCGATGAAATTGTTATAGACATATGCAGTCAGAATCTGCCTGTTACGCTGTGCGTAGACCGCGCAGGAATATCCGGCGCGGACGGCGAAACGCACCAAGGCGTATTCGACCTTTCGTTTTTAAGTTTTATACCTAATTTGACTATCGCCGTACCTAAAGATGTCAGTGAATTTGAAAAAATGCTTGAATTCAGCGCGACGTTTAACGCTCCGCTTGCAATCAGATATCCAAGGGAAGGGAAAAGGATTTTCGATACGCAATCGGAAATTGTCTGCGGTAAGTGGGAAAAACTTGTTTGCGGAGACGGAAGATATGCAATTGCCGCCTGCGGAGAGCGCGCTTTGACTCAGGCGTTTGTCGCCGCAGAAGAATTAAAGAAGCAAAATATTTCGGTAACTGTAATCAACGCCCGTTTTGTCAAGCCGCTTGATACGGAAATGCTTGACTGTTTACAGGAAGAGAATATTATCACAGTAGAGGATAATATGCTAATAGGCGGTTTCGGCTCGCTTGTAAATTCTTACTTTTGCGGAAGAGGCAAGAATATAAAAATTTTTGCTTACGGAGACAGTTTCATAACTCACGGCGGCGTAGGCGAACTTATGGAAGATTACGGTGTAACAGGACAAGAGATAGTTAAATACGTTTTGAAAAATGAGAATAGATAAATTCCTTGCCGAAAAATTCGGCTCGAGGACAAAAGCCGCCAATGCCGTTGAAAAAGGACTTGTAAAGGTCAACGGCAAAACAGTAACCTGTTCTTACGAAGTAAGGCAAAGCGACAGCATAACTTTTGAACAAGCCGAAACTAACTTTGTGTCTGCCGGAGGATATAAACTTTACAAGGCGTTTAAAGATTTTAATGTAAATGCCGAAAACAAAATATTTGCCGATATCGGCGCGAGTAACGGAGGGTTTACCGACTGTCTTTTACAAAGCGGCGCTAAAAAAGTGTACTGTATCGATGTCGGTGAAAGTCAGCTTGACAGAAGTTTGCTTGATAAAAACGTAGTTGTAATTGATAAATTCAATGCAAGGAACCTTACCTCAGAGCTGTTTTCGGATAGTCTTGACGGGGTGACGATAGACGTCAGCTTTATTTCCCTGACATATATTTTGGGCGCGGTTTCGGATGTTCTGGAAAAAGGTAAAGAAGTTTACGCTTTAATTAAACCGCAATTTGAATGTGAGACAAAAAATGTCGGTAAAAACGGGATAGTTAAATCCGGGCAGGAGCATAAGAAGGCTATATCGAAAATTTACGATTTCGCTGTCTCCGTAGGTTTGGCGCCTGTAAATATTACAACTGCGCCAATAATAAAGGGCAAGAATTTGGAATATGTTTTGCGTATGATTAAAGGCGGAACGTCCGTTGAAAAACAAATACTTATAAAATCCGTTGTTTTATAAATAACGGATTTTTTGTATATTTTTAAAAAATATGCATTAAATTCGGTTGCAAATCTGCATAATTAGGTATATAATACATTTTGATGAGAGTCGGCGTTTATCTTAACTCAAAATATTACAGTCATAATGAAAGCTTTGTTGAACGTATTTTCAAAGCTTTTGAAGAACAAAACTGTATTTCAGTCAAAAGCTTTGACGACCTTGACGGACTTGACGTTCTGTTTGTTTTGGGCGGAGACGGAACTATACTGAATGTTGCGTCGGCATGCGCTGAGCGTAAAGTAAAAATTATAGGGATAAACTACGGTAATTTAGGTTTTTTGGCGGAGTTCGAACCTGATAAACTCAATGATGCTATCAATCTTGTTTTAAGCGGAAAATATCTTACCCAAAAGCGGAGTATGCTTGATGTTTTTGTCGGCGATAAATGTTTTTCTGCTTTAAACGATTTGGTTATTCAGCGCAATACGGGTGGCGAAAATTTCAGAAATACCGTCAATCTTCACGCAGAAATAGACGGAACTACGGTAGATAATTTTTCCTCAGACGGGGTAATAGTAAGCACTCCGACGGGGTCAACGGCTTATTCGTTGGCTGCCGGCGGTTCTGTACTTACCCCCGATTTAAACGCATTTATACTTACGCCGATTTGTCCGCACTCTCTTCATTCAAGACCCGTTGTTTTTGGCGACAGTTCAGTATTGAAGATAAGTCCGCTAAATACAAGCGCGCCTTTGGGGTTTATTGTTGACGGTAAAGTTGTGGGCGAAATAAAGTGCGGTGAAACGGTTACGGTCAAAAAATCAGAAAATTACGCCGAATTTATAACCGAAAACGATAAAGATTTTTTCAATAAACTTTTAATAAAGCTTAATATTTGGAGTAAATAATATGCAAAGGTCATTAAGGCAACAGAAAATTCTTGAAATTATCGCAACAAAAGAAATAGATACGCAGGAAGAACTGTGCGAAGAGCTTAATAAAGCTAATTTCAACGTCACACAAGCGACAATTTCGCGCGACGTAAAGGATTTGAAGCTTTATAAAGTTGCCGGTGTACAGAAGAAGTATAAATATGCAAGCTTTGACAGTTATGTCGACAGCGTTACCAACCGTATGACAAATCTTTTCAAAGGGTGCGTGCTTGCAATTAAACCTTCCGGTAATCTTATTCTTGTAAAAACAATGCGCGGTAACGGTTCAACTGTGGGCGTTTTTGTAGACAGCCTTAATATTGAGCAGATTATAGGAAGCGTTGCCGGCGACGATACGTTGCTGATAGTTATTGACAGCAGCGAACATACGCAGGCGGTTGTTGAAATACTTAAAGAATATCTTAGCTGATGTTACATAGGTTATACGTTAAAAATATTGCGCTTATTTCCGAAGCCGATATTGAATTTGACGAAAAACTTAATATTTTATCGGGTGAAACAGGTTCGGGTAAATCTGTCATATTGGATTCGATTAACTTCGTTCTCGGTTCCAAAGCCGATAAAAGTTTAATAAGATACGGCGAGCAGGAGATGTCTGTGCGCGCCGAATTTTGCGTTAAAGAAAATTCTGAAGCTTTAAAAAAGCTTGAAGAATACGATATCGAAAGTGACGGCGATATAGTCATAACAAGAAAGCTTAACCTTGAGGGAAAGGGCTCGATAAAAATTAACGGCAATACTGTTACTGCATCAATGCTTAAAAGCGTAACACAGCATCTTGTGGACGTGCACGGACAAAGCGAACATTTCTTTTTGCTTAGCGAAGAAAATCAGTTAAAAGTCATTGACGGACTTTTGGCGGAGACTGCTAAGGAGATTAAAGAAGAGTTAGCCTCGTTTATAACCGAAAAAAAATCAATAAAGAAAAAAATCGAAGAATTGGGCGGCGACGAGAGCGAAAGGGAAAGACTTGCCGACCTTTTGAATTATCAGATTAACGAAATCGAAGCTGCGGAATTAAAAGAAGGCGAGTTTGAAGAGCTTGTTTCAAAGCGCAACCTTATTGCCAATACTGAAAAAATATTAAACGCGTTTTCAGCAGTAACATCCTTGCTCGGCGGCGACGGAGGATGCGCGGACGGGCTATCTTCGGCAAAGCATTACATAAATGCCGTTTCAAATATAAGCGAAACCTATTCAAAACTTTGCGACAGAATAGAAAGCGCAGAGGCAGAAATCAATGATATTGCCGAAACGGTAACCGATTTAGCGGACGAACTTAGTTTTGACGGGCGAGAAGCAGAAGAAATTGAAGAAAGAATAACTTTAATAAAAGCGCTTAAAAGAAAGTACGGCGCGGACGAGAAAGAGATTTTACTTTTCTGCGAAAAGGCAAAAGCCAAAGCCGAAGCTTCGAGCGACAGCGCAAGTCTTATTGAAAAATGCAATAAAAAAACAGATGAATTGAACGCTAAAATATATTCCGCATGTAAAAAACTGACAAAATATAGGAAAGAAGCGGCGGATAAATTCTGTAAGGAAGTGGTTGCTGAATTAAGAACGCTGAATATACCAGACGCCGCGTTCGAGGTTGAGTTTGCAGATTATGACGAAAATTCCGCAAACCTTAATTGCCCTGATGGTTCTGATAAATTAAGTTTTTTATTTTCGGCAAACAAGGGCGAGCCCTTAAAACCTTTGAATAAGGTTATAAGTGGCGGCGAAATGTCAAGGTTTATGCTTGCCGTAAAGACGAGGCTGAAAGATATAAACGGAATTTCAACTTATATTTTTGATGAAATCGACGCAGGAATAAGCGGTTATACCGCAAAGACTGTTGCTGAAAAATTTGTGGCTATTTCCGAATCTACTCAGATTCTTGCTGTTTCGCATCTGCCGCAAGTTTGCGCGGCAAGTGACGCGCAGTATCTTATTTACAAAACCGACGAGGGCGGCAAGACCTATACAAGAGTAAAAAAGCTTGATTGGGAAAATAAGGTTGAAGAAATTATACGACTGACGGGAAGCGTCAAGTCGGAAGCCGCGCGTAAGCATGCAATTGAACTTATAGACGGCATAAAGAAATAAGGCGGTAATTTTACCGCTTTTTCTTGTATAGTTAAGCTTTACTTGCACAAGATACTATCGTTATGTTTTACAAAAAGAAAGCTTTTAAAGCGGTAGTATTGTTTTTGGCAATCGTACTTTGCGCATTCTGCTATATGCCTTTCGGTGCGTTCGCTAATGCGGATAATTCACTGTATTTAGGCGGTTTTCCGGCAGGATTCGTGCTAAGCACGACTAAGGTTGAGGTGGCCGGAATTTGTGAAATTCTTACGCCTAACGGAACTTGTTCGCCTGCACGGAACGCAGGACTTAAAGCAGGCGATGTGATTGCAAAGATTAACGGAGAAGAAGTAACAAAAACTTCGGATATTAACGAAATAATAGCAAGAGATTATAAAAAATACGAGATAGAAGTTAAACGCAACGGCGAAACGGTTACTTTGCCGATTAAACCTGCAAAAGATATGTCTACGGGCGGAAAGCGCATTGGCGTGCTTGTTAAAGACAGTATAAACGGAGTAGGCACGGTAACTTATGTTGATAAAGCCAACAAAAAATTCGCATCATTAGGTCATCCGATTACCGACCATTCCAATCAAGTTATTAAAATTAACGGTGGTACGGTATACAATAGCTTAATTTACGACGTTAAAAAGGGCGTAAGGGGCGTACCGGGAGAGCTTAGGGGAGCGTTTGAAACTTCGGTTATCGGGTCGGCGGAGCTCAACTGCTCTTGCGGAGTTTACGGCAAGCTTGCAGATAATTTTAACTGTTCCAAACTTGTTAAAATAAGCAAAGGCACTTTGAACGATGTAAATATCGGTACTGCCTATATTTATTCGACAGTTTATGGAAAGCAGGCGGAATGTTATAAAATTTCAATTGTTAAAGTGGATAAAAGCAATAAGGACAATAGAAATTTCGTTATAAAAGTCGAAGATAAAAATTTAATAGAAAAGACGGGCGGAATAGTTCAGGGAATGAGCGGTAGCCCTATAGTACAGAACGGTAAATTAATTGGCGCCGTTACCCATGTGTTTGTTAATGATCCCACAAGGGGATACGGCATTGCAATTGATAGAATGCTCGACTCTTATTGAGTAAAATGGACAATATTAGACAATATTATATATAAAAAATTGTCGCATTAAGCATAAATGCTTAATGCGACAATTTTGCTTTTCTTAATTTTATCTGTCATTTAAGTAGAAATATATTTGTGTAATTTGTCAACTCTTGTAGAAATTTTGTACACGTTTTGCGCAAAAAACGACAAATTACATAAAACTCGTTTTTACCATTAAAATTTGTGTAGTTTCATAATTTAAATAATGGTATTATGTCGTAATTTCTCAAATTTCAATGTTACTGCTCCTGTAAATTTTTTTCATAATAAATTTTGCTGATAGTTCTCATTGAGTTAACTTTTTAATTTTGATAATAAGGTATTTACTTGATTAATTTGCATTGACGAAATTAAAAATTTTTTTTATAATATTAAAAGGATATTTGATATAAAAAGGAGGAAGAATTATGAATTTAAAAAAGTGTCAAATTTTTACTCCTAAAAAAACTGTTGCATATATGCTTGATCAAATAGGCTATACAGAACAAGTTTTTGGTAAACGAATAGTCGATAATTCTTGCGGTAATGGGCAGATCCTTATCGAAGTTGTTAAAAGGTTTATTGCGGATGGCATAAAACATAGAATAAAATGCGACCAAATAAGAGATTCTCTTGAGCAGTGTATTGTAGGTTGCGATATAGATGAAATTTTGGTTAAAGAATGTATTGACAATCTTAATACTGAATCTAATAAATTTGGCATAGAGAAAGTAGATTGGAACATTCGATTGTGCGATGGATTGTATTTAGAAGAAGAACAGTTTGATTATGTTATCGGCAATCCGCCTTATGTCGCATATAAAGATTTGGATATAGAATTACGAGAAAAAACAAAGGATAATTTCGTTTCTTGTCGTGATGGTAAGTTTGATTATTCTTATGCATTTATAGAAAAAGGTCTTAATCTGCTTAAAGATGGTGGTAAGATGGTCATTATATCGCCGTCTAATATGTTTAAGGCTGTTTTTGGTAAGAATTTAAGAGAATTGATTAAAGCAGATTTAACTCATATAATTGATTGTTCAGCATTAAAAATTTTTGAAACTGTCCTTACAAATCCGTCTATTACAGTATACCATAAAGGTTCAAAATCTAATGTAGTAATCTACAAAGAATTACAGAAAAAAGGTAAGCATATTGAAAAGATTTTAGAAAAGATTAATTTGAATGACAAGTGGAATTTTACGGATTATACGCAATCAGGTATAAGAAGATTTGGCGATCTGTTTAAAGTCGTAAATAGTATTGCTACTTTGGCAAATAAAGTTTTTATTCATAAAATAAATTCAAACGGCGAATTGGGAATAGACGTTGAAGAAGAGATTTTAAGAACCGCCAAGAGTCCAAAATCAGAACAATTTGATATTAAACAAAAAATAATATTTCCATATTATTACGAGAACGGATTGCACAAATATTCAGAGGTAGATATGAGAAATAGATTCCCGAAAGCATTAAACTATTTGCAAACGCAGAGAGAGGTGCTTGAAGGGCGGGATTCTGATAGTAATGCAAGTTGGTTTCATTATGGAAGGTCTCAGGCGTTAAGTCATTTAAATTGCGAAAAGCTTTTATTATCGTCAATAATTACTAAGGCTGTGATAATTTATAAGCTTAGCGCAGAAGAAATTCCTTATTCCGGAATATTTATAACAGCAAAGCAAAACGTTTCACTCGACTCCGCAATTCTAATTTTGCAAACAAAAAGATTCTATAGTTATCTTATTAGTAAGGGTATTAAGGTTAGTGGTGATTCTATTAGAATATCGACTAAAGATTTAGAGGAATATAGATATTAGGAGAAAAAATATGGAAGAATTACAATTTGACGTAAGCGCAAAAACAGCGAGACTTATTGGGCGTGAAAATATTGCAGATGTCGATGGCGCCGTTATTGAATTAGTCAAAAATGCTTATGACGCAGATGCTTCATGTGTGTTTATCAAATTTTATATGCCGTTTCCCAATGTGCCTTTAACTATCGATAAAGATTTAGTTTATAAAATATTTTCGCAAGAAGAAATCGCACAGTTAACAACGTTTTACAAAGAAGAAAAAGACTGTTTTGTTATGAATGACGAATCTAAAAATTCGGAATCGGAATTACGAGATTTGTTATTTGTAAAAAACAAGATCGTAATTGTCGATAACGGCATAGGTATGACGCAAAAAGTTTTAAAAACGGCTTGGATGAATATCGGCACTGATAACAAGGAAAAGGAGTATTCAAGTAAAAAAGGAAGAATAAAAACGGGTGCTAAAGGTATTGGTAGATTTGCGTTGGATAAATTATCTAAAAACAGTAAAGTAATTACTAAATCCGATACGGATGATTTATATCAATGGCAGATTAATTGGGAGGATTTTGCTAATGTTAAATTGCTGAGTGAAGTCAAAGCAAAGTTAGTTAACATTGTCGAAGAGTTTGAGGAAGTGGTCAAAAACTATGTTGGCAAAGAATTTGAAAAAGTTAAAGAACATAATTGGGCGACGGGAACGATTATTGAATTAACGCCAACAAGGGAGCCTTGGAACGACAGACTTTTTTCTAAGGTTAATAATAATTTAAAAAGTATTAATCCACTTGGGAATGTCGATAAATTTGACGTGTTTATAACAAATGAATATTATCCAGACCATAACTATATTCCTCAAGCAATATCAATTATTGACGGTGATTACGATTACAAATTTACTGTTGATTATGATGGTAAAGATAAGATAGAACTTAAATTGTTGAGAAATGAAATTGACGTTTTGCGAAAGAGCGTAGATATAGTTGATGCCGATGAAGTGATCCATAAAGTTAATTTAGATGAATTTTGGAGCAGGGAAAAATTTAAACCGCAACTCTATAGTCGTGAATCTTATAACAAAGAAATAGTTTTTAATTTTACTGTAAAAGATTTTTATAATGAAGATAATGATATAAAAATATTCAAAGATTTGGGATCATTTCACTTGAATGCTTATTTTATTAAAAATAATAAAATTGATACGGGTATAGTAAAAGAGATAGCGGTTAGGCGTAGAAAAAGTCTTTTGCGTATGTATTCCGGTATAAAAATTTATAGGGACAATTTTAAAGTCAGACCATATGGTGATGATGGCCCTATGTATGATTGGCTGAATTTGGGGAAAAGATCACAGCAAAGTCCTGCTGCAGTTTCTCACGAGAAAGGTTCGTGGCGTGTGGAACCATATCAGCTGATTGGCAGTTTAAGTATTGGTAGACTTACTAACCCTAATCTTACTGATATGGCAAACCGTGAGGGAATAGCTTTAAACGATTCTTATTATCTATTGGTTGATTTTTTGCAACAGGTTATAGGAAAATTTGAATATGATAGGCAATACGTTTTTAGGGAATTTGCGCTTTGGAAGAAGCAAAAGACTGATGAATTTACACCTAAAAAATCAAGGCTGATAAAGAAGCTTAAAAAAGACAAAAATATTTCCAGCAATCCGCAAGATGAAAATGGTGACTACGATGTTGAAAACGCGGACGAATTTTCAAAGGATGATTATAAGAATGTCTTAAAAGATTTTATCGACACAGAAGATCAGCAGTTAAAAACTCGGCAAGTTCTAATGATGTATAGCTCTTCAGGAATATTGACAAATACATTTACTCACGAAATCCAGCGGTTAGGTACGGATTTCGGAAGTCGAATGCAACATTTAAACGTTGCAGTTAAACGTATAATTAAACCTGAGCAATATGACGGGGACGAAGATTTTAATCCGTTTAAAATGATTTCCGATTACAAAGAAGCGGATGAACTTTTATCTTCATGGATATCTGTTGTTATGGATGGATTAGCATCTAGTTCTTTTAACAAGCAGCAAGGTGACATTTATTTGTTAATTAGCGAAATTGCCAACAAATGGAAGCCGTTATTGAACAAGAAGCACATTAACATTAAGTTGAGCGGTGAGAAGATAATATTCAATTATTCTGACGTGGATATTTATTTAATATTAAATAATTTTATATTAAATTCCGCGTGGTTTTTAGAAAATACCAGCGATAGAAAAATCGATATTAACGTTTCAGAAGAAGAAAATTATTTACTAATTAAATTGGCAAACAATGGAGAACCGCTTAATGCAAAATTTAGAAATAACCCTTATATTATTTTTGATGCTGGTGTAACTTCTAAAGTGAACATAATTAATGGGGGTATTTCTAGTAAAACAGCGCAAGGTACTGGATTGGGATTATGGGTAGTTAAAGAAATAGTGGATAGTTATTTCGGACAAATAGAAATACTGGATAAAAATGACGGTTTTGGTTTTATAATAAAATTGCCGAGGTAATATTTGCAATGTATAAGATAATTTTAATAGATGACGATACTAAAGAATTAGAAAAAATAAGAAGAACTATAAAAGCTAATGAGCCAGAAAATTGTACTTTTAATAAAGATTATTGCTTTGAAAATTATTCAATAGAAAACTTTAAAGATGAAGATGATTTTGTTGATAAAATATGTGATGATATTTACGCTAAAACCGTTTCTCTCTATATTATTGATTACAAAATTTTGACGAGCAAATCCTTTTTTAAAGGTAATGAAATATTTAACAAGGTTTGTTTAAAGGTTCAGGATTTCCCAATTATTATTTTAACGGAGAGGGTTGAAGAATCTAAAATAGATGATTTGGTTGATGCTGATAAAATTTACGAAAAATCAAAGTTTTTCAAATTAGAGGAAGAATATGCAAAAACCAAGGTCGCAAATTTGTTTTATAATATGAAACGCTATCAAAATAAACTAGTTTTATTAGAAGATAAACTGAGCAATTATATTGAAAAGATGGAAAAAGTTGGTATTAACCAAGAACTTATGAGTATGATAACCGAATTGGAAATGGAATTGTCTAAATTGTTGCCCTTTAAAATGAGTATGTCGGAAAAATTCTATGATTTCGAAAAATTAAAGGAAGTAGTGCAATTGTTGGATGAAGCAAACAAAATGATTGAGGAATAATATGAATTTTACTAACAAAGGAAGAATTATACGTAATTGTTTGGAAAAATTTGACGATTATCATATGTATAAAAAATACTTAGAGGCGGATTTTTATCATAAATGCGCATACTGCGATATTAGCGACTCGATGATTACAACTCCATTTGAAATAGATCATTTTATTCCTATAAATACTTTTGAAGGAATAAGAGACGACTTAAAAACGGATTATAATAATCTTGTTTTATCCTGTAAAAAATGTAATAATAGTAAAAGATCAAAATTTAAGGGGAATATTACAAGCGCCAATGTAACCAATGAATTATTTTATGATCCCGTCTTAATAGATTATAATACCATATTTTATAGAAATGAAGTAGGTCAAATCTTATCAAGTGATGCTAAGGGCAAAAATATGATACAAATGCTAAAACTTTATAGGCCGATACATTCAATGGGTTGGGTTGTGGAAAAAGTAAAATCAATGATATCTTTGTTGGGACATAAAATAGATGCCGAATTAAATGAATTAAAAAAAGCTAAGCTAACTTTGGCCCAAGAAAAATTAAAGATTTATCATTCTGATTTATTTTCAATTTTTATAGCAAATTATAACATTGATTAATAAAACAAAAAATTCATAGCTTATAAGAAGGCTGACAGGAGTAGAAGAATATCAGGCAAAAGCTAATCAGCGAGAAACAATTATGAAGCAAGTAGATTCTTCTAATTATTCTTATATGAAAGCTAATTTAGCAACTATCTCGTGAAATGGGAAGAGTCGCCAAGTACAAATTTTATTGAATTGTTAGTTAAACTTGAACAAGCTGATACGTCTTGGATTAATAAAATCGAAAAGAAATTTAACTAAAAGATATCAGAGTGATTTTATATCGCCCCGATATCTTTTTTTATATATGTGAAATTGTCATTTTATTAAATACTTTACACTATACCAAGTAGCGGCTTTTTTATTGCGTTTTTCACTACCCGTTTTATTGTTATTGCTTAAGATTATTCTGAGCACAGCAAAGAATCATATTTTTTGCATTGAATAAGTTAAACCCGTATGTAGGCTTTTGCACACTGTAATGGAGTTTAGAATGTGAGTCTAGTTTAGCTTCTATTTCGGTAAATTTGATATTTGTATGTTTTTTCGAAATAGCTCAAAGGTTTGGAATCTTTGTTGAATGATTACTTAGAATTTTATCGTGAATTTACTAAAATTATAAGAGCGCTAACCAGAAATAGCAAATCAATGTAAACTTGCTATTACATAATATTAATTGGTTTAAATCACTTGATAATAAAGTTGTTAAATTAGAAGAATTAAAAGATATCAGAGATGTTAAGATTGATACCACAAGACCAGTTTTAGAACACATATTATCTTTTCTGGTCCAAATGGATTGTAACCCGTACATTTTCAAGGTCGGTGACACACCAGTGAAAGTCTGTTTTAATGAGGACGGTTCGTCGCTGCAAGAGTGTTTATTTAATATGTTCGTCGGGCATAAAACTAACGGCATCTTTTTTAAATAATTCAACTTCATACTTATGTAATTAAGATTTGGCTTTGAATTTTTTGAATGTTTAGATAAAAATCGATAATAGTTTTAGAGATTGCTCAAATAATAAAATAAATAATATTGACTTTTCTCGTAAATTTGGCTATAATTTACGAGAAAGGAGAATATTATGCGTGATTTTAATTATCGTAAGTTGAAAGATGTAAAATGGAGTTCAGAGATTGTAAATTATATTGCTCAGATAAGGCAGTTGCAGGGAAAGCAGGAGCAATTTCTTAAACAGAAGCCCGCTGAACTTGATAAGCTTGTTGAAATTGCTAAAATACAGAGTACGGAGGCATCAAACGCAATTGAGGGTATTCGTACAACCAATACAAGATTAAAACAACTTGTCGAACAGCGCACTTCGCCAAAAAATAGGGACGAGGAGGAGATCGCCGGATATAGAGATGTATTAAATCTCATCCATGAGAGTTATGAATATATTTCAATTACTCCAAATATCATATTGCAGCTTCATCAAACGTTGTATTCTCATAATACAAAAAATATAGGAATTGGCGGAAAGTTCAAAAGTGTGCAAAACTACATAAGCGCTACGGATGAAAATGGAAATACTATAACTCTATTTACACCGCTTGCACCTCACGAAACTCCCAATGCAATTGAAAATATTTGCGCTACATTCAATGAGTCTATAGCTTATGGGGAAGTTGACCCACTTATTTTAATACCAATCTTTATACACGACTTTTTATGTGTTCATCCATTTCTGGACGGTAATGGAAGAATGTCGAGGCTTTTGACAACACTGCTTTTGTATCGTTGCGGGTTCTATGTTGGAAAATATATTTCTTTAGAAGCGAAGATTGCAAAGTACAAGGATTTATATTACGAGGCACTGGCGAATAGTCAAGAAGGGTGGCATGAAGGCAAAGATGATGCCACGCCGTTTATGAAATATTTACTTATGACAATCCTTTCTGCGTATAAGGATTTTGAAGAACGAGTTGATATTGTATCAGACAAATCTTCGGCCATGGATATGGTACGTCTTGCTATACAGAAAAAAATTGGGAAATTCACAAAAGCGGAAATAATGGAACTTTGTCCGACGTTAAGTGAAAGTGCGATAAATAAGTCGCTTAAAATTCTTAAAGAGAATGGTGAGATACAAACGCATGGTACAGGTAAAAGTACGTTTTACAACCGCATTATGTAAACAGATTTTTACTTATCTTTCCAATCAATCTAATAGCACTGTGTAAGTAGATAGGTAGATGTCCCTAAGTTCTGAAAGTTTTGTCGAAAAGAATACTCAAATACATGTCGAAAGATTTTACTTATTTGTGAAACTACACGAATTATAGAAAATATTTATTTATAATTCGGTTGTAACTTATTGACATCAACCCATGTTTTTATTAACGACCCTACCCGAGGTTACGGAATAGGCATAGATAAAATGATGAGTTCATATTAAAAGTAAATTCCTCATATAATTGTATATGAGGAATTTGTCGTTTTGCGGAAAAAAATGGGATAAAAAGTATTTTCTGGCCTTTTTAATTACATTTTTATGTTCAGTGGTTTGCGGAATTGTGCTTTATCAGCCTGTAACCGTAAATATTTATTTTATAAATTATGCGTGCGATTACGTTTATAATGTTTTCAATTTTCAGAACACCCCTCTGTTTTTTACTCATTTTTTAGCGGACTGTCTATATTTTTGTCTTTTCTTTTTTATTTGCGGTTTTTCTAAACTAAAATATCTGACGTTAATTTTAGTTTTTCTTAAAGGACTGTTTTTTTCTCTTTACGCCGCAATTTTGTTCTGTGTAAGTTCCGTTGGCGGCGTGCTTGTCGCTATATTCGTTTTTCTGCCTGCTTCGATTGCATCTTTCGTCATATGTATAATTATTACTGAAATCTGCAAATCCTTTGATAAAAAAATTGCTGTGTTTGTCCCGTTTGCACTTGCTCTTGCCGACGGAATTATACTTATGTTGCTTGTCAACGTTCTTTTCAGAGTGGTAATAATTATAGTATAATTTTTGATTGTATACGCATACTGCTGATATGAAAAAGTTGTGTGCATTAATGTTATCGACCTGTATTGCGGCATCGGCAGGAGCGCTTACAGGTTTTAAAGTAGAAAGCAATCAGCAAAAGGCTTTGACGGAAAACTGCAAATCCGCATATCTTATGGATTACGGTTCAGGAGAATGCCTTTATAAAGAAAACGAAACGGCGCGCATGCCTATTGCGAGCGTTTGCAAGGTTATGACACTTACATTAGTATTCGATGCGATAAATTGCGGCGAACTTGCATTGACCGATACGGTAACTGTAAGCGAAAATGCTGCAGGAATGGGCGGTTCTCAGGTTTTCCTTGATAAGGGTTGCGAATACAGCGTTGATAATCTTATAAAAAGCATTGTGGTATGTTCGGCAAATGACAGCTGCGTTGCGATGTCGGAAAAGATTGCAGGCGGAGAAGAAGAGTTTGTTGCGAGGATGAACAAAAAAGCGGCGGAACTCGGATGTGCCGATACACTTTTTGCCAACTGTACGGGGCTTCCCAGGGATACGCAGTATTCTTGCGCGAAAGACGTTGCTTTAATGTTCTCAAATCTCATAAAAAACGAAGAGTATTTCAGATACAGTAAAATCTGGCTTGAAGATTTTGCTCATCCCGACAACAGAACTACTTCAATGACAAATACAAACAAACTTATAAGAAAATATTCATTCTGCGACGGTGGAAAGACGGGCTTTACGAACGAGGCAGGATTCTGTCTTGCTTCTACGGCAAAGAAGAGCGATTTAAGGCTTGTGAGCGTAGTGCTCGGAGCTTCTTCAAGCGACGACAGGTTTAAGTCAACAATAAAAATGTTTGACTACGGTTTTGCGAATTTTAAAAATAAAATCGTTTTGGATAAAGATGTTACGCTTAACGACGAATTTGTTGTAAGAGGCGGAAAAAAGGACAGTTTTTCGGTTAGACCCGAAAGAAACAGCTTTGTTTTTTCCGCAGTGGATAAGACCCCCGAAATTACTCACAATATAGTGGCGTACGACGTAAAAGCGCCTGTAGCTATTGATTCGGTTGTAGGCAAAATAGAAGTGTTCAAAGACGGAATACTTGCGGATACAGTCAATATAGTTGCCGCAGAATCCGTTGAAAGGGCTGGTTTCAGCGATTATTTCAAGCAAATTGCTGAAAATTGGTCATTGTAACTTAAAACAATATTTTGAGGCGTACGGCGTTGCCGTGCGCCTTATTTTGTGCTCAAACAATAAATTTTTTTAATTTAATTGACTATTTGCCCCTTATTTGATAAAATTAATAATCAGAGGTATGTTATGAACGAACGCAGGTCTTTAAAAATAAATCAATCCGGTCATCTTGAAATAGGCGGCGCTGACAGCGTAGACCTCGCAAAACGTTTCGGTACGCCCCTTTATGTTTTTGACGAAGAACATATTCGCAATATGATGCGTGTTTATAAGCGCACAATCGAAGAAGAATATGAAGGAAACGGGCAGGTTCTGTATGCGTCCAAGGCATTTTCCTGTACGGCGATATACGCAATAGCAAAACAGGAAAATATTGGTGTGGACGTAGTGTCTGGCGGTGAAATTTATACTGCTTTAAAAGCAGGTTTTCCTGCCGGGAAAATGTATCTGCACGGAAATAATAAGCTTGACAGAGAGCTTGAAATCGCGCTTGACAACGGTGTAGGAACAATAGTTGTCGACAGCTTTAATGAGGCGGACAAACTTGACGCGCTTGCGGCTAAGCGGAACATTAAACAAAAAGTCTTAATACGGACAAACCCCGGGATTGAGGCGCATACCCATGAATTTGTTCAGACTGCGAGAACTGACAGTAAATTCGGCTTTTCCGTAAACGACGGCGCGGCTGAAAGCATAACAAGGCATATTTTAACTAAACCGAATTTGGTTTTAGAGGGGTATCACTGTCATATAGGTTCGCAGATTTTCGAAAAGCAGTCTTTTGTTCTTGCGGCGCAAAAGATTATGGATTTTATAGCAAGAATTAAAAAGACGTTGAATTTCGAAGCAAAAACTTTAAATATCGGCGGCGGTTTCGGCGTTTGGTATAACGATGATGACCCCAAACTTAAAATTTCGGATTATGCGGAATACCTTAAAGCTTTGATTTTCGCGGTTAAGGCAAAGGCAGAAGAACACGGACTCAATCAGCCCTATCTTTTAATTGAACCGGGGCGTTCCATTGTCGGCGAGGCAGGGGTTACGCTTTATACCGTAGGCGCGATAAAGG
The DNA here is from genome assembly GCA_948658045.1 of Christensenellaceae bacterium. GTDB lineage: Bacteria > Bacillota > Clostridia > Christensenellales > Borkfalkiaceae > Coproplasma. Next base: position 30,357 of record CAPMFN010000002.1, read on the forward strand.
ATATCACAGGAATAAAAAAATATGTCGCGGTTGACGGCGGAATGTTCGATAATCCGAGATACGCTTTATATCAGTCCAAATATACGGTACTGATTGCAAACAGAGCTGACGAAGAGAAAACCGAAAAGGTCACAATTGCAGGAAAATGCTGTGAAAGCGGAGACCTTATTGCGGTTGATGTACCCTTACCCGAGGCTGAAACGGGAGATATTCTTGCTGTTTTGACTACAGGGGCTTACAATTACTCTATGGCAAGCAACTACAACAGGAATTTTATTCCTGCGGCAGTGCTTGTCAAAGACGGTAAAGCCGAATACATAATCAAACCTCAGACTTACGAGGATTTGCTGCGGAACGACGTCGTTCCCGAAAGGTTGAAATGAGTTTTTTAATTGAAGTTATTGCGGGACTTATAGCAGTTGTATTTATATTTGCCCCGCACGAATTTGCACACGCTTTTGTAGCGTATAAGTGCGGAGACGGAACTGCAAAAATGCAGGGCAGGCTGACTTTAAACCCGTTGAAACATATGGACCCTACGGGTTTTCTGCTTTGCGCGGTGGCTGGTTTCGGCTGGGCAAAACCCGTTCCGATTTATCCGTCTAATTTCAGGCATTACAGACGCGGACTTTTCTGTACGGCAATAGCCGGTGTAGTAACAAACTATATAATTTCGTTTCTTGCATATCCCTTGTTTCTTGTGCTTTATAAGTTTGTTTTACTGCAATATTCCGATTTTTTTACAGCCAACCAATTGCTATACTATATTGTTAAAACGGTTGACTTGGCATTGTTTTATATTTTTGCTTACGGGCTGGGAATTGCCGTGTTCAATTTGTTGCCCCTGTATCCTTTGGACGGGTTCCGCGTAATCGAATCATTTACAAGGCAAATAAATCCTGTCCGCAGATTTTTAAGAAATTACGGAATGTATATTTTGATTGCTTTGGTAGTCGAAAGCTTTTTATGTAACATTCTTGTAAAATATACCGATTTGCCATATGTAAGTTATTTTAATATCTTAGGATGGGTAAGTTGGTTTGCGCAGAACATTATAGGCTATCCTATAACAGCCTTATGGGGCTTGATAATTTAACGGTATTTATTATGGCAAACAATTACGACAATTTCGAATCGGTAGTTGATTATAACACCGTTTTGGACGATTTTGAAGGTCCGCTTGATTTATTGCTGCACCTTATTAATATTGCGCAGATAAAGATAGAGGATGTTTTCGTTTCAAAAGTTACGGAACAGTTTTTAGACTATATCGAATATATGAAATCTCAGCCGCGCAGGGATATTGATAAGGAAAGCGAATATCTTGCGCTTGCCGCGCAGATTATTTACATAAAGTCAAAAAGTATGGTGCCCGTCGTTGAAGTTGCCGGCGAAGATATGGGCGGCGACGAAGATGAAAAACGCGCGCTGATAGAGCAGTTGAAACAGCGCGAGTATGAGCTGATTAAACAGGAAACTCCGAAACTTAAAGACTTGGAGACGATAGGTTACCTTTTTAAGGAACCAGATAAATCCTTAAATACTGTAAGGGTTGTCTATAAAGATTTTACAGTAAGCGCGCTCTTGGAAGCGTTTGCTAAGATGATGTTGAAAAACGAGAGCCTTCAACGTCAAAAAGATAATATAAAAGAGATACCCAAAGATGTCTATACAGTTGAAGAAAAAGTTGCGTTTATAAAGAATACGCTGATTGAAAATAAGGAAATTCTGTTTGAAAATCTTTTCAAAACGTTTTCGAAAAATGAAGTTGTGACGACTTTTCAGGCGCTTTTGGAAATGCTGAAACATCAGTTTATAATGGTAAGACAGGAATGCTGTTTTGCGCCTATAACTATTTTACTTAATCCCGACTGGGATTTAAACGAGGTTCCTAATGAACAATTTGACGAATATAATTGAGGCTTTGGTCTTTGCGTCTGGCGAGGCGTTGCAGGTCAAAGGTATAGTTGAGAAGCTTGGTTGTAGCGTAAAAGAGGTAAATAAATGCGTAGACGAGCTCAAATCAAAATATAACGAGGACAGCGGTATTCAGCTTTTGGTATTCAACGGCAAACTGCAGTTTGCCTCCAATCCCAAATATAAACAGCAGATTTCGGAAGTTCTTATACCTATAAAGGAAAAAGAGTTTACAAAAACCATACTTGAATGCGCGGCGCTTATTGCATACAAGCAGCCGGTAACGAAACCTGAACTTGAAGAAATAAGACAGGTGAGCTGTGATTATGCGATACATACTTTGTTAGAGCTTGAAATGATAGTTCCATGCGGCAGAAAAGATGCCGTAGGCAAGCCGATAATGTATGCGACCACCGATAATTTCCTTAAACGGTTTAAGCTTAATTCAATTGACGAATTGCCCGATTACGAAGAACTTATGGCGCAGATTGCCGAGCTGAACAGCAGTATTCTTGACGACGAAGATGACGCGAATTATCTTTATAAAAAGGATGTTTACGTTGAGGGTAACGGCGGAAGCGAAGAGAAAAAAGAGGAAGTTAAAGAAGAGAATAAGCCCAAGATTGACGAAAACGGTTACGAGCTTCCGGATTTTATAGAAGAAGAGGACGAAGTTATTAAAATAGATTGACAATTAATTTTTAAGCGGACGGCTTTAGCCGTCCGCTTTTGTATATTTAATTTTTCGTTACAAATAATAAGTTTATGAACGACGCTTTGGTCTGGCTTGCCGCCGCGCTGTTTTTAATAGCGGTTTTTCCCGTTCACATCTACAATTACATTTATTTAGATACCGAAAGGAAATACGCAAGCATAAACGCAGGGATTTTCAAAATTAATTTTTTTAATGCGAATACAGTGGAAAACAATCCTTTTGAAATGCAGATAAACGGTAAAAACAAAAAAATAGACGCAAGAAAATTCAAATTCAACTATTACAAAATATTCAATCAGCTGTGCATTTACAAGGTAGTACAACTGGGCGATTACGGCATACAGAACGAAAGCAATATTTACGTTGTTCTGGCTCAGCATGCTTTTACTTCGGCAATATATAAATTTCTGCAAACAAACGGAAATTACGGCAAACTTAGGAATTATACCGTGCTGAACGTAGAGCATTCGTCAATCAGGTATTATGCAAAAGCGGTTACGGTGATTAACGTTATTGTTATTGTAAAAATATTATTAATTATGTTATCGGAGAAGATAAATGAACGGAAAAATTAGGAAAAGCAGAGAAAAAGAATTCGATGCTCCGGCGGTTTCAATCGAAAAAGTTGCAGGGGCGGATACCGTTGTAGGAAAACCTATTGTTACGGTAAGCGGAAGCGAGGTTATACCTCTTTCTTCTGTTACGGTTGTAAATTTAAGCGGCGGCGGAGAGTACGGCGACGTGAAAACTTTTAAAGAGGCCGACGGTTTTCAGCTTGCCGGCGGTAACGGAACGGTTATAACTGTCAAACCGAAAGCATTTTTGGTTGACGACGGCACAGGTTGCAGGCTTTTAAAGATAGAAGACGGAGCTGTGGACGCCTTGATAGATAAAACAGGGGAACTCATTAAAAAATTAACGGACAATGCGTAAAAAATATTTATTACCGATTTGTTTGGTTTTATTAATTTCATTTACCACCTTTACGGGATTTCTGCCGCGCATCAATGCTGAAGCAAGCGCGGCGGCTGAAATTGCGATGGAATTGTCTACCGGCAAAGTTCTCACAGAGGGAAACGCCGACGCAAGACTTCCTATGGCAAGCACTACAAAAATAATGACGGCGCTCATTATAGCCGAGGACTGCAATCTTGACGAGGTTATAACAGTACCCGATAAAGCCGTAGGGGTGGAAGGGTCAAGCATTTACCTTAAAAAGGACGAAAAAATAGACATAAGAGATTTACTCTACGGATTAATGCTTCGTTCGGGAAACGACAGTGCTTGTGCGCTTGCAATTCATCACAGCGGAAGCGTGGAAAAATTTGTCGATGCAATGAACAGTAAGGCAAAGGAAATAGGCGCGGAAAATACAAATTTCAAGAATCCGAGCGGACTTCCCGATGACGGTCATTATACAACTGCGAGAGATTTATGTAAAATTGCATGCTTTGCAATGCACAACGAAACTTTTAAAGAAGTAGTTTCAACGCGAGAATATAAAGGCAAATTCAGAAGTTACGCCAATAAAAATAAAATGCTTTACACCTGTGAAGGCGCAAACGGAGTAAAAACCGGTTATACCGTCAAGGCAGGAAGATGTCTGGTTTCATCTGCGGAAAGAAACGGTATGGATGTGGTTGCCGTAGTTTTGAACTGTCCGGATATGTATGAAAGAAGCAAACAAATCATAAACAGCTGTTTTAACGCTTACAATTTGCTTGATATCAGTGAAAATGCGGTATTTATGTCTGACATAGTACTTTGCAAATTGCAAAAATCGTACAAAATTGTTGTTAAAAAGGGAAAAACGCTTAATTTTAGAGTAATTCCGACAGAAAATTGCAGAAAGGCAAAAAAAGGCGACAAAGTAGGCGAATTGGAAATTTACAGCGAAAACAACTTGATTTTTAAGGAAAATTTATATAGTATTAAAGATAATTAATATAAGTTGGTTATCTTAAAATGCGTTTAAATAAATTTCTTGCTTCGGCAGGTGTCGCATCGAGGCGAGAATGCGATAAAATAATAAGCGAAGGTAAAGTTACGGTCAACGGCAAGACGGCGGTTTTGGGTGTAGACGTAGCTTTTGATGACGAAGTTACGGTAAACGGTCAGAAAGTCGTATTAAAAAAGAACGAATATTATATATTGAATAAGCCTAAAGGCTATATTTGTTCGGTTTCAGACGATAAGGGCAGAAAAACCGTTCTTGATTTAATGCCGCAGGGCGTCGGAAGAATTTACCCTGTTGGAAGACTTGATTATGACAGCGAAGGGCTTTTGATTCTTACGACAGACGGAGAGCTTGCGCAAAAGCTTACTCATCCGTCAAACGAAGTTCCTAAAACTTACCTTGTAAAAATCGAAGGAACTATTACCGAAACCGCGTTGAATCCTATAAGAAGCGGTATTGAAATTGACGGTTATATGACAAAAAAATGCAAAGCGCATATTGTTGAAACCAATAAAGAATATACAAAAATTCATATAACCATTACAGAAGGCAAGAACCGTGAAGTCAGAAAGATGTTTGCGGCAATCGGTAAAGAAGTTGTTTTGCTTAAACGCATTAAAATCGGTGAAATTACTTTGCGTGGGCTTGACAGGGGCGCTTACAGAAAATTGACGCAGAGAGAAATTGCTTACCTCAATTCGTTATAAAAAAGCGGCAGAAATTTCTGCCGCTTTTTATATGGTTAATAATTTACCCGAAAAACAGGCGTCGGTTATTTGCCGCCATTGGGAATAGGCAAAATCGTCGCTGTTTTTACACCTTAAAGCCGTAGGGGATAGTTTATTTAAATCGCTACCGCTTGTAAGCAAGGGAAAATCGGATAGGCAAAGCGCGGAAAAAATTTTGTCGGCTTTTTCTTTTTTTACGGCAAGCGGAAAGAGATACAGGTCTGATTTTAAATAATTTTCTGTTTCGTTTTGTTGCAGATTGAGAAAATTAGCGCATAAAATGCGCTTGATTCTTGAAGATGAATACCTTTTTGATGTTGTTTTTTCGATTATTTCAGAAAAAGGCAGGTCTTGCATACTCTTTAAAGCGTTTTCAAGCCCTTCGTTGCATCCGTAAACTTTATTCAAATCTTTTGCTTCTGTCCGCGAAAGAATAAGTTTCAAATAATCTTCGTATTTTTGCGTATTGCCGAAAAAACAGTTCAGGTCATTAAAAACATATTCGGGTAAATTGTTTTTTACAAGAGGGGAACTTAAATTGCACCGTATCGCGCTTGCAGACGAAAAATTATGTTTTAAGCCGCAGTCGTTGTAACTTGAGCCGACTCTTTCAACGGGAAGTAATTTGATTTTTAAATTGTGTTTTAAAATGCTTTTTGCATATTCTGTACCTAAAATATTATTAGGGCGCGACAAAATCTCTGTGTTTCCGCCGACGGCTCCGAAAGCTGTGATATAACTTTTTATATAACTTTCACCAGAAGAAAGTTTGTTATTTAAAATTTTTTTGAAATTTGCGCTTTCATTCAGCAGAATTTGGGCGGCGGTGAAAAAGTCTTCGGCGGTACAGCTTTCACAACCGAAAGCCAAAGTGTCAATTCGCGGAATTGCCGATAAAATTTTTACGGCTCCTTCAGCAAAAATTTCGGCAGGGGCAACTGCAAATGGCGACGGAAGTTCCAACACGCAGTCGGCTCCGCTGAGTACGGCGTGTTTTGCGCGCAGGAATTTATCCGCAATACATATGTCGCCGCGCTGGGTGAAACAGCCGCTCATTATGCATATTACAACGTCGCAGCCGGACAGTTCTTTGGCTTTTTTTATAAGATATTCGTGCCCGTTATGGAACGGGTTAAATTCGCAAATTATTCCACAAATTTTCATTTTAACCTTTACAATCAAAAAAAGTTGGTATATAATGGTAGCGTTGTGAGCCGTTTACATTATATAACGGTTTAAGTTAAAAATAAAGTGTTTTAAGGAGAAATGAAATGTCATTGCTTGATAAAATAAAGAAAGCCGGCAATAATGTGGCGGATGTTCTTAACGGCACGCCTGCGCTTTTAAGGGAAATAAAAGAAAAGGCTGCCTCCCGTCATAAGACGATAGTTCTTTGCGAAGGCGAAGACAGGCGCGTTGTGGAAGCCGCGGTTAAGATAACAAAGGAAGGAATCGCGAAAATAGTTCTTATTGGAAACGAAGAAGAATGCAAGAAGGTTGCTCCGGACGCAGACCTTACCGATATAACGCTTATAGACCCTTTGACCTCGGACAAGACTGCCGAATATGCCAAAATTCTCTATGAGGCAAGAAAAGCAAAGGGGATGACGGAGGATGAGGCGAAAGAGCAGGTAAAGGACAGGACAATGTTCGGCGCGCTTATGCTCAAAGCAGGGGATGTTGACGGCTATGTGTCGGGTGCTTGCCATTCGACCGCAAATACTCTGCGCCCCGGGTTGCAGGTGGTTAAAACAGCCCCGGGTATTAAGACCGTTTCAAGCTGTTTTATAATGATTGCTCCCGATAAGAACAATCCTTACAATCCCGACGGCGTGGCTGTTTTTGCCGATTGCGCTATCAATATCGAACCCACAGCCGAACAACTTGCGGACATAGCAATTACATCTGCTAAAACAGCAAAGGATATTGCAGGTATTGAACCCAGAGTCGCAATGCTTTCGTTCTCTACAAAGGGTAGCGGCAACGACGATAAGTTTTATCAGACCGTGCCCAAAGTACAGCAGGCGACGGCGCTTGCCAAAGCTGCCGCGCCCGATATCGCCCTTGACGGTGAATTCCAGTTTGACGCCGCGGTTGCTCCCGAAGTCGGCGAGCTGAAAGCTCCCGGGTCAAAAGTTGCCGGTCATGCCAACGTGTTTGTGTTCCCCAACATAAACGCAGGCAATATAGGATATAAAATTGCCCAGCGTTTCGGCGGTTATATGGCTATCGGCCCCGTTTGTCAGGGCTTTGCAAAACCTTTGAACGATTTGTCCAGAGGATGCAGTGTGGAAGATATAGTTGCGACTGTGGCGGTTACGGCGCTTCAGGCAGAATAAAATACAGAGAGGGTAAAAAAATGAAAATTTTGGTTGTAAACGCAGGAAGTTCGTCGCTCAAATATCAACTTATTGATATGGAAACTGAAAAAGTGCTTGCAAAGGGCGGCTGTGAAAGAATAGGTATAAGGGGCTCGGTTTTAAAAGCGAAAGGCAACGGGCAGGAAAAAATTTATAAAGAAGCAATGCCCAACCACAAGATTGCCATTCAGCTTGTGCTTGAAGCTTTGACGGATGACGATATAGGCGTTATAAAGTCAATGAACGAAATCGACGCTGTAGGACACAGAATAGTCGCCAGCGGCGAATACTTCAAAAAGACAACGCTTGTTACTCCCGAAGTTTTAAAGACTTTGGAAGAAAAGACTTTTGAACTTGCACCTTTGCATAACCCTGCAGCGGCAACAGGTTTAAGGGCATGCATGGAAGTTATGCCCAAAACGCCGATGACGCTTGTATTCGACTCTTCCTTCCACCAGACTATGCCCGAAAAGGCTTATCTGTACGGTATCGATTACAACGATTATAAAGAATTCGGCGTAAGAAAATACGGCGCTCACGGTACAAGCCATAAATTTGTAGCGTCAGAAGCCGCTAAATATCTCGGCGTAAAACCCGAAGAACTTAAAATAGTAACCTGTCATCTCGGCAACGGTTCTTCGATTTCCGCGGTTGACGGAGGGAAGTGCGTGGATACTTCTATGGGCTTTACACCCCTTGCGGGCGTGCTTATGGGAACGCGTTCGGGGGACATCGACGCGTCCGCCGTTGAGTTTCTTGCAAGAAAGAAGGGTTTGTCTCACGAAGAAGTTGTTACTTATTTGAATAAAAAATGCGGCGTTGCAGGTATTTCGGGCGTTTCCAGCGATTTCAGAGACTTGATTGCCGGTGCAAAAAAGGGAAACGAAAGATGCGCGCTTGCGCTTGATATGTTTGCTTATCAGGTTAAAAAATTTGTCGGAGCATATGCCGCCGCTATGGGCGGACTGAACTGTATAGTATTTACGGCAGGTATCGGAGAAAATACGCCTACCGTAAGGGAAGACGTTTGCAAAGGGCTTGAATTCCTCGGCGTTAAGTTCAGCGCAAAAGCAAATAAGGCGAAAAACGATGGAACGATACGCGATATTTCAGCAAAATCGTCAAAAGTTAAGGTTCTTATAATTCCTACTAACGAAGAGCTTGTAATTGCAAGAGAAACTGCCGAACTTTTGTAAAAATAATTGTCGGCTTGCTTTAAAATGAGTTGACAAAGAATTGCCCTTATAATATAATTTGATAGTCAGCTTTGGTATGGAATTAGAAGTTAAAAAGCTTAATGCGCTTAGAAAATACACAGGCGATTTCGGGTTTGAGTATTCTCCCGACGTAAATTTATGTTTAATACCTTTAAGCAGAATTGAAGGAAGCGTAAAAGTTACGGGCGAATATGAAATTTTTGAAGACGACAGTGTTGAAATCAGATTTACCGTCAGGTATCTTATTAAGGGGCAATGTTCTTATTGTCTTAAAGATGCCGAAAAGGAAGTAAGTTTTGATTCGGAAGTTCTTTTCGTTACCGAAAAAGACGATGACAATTATTATTACGACGGCAACAAGTTAAACTTGAAAACCGCCGTTGACGATGCAATACTTATAAGTCAGCCAAACGTGTTACTTTGTAATGCGGACTGCAACGGTATTGACGTTACCTAAATAAAAAATTACGAGGTGTAAGAAAAATGGCAGTACCTAAGGGAAAACAGTCTAAAAGCAGAACCAATAAAAGATTTGCGAACTACAAAGCAACAGCGCCTACGCTTGTTGAATGTCCTCATTGTCATTCCTTGAAAGAGGCTCACAGGGTTTGCGGTAATTGCGGTTACTACGACAAAACGGAAGTAGTGTCCAAGGACGAAAAAAAAGCTAATTAAACCGTACGGACTGCTTCGGCAGTCCGTATTTTCTTAATAAAGGCGGAGGGTTATTATGAAACATACCGATGTAAAAGTATTATTTGCCGAAAGCGGAGCATATGAAAACAAAAGCGTAACCGTTTGCGGATGGGTAAGAACATGGAGAGATTCTAAAGGGATATCTTTTATAGAACTCAATGACGGTACCTGTCTTAAAAATCTGCAACTTGTAATAGAAAAGACAATTGTCGATGAAAACACAGTCAAACCGGCGCTTGCAACAGGCACGGCTTTAAAAGTTGTCGGTATTTTCATTCCGTCGGAAAGAAACGGTTTTGAACTCAGCGTCCGCGAAATAACGGTTTTAGGCGAGTGCCCTGCGGATTTTCCTCTGCAAAAAAAGCACCATACGCTTGATTTTCTGCGCACAATTCCTCATCTTAGACCGAGAACGCGCTATTTTGAGGCAGTTTTTGCCGTCAGGAACGAGCTGTCATTCGCTATTCACAGATATTTTCATTCGCACGGTTACAAATATATGCACACCCCTATAATTACGGGCAGCGACTGCGAGGGCGCAGGCGAAATGTTCCGCGTGACCACGCATCCCTGGAACGCAAAATACGGTAAAGAAGAAGAATATTTCGGCGACGATTTCTTCGGCGCAAAAGCAAGCCTTACCGTTTCGGGACAGCTTGAGGGAGAAATCGCGGCTATGGGTCTCGGAAAAATTTATACTTTTGGACCTACATTCCGCGCGGAGCACAGTAATACGCCCCGTCACGCGGCGGAGTTCTGGCATATAGAGCCTGAAGTTTGTTTTGCCGATTTGCAAGACATTATTGAAATCGCGGAAGATTTTATTAAGTCAATTATAAGGGACGTTTTGGCGAACTGCCCCGAAGAACTTGCGTTCTTTGACGAAAGGACAGAAAAAGGGCTGTTGGAAAAGCTTAAAAGCGTCGTAAACAGCGATTTTGCAAAGGTTAAGTATACTGACGCGGTTGAAATTCTTAAAAAATGCGGAAAAGAATTTAAGTTCCCCGTAGAATGGGGTTGCGATTTGCAGACCGAGCATGAAAAATATCTTACCGACGAATATTTTAAAAAGCCTGTATTTGTCACCGATTATCCTGCGGAAATAAAGTCGTTTTATATGAAGCAAAACCCCGACGGGAAAACGGTTGCGGCAACTGATTTGCTTGTTCCGGGTGTCGGCGAAATAATAGGTTGCAGCGAAAGAGAGGCGGATTTGAAAAAGCTGAAAGATGCAATGTCAAAACGCAATATGTCATTCGATGCCTATACCGAATATCTGGACACGAGAAAGTTCGGCAGTGTTCCGCACAGCGGCTTCGGATTGGGATTGGAGCGCATTTTAATGTATATTACGGGCGTTCAGAATATAAGGGATACGCTTTTGTTCCCCAGAACTGTCGGCAGTCTGTAAAAGCATATTCTTTTTAATTTTAGCGATTTTAAATTAAATTCTTATGAAAAACAAAATTTGCGTTATTTTTACAGGCGGAACAATCGGTTCCTGCACGTCGGGCGACACCGTAAATTTAAAAAACGAAACAAAAAGCTTTTTGTTGGAGCTGTATAAATCGCGTTACGGCAGTGAGACAGTGTTTGACGAATTGCGTCCACTCAATATTTTAAGCGAAAACGTTCAGCCTGCAGACTTAGAGAAAATGGCCGATTGTGTAAGAAGCGTCAACAAGTCGGACTATGACGGAATCATAATAACCCACGGTACGGATACGCTTTGTTTTACGGCAAATCTTTTCAGCCAGATTTTTTGCGATATAGAAATTCCCGTTGTTTTTGTTTCCGCGCTCTATCCGTTGGATGACGCGAGAAGCAGAGGGGTGGAAAATTTTGCAAACGCTGTATCGTTTATTAAAAATGTAGATTTCGGCGGAGTGTTTGTAAGTTTTCAAAATCACGGCGAATACTGTAAAATTCACCTTGCGAGCCGTATTATTGCCGCGTCTCAGATTAACGGCGAATATGAAAGCTTGATGGGCGTACATTTCGGCGAGGTTATAAACGGAAATTTTGTTTTAAACCGAAATTCTCTAAACCCAGATTTTTCCCGATTGAGAGAGAAACGCAAACCTTGTACTGCGCAGAAATTATGTATGAAGATGGTCACTATTCAGGCTCATTCGTTACTTAATTTCGATTATTACAGGTTTACCGAAGTCAAACCGGAGGCTGTTATGGTTCAGCTATATCATAGCGGAACTGTTTGCACCGAGGGGAAAGAAGCAAATTTCAAAAACTTTTTGAAATACTGCAAAAGCTTGGGAATAAAAGTTGTTATCGCGCCGGTTGACAGCCGCGCAAGAACTTACGGAAGCGCATTAGGTCTGACCGAGGAATGCATAACGGCTTACGATATAAGTTTTGAAATGGCTACGGTTAAGGTTCTTCTTGCGTTGGGTTCGGGTGAACCCATTGAAGAAGAACTTGCAAAAAATAATTTCCTTGAAAAATTATACTGAACGGTTGCGTTTAATTTTGCTTAAAAAGCCTAATTCCTATTGACATAATAGGAATTAGGCTTTATAATTTATTCAAGAGGCAATAATGGATAATTATGAATAAAAAATATACAGTTACGGGTATGACGTGCTCTGCGTGTTCATCTGGCATAGAGAGGGCGGTAAATAAATTAGACGGCGTAAACAAATGCGAAGTCAGCCTTATGGGTAAATGCATTGATATAGATTTCGATAGCGATGTTGTTAGTGAAAAAGATATATTTTCAACGGTTAAATCGCTTGGTTACGGCATTTACGCCGAGGGTGAAGAACCTCAGGAAAAGCAGGAAAGCTCAGATAAACAGCTTTTTGTGCGCTTTATGATTTCGCTTTGCGTTCTTGTTCCTTTAATGTATGTTTCTATGGGGCATATGTTGGGGGCGCCCGTTCCGTTTTTCATTGACCCTCATAATGGGAATGAGAGGTGGTTTGCCTTATATCAGGCGCTTCTTTCCGCTGTTATTATAGGAGTTAATTATAAATTTTTTAAAAACGGCGCCGTTGCCGTATTTAAAAGAGTACCGAATATGGATACCCTTGTCGCATTGGGGTCAGGCGTGTCGTTTATTTATTCGGTCGTTCTAACAGTTTTGATTTTCTGCGGCATTGATTCCGCGCATAATGCTATGAATCTGCATTTTGAATCCGCCGCAATGATTCTGACTTTGGTAACGGTCGGTAAATGGCTTGAAGAGAAATCAAAGAAAAAAACAGGTTCCGAAATAGAAAAATTACTCAAACTTGCTCCCGATACCGTAACTTTGGAAGTTGACGGCGCACAAAAGACGGTACCGATTAAAGAAGTAAAAGAGGGCGATATATTAATTGTAAAGCAAGGCGAGTATATACCTGTAGACGGACTGATAATCAGCGGTAACGCTTTTGTGGATAAATGTGCGATAACAGGCGAAAGTCTGCCTGTGGAAGTTGCTGAAAACGATTCGGTTACTTCGGCTTCGCTGATAAAAAGCGGTTTAATAAAAATGCGCGCCGAACGGGTTGGTAAGGATACAACTCTTTCTAAAATAATTAAAATGGTACGCGAAGCAGGGGCAAGTAAGGCGCCTATTCAAAAATTTGCCGATAAGGTAGCCGGTATTTTTGTTCCTGCAGTGGTTATAATAGCTTTAATTACTTTTGTAATTTGGTTAATTGTTGACGGAGGTTTCGTTCCTGAGCACTGCGTGACTTATTCAATAAGCGTTCTTGTCGTTTCCTGTCCATGCGCTTTGGGACTTGCTACGCCTGTCGCTATAATGACCGCAACGGGCAGGGGAGCATCACTCGGTATTCTATATAAAGATGCTGAAAGTTTGCAGAAAACGTGCTCTGTAAATGCGGTATTGATGGATAAAACCGCTACTATTACAGAGGGTAAACCTAAGGTTACCGAAGTTCTTACGTTTGAATGCAAAAAAGATTGGGCGTTAAAATTAGCTTCCGGTATAGAAAAAAATTCAAATCATCCGCTTGCAAAATGTATAACAGAATATGAACCGGACGGTTTTGAAACAGAAAAATTTGAATATATTGTAGGTAAAGGCGCAACGGCTTATTATGGCGGAAAAAAATATTTTTTAGGAAACAAAAAGCTTGTTGACGACTTGAAAACAGGTAAGGATATAAATTCAGCTGTAGTAAATCTGTCTGATAAAGGCAATACTGTAATTTATCTTGCAGACGAAAACTCTGTTTTGGCTTTGATTGCCGTTGCCGATACGGTAAAAGATGGCAGTAGCGAAGCTGTGGCTTTATTAAAAGCGCGGAATATGCGAGTCGCCATGCTTACGGGCGACGCGCAGCGCACCGCAAGCGCCGTTGCACAGAGCGTGGGTATAGAAGAATTTGTTGCAGATGTAATGCCGCAAGACAAATTGCAGGCAGTAGAAAACGTTCAGAAAGTTGGCGGTTGCGTGGCAATGGTTGGCGACGGAATAAACGATTCTCCCGCGTTGAAGCAGGCGGATGTGGGCATTGCAATGGGTAGCGGCACGGACGTAGCGATAGATACTGCCGATATAGTACTTGTCAGCGAAGATTTGAGAACGTTGGATACCGTTTTTGATTTAAGTCGCGCCGCAGTAAGGAACATAAAGGAAAATCTTTTCTGGGCTTTCTTTTATAATGTTATAATGATTCCCGTTGCGGCCGGGGCATTCAGCGCGCTTAATTTCCCGTTCAATCCAATGATTGCGGCGGCATGCATGAGTTTAAGTTCGCTTTTTGTCGTAGGAAATGCTTTAAGGTTATTATTATATAAAAATAAAAAATTGAAAAAGGAAAATAATTTTATGAAAAAAATCGTAAATATCGAGGGAATGTGCTGCGAACATTGTGCAAAACGTGTTGAAGAAAAGCTTTCTGCGGTTAAAAAAGCAGTGTCCGTAGACGTTAAGCTGAAGAAAAAAATTGCCATTATCCGCAGTAGGGAAGAGGTTTCTGACGAGGAAATAACATCTCTTGTCACAGAGGCCGGATATAAAGTTTTATCAATCGAGAATAAGTGACAAACCTTTCCAATTTGTGACAGTATACGCCAATATATCATTTTGACACATATACATACGGGGCGGTATAATTATAAGCAGGAGGCACCGTATGCAGGATATGATGTTATTGGATAGGCGCACAAAAGATTTGGTTAAAGAATACGTTCCCGAAGGCGACGTTTTAGACAGTATAGTGTGTTTTTTCTCAATTTTCGCAGACCCGACAAGAGTAAGAATGCTGTCGGCGTTAGCTATATCGGAAATGTGCGTTACTGATTTGTCGCGCGTACTTGAAATTAATCAGACTACGGTTTCTCATCAGTTGAGGCTGTTAAAAAACTTAGGTATAGTAAAAAGCGAAAGGTCGGGTAAAATAATTTTTTACAGTCTGATAAACGACACCGTAAATGACGTTATGTTAAAAGGCGTAGAATTTTTAGGATGCTGATTGAAAGCGGGAACTTCGGTTGCCGCTTTTTTCATTAAATGAAAATTGTTAGCAGTTGACAAAAAACGGTTGAAAATTTAAAATTTGCGTGGTAGAATATAATCAGCGAATTTTTCGGAGATTTGAAAGTGAAAATTTTAAAACATTTTTCCAAAGCGATAATTGCGTTAATTTTGGCTTTTTCAATGATTACTTTAGCGGCTTGCGACGTGTTTGATGGCTTGTTCGGAGGTGGGAGCGGCGACGGAAACGAATATACCGTTACATTGGTTGTAGACGGCGGAACGCTTTCCGACGAGCTTGATAGCTATACTTCGGGTACAGAAACAAGTTTGCCCACAGCAACAAAAGAACACTATTCTTTTGTCGGGTGGTTCGAAAACAGCGATTTAAGCGGCAATCCTGTAAGTAAAATTGCCGAAAAAGAGACGGGCGATAAGACTTATTATGCAAAATGGTCGCCAGACTCATATTTGGTTAAATTTGTAATCGACGGCGCAGATTATGCAAGCAGTCTTAATTCATACGCTTACGGCGTTGAAACAACTTTGCCGCTTCCCGACGACAGAACAGGCTATACTTTTAACGGCTGGTATGCTAATTCGGCGTTAACCGGCGGAAAGGTATCAAAGATTGCGGCAGGGGAATACGGGTTTAAAACATATTACGGCGAATGGAAATCAACTTCCGTAACGCCGCCCACTCCCGACAAGAAAAAATATACCGTAAATCTTGTCGTTCCTTCGGGTGCAAAACTTGAATTTACTCTCACGGAATATACCGAAGGCGAGGGGGCTGTTCTTCCAAATGTCACGCAGTCGGGTTATACTTTCGGTGGTTGGTATTTAAATAGCAGTTACAGCGGCGCCGCTTATACCGAGATTTCTAAAACCGATACAGGCAATAAGACTTTTTATGCAAAAATGACGCCCGTAGCTTCAGGCAGTCTTGAAATATCGGGCTTCGGCGGCTATGAAGAAGGCGCTTATGTTGAATTTAAGCAAGTTTCAGGCGTATCCTCTTATACCGTGGAATACAAAAAGGTCGGGGCTTCTTCGTTCACTGCGATTGATAGCGAACTTATTCGTGTCGGTAAAGACGGAACCGTCCGCGCAGATATCGTTGGAGTTTCGGCAGGCGAATATACGGTGCAGGTTAAAGCCGGAGGGAAGACGGCGACTAAAAATGTTACCGTTACTTCTTACGACCGTTCAGGCTATGCTCATTTCAATTATACGAGCGGAGTCGGCGCATATAAGGACGACGGAACACCTAAAAGCGGTGCGACGATAGTTTATGTTACCGAGGAAAATAAGAATACTGTCACGGCAGGCGGTTATACGGGCATTGTAAAAATTTTACAGAATGCAAACAAACTGCAACCGTTGATTGTAAGAATAGTAGGCACCGTGGGTGCGGCGACTTGGAATAAGCTTGAAGAAAATAACAGTAAGCCGTTGGAGCCTGCAGACGTAGTGGGTATGAACGGAACAAAACTTATCGATAAATACGGTATAACCGTAGGTTCGACTTCAAGTAAGGAAATTACACAAGCAACTCTTATTAAAGATAAAATGAACACTCTGAACCTCTATCCTTCGGCATATAACGGTGAAAAGTGCGAGGAACTTTTAGGTTTAAGCAGTAAAATCAAATACGACAGTTCGAAAAAAGAATTTGATTCATGCTGGAACGACTGCTCTATTTCGGGCGCGGAAAACATAACCGTTGAAGGAATAGGCGCAGATGCAAAAATTTTCCAATGGGGTATGACTTTCAAAAAATCAAATTCCGTTGAAGTCAGAAACATAACTTTTGACGATTATACTGAGGACGCTTGCAGTTTCGAGGGTTCGTCAACTATAACAAACGTTGATAATTTTGAAACTAAAAATATATGGATTCACAATAACACTTTCCTTGAAGGAATGAATTATTGGGATGTTTGCAACGAACAGGATAAACACGACGGCGACGGTTCGACCGATTTCAAGGGCGTATCCTACGTTACTATTTCATATAATCATTATGTAGAAACTCATAAAACGGGGCTTATAGGCGGCAGTAACTCTCACTTACAGGCGAATATAACTTTCCACCATAACTATTATGAAAGCTGCAAATCAAGATTGCCGCTTGCACGTCAGGCTAACATGCATATGTACAACAACTATTACCACGGCACTACAGGAACGAGTATTTCTCTGAGGGCAAAGGCGTATGCGTTTATAGAGTATTGCTATTTCGACGGTGCGGTAATGATTGAAATCCGAAGTCTGACGTCAAAAGATGAAGATGTTAAAACTTACGGCGTTGCTAAAGTTTTCAACTGTCTAATGAAGGGAAGCGGTTATTCTTATAACGATATGCCCGCGTCCGAAATGCCTAAAGACAATAAGTTACACGAACCGTTTATTTGCGTTGTAACAGACAGGGCGGCGACGGTTGCAAACAACAATTCGTTCAGTAAAGATTTCGATACCAATTCTTCTAAATTTTATTACGATTCAACTAGTAAGCAGTCAAAAGTAACCAATCTTATAAAGGATGTGAATACAATTCCTCAAATCATTCCCACGGTTGCAGGCGTTCACAAGAATTAAATTGATTTAAAAAAAGTCTTGCCTTTTCGGCAGGACTTTTTTACGTTTAATTCCATATATAAATCTTGCAAACGGGCAATAGATATGGTATAATAAAAAATAGGGTATTATGGACGTTATAAAGGAAAAATTAAAACTTCTCCCTGAAAATCCCGGCGTTTATATTATGCTTGATAATTACGGAAACGTAATATACGTTGGTAAAGCACGAATACTCAAAAACAGGGTAAGGCAGTATTTTCATAGTTCCGAAAAACCTGAAAAGGTTATGAAGATGGTTGAAAACATATCCGATTTCAACTATATTATCACTGATTCGGAAATTGACGCGCTCGCGCTTGAAAATACTTTAATTAAAAAATATAAGCCAAAATACAACATATTGTTGAAAGACGATAAGACATATCCTTATATCAAAGTCGATGTGAGGGAGGACTTTCCGATGTTTTCCGTAACACGGAAAATTAAAAAGGACGGCTGTAAATATTTCGGACCCTTTATGGGCGGAATCAGCTGTAAAGAAATTTTGGATACCATTCAACTCACCTTTTGCGTAAGACTTTGCCATACGGCGACCACGGGCAAAAAAAGGGAATGTCTTAACTTTCATATCGGGCGGTGTTTTGCTCCGTGCGCAGGGAAAATAAGCAAGCAGGATTATGCGGAAAAAGTAAAAAAAGCTTTGAGTTTTTTAGACGGAAATTATAAAGAAGCCGAAAATCTTTTAAAAAGCAAAATGCTTACGGCGGCAGAAGGAGAGAATTTCGAACTCGCGCTCGATTATAAAAACAAAATTGAAATGCTTTCAAAACTCGAAGCAAAAAGGATAACTACTTTAAACAGATATGTTGACGCCGATATAATTGCTTATGCAACCAATAATCTTTATTCTGCCGTGAACGTATTGGTCACACGGAAAGGAATAATGCAGGGCGGAAGTTCTTTTGCGCTTGACGAAGCGCATTTAACCGACGGCGAAGCTTTAACAGGGTTTATAGCGCAGTATTATCAGAACCATGAAGTTCCGTCTGAAATAATTTGCGAAGAGTTTTGCGAAAAAGAACTGTTGCAGTCCTATTTCAAAGAAAAATTCGATAAATCCATAGACGTTACATTGGCAAAACAGGGCGATAAAGCAAGGCTTTTGAAAATGGCAAAACGAAACGCCGAAGAATTCCTTGAAAAATCCGTTGACAAAATAAAGCATAAAGACGATATGACGGTCAATGCCTGCAAACGTTTACAGGAGTTGCTGTCGTTAAGCAGATATCCGCGACGGATGGAATGTTACGATATTTCAAACATAAGCGGCGTAGATAAAGTGGGGTCTATGGTTGTTTTTATCGACGGTGAGGCGGAGAGAAGCAGTTACCGCCGATTCAGAATAAAAACCGTAGAAGGCGCGAACGATTTTGCATCTTTACAGGAAGTTTTATTGCGCAGACTCGACAAACTTGGAAGCGATGAGGAAGACAAGTTTCCTAAACCGGACCTGATTATAATAGACGGCGGAAAAGGTCAGCTTTCCGCGGTAAAAAGTATTTTTGATGAAAAGGGCATATCGGGAATAGACCTTATTTCGCTTGCCAAAAGAGAGGAAGAAGTATTTACGCTGAATTCTGAAGAAAGCGTTAAAATTTCACACCGTGACTATGCGTTAAAAACTTTACAGAGAATAAGGGACGAAGCTCACAGGTTTGCAATCACTTATTTCAGAAACATCCACTCAAAGCGCAATTTGCACAGCGTGCTGTCTGAAATTACGGGCGTAGGCAAAGTAAGAAGAATAGCACTTTTGGAAAAGTTCGGAACGTTGGATAAAATAATTAACGCAAGTGTGGAAGAACTTGCGTCTGTTGAAGGTATTTCACGCGCGACGGCGCAGAATATTTACGATTATTTAAAAGAAAGCTTATGAAAAAATTAAACTATAAACTTATTGTTTCAGATTTTGACGGCACTCTTATTAACAGCGAGCAGCAGATTCCTGAAGAAGTAAAAAAAGCCGTAAAACATTACGTTTCAGACGGCGGCATATTCGCAGTCTGTTCGGGCAGAATGTTATGCAGTATTTTGCCAAGGGTAAGAGAACTAGGATTAAAGGGTCTTGTAATTGCTTATCAGGGCACAGCAATAGCGGATATTGAGACGGGTAATATTATAAAATTCGGCGGTATGGAAAGCGGCGACGCGGCAGAAGTATGCAGGAACATAGAAGAACTTAATCACCCTGTAAACGTTTATAGCGACGACGTAATGTATACCGACATCCCGAAAGAAAACGAATATCTGAAAGTTTACGAAAAAATAGTAAATATCGACGCAAAACACGTTGACGGAAAACTTTCAGAATTTGTTTCGGCAAAAAATCTTTTTTGCCAGAAAATTTCGGTACTTGTAGCGCCGGATGAACAGGCGGAGCTTTATGCGGAACTGTGCAACAGGTTAGGCAGAAAATACGATGTCACATGTAGCGCTTCCGTGCTTGTAGAAGTTTCTCCGCTGAGCGATAATAAAGGAGAGGCTTTGAAATTTCTTGCCGAAAGATACGGTATACCAATGGAAAAAACTATTGCCGTCGGCGATAATTTAAACGACCTTTCAATGATAGAGGCGGCAGGTTTGGGCGTTGCTGTAGGCAACGCTGTACAGCCCCTTAAAAACGCCGCTGATTTTGTGACCGTAACAAACACTGATGGCGCGATTGCAAAGATAATCGAAGAATTCGGGTACATAAAGTAATGGCGGAAATTTTAGCTCCGGCAGGGGATAAAAACAGCGTTTACGCCGCGGTGTATTCGGGCGCTGACGCAATATATCTCGGAATGAAATCATTTTCGGCAAGAAGTTCGGCAGAAAATTTTGATTTTGAAAGCTTTGAAGAAATTTCAGCATTATGTCGCTCTTTCGGCGTTAAAGTTTACGTTGCAATGAATACGCTAGTCAAAGATTCCGAACTTAAAAGCTTTATAGACACGGCAATCGAAGTCTGGAACAGAGGGGCTGACGCTATAATCGTTTCGGATATATTTTTGGGCAGATTTTTGAAAAAAAATTTCCCCGAAATGATAATCCATCTTTCAACACAGGCAGGCGTTTGCAACGCTTACGGCGCGGCAGTGGCTAAAGAATACGGGTTTGACAGGGTAATTCTGGCAAGGGAGACATCCCTTGCTGACATAAAGGAAATTGCAAAAATAATCGAAACGGAAGTTTTTATACAGGGCGCGCTTTGCACATGTTTTTCCGGTCAATGCTATCTTTCGTCGTTTGCCGGAGGCAACAGCGGAAACCGAGGCAGATGCAAACAGCCTTGCAGAAAAAAATATGCAATAGACCGTAAAGGGTTTGAAGAGAGCGCGTACAGGCTGTCGCTTTCCGATTTAAGCGTAGGAAACGCGATTGAAGATTTAAAAGAAGCAGGGGTATATTCTTTTAAAATAGAGGGCAGAATGCGCCGCCCTGAATATGTTGCGGCGGCTGTCAAATATTACAAAAATTTGCTTGCCGGCGCAAGTGATAATGGCGGTTTAAGCGATTTAAAACGCACTTATAACCGAGGTAATTATACTAAGGGGCTTGCATTCGGTCAGGATAAGTCGTTTATTTCTTCTGCCGTGCAGGGGCACATAGGTGAATTTGTCGGTACGGTTAAAGTTATAAACGGCAAATATATGTGTCAGGGCAACGGAAAATTTAACAGCGGCGATTGTTTTAAAATTTTAAGAGATGGTAAAGAAATATGCGGCGCCGTTTACGGCGGACAGGAAAAGAGCGGATTTATTTTATCGTCAAAAGTTCGCCTGAAAAATGGAGATAAAGTTTTTATAACAACAGACGCGTTGCTCAATGAAAAACTGCTTTCGTTAAAAAAATCTATTCCAATTACTTTAAAATGTGAGTTTTATGCAGGTAAAAAAGCCGCTGTTACAGTGAACGGGGTCGCCTTTTTCAGTGAAAACACGCTTGAAAAAGCCGAAAGCAGACCTATTGTTGAAGGAGACATTAAAACTGCGTTTTCAAAAGTGGATAAGTATCCTTTTGAAATATATTTTGAAACAATCGAAACGGACGGCGTTTTTATAAAGATTTCTGACCTGAACGCGTTCAGACGCAGAGTTTTTAAAGAATATTTTGAAAGAATTTCACACAGCAAGAATGTGAAATACGAACATAACTATATAATTCCGACAATAGAGAATGAAAATAATTGCAAAATTTCGGCAATATGCACTAATCTTTGCAACGTTTCGGCACAAATAGGTATTTTAAAACTTTCAGATTTTAACGTAAGAGAAGAGCTTTTTAAGAATTTCAAAGGCGAAAAGTTTATATATCTGCCGCCGTTTTTGACAGGCGCGGAAATTGAAAGGTTAAAAGAAATCATTAAAGATTTTGACGGTATTTACTGTGACGGCGTTTACGGGTTCAAGCTTGCCGAAGAACTTAAAAAACCGTTATTTACAGGCACGGGACTGAATATTTCGAATTCTGTAAGCGTGAACGAGTGTCCGTCAAAATACATCGCGCTTTCGAAAGAACTCATGATTGGTGAACAAAGACCGTTAATAAAGGCAAATACATTCAGCCTTGTTTGCGGCGGCTTGAAAGTAATGGATTTAATTTATTGCCCGTTCGAGAGAAAATGCGCATCATGCGACAAACGCGATAATTATGTGCTGACCGATGAAAACGGAAGAAAATTTCCGCTCAGGCGATACAGAACATCCGAATGCCGGTTTGAATTGTACAATTGCGCAAATTTAGCGGCGACCTGCGAGACGGGCGCGATTGTTGACTGCACATTACAAACAAATCCGGAAGAACTCATTAAATTGACGGGAAACTGCGAAAAACTGAAAAAATATTTTTCCGATTATACGAACGGTCATTCCGTTCAGCCGATTAACTGATTTATGAACAATAACGCTTTGGAAAGACTGGAATTAAATAAAATTTTATCGTCCGTTGCAGACTTTGCTGTGCTTGACGGTGGGAAAGCGGCAGTTTTGGCGTATACTCCGTCCGACGATTTGTCAGAAGTGAGGCAGAAGCTGGATATGACGGAAGAATGCGACAAACTGCTTTTCACCTACGGCGTTGGTAAAATAGAAAGATTTAACGACGTATCTTCCGAGCTTGCGCGCGCCTGCAAAGGGTCGGTTTTATCGTGCGCGGAACTTTTGGACTGCGCGGCGCTTTTACGTTCAGCAAGAACTGTTTACGAAGGGATAACAAAGTGCGAAGACGATTTACCGCTTGTAAAAGCTTTAATACGCGAATTATATTTCGATAACAGTCTTGAATGCGATATTTTTTCAAAAATTATTTCCGTTGACGGCGTAAGCGACAATGCAAGCGAAAGGCTTTACGCAATACGCACCAAGATTAAAAATCTTAATTCGCAAATCCGCGATAAACTTGCAGAATACTCTTCGGGAAAATACTCGGAATACTTGCAGGACGGTATAGTTACGATTAGGAACGACAGATATGTGGTTCCCGTCAAAGCAGAGCATAAAAATCACGTCAAAGGTTTCGTGCATGACCGTTCTAAAACAGGCGCGACATTTTTTATAGAGCCCGAATATATTTTAGAGCTCAACAACGAGCTTATAGCGCTTACCGTAGACGAGAGAGAAGAAGTAGAAAATATTTTAAAGGGTCTGTCAAACCGCGTCGGGGATATGTATGAGCAATTGTTAGCGGATATTGATGTGCTTTGCGAACTTGACGGCGTTTTTGCAAGAGCTGAGTATTCCTATTCGCTCAAATGCGCAAAACCAAAAGTAAACGACAGGGGCTATATCAATATTATTAAAGGCAGGCATCCTTTAATCGATAAAAATACCGTTGTGCCCGTTTCTGTTGAGCTCGGCGGAAAATATAATTTTTTGCTTTTAAGCGGAGCCAATACGGGCGGAAAAACAGTCACTTTAAAAACATGCGGCTTGTTTTGCTTAATGGCGGCTTGCGGACTGTTTATTCCTGCGGCGGAAGGAAGTTCTGTCGGAGTATTTTCGGAAGTTTATTCGGATATCGGCGACAGTCAAAGTATTGAAGAAAGTTTGTCCACATTTTTGTCGCACCTTACAAATATAATACAAATCTGCAACGGGGCAGGCAAAAACAGTTTGGTATTAATTGACGAATTGGGCGGAGGAACCAACCCCGATGAGGGGCAGGCAATAGCAAAAGCTGTTGTAAAACATCTTCTGAATTGCGGCTCCAAAGGGGTAATAACGACGCATTATACACCTTTAAAAGAGTTTGCTTATACTGTCGGCGGAATAGAAAACGCAAGTATGGAGTTCGATTCCGAAACTTTGAAACCGCTTTATAAAATAAAAATCGGGCTTCCCGGCGCAAGCAACGCGCTTGCTATTTCAAGAAGACTCGGAATGGATAGCACTATTTTAAAAGATGCGGAAAGCTATTTGTCCGATGGCGCGAGAAGTTTTGAAAATGTAGTTCGCCGTGCGGAAGAAAGCCGTATCGAAGCAGAGAGAAAACTTGCGGAAGTATCGGCAATGGAAACCGAATGGAAACAAAAGCTTGCGAAAGTGAATGCGCAGATTAACGAACTTAATCGTGAAAAAGACAAAATAAACCGTTCGGCAAGGTCTGAAAGCCGAAGAATCATAGCCGAAAGAACGGAACAGGCTGAGGAAATTCTTGCGGCAATAGAAGAGATTTTCAAAAAGGAAGAGTTAAAAGAATCAGACCTTATAACAGCGCGCACTCTTAAAAATAAGCTTGTTGACAGCGCGTTTGAAGAAGACGAAGAAAGAAGGCAGATTACCGACTATAAACCTGTTTCATCCCAAAATATTAAATCGGGAATAACTGTTTATGTCAAGCCTATGGACTGCAAGGGTCAGGTGCTTTCCGTTAATTATACAAAATGCGAAGCAGAAGTTTCCTGCGGAAGTTTAAAAATGCACGTTAAATTCAACGAGCTTTTAATTGTGGGAAAAGAGGCGGAAAAGCCGAAGAATATAAAAATTGTAAAAAAATTTTCAAAATCTTCGCCTTTGCTTGAAATTAATGTACTCGGGTTAACAGTTGAAGAAGCGCTATACGAAGTGGATAATTTTATTGATAAAGCTGTTACCGATAATCTTGAAGAAATAAAAGTTATACACGGCGTAGGCACAGGAAAACTGAAAAACGCGATTACACAACATCTTAAAAAGCACCGTAATGTTGAAAGTTTCCGCCTCGGCAACTACGGCGAGGGTGAAACAGGCGTAACTTTTATTAAACTAAAATAAATTTGCTTTATTAATCGGCTTGTCCAATTGAATACGCAACCTTAAAGCGTAATATTATATTTAATAAATAGTATTCGTTTTTAGGGGTAAACTATTGAAAAGCAAATTACTTACCGTTTTAACAAATCTTACTTTAATGCTTGTGATAACCTGCGTATCGCTTATAGGATATTTCAGCGGAAACGCCGCCGCGGTTATATACGATAATACCAACCTTTACAGCAACGGCAAAGAAGAGGACGGTATGGTCGGGCTTACTTTCAATATTTACGAAAATACGCCCAACGTTATTAAAATTTTGGATTTGCTTGACGAGTATGAAGCCAAGGCTACGTTTTTTATAGGCGGAAGCTGGGCTGACGATAATGTTGATTGCGTGCGTGAAATTTTTAAGCGCGGTCATGAACTCGGCAGTCACGGTTATTTCCATAAAGACCACTCAAATATGTCATATGAAGCCAATCTTCAGGAAATCCGTCCGAGCGTAAAGCTTTTGGAAATGATTTGCGGCGAAAAAATCAAATTGTTTGCGCCTCCGTCGGGCGCCTATTCGGAAAACACGTTATCTGCTTGCGCTTCTTTGGAAATGCAGGTTATAATGTGGAGCAGAGATACAATCGATTGGCGCGATAAGGATGTAAATCTTATCAAAAAACGCGCGACACAAAATCTAAAAGCGGGCGAGTTCATTTTGATGCACCCCAAAGACGTTACGGTGCAGGCTCTTCCCGAAATTTTAAATTACATAAGAGAAAACGGCTTCAAGGCCGAAAATATTTCTCGTATGATAGGAGAATAATGGTACATTTTAAAACGCTTGACAACGGGTTGAAGCTTATTGTCAATCAGATGTCGGGACTTATGTCCGTAACTATGGGTATTTTGGTTCACACGGGCGCTTCACAGGAGAACGATAAAGAGGACGGTATTTCCCACTTTATCGAGCATATGACATTCAAAGGCACAAAAAAGCGTACTTCTTTTCAGATTTCCGACGAAATGGATAGAATAGGCGCGCAGATGAACGCTTTTACGGGTAAAGATATGACTTGCTATTATGCAAAGTCTACTACTGGACATGCGGAAGAAGCGTTTGAAATTCTTGCGGATATATTTCTTGAAAGTACTTTTCCCGAAGAAGAGATGGAAAGGGAAAAGGGCGTAATTATCGAAGAGATAAATATGAATGAAGACACTCCCGACGATTTATGTCTTGACCTTTTGTCGCAGGCATTTTACGGGGAAAGGGGTTACGGCAGAAATATTTTAGGACCTAAAAGCAATGTTTCAGGTTTTACAAAATCGGATATAGCGGCATATCTGGAAAAGCATTATGTTCCCGACAATATAGTAATTTCAATGTCGGGAAATATAGATATAAAACTTGCCGAAGATATGGTTTTAAAATATTTTTCGGGGATGGACAGGCGTTGTTGTAAACGCGGCGAAGTTAAAGTAGACCTTAAATGCAAGTCTGTTTATAAACATAAGGACATCGAACAGGTGCACATTGGCATTGCTTTCCCTTCCGTAAAAAGATACGACAAGCTTTATGACGCGACTCAGATTATGAACACAATTCTCGGCGGCGGAGTTTCTTCGCGGTTGTTTCAGACAGTGAGGGAAGAACTGGGACTTGCTTATACCGTATATTCTTACGTTTCGTCCTATGCAGAAACGGGCGCGCTGTCAGTCTATGCCGGAGTTAATGCGGAAAAGTACAAAAGTTCCGTAGACGCAATATATAAATGTATCGACGACATAAAAAAGAAAAATATTTCGTACGAGGAGTTTATCAGAGGTAAAGAACAGCTTGTTTCGTCCTCGATTTTTGCGCAGGAAAGCACAAGTTCGCAAATGCTGTTATTCGGCAAAGAACTTTTATACAGCGGCAGAATATACGATTTTGAAGACAGAGTTAATAAGATTAACGCAGTTACTCTTGACGATGTGCTTGAAGCCGCAGCCGTAAATTTCAATTATGATGAAAAAGCCGTTTCGCTTGTAGGCGCTGTGGACAAGCCGCTGTAATATGGACGGAGTGAAATACGGGTTCGACCCTGTTATATTCGATGATAGTAAATTGCTGATATTAGGAAGTTTTCCGTCGGTAAAAAGCAGGCAGGTTGAATTTTATTACGGCAACGCGCGTAACCGCTTCTGGAAAATCGTTTGCGGTTTTTTCGGCGAGGAAGTCCCTGAAACAGTTGATTTAAAGAAAGATTTTTTAAAAAGACGGAAAATAGCGCTGTGGGATATGGTAACCGAATGCGAAATTATCGGTTCAAAGGACAGCGAAATTAAAAATTTCAAGGTTGCCGATATAAAAAAGCTATTGCAAAACTCAAAAATAAATTATATAATATTAAACGGCGGCAGGGCGGCGGAAATTTTTGAAAGCCGTTTTGCCGATATAAGCGTTGTTTACGAAAAACTACCGTCTACAAGTCCTGCAAACGTCAGTTTTAAACATGAGGTATGGATTGATGCTTTATCAAGAGCTTTTGGGCGAACTTAAAAGTTGCGCCGAGAAAAGTTACGCAGACTTTAATAAAAAGCTGTTGAAAAAAGATAAAATCAACGTTTTAGGCGTACGAATACCGACTTTAAGGAAAATCGCAAAAAAATATAAGACTAATGTCGAAAGTATATTGGGTGTTCCTGACGATTATTACGAAGTAACTTTTGTCAAGCTTACGGCTGTATCATTATTGCCTTATGAGGAATTTATCAAATATTCGGACACTTGTGTGAACCTTATTGATAATTGGGCGACATGCGATTGTTTTGCACCGAAGTGCATAGACAAGCATAAAGACGAATTTTTGCCGTATATTGAAAAATATCTTGAAACGGATAAAGAGTTTTATCAACGGTTTGCCCTTACGACGCTTTTACATTTTTACGTCAAAGAGGACTACTTGCAGCTTGTTGTTCAATCCGTAAAAAAAGCTGACACGCAGAATTACTATTATGTACATATGGCGGCGGCATGGCTTATTGCGGAACTGCTTGTAAAACACTACGATTATGCAGTAAAACTTCTTGAAAACAATATAAATTGCGAATTTACCGATAAAAAAACACATAACAAAGCAATTCAAAAGGCGACTGAAAGTCTGAGACTTACAGTCGAACAAAAAACATATTTAAAAGGCTTGAAGAAATAAAATGGAAATTTCACAACAGTTAACCGAAGAATTTAATTTGCGCCCCGACCATGTAAGAAACATTTTACAGCTTTTGGACGAGGGAAACACAATTCCTTTTATCGCGCGCTACCGTAAAGAAATGACGGGCGCGATTGACGACCAGGTTCTGCGTGCGTTCAACGACAGATACGAGTATCTGAAAAACCTTGAAAAGCGCAAGCAGGAAGTTGCAAATTCTATAACCGAACAGGGCAAAATGACGGAAGAAATACAGTCCGCAATTGACGTCGCGCAGACTATGACGGAAGTTGAGGACATTTACAGACCCTTCAAACAAAAGAAAAAGACAAGGGCGTCCGTCGCAATTGAAAAAGGTTTACAGCCACTTGCGGAATTTATTCTTGCGCAGGAAGGCGACCCTTATGCCGAGGCGGTAAAACATGTCGACGAAGAAAAAGGTGTAGCGACAGCCGAGGATGCAATTTCTGGCGCTAAAGATATAATCGCCGAAGTTATTTCGGATAACGCGGAATTGAGAAAGAAACTGCGCGGATTGCTTGAAAACCACGGTGAAATGCAAGTTAAAATGGTCAAGGACGACGAAAAAGGGACGTATGCAATGTACGCCGATTATTCGGAGATTCTTCCCGAAATCAAAAATCATAGAATACTTGCTATTAACAGGGGAGAGAAAGAGGATTGCCTGAAAGCAAAAATTTATTTTAACCCTGACATTGCAAAGCGCGTGTGTATGGCAAAATATCTGAAATCAAACGGCAATGCGGATTGCGCCAAACTTATCGAAGAAGCCGCAGACGACGGTTACGACAGGCTTATTCAACCCTCTGTTGAGCGTGAAGTCCGCGCTATACTTACCGACAGGGCGAGCGAACAGGCTATTAAAATGTTTGAAGTAAATCTTCGTCCGCTTCTTTTGCAGCCGCCTGTTAAAGGCAAGGTTACATTGGGACTTGACCCTGCGTACCGTACAGGCTGTAAAGTTGCTGTCGTTGACGAGACGGGCAAAGTCCTTGATACATCCGTCATTTATCCCGTTCCCCCGAAAAATGATATCGAGGGCGCTAAAAAGATAATGAAAGACCTTATTTCTAAGCATAAGGTTGACATAATTTCCATAGGCAACGGAACTGCGAGCAAAGAGACCGAAATTTTTGTTGCCGAACTTCTTAAAGAGGTAGACGGCGTATCGTACGCGGTTGTCAGCGAAGCGGGCGCGTCCGTTTATTCGGCAAGTCCTTTGGCGGTGGAAGAATTCCCCGACTATGATTTAACCCGTCGTTCTGCAATTTCCATAGCAAGACGTTTGCAGGACCCTTTGGCTGAACTTATTAAAATAGACCCTAAATCCATAGGCGTAGGTCAGTATCAGCACGATATGGACAAAAAGAGGCTTGACAGCGTTTTGGGCGGCGTTCTTGAAGACTGTGTAAACAGCGTGGGCGTTGATTTGAATACCGCAAGCGTTTCGCTTTTAAAATATGTTGCCGGTCTTAATTCCGGTATTGCTAAAAATATTGTCGCTTACCGCGAAGAAAACGGCAAATTCACTGCGCGTGCACAGCTTTTGAAAGTTTCGAAACTCGGCGCAAAAGCTTACGAACAGTGTGCCGGCTTCCTGCGTATCCCAGACGGCAAAAATATAATGGATAATACTGCGGTTCACCCCGAATCGTATGAAAAAGCGGAAAAGCTTCTTTCGCTTTTCGGTTATGCCGATAAAGACGTAAGAGACGGTAAACTTGCCGAATTGCCTCAAAAAGTCAAAGCATACGGCGAAGATAAGGCGGCGGAATATTGCGGACTTGACAAGGCGACTATGAACGATATAATTTCTGAATTGGTTAAACCGGGAAGAGACATAAGAGATAGCCTGCCCCAAAGACAATTGCGGAAAGATATTATGAGCATAGACGACCTTGAAGTCGGTATGATTGTAGACGGGACGGTGCGCAACGTAATAGACTTCGGAGCGTTTGTCGATATCGGCGTACATCAGGACGGTTTGGTTCATATTTCGGAAATTACCGACAGATTTATAAAACATCCGTCGGACGTTTTAAAGGTAGGGCAGCAGGTTAAAGCCGTAATTATAACGCTTGATAAGAAAAAACAGCGTATAGGTCTTTCTTTAAAGCAGGTATCAACTAAAAAAACCGTCGGCTAAGCAACGGTATGGAAAATATTTCATAACGGCGCTTGACAGGCGCCGCAGATATATAGTAAAATTTTTATAGACTTGAAGGAGGAAGAATTTAATATGTTTGAAGAAGTTGCAAAATTGCTTGCCGAACAGCTCAATATAGACGTATCGAAAATCAGCGAGGATAGCGAAATAGTCAAAGATTTAGGCGCTGATTCGCTTGACGTTGTAGAACTTTTAATGACGTTGGAAGACAATACCGGCAAAACCATTCCCGAAGAAAAAGTGACCGAACTTAAAACTGTCGGCGATGTCGTGAAAACTCTCGAATCTCTTTAATTGAATACTTTTTTAAAACCGCCCTGCGTTTTTGTCGCAAGGGCGGTTTAATTTTGCTTTCAATTGTTAAAAGAAACCAAAAGACAGTTGATGGGGTAGTTTTTCCGGAAACACACTTTACGCAATTTTTGCAAAATAAAAGCGCCGCCAAAAATTTACCCGTTATAGGGATTTTCTTGTGTGCAAGAAAATAACGCACTATTTTCGCTTCCAAAGTATAGTGTATTATATTTTTTCTTTCCTATATTCGGAACAATAAATTGAAATTTGTCTTATTTGAATTTACTCAAACTCCGCAATGTTTTAGATTGTCTTACAATACCGAATATGCTTAATCCCAATACAACAGATGAAACCGAAATTACTGAAATTGATAAAGCTAAATTCTTATATCCAATTAATGATTCTTTATAAATAGACAGACAACACAATCCATTATCGGCAATAAGCATTTTCATTGTTGTTCCATCGGCAATCATTTGCTTAATATATTGCTCTCGTTCATTCCAATCTTCTTTGGTTTTACAGGTAAAAGTATCTGTATATTCGTCCTTATACACATGGTTTTCTTCATCGATATACTCATAAACTATATGAAAACGTCCCGCATATTTTGTACCATATTGATTCACTGCATGGCTCGTGAAATAGCTCTCAATATGTGCTTCAACTTCAAAACCATTCTCATATAAGTATTTTGTTGCGGCCCTTCCTTTTATTATTTGCGGTAAATCATATATCATAGCAACAAACAAAATACTTGAAATGACCGCAAACACACAAGAGACAATCAAAACCACTTTTGCATACCGTTTTATACTTTTTTGTTGTGTATTTTTCATATCTAATCCACACTAAATTGCTGTTTATTGTAGTTTCATTATAGCGTAACCGTAATAAAAAGCAAGGGCGCTTTTATACCGCCCTTGCTTTAAATTCTATGAAATACAACATTAACAGGCTATATTTTTATTATAAAATTATATTAATCAATCTTTTGGGGACAATTATAAATTTTTTGATTTCCCTGTCTGAAATAAGCGGAGCAATTTCTGTATTTTGCTTTACAAGTTTTTCAATTTCAGCTGAGCCCATATCAGCAGGCACGGTAATTTTTGTTTTGATTTTGCTGTTTACCTGTACTGCGTATTCCACTGAGTCGTCGCCGCATTTTGACAGGTCGTATTCAACCCATTTTTCATATGCGATTGTTTCGGTGTGGTTTAAAACCGTAGTCCATATTTCCTCGGTAATAAAAGGTACAACAGGGTTAAGAAGTTTAATCAAGCCTTCGGCGTACTCTTTCGGGAAGCCGTTGCCGTCGGAAATTTCTTTATAAACCGCATTCACGAAAATCATCATTTGGGATATTGCGGTGTTTATTTTCATTGCTTCGTAATCTTCAGTGACTTTTTTCGCCGTTTGGTGATAAATTTTTTCAAGATTTTTATTGGGGGCGGAGGTGATTACATCAAGTTCGCAATAGAGCCTGTAAACTCTGTCTATAAATTTTTTAACGCCCTCAATATTGGCGGTAGACCACGGCTTGCTGTCTGCAACGGGTCCCATAAACATTTCATACATCCTGAGAACGTCCGCGCCGTAAGCTGAAACTATATCGTCGGGGTTAATAACATTGCCTAAGCTTTTTGACATTTTATTGCCGTCTTCGCCCAAAATAAGTCCCTGATGGAAAAGCTTTTTAAACGGTTCTCTGCAAGGAACCAATCCCTTTTCATAAAGGAAATTATTCCAGAAACGGGAGTAGAGTAAGTGTCCCACAAGGTGTTCTTTGCCGCCCATATAGAAGTCTACGGGCATCCAATGGTTAAGAAGTTCAGCCGAAGCAAACTCCTTATCGTTATTAGGGTCGCAATACCTTAAAAAATACCAACTTGACGCCGCCGACCCGGGCATTGTCGTTGTTTCGCGTCTGCCCTTTCTGCCTTTGTAAGTAACGTTTACCCAATCGCTTGCATTTTCAAGCGGCGCGTTGCCGCCATGGGCTTTATAATCTTTCATTGCAGGGAGAGTGAGGGGAAGTTCGCTGTCGTCAAGAACTGCTATTTCACCGTTTTCCAAATGAATTATAGGAAGAGGTTCGCCCCAATATCTCTGACGTGCGAATATCCATTCGCGCAGTTTATAAGTAACCGCCTTTTTGCCGCAGCGCTTTTCTTCAAGCCATTTGCACGCTTTATCTATTGCTTCCTGCTTATTAAGTCCGTTTAAAAATTCAGAATTAATATGAACGCCGTCGCCTGTATAAGCTTCTTTTAAAATATTTCCGCCCTCAAGAACCTGAATAATATCGATACCAAATTTTTTTGCGAATTCGTAATCGCGCGTATCGTGCGCAGGCACAGCCATAATTGCGCCCGTGCCGTGAGAGGCAAGGACGTAGTCTGAAATATAAACGGGTATTTGTTTATTGGTTGCAGGGTTAATTGCAAACGCGCCTGTAAACACGCCTGTTTTTTCCTTGCTCAATTCCGTTCTTTCAAGGTCCGACTTCATTGCGCAAACGCGTTTATATTGTTCTATATCGGCCTTTTGTTCTTTGGTTGTAATTTTGTCTACAAGTTTATGCTCAGGTGCTAAAACACAGTATGTTGCGCCGAAAATAGTATCAGGACGGGTAGTAAATACTGTAAACTTTTCTTCGGTGTCGGCAACTTTAAAGTTAATTTCCGCGCCGACAGATTTGCCTATCCAATTTCTTTGCGCGGTTTTAGAAGATTCGGGCCAGTCTATTTTTTCAAGTCCTTCCAAAAGTTTTTCGGCATATTTGTTTATATCAATAACCCACTGTTTCATATTTTTACGCACTACGGGATAACCGCCGCGCTCGCTTTTGCCGTCAATTATTTCATCGTTTGCGAGTACTGTACCAAGTTCTTCGCACCAATTTACCGGTGTTTCTACATATCGCGCAAGTCCTTCGTTGTAAAGCTGTTTGAAAATCCACTGCGTCCATTTATAATACGATGGGTCGCAGGTTGAAACCGTCTGTTCCCAATCATAAGAAAGCCCGAGCATTTTTAACTGCTTAGTGAAAGTTTCTATATTTTTTTGGGTGAAGCCCTCGGGATTATTGCCTGTTTTTATGGCAAACTGTTCGGCAGGAAGACCGAAGCTGTCAAAACCGATAGGATGGAGGACGTTAAATCCCTGCATTCTTTTCATTCTTGCAAGAATATCCGTCGCAGTATATCCTTCGGGGTGTCCGACATGAAGCCCCGAACCCGACGGATAGGGGAACATATCCAGAACGTAGTATTTTGGTTTGGAAAAGTCGTATAAATCGGTATGGAACGTCTTGTGTTCGTCCCAATATTTTATCCATTTTTTTTCTACTCTGCCGAAATCGGTATACGCCATAGTTTTGTTTCCTTAATGATTTCAATTACGTTTAATTATACAGTTTATGTGTAAAAATGGCAAATAATTTTCCGATAAAAGCGTTGACAAAAATGTTTAATTGTACTAATATATAAATACTTGAATAAAGACAAGTACCGCCGATGAATTCACAGCGAGTGCGGGGCGATGGAAGCCGCATAATTATAAGGATAACGGGAAACCACTTTAAACAAATTCAGGTAACAGGAAAGAGGTTTTTGCATTTTGCAAAGGCAATTAAGGTGGAACCGCGCATTAAATGATTTTGCGTCCTTAAACGATACTATCGTTTAAGGATTTTTTTATTCGGAGGAGATATATATGAAAGTCGTATTAAAAGACGGAAACGTAATCGAAGCGGAAAACGGCGCAAGCTGTGCGGCTGTCGCGGCAAAGATAAGCGAAGGACTTGCCCGTTCGGCAGTCGCGGCAAAAGTAAACGGAGAGCTTTGCGATTTGTCGCACACGCTCAACGACGGCGATATGCTGGAAATTGTTACATTAAAAGAAAGGGAAGGGCTTGAAGTTTACCGTCATACCTGCGCGCATGTTCTTGCGCAGGCGCTGAAAAATATTTACCCTACTTGCAAACTTGCTATAGGCCCCGTTATCGAAAACGGATTTTATTACGATATCGATTTTAAAACTCCCATAACACAGGATGATTTTGCTAAAATCGAAACGGAAATGCAGAAAATAATTAACTCCAAAACCGTAATAGAGCGTTTTGAACTGCCCCGTGAAGAAGCCTTGAAGCTTATGCACAAATACGGTGAAAAATACAAAGAAGAGCTTATCAGAGATTTGCCCGAAGACGCGGTAATTTCATTCTATAAACAAGGTTCGTTTACCGACCTTTGCAGAGGTCCTCATTTGCCGAACACCGGAAAAATTAAGGCTTTTAAACTGACTTCGCTCACCGGCGCATATTGGCGCGGAAACGAAAAGAATAAAATGCTTACCCGTATTTACGGAACTGCGTTTGAGAAAAAAGCTCAGTTAGAGGAATATCTTATAGCCGCAGAAGAAGCTAAAAAACGCGACCATAATAAATTGGGACGCGACCTCGGAATCTTTATGACGAGCGACGTAGTGGGGCAGGGATTGCCTATCCTTATGCCTAAGGGCGCGAAAATTTTACAGATACTTACTCGCTTTGTCGAGGACGAAGAAGCTAAACGCGGCTTTATGATAACCAAGACCCCCAATATGGCAAAATCAGATTTGTATAAGATTTCGGGCCACTGGTCGCACTATCGCGATAAAATGTTTATTTTGGGCGAAGTCGATAAAAACGGCGAAAGCCCCAAGGGCGAAGAAATTATGGCTTTGCGCCCTATGACTTGTCCGTTCCAATACCAGATTTTTAAAAACGGGCTTAAATCATACCGCGATTTACCCTGCCGCTATTCCGAAACAGCTACGGAATTCAGAAAAGAAGCTTCGGGAGAAATGCACGGTCTTATCAGGGTGAGACAGTTTACGCTTTCCGACGGTCATATAATATGTACAAAAGAGCAGGTTGAAGAGGAATTCAAACGCTGTCTTGACCTTTCGTATTATATTTTGGAAGCGCTTGGTATGAGAAACGACGTTACATTCCGTTTTTCAAAACGCGGTAAATCAAAGTCGGACAAATATATCGACGACGATGAAGCGTGGAATAAGACTGAAAGTATGATGAAAGTCATCTTGGACGACCTGAAACTCGATTATGTCGAAGCCGACGACGAAGCTGCGTTCTACGGACCCAAGCTCGACATCCAAGCCAAGAACGTTTACGGAAAAGAAGACACGCTTATAACCATTCAGATAGACTTTGCCGCAGGGCATAGCTTTGAAATGCAGTACGTTGACGTTGACGGAACAAAGCAGACGCCTTACGTCATTCACCGCAGTTCAATAGGTTGTTATGAAAGGACGCTTGCTCTTCTGATAGAAAAATATGCCGGCGCGTTCCCTTTGTGGATGTGCCCCACGCAAGTTAAAATACTTCCTATAACGGACAGAACGCTTGGGTATGCCGAGGAGATTGCGAAAAAGCTCGGTTATGTCGGCATAAGATACGAAGTGGATAAGCGCAATGAGAAAATCGGCTATAAAATAAGGGAAGCCAAGCTTGAAAAGACGCCTTATGTTATTGTGGTGGGAGATAAAGAGTCGGAAGACGGAACCGTAAACGTAAATAAGCGCGGAACTGAAAATAAAGAAACTGTTTCTGCGGAAGAATTTATTTTGAAAGTTGTAAAAGAAAACGCAGAAAAAGTAATATTTTAAATAAAAACATTTGACAAAAAGACCGAACGCTGTTATTATATTATCGTTAAGCAAAGGTTGACCCCTTTCGCCGTACGGAAATTTTGTTCGGCATAATAATGTTTAAAAGGCTTTAATTGTCTTACATTGTTCGGGTTGCTTTTGCAGCCCGAATTTTTTCGGAAATCTTTTAAAGAGGTATATGATTATAAAAGACTTATATTCCGTAAATGAAGCTATACGCGACAAGGAAGTAAGGGTTATCGGTGCGGACGGTGAAATGTTGGGCGTAATGTCATCATATCAGGCTCAGCGTCTTGCAAACGATGCAGAACTCGATTTGGTTAAGATTTCTCCTAACGCTGTTCCGCCTGTATGCAAAATTATGGACTATTCGAAATTTAAATACGAACAGTCTAAACGCGAAAAGGAAAACCGCAAAAATCAGACCATAGTCGAATTGAAAGAAATACGCCTTTCTATGACGATTGACGTTGGCGATATTGCCGTTAAAACAAAACAGTGCCTTAAATTTTTAGAGGCTGGCAATAAAGTCAAAGTTTCAATTAGGATGAAAGGGCGTGAAAACGCGCGTGCATACCAGGGTGTAAAGGTTATGCAGGACTTCTTTGAAGGGCTTGAAGGAAAAGCCGTTCAGGACAAGAAGCCGTCTACCGAGGGCAGAATGATTACAATGATGCTCTCACCCGTTAAATCATAAATTAAGAAATTATCAAATCGGAGGATACAATTATGCCCAAGCAGAAATCCCATAGCGGCACAAAAAAGCGTTTCTGGCTTACTTCTACCGGCAAGGTTAAAAGACCCCACGGCGGCAAGAACCATAAGGCTGAAACAAAGAACAGAAAAAGAAAGAGAAATTTGCGTCAGAATACGCTTGTTTCTACTACGCAGGAATCAACCGTTAAATCAATGATTCCTTATAAGGGTTAACAGGAGGTAAGAAGCAATGCGTATTAAAAGAAGTGTAAACGCTTTAAAGAAGCGTAGAAAGATATTCCGCCTTTCAAAAGGCTATTTCGGCAACAAATCAAAGTCTTACAGAATCGCAAGAGAAGCGGTTATGAAGTCCTTGAATTATGCTTATATCGGCAGAAAGCTTAGAAAGCGCGATATGCGCAGCCTTTGGATTGCCCGTATAAATGCTGCGGCAAGAATAAACGGACTTTCGTATTCTAAATTTATGCACGGTCTTAAAATTGCAGGCATAACCCTTAACAGAAAGGTGCTTGCGGATATAGCAGTAAACGACGCACAGGCTTTTGCCGCTCTTGCGGAAAAGGCTAAGGCTGCGTTATAATCAAAATTGTAAAATAAGCCTTTAATAAGGCTTATTTTTGCATTTATATGTCATTATGGTAATAACGTCTAAAAGCAATCCGCTGATAAAAGAAATCGCAAAACTGAACGACAAAAAATTCAGGAGATTAAAAGGCGAATACATTGTAGAGGGTATTAAACCCGTCAGGGAATGTATTGCGGCAGGTTGCAAAATTAAATATATTATCTGCACGGAAGAGCTTTCAGACGAATTTTGCGAAGCAGTATATGTAAGCCGAAGCGTATTTGAAAGTATTTCGAGCGAAAAAACGCCGCAAGGCGTGCTTGCCGTAGTTGAAATGAAGGAAAATAAACTTGTTCCCCCTGAAAAAAGTTGCATCCTTTTGGATTGTTTGCAAGACCCGGGCAACTTAGGAACGGTTATCAGAACGGCGAACGCGGCAGGATATTCTGAAATTTATTTAATAAATTGTACAGACCCATATTCGCCCAAAGCAGTAAGGGCGAGTATGAGCGGAATATTTTTCGTAAAAGTGTTTCAGGGCGGCAGAGAAGAAATTTTAAACGTTTTAAAAGACGTTCCGTTAATTTGTGCGGATATGGGCGGTGAAAATATTTTCTTATTCAATCCGCCGGGAAAATTCTGCCTTTGCGTAGGTAACGAGGGCGGAGGTATCAGCGATGAAATTATTTCTGTTGCTGAGTATAAAGTAAAAATTCCCATGTCGGATACTTGCGAAAGCTTAAATGCCGCAGTTTCCGCAGGGATTGCAATGTATCAATTAAAGTACGATAGAATGAGGTGAAACAATGTCAGGACATTCAAAATGGCACAATATTCAAGCTAAAAAAGGCAAGACGGACGCAGCGCGCGCGGCTGTGTTCACAAAAATCGGCAGAGAACTTGCGGTGGCGGCAAAGGGCAACCCCAACCCCGACACAAACTCTAAACTTGCGGACGTTATAACTAAGGCAAAGGCCGCAAATATGCCCAACGAAAATATTAAGCGCTGTATTGCGAAAGCGGCAGGCGAATTGGGCGATAAAGATTATAAGGAACTTACTTACGAGGGCTATGGCGTTGCAGGCTCAGCTGTGATTATAAAAACACTTACGGACAACGTAAACAGAACTGCCGGAGATATACGTTCCACAATGGGAAAATGCGGCGGTCAGATGGGCTCAACGGGTTGCGTTTCTTATAACTTTGACAGCAAGGGCGTATTAGTTATAGAAAGAACCGTTGCGCTTGACGAAGACAAAATGATGGAATACTGCCTTGAAGCCGAGGCCGACGACTATGTTGCTGAGGACGACGTTTACGAAGTATACACAGCGCCTGAGAAATGGTCTCAGGCAAGAAAGTATTTTGAAAGCAAAGGCGTAACTTTCTTGGAAGCTGAAATAAAGATGATTCCGCAAAACCTTATTACATTGGAACAGGACAAGCTTGAAACTTTTATGAAAATGCTTGACAAGCTTGAAGAGCTTGACGATGTGCAGGCTGTTTATCACAATGTAGACCTGCCGGATGACGAAGAAGAATAAATTTTTATATACCGCCGAATATGGCGGTATTTTTTTGTATAATTTCTGAATGTTTGCAAATGATATTTATACAAGCGTTACGCTTTATTATATATGTGCTTGTTTGTTAAAACGCTTAAGGAGCGTTTTTACGAATAAGCGAGGGGGAGTATTCTTGTTCAGAGTACTCCCCCAACGTATTTTTTTATGGTATAAAAAATAAAATAATATATGCCGAAAATAAAACTTATTAAAAAAAGCAAACTTATCAGAGTATTCCTGTTTATTATCAGTCTGGCAATAGTAATATCCGTTCCGATTATGGCTGCGGTTTCAAAAAGCAAAGCAGAAAGCAAAGAGGACGTAACCGTGCTTTCACTTTGGCAGATTGACGGGTTTGAGGGCGGAAAAGGGTCAAGAGCAGCATATCTGCAAAATGTAGCCGTCAGTTTTTCAAAAAAGGTTAAATACTATATTACTGTTACAGCGATAACAGCCGAAGCTGCGAGGCTAAACCTGCAAAACGGAACTCTGCCCGACATGATTTCATACGGCGCAGGAATGTACGGACTGGAAAGTTATATATGCGGTGGAAAAGCTTATCAAACTTGGTGCCATGGCGGTTATTGTTATTTAAGTCTCGAAACAACCGCAAACTTTGAGGACGTTTCCGCTGAAAACCTTATAATCAATGCAGGAACGGGGAACTTTGCGGATATTGCCGCAATTTTGTGTGGAGTAAACGGCGCGGCGAAAGCAAACCCCACAGGCGCTTATGTTGAACTTTTAAACGGCAAATACAAATATTTGCTGGGAACACAGCGAGATATATTCAGGTTGAAAACGCGAGGTGCAGAATTCAAAATAAGCCCAATTACGCAGTTTAACGACCTTTATCAGATTATATCGGTAACATCCAAAGATTCGAAAAAACAAAGTATTGCAACACAGTTTATAAATCATTTAATTTCAGAGAGTA
This sequence comes from Christensenellaceae bacterium, assembly GCA_948658045.1. Taxonomy (GTDB): domain Bacteria; phylum Bacillota; class Clostridia; order Christensenellales; family Borkfalkiaceae; genus Coproplasma. The sequence continues at coordinate 70,389 of CAPMFN010000002.1, forward strand.
ATAATATAAATGAACTCGGTCTTATGTACACGGGGAAAAATCTTTATGACGACGAAATGAGAGAAATGGAAAATTTGAGTTATGAAAGCAAACTTACATCGCCGATAAGTGAGTCAATGAAAAAAGAGCTTGAACAGGCAGTTTTAAATAGCGACTTAAAAAAGTTGAAAAATTTGCTTAATTAATTGAAATAAGCTTTAAAAAATGGTATTATGTAGAGGTAAGGTTTGTATAGCAGTCAAAAAATTTTGAACGGCATTCATAAAATCAGTGATTTTTACTTTTCAAAATACACAACCTATGGATTGGGTGGAAAAGCAAAAGAAGCTTTTTTTCCGGAAAGCGAAGAGGAAGCAATAGCCGTATTCAATTATCTATTAGAAAAAGGTGAAAAATTTATTGTTTTAGGCAACGGGTCTAATATACTTGCTTCAAACAAACCGTTTGACGGAGCTGTAATCTGTACAAAATTTTTAAAAGGTATAAAAATAGTAGACGATAATTTAAAAGTTTTATGCGGAACAACAGTTTCGGAACTATTAAGTTTTTGTCAATATAACGGGATTGGCGGCTTTGAATATTTGGCAGGTATACCTGCAAGCATAGGCGGATTAGCGTTTATGAATGGCGGTATAAACGGTAGACATATTTGTGATGATATTATTTCTGTGCGACTATATGACGGGAAAACTCACGATTTTTTGAACAAAGAATGCAATTTTAGCAATAAGCATAGTACTATGCGTGACATAAATAGTATAATTTTATCTGTTTTGCTGAAATATAAAAATGCTGAACCGCAAAAAATATGTGATAATATAAGTCAGGCGTTAATTAAAAGGCGCAGCCAGCCAAAAGGAAAAAGTTGCGGGTGCGTATTTAAAAATCCTGACGGTTACAGCGCAGGCAAGCTTATTGACGAAGCCGGTTTAAAGGGAGCAACCATCGGTTGCGCTGAGGTCAGTATGCAACACGCCAATTTTATTATTAATAACGGAGCAAACTCTGACGACGTATATTCTCTTATTCAATTTGTAAAAGACAAAGTATACGAAAAAACACATATTTTGCTTGAAGAGGAAGTCGTTTACATAGGTGAATTTAATGATACTGACAGGTGATTATCATACTCATACTCCGTATTCTCACGGAAAAAATACAGTTCTTGAAAACGCTAAGGCGGCAAAAAGCAAGGGAATTTTTCAGTTAGGAATTACAGACCACGGATTTAACCATTTGCTATTCGGCTTAAAACGCAGAAATCTTGCGGATTTAAGACGCGAAATCGAAGAAGCGGAAAAACTTACGGGCGTTAAAGTGCTTATGGGGATGGAAAGCAACTTGATTTCCGTAAGCGGACAAGCTGATATGAAAGAGAGTGATTTAAAGTATTTCGATTTGTTTCTTTGCGGAATACATGAAGTTTTAAGATATAAAAGTTTTTCGGATATGTATAACATAATGATAAAAAATTATGCTGCATACAAGTTCGGTAAGAAACCTTCGCAAAAAGTAATCGACATTACCACCAAAGCCTATATCAATCTTGTTAAAAATAATCCTTTGGATATTCTTACGCATATAAATTTTAAATGTTATTGTAATCTTACAGAAGTTGCTAAATGCTGTGCCGATTACGGAACATATATTGAAATTAATACAAAAAAACGCCACATTTCCGCCGAAGAACTGAATGCGATGGCTGAAACGGGCGTAAGGTTTGTTATTGATTCCGACGCACACTCCGCGGAAAGGGTGGGAGATATAAAAATTGCGGAAGAGCTGTTAAAAGACGCAGATGTTCCGCTTGAACAAATCGACAATATTGACGGCAGATTCCCTAATTTCAGATTTGCAGAATATAAGGCAAAAAATTTGTAAAAAGATGCAGAGCTTCACCGAAGAAATAAAAAACGAAATAACTTCTTTAAGTTTGTCCGACAAAAAGGCCGCATATGCAATAGTGTCGGCATTTATCAGAACCAGCGGAAGCATAATATCAAAGAACGGACTGTTCGGGTTTGAAATAGTGACCGAAAACGAGTGCACTGCAGAATATCTTTCGGGAATTCTCGAAGAAACTTTCGGGCTTTCACTTACGGTTGCAGGCGCAAAATTCGATTTGCTGAGCGGTAAAGACAAGCTTGTTTTTAAATGCGCGGACGAAAAAACGGACGCGCTTTTAAGCAAGCTTAAAATTGTCGGTGACGACGGTGAAGGAAAATATCTTTTATTCGGAATAGACGAAGGGCTTATTGACTGCGAATCAAGTAAAATAAATTATATTCGCGGTGCATTTTTAGGCGGCGGAAGCTGTACTTTGCCGGAAGAAGGCGTTTTCAGTCGCACAGGTTACCATTTTGAGATAGTTTTTTCCAATAAATTGACGGCAGGGGAGTTCTGCGAGCTTCTTTGCGAGTTCGAAATACTTGCAAAACTTGTTACAAGGAAAGATAAATGCGTTGTTTATGTCAAAAGCAAAGCGGTAATTTCCGACCTTATGAATCTTATGGACTGCCGTAAAAGTCTGGAAAAGCTTAATAAGCTTGTGGAATTCAAAGATAAACAGAACAACGCCAACAGGGTCAATAATTGTTCGGTATCAAATATAGATAAAACAGTTACGGCGTCGGTCAACCAGGTCAAAGCGATTGAGACCATATCGCAGACAATCGGTCTGCAAAGCCTTGATAAGAATCTTTTCGAAGTAGCCGAGTGCAGGCTTGCAGACAAAAACGCATCTATGCAGGAACTTGCTGAAAGACTGAAAATTTCGAAAAGCTGTTTAAATCACAGAATGAGGAAATTGAGCGAGATTGCCGCCTCGCTGACGGATTAGGAGTACTTATGACAGACTTTGTACATTTGCACCTTCATACAGAATATTCGCTGCTTGACGGCGCTTGCAAGATTGATAATCTTATAGATTATTGTAAGCAAAACGGCATAGATACCGTATGTATTACCGACCACGGCAATATGTACGGTACTTTACAGCTTGCGGAAAAAGCTTACCAAGCAGGAATAAAGTACATAATCGGCTGCGAGTTCTATATGACCGCAGACATGAACGATAAATCTTCCAATACTGCCGAACATCTTATATTGCTTGCCAAAAATAAAGCAGGCTATAAAAATCTTGTTCAACTCGACTCTATGGCTTTTGTAGACGGCTTTTACTATAAACCGAAAATCGACTATAAAGTTTTGAAAGAGCATTCCGACGGCGTAATTTGTCTTTCCGCCTGTCTTGCGGGGGGAATACCGAGAAGACTGCTTGCAGGGGACTACGATGGCGCAAAAAAACTCGCATTGGAATTGCAGGACGCGTTCGGGGAAGATTTCTATATCGAAATTCAAGACCACGGCATCGATGAAGAAAAACGGGTTCTGCCTCTGTTAATCAAACTTGCCGAAGACATCGGCGCGGAACTTGTCGCAACGAACGACGTTCATTATCTTGAAAAATCAGACTCCGAAATGCAGGATGTGCTGATGTGCATCCAAATGAAAAAACAGCTTGACGACCCTAAGCGGATGAAGTTTTCGACAGACGAATTCTATTTCAAGACCGGCGATGAAATGTCCGCGCTGTTTCCCAACCACCCTCAAGCCATTAAAAACACAAGAGTAATTGCCGATAAAGTTACAGAACCTGCATTCAATTTGGACAAAAAAGGCTATCCGATAAAGGATAAAACTCTTATTCCCGAATATGTGCCGTCTGACGGGTCGACTGCGGCGGAATATTTAAGAAAGCTTACCGACGAAGGTCTGAAATTCCGCTATGGCGAAAAACTTTCACAAAAAGAACTCGACAGGGCGAAATACGAACTTGATATAATCTGCGGAATGGGTTACGCCGATTATTATCTTGTCGTCTGGGATTTTATAAATTGGTCAAAAGAACAGGGGATACCTGTCGGACCGGGAAGAGGTTCGGGCGTTAGTTCTATCGTTGCGTATTCAATAGGTATAACGGACGTTGAGCCTTTACAGTATGACTTGCTTTTCGAGCGTTTTCTTAACCCCGACCGTGTTTCGATGCCGGACTTCGATATAGACTTCTGCACTGATAGGCGTGAGGAGACTATTGAATACGTCAGACAGAAATACGGCGTCGAAAACGTGTGCCAGATTGTAACTTTCGGCACTATGGCGGCTAAGAACTCGATTAAAGACGTCGGAAGAGTTATGCGCGTACCCTATTCCGAAACGGATAGGCTCACAAAAATAATGGACGGCAAAACTTCTATCAGCGATTTGCTCGGAAGAAGAATCGAGGGGGCAAAAGCAAAATTTGAAAAGGAGACCGACGAAGATAAAAAGGCCGACCTTGAAGGCAAGTATAACGAGCTGAGAGCGGCAAGAAACAGTGAATTCTGCGAAATCTACGAAACAGACGATACTTTGCGCCGCGTTATAGATATGGCGCTTAAAATAGAAGGTATGCCCAGACAGACGGGTATGCACGCTGCCGGCGTTGTTATATGTCAGAAAAGAATAGCAGACAATGTACCTCTTTCCAGAAACGGCGAAGATATTACAACGCAATTCGTGGCGAAAGAAATTGAAGCGCTTGGAATGCTGAAAATGGACTTCCTTGCGTTGGTGACGCTAACAGATATTAAAAAATGCGTCGATTACGTTAAAGAAGATTTCGGCAGGGAAGTTGATTTTAACAAAATAGGCTATGAAGATTCGGGGGCATATTCGCTGATTGCCGAGGGTGACACCGACGGGGTGTTCCAGCTCGAAGCCGGAGGCATGAAAAGGTTCATGAAGAACCTCAAACCCGACACTCTTGAAGACTTGATAGCAGGAGTGTCGCTTTACCGACCCGGCCCGATGAAATTTATTGATTCATTTTGCGCGCGAAAGCACGGTCAGGAAGCTATAGTTTACGACTGCAAACAGGAAGAGAAAATTTTGAAGGTCACATACGGTATTCCCGTTTATCAAGAACAGGTAATGCAAATATTTCAGGACCTTGCAGGTTTCTCTCTCGGCGAAGCTGACCTTGTGCGCCGCGCAATGGGTAAAAAAGATAAAAAGACCCTTATGGCGCAGAAAGATAAATTTATCAACGGCGGCGTAAGCGATATCAACGGCAGTACGATAGTCGGCTGCGTTGAAAACGGTATTGCCGCGGACGTTGCGAATAAAATTTTCGGCGATATGGAAGGTTTTGCATCTTATGCATTCAATAAGTCGCATGCGGCGGCATACGCGACGCTTGCGTATCAGACGGCGTGGCTCAAAAGATATTATTGTAAAGAATTCATATGCGCACTTTTAAATAACCGCCTGAATAAGATAGACGAAATTACAAAATACGTTCTTTACCTGAAAGATAAAAAATATAAAGTTTTACCGCCAGACATTAACAAAAGCCGTTCGGTTTTCAAAGTTGAAAAGGACGGTGTAAGGTTTGGTCTTTCTGCGTTAAAAGGCGTCGGACAGGCAGTTGTAGACAGCATTATAGCCGAAAGGGAGCAAAACGGCGATTTTAAAAGCTTCCCGGATTTTATTTCGCGCTGTATAGGCGATTTAAATTCGCGCCTTGTCGAAGGGCTTATCTACGCCGGTGCCTTCGACGAAATGGGCGTCCGCCGCTCTCAACTTGAACAGATTTACGAAGACTTATGTACTCGCGCAAAAGCTATAAACAAACAGAAAAACAGCGCGCAAATGAGCTTTTTCGGCGATATTATAGAGGATGAGACATTGGAAGCGGAATACCCCGATATTCCCGAATTCGAGCAAAGCGTTAAACTTGCAAAGGAAAAGGAAGTTTTAGGCGTATACGTCAGCGGACATCCTTTTGAAAAGTTTATGCATAGCGTTGAGGGCTGCAATTTTGACTGTTCGCTTTTAAACGACTATGTCGAAGACGAAGAGGGTACCCGTACTTACAACCGAATACAGGACGGTATGAGGATAACAATGTCCGGTATTATCGGCTCTTTCAGGCGTACGACGACAAAGAGAACGGGCGCATTTATGGCATTCCTTAATATAGAGGACGTTTACGGAAGTTTGGAATGCGTTTGCTTTCCGGCAATTTACGAAAAAGTCAAGCCTTTTATCGGAAACGACAAAATTGTAAAGTTGACGGGAAAACTCGACGTTGACCAGGAAAGGGGCATAAGCTGTATTGTAGACGAATTGACTGAAATTAACGTCGACCCTGATAAAAAGGAAGAGTCTGTGCGTGAAGTGCGGCAGGAAGTTCTTTGGGTAAACGCAAGCGCGCTTGACGATGAAACTTTCGAAGAACTGCTTACAACTCTTACAAATTACGAGGGGCAAACGGTTTGCAGGATTGTCAGGGGACAGAAAAGATATGTTTTACCTACTGGCGTAAACTATTGCAGGGGACTTTTAGCTGAATTGTATTCTATTTTGGAACAGCGCGATGTTAAATATATAGATTAATAATTAATTTGCTTAAAACCCTTGAATTTTATTTTTTAGTTTGTTATAATAAACTTTGGAATGATGAGCGCTTGTTTTATGCTTTAAGGGGGCAGGCTTTTTAGCCGAGCATAAAACTTTAAACGTTTGGAGGTTTATAATGAAAAGAATAGGCTTACTGACGAGCGGAGGCGATGCCCCCGGTATGAATGCCTGCATACGCGCTGTTGTGCGTACAGCAATTTATTTCGGAATGGAAGTTTACGGCGTTGAAAGAGGCTATCAGGGACTTATCGACGACGAAATGGTCGCTATGGAAATGCGTTCAGTTTCCGACATTGTTCAGCGCGGCGGTACTAAACTAAGAACAGCGCGCTGTCTGGAAATGCTGACCAAAGAAGGTCAGAAAAGAGCGGTTAAAACGCTTGAAGCTCGCGGAATCGACGGTTTGGTCGTTATTGGCGGCGACGGTTCTTTCAGAGGGGCTAAGTGTCTTTCTGAGGAGTTCGGCGTTCCCACTATAGGCATTCCCGGAACTATTGACAATGACCTTGAGTATACCGATTATACTTTGGGTTTCGATACGGCGGTTAATACATGTATTGACGTAATAAATAAACTTAGGGATACCATGACCTCGCACGAGCGTATTTCGGTAGTCGAAGTTATGGGCAGAAGATGCGGCGATATAGCGCTTTTTGCAGGAATTGCAAGCGGTGCGGAAATAATTGTCGTTCCCGAAGTGGTATTTGACCTCGACGATATAGTCATGAAGATTAACCGTTCGCGCGCAAACGGCAAACACTCAAACATAGTTGTTGTTGCCGAGGGGGTTTGTACAGCAGATGAGTTTGCTAAACAGCTTCAATCTGTTACAACGTATTCGGTGCGCCCCACTACAATAGGGCATATACAAAGAGGCGGTTCGCCGACAATGGCTGACAGAATGCTTGCCGCACAGTTCGGAAATAAAGCTGTAAGGCTTCTTAACGAAGGCATTGGTAACAGGGTTGTCGGTATACGCAAAAACGAAATTATCGATATGGATATTATCGAAGCGGTAAGTATGAAAAAGAAGTTCAACTACGAACTTTATGAAACTTTGCAGATGATTTCTATGTAAAAAGCCGCAAAAGCGGCTTTTGCTTTTTTAACTGATTAGGGGGAACGGGAATGATTTTGACTGTATGTCTCAGTCCTTGCATAGACGTAAACATAGAAGTCGATTCTCTCGCGGTCGGCAAAACCCATAATATTATAAACAAACGCGTATTTTTTACGGGTAAAGCTTTAAACGTTGCGATAGGTATTGCACGCATAAGCGGAAGCGTATTTGCAACAGGGTTTATGTATGAGGGTAACGGCAATCAATTTGAAATAGAACTGCACCGCGAGGGTGTTCCTTACAAATTTATTTGGAACGAAGGGCGTGTAAGAGAGAACTATAAATTTGTCGACAACAAGTCTATGCTTACTGAAATAAACGACGTTAGTCCTGCAATCAGCGAAAAAAGTCAGGATGAGCTTGTTAATTTGGTGTGTAGACTTTCGGCAAACTGCGAGGCAGTAGTCGTTTCGGGCAGTCTTGCAAAAGGAATGGCGCCTGAATATTACGACAGAATTTTATCTGCCGTCCCTGAAAATGTACTCAAAGTTGTTGATACAGAAGGTGAAAGACTGCGCGTTTCGTTAAAGCATGGCATAGACCTTGTAAAACCCAACCTTGAAGAATTGGAAAGAACTTTGGAGAGGCGAATTAAAAGCAAAGAAGATTTGCTTGAAGGCTGTCGCGAACTTATAAACTGCGGAGCTAAAAGGGTGTTGCTTTCATTAGGTAAACAAGGCGCCGTAATAACCGACGGTAAAAAAAGTTACTATTCTAAAAGCGTGAATGTAGCAATGAATTCCACAGTCGGCGCAGGCGACGGAATGGTAGCCGCGGCAGTAAACGCGCTTGTCAAAGGGAGCAGTTTGCAGGAAATTCTGTGTTGCGGCGTAGCGGCCGGAACCGCAGCTGTCACTTCGCCGAACAGTATTTCTTTCAGTAAAATCAAATATGAGGAAATACTTTCCGCTTTAACCGTAAAAGAAATATAATATCAAACGCTTGATAAAATTTATTGACTATTGTATAATAAAATCAGGAGATAAGATTATGTGGAACAGTCAGAACCCTTTAAAATTATTACTTTCTATGCCCAGCCATCTTACAAAAGAAAACCTTGAACGGTTGCAGACTGTCATTGACGTCGATAAAATGGTCAACAGCGCACAGTTTCACCGTGATTTATGCGGCGAGTACGCGCCTTTTTGCGATTATTGCGATAAGAGTGTTAAATTTCCGTGCGCGCACGCATATGTTAAAATGAAACAGTCAGAGGGGTTGGATGTGGAAGTTCCCGAAGAAGTGTATAACGAATTGCAGATTGAAAAAACGGTTGAAGAAACAGCGGTAGCAGAAGAAATTGAAGAGGCGGAACCCGAAGTTGAGACAACGGCAGAGCCCGAAAAACCTAAAAAATACATAAGAATAGCTATTGCAAAAAAAACCAGATAATTTAAAATAAGCCGCCGTACGTTAGGTCGGCGGATTTTTATTATATCGGTTATAATAAATATAAAGAAAAAACGGTTTATCTTAAGATAAACCGCGTGGAGCTGCTAACCGGACTTGAACCGGTGACCTCGTCCTTACCAAGGACGTGCTCTACCTGCTGAGCCATAGCAGCATTTAACTTACTTGAATATTATATTTAAAAAAGCATATTTTGTCAATTTATTTTCTATAAAATTTGACTAAAAAGTTGGAGAAACATTGCAAAGTCCTAACATTGAAAAAACGGCGATAAAAACGTCGGTAATAACGATTATAGTAAACTTTATGCTGACGGTATTTAAATTGATTGCCGGAATATTCGGCGCGTCTATGGCGCTTGTTTCAGACGCCGTACATTCGGCATCCGACGTATTTTCTACGGTTATTGTCATTGCCGGCGTAAAAGTTTCCTCAAAAAAAGCAGATAAAAAACATCCTTTCGGACATGAAAGATTTGAATGCGTCGCCGCTATAGTTTTAGCCGTCGTTTTACTTGCAACAGGACTTGTTATCGGTTACACAGGCATTAAAAATATCGTAACGGGCGAATATCTTAACTTTGAAACGCCTAAACTTATTGCTCTTATTGCCGCGGCGGTTTCAATAGTTGTAAAAGAAGGGATGTTCTGGTACACGATAATTGCGGCAAAAAAGGTCAATTCGGCTGCTCTGCGCGCAGATGCCTGGCATCACCGTTCAGACGCACTGTCTTCAATTGGTAGTCTTGTCGGTGTTGTAGGCGCTATGTACGGCGTTCCCGTGCTTGACAGCGTTGCTTGTCTTGTTATTTGTCTTATGATAGCTTTTGCCGCAATCAAAATATTTATTGACGCAATTAACAAAATGACCGATGAGGCTTGCGACGATAAGACAGAAAACGAAATACGCGGCTTTATAAATTCGTGCGGCGGAGTAAAACGTATCGACGACCTTATGACAAGAAAATTCGGAAACCGCATTTATGTTATTGCGGAAATCGCCTGCGATAAAAATCTTCCGTTATATGAAGCACATGAAATAGCCGAAACCGTTCATAAAGGAATAGAAGAGAATTTTCCTTTAATAAAACACGTTACCGTTCACGTCAACCCATACGACGAAGAAGAGGAAGCGGAAAAAAATTTAACAGAAAACGATATAAACGAAATAAATGAAAAAGCGGATTAAAAATCCGCTTTTTTATTATATATTTCTTATTAATCCTACAACTTTGCCCATAACCGAAACTTCGTCAAAAATAAAATCCTGCATATCGTCGTTTTCCGGATGAAGAATAAACTTACCGTCTTTTTTATAAAAGCGCTTAACAGTTGCACTGTCGTCAACCAATGCCACAACTATATCGCCGTTTTCCGCAGTCGATTGTTTTCTGACAACAACCTTGTCGCCGTCAAACATACCGATTTTTATCATAGAAGAACCTTGCACGTTTAGCATAAACAGTTCACCGCCGGCAAAAAAATTCTCAGGCAAAGAGACATAGCCTTCAAGGTTTTCAGTTGCAAAAATCGGCTGACCTGCGGCAACCGTTCCGACAACAGGGACTGAAACAGTCTTGCTTTTTAAAGCTATCGCACGGCGTTTAACTTCTGATTTTTCAAGTAGACCGCGCTCTTTTAACCTGTTAATAATATTAAACACGGTCGCGGTGGACTTTATATTGCAAGCGCTGCAAACTTCGCGCACGCACGGGGCATAACCGTTTTCGGTAATAAACTTTTGTATAAAAGCAAAAACAGCTTCTTCGTTTTTAGTTTTTTCGATCTGCCTGTTCATTATTTTCCTCTTAAATTTATTTTATCAGAAAAGAAATAAAAAATCAAACAAAAGTTTGCTAAAATTCACTTGAATTTAAACGAATATAGTATTAAAATAAACTTGAGGTGAAAAAGTGAAAGAACATAAGAGGGAGTGCGTACTGTACGACAGGGAATGTATAGAATGCGGCGAATGCGATATATGCGATTTAGACCCGTTAAAAATTTGCGATAATTGCGGAAATTGTCTCGATATAAAGGATAGCGCAGTAATCAAAATAGATAAAATATTGCTCGACAATAAGGAGGAGTGATAGATATGAAGATACTAGTCAGCGGTCTTCTGAATACCGAAACAGACGTATCTGTGCGTCAGTTTCCAATTCAGTATTATCCGATAGATTATAATTTTTTCGGCATAGACACGTTTGTAGGCGGAGTGGCTTTTAATATTGCAAAGGCGCTGACTGTTTTAGGCGACAAGGTATGTTTAGCCTCGTTAATAGGGCGTGACATTTCTGCAAACCTGATAAAAAACGCATTGCAGGAATTATCAATTGATACAAAATATGTTAAAGCAAATCTTAAAAGAACGCCTAATTCCGCAGTTTTATACGATAACGAAGGTAAAAGGCAGATTTACTGTGATTTGAAAGATATTCAGGAAACTGAATATAATTTCGACCGTTCGATGATAAATGACGTTGATTTAGTCGTAGCCTGCAATATAAATTTCAACCGCTCGTTGTTGCGCATAGCAAAGGAAGAGGGGAAACTGATAGCTACAGATGTACATGTGCTTTATGATGTAAATGACGAATTTAATAGCGAATTTATGAAATATGCCGATATTCTGTTTTTAAGCGATGAGAATATCGGCGAAAATTATAAAGAATTTATTTTTCAGTTGGCAAAAACTTATAAAAATAAAATAATTGTAATGGGACGCGGCGCAGAAGGCACGGTAATTTACACTCGTGAATCAGATAGCGTAAAAGCATTTCCTGCTTTCAAAACCGAGAATGTTGTCAACACCGTTGGCGCAGGCGACTCGTTATTCAGCGCATTTTTACACTACTATGCTAACGGATATGAAGTATATGAAGCCTTGCGCAGAGCGCAAATATTTGCCTCGCATAAAATTACCTGTAACGGGGCGTCAAACGGCTTTTTAACGGAAAAAGAAATTGATAAAATAGCAGAAAATAATTAATCTTCGGGTTTGAGTTTTACCTTACCTGCGACAGCGCGGCGGTTTTCATCGCTAATAGCGGCATAATGCTTTCGGGTTGTATTTACATCCTTATGCCCTAAAACATCTGCAACAATATAAATATCACCTGTTGCCTTATAGAGTTGCGTACCGTATGTAGAACGCAATTTATGCGGCGAAATTTTTTTAAGAGGGGAGACTATTTTAGCATATTTTTGCACCATGTTTTCCACCGCACGGACAGTAATGCGTCCGCCGTTGCTTGAAACAAACAATGCGTTTGGCTCTTTTAAGTCCTCATAATTCATTTCCTTATAGTCAAGATATCGCTGCAAAGCAGCTGAAACATCCTCGTCAAAATACAAAATTGCTTTGTTTCCGCCCTTTCTGGTCACCACAAATGAATTATCTTTAAAATTAATATCATCGTTATTCAAACCGACAAGTTCGCTTATACGAATGCCTGTGCCGAGAAAAAGCATAAGAATGGCTCTGTCGCGAACTTTATTTTTTTCATGATATGCGCGTTGATGAGGGGAAAGCCCGTCACCTGTTTCAGCTGTTTCTATAATACTGAAAATTTCTTCCCCGTCAAGACGGATAATAGGTTTTTCGTGAAGTTTAGGTGTAGCAACTTTTGCAGTATTGTCAACACTGATAAGACCTTTATTAAAAAAAAGCTTAAACATTGCTCTTACAGAGGACAGTTTGCGCGCCTTGGCACGGTCATTGCAGGAGTGTTCTTTTCCGCAATAGAAATAGTGGGAGAGAAACCCTAAAAAATATTCTATGTCGTTTCCCGTAACTGTTTCCAAATCGTTTAAAGTAATATCTTTAACGCTTTTGCTTTTTCTGAATTTTTTTTCAGAAAGGAAGTAAAAGAAAATTTTTAAATCGTGTGCGTAATTGAGCCGCGTCAGCGTAGAAGTTTGACTTTCGATAGCAAGAAAATAATCGTAGCAAAAGGAAGGCAGTTCTTCGTCGAGCAGCCTTTCGATTGTTTCTAAATTTTTATTGTTGCGTTGAACATAGTAATTTGCCATAATAAAATTTCCTTAAAAATTAGAATGGGAAGTACACGTTTTTAGGTTTAAATAAGCATATCAAACACTTCGTAAAACACAGCATTATAGATTGAAGGTGCTTAAAACAAATGCAGGGCTTTTTAAAGTTTACTATGTATTTAAAAGGTACTGTAAGGTTAATTTCATTATATAATATTGAAATTTTAAAAGCAAATTAAAATAAATGAAAAGGCAGGGTTTTTATTCTCTGCCTTTTTTTGTTTAATTAACTGATAAATGAATTAAAAAACGTTTATTCTGTTGTAGTGGAATTATCATTTGCTTTTGTTTTTTTTGGAATACCGAAAGGAATAACCAAAACTAAAAATCCAATTATTATTTCAACAAAAACGGGAATAGGTGAAATTTTATTTGGTTTTAATGTTTTATTAAATAATCCTATTGTGTTAAAGGCATTAATATCATCTTGTGTTGCTTTTAGTAAATATGCATCTTCATTTGTTACTATGTATACTCTGTAAATGTAATCTTGTGGTTGATAATTACCTGGTCTATGTCCATTGTAATTTGGTTCGTTCATAATTTGATAGTAGTCAACTTCTTTTATGTTATAAACGGTTGTTAGAACTTCGCTTACGGACATATTATTCATATTAGTTTTGCTAATCCCTTTTTCAAAACTAATAAACTTGTAATTGAATAGAGCAAATAAAACTATTATTGTTAATAAAATTAGCTTTAAAAAGATTTGTGCACCTATTTTCATATTTATTACCTTTTTAAAATTTAGCTCTTAATTCAACCATTTTGCCGAGAATACGAACGGGTAAGTCTGCACACTCTTTTTTAGTGTAAAACTTGTGAGGGAAAGCGGAGTTAAAGGGAATAAGCCAAATTCCACTATCTTCAACTTTAACTTGTTTTAAAGTAACATCATTACCATTTACGAGTACAGCGGCAATTTCTCCGTTTTCAATCGTTTCTTGGCGTTTTATGATTACAACGTCACCCTCTTTAATTCTTGGTTCCATAGAAGAACCTTTAACTCTTAAAGCTATGTATTCGCCGTTATTTGTCATTTCGGTTGGTATTTCTTCTTGGTCAATAATATCTTCAATAGCTTCAATTGGTATACCTGCGGCAATATTTCCGTAAACAGGTATCCATACACCTTTATTAGCGTTGGGTTTGTTCAAGCCTAACGCTTTTTCTATTGCTTCAACAGTGCTTGCTCTTGGGTCTGGCACATAACCTGCAAAAATATTTTGTACGCTACCTTTCGGCAAATTAGCTTTCTTTGCTATTTCGTCAATGGTTAGGTTTAGTTCTTTTTTACGTTTTTTCCAAAGTTCTATGTTCATAATTTTTATTCCTCATATTTCATTATAAAAAAAACTCATTAAAATACAAGTTTTTTATATTAAAACCATTGACAACTCATTAATTCAGTAGTATAGTATTAGCGTAAACTCATTAATTAATGAGTATAGCAAGATTAAAACACGCTGTTTAGAGGTTATAAGCGTGTGCTTGCTTGAAGATTTTAAATATAACGACTTACGGCGGAACCCGTGGGCGTAACAGTTCGCACGAAAGACGGACAGCGACTAAAAACGGCTAAAACTTTTTAGATATATCGAACAGCGTATACCGTGTGCACGTTCGGGAATTGAAAAGACAAAAACGGCGTTACGGTTAATCCGTAAGTCTGAATGTAATAAGTTGTGCTATCGGCTTTATAAACGGGGCGAAACTCTAACAGCGGTTACAAGTCCGCATAAAAACAGAGTAGGGCAGGCGCAATAACCGCGCTTGTCTTAATGTTACTAAATGGAGGAATATTGAAAAATGAAACTTAGTCAAAAACGCGCAATCAGTTATGCTATACATAGGCGCGCAGAAAAAAGGCGTGAAAACTTTATATTGAAAAACGAGGGAAATTTGAAACAATTCGGTAATTCAAAGTACAAAACAATGTTAGGTTATATTCGGTCAAAATACGGTAAAAGTATTTATTAGTTAAATTGCCTTAGTTAAAAGGCAAATTATGGGAACGTAGCTTAAATGGTAAAGCAAGAGTAATCGAACGTTAAGGTTTGCAGGTTCAAGCCCTGCCGTTTCCACCATAACCGAAAGGTTAAATAAATTTTTTGCTGACCTAACGGCAAGACGGGGAAAGGAGTTTTTTTTGAAAATATTTTATAGAAAGGCTGTTGGTTCTAAAACCAACAAGAAGTATGACGCACTTGTTTTAGACTTGGGCTACCGTGAAGAAGTGTTGAGTTTTGAAGCTAATATAATTGCTGAAATTCTCGACATTACACCTCGTGAGCTTTCAATGGTTAATATTGGCGATTATCAAATCGGCGATATTAATGATAACATTGATTTGACAGCAAAGGAGGCAAAGTAATTGTCTTTTAGAAAGTTGACAAAAAAGGACGTTGAAACAGCATACGGAAATGCGGCAAAAGCAAAGCAAAGCGCATTAAAACTTATGCAACAAGCCCGTCAGTTAAAAGACGGAGCAGACAAAATGAAAGCACAATTTAAAAAACAAGGAGGCAGGTAAATTTGAGTAAAAAAACTTTTAGAGGCTTTATAGCCTTTTTAATTGTTTTAATCGTCGCCGCAATGATATGCGCTTGCGGTTATGGTTCGCAAGTTAATGGCGAATGGTTTAAAAACGGTAACGTTGCGACTTGGTTCAATTCTTGGGGTAAAGATAGAGACGATACTGAAAAAGACAATATAAGTCTTGCAAGCTATTCAATAGCTTCGTCAGACTTTGCGGCGTACGGAATAAGTCCGCAAGCCTTAGAAGCTAAGGTAATCACGGTTGATTTTGAGCCTGTGAATACAACTAATAAACGTATCGGCTGGTCTTGTCATTGGAAAAATGCGCAAAGCGAATGGGCAAGCGGTAAAAATATCAACGATTATGTTGATTTTGTTCCTGCTTTTAATTTCGGCGCGAGCGCAACTTTGGCGGTTAAACAGCCGTTCGGCGAACCCGTAGTTGTAACGGCAACTTCTCGCGCAAACTCCGCGCTTACTTCTTCAAGTCAATTCGAATATGTTGCAAGATATTCGGCGTTGTGGGATGAAAATGACTTTTTTATGACTTCGAGAGAAGATATATACAACATTTTTGATAACCTTTATATTTCGGACAGTTATACGGTTTTGCCGACAACACTTTCTGCAAACGTTACTTTTAAGGTTAATCCATTATTGGTATCATATCTGCGTGAGCATTCCGACAGCTTCGATTTAAACGAAACGGTTAGTTTTGATAATGTTACGCAGGGTATAAAGTATACGGATTTATACGGCGAATTAAATTCTTTTAATGAAAAATTGGTAGCCGCTTTTTATCTTGAAAATGACGTAAGTGAATGTGATTATTATGCTTTTGACATTTCGGTTAAAATGATATGTTCTTACATTGATGTTACGGGCAATGAAGTAAAATATGAATTTCACGATAGCCGTTATATTATGTTTACAGACGATTTTGTAACGGAAATATCTACGCCGCCTACAAACATTACGACTAATCCTGGAGGCGGCGCATTTTAAAGGTGGTTTAAATGACTAAAAAAATACATAACAAGTTGATATGTTTTTTTGCTGTCATTCTCCTTATTTTCTCATTATTTGGGGGCGTAGGCGGAAAAGCTTACGCCTCTTTTGAGAATTATACGGACGTATTGGCAGATTTGCAAAAAGACAAAAATTTCAATATAAACGATTACCCTGCAATTGAAAATAATTATAGTTTACAAGTTATTACAATTGCAGAAAGCACGGACGGGGAATTATTCGTTTACGTTTATCAACCCTCCGCGAACGTAAAGCCATTGACTGCAACTGAAATAAATATGTCACTTACGGAAGATTTAAGCGAATACGACGATACTTTGAATGACGATAACGGTGGTTCTTCGGGCGGCGGTGGTAGCGGCGGCGGAAGTCACGGTTGCAGTCTTAAAACCTCAGTTGCGACAAAACTTTATGACTTAATGTTGATAAATACTAAAGGTGTATTTGCAAAATATAAAGTAAATAATTTTAAGGTAAGTATTGACCCCATCCGCTATTACAACATAACTTCGATTTACCGCAATTGGTACGGCGATATTGACGACCCTACGGGCAATGACAATACAATTAATGGTGTTGTGTTTAAAGTCGGTACACTGTTTACCGTCAAAATTATCGACGGGCAAATTAACTATGATTGTCATAACATTAATGTTGTTTCCGTGACAAATAAGTACGTTGATTTTTTACGTTATCTTGACGGGTTTGAAATTGGTAATTGGTCTATGGGGTCTTGCGATAGTCATTATATTGCTTTTTCTTGTGATTACAGCATTGACCAACTTTATTCGGCGGATGTTTATTATTCTTCGCAGTCATTTTATCACCCTTCTTCGGGTGCTAACCAGTACGGACAAATTGAAGATAAATATATATCTTTAAATTATTCTGACAAGGTAAATAACCCTGCTGACGGTATCGGCGGTATTAAGTATACTTGGGAAAGAATTGAAAGAGTTTCGGAATTTGTTGAAAAAGAAGTTACTTCTAATGAAGTTAAAAAACAATTAAAAGATAAACAATGGGTTTTGCGTTTCTGCGAAACTGAATATTTAAAATCTATTTTACCAGGTTCTTATGGCACGGTTTATACTGAAAGCAAAACTCTTGTAACTTCTGTTTCAATACTTCGTCTACATTTTAAATCTAACGGCGTTGTTTATAATCTCGGCGTTGTAGATAATAAGCAATCGGGGGATGATATACCAGGCAACCAAACTGATAAGACTTTGTGGGAAAAGTTTATTGATTTCTGTAAGTTCCTTGAAAGTGTAACAGGTGTTTCGTACATAATTTGGGCAATTATATTTCTTGCTGTGCCTGTGTTGATTGTTTTATCAATCTTATCAATTTTTATTCCGCCATTGCGGCTTATTTTTAAAGGAATATGGGTTGTTATCAAATATGTATTTATTGCCCTGTGGTGGCTTGTAAGTTTACCGTTTAGGGGTATATATGCATTAATCAAAAAGATTAAAGGGAGCGGCGAATAAATGGTAGAAGTAGAGCTATTTTATAAACTTGTAGAGGCAAAAATACGGGAGAGGCATAGCGCTTATTTAGAAGCAGAAAAGCGCGAACCCGTACCGATTGATTTGCCGAAAGTAGATTATTTACCGCAAGGAAAGGCTTGGAAACAATTAAATTTTTTTGTTCGTTGTAAACTTAAAAAACAGCAAAAAAAGCAGTTAAAAGAGCGTAAAAAAGCTTTAAAAAAACAGCGTGAATTGCGTGTTCAAGTTAAATTATTGCGCGGTTATAATGCAGGCGTAAAAATGGCATTAAAAGTACTTGAATACGAGTTTATAGAATATTCAAAACGCGAAGTAAAAGCTTTGAAGTGGTGCGGTAAGTGAATTTAACGAAAGAAATAAAAAAAGCCCCGTTAGCATCGGGGTTTTATACTATTTGCGGAGAGCAAGGCGCAGGTAAGACTTCTTTTGCAACTGCAATTTTGCGTACAGATTATCGATATTGGCGGAAGTGGCGATATCGGCAGGGGAGAGCCTTAGCGGATGATTATGAAGCAAAAAACGGAATAGAGCTTGATATATCTGAAACCCTTTATTTTTCAAATACGCCTATTCTTTTAGACCGCCGAAAAGGAATATATACGCACGAAGTCGATTTACAAAAACTCGGACTACCTAATGACGATTTTGAAGTACAATATTTTCCTCGTGGTTCTGTCATTTTTATACAAGAAGCGGACATTCTCGCATATTGTCGTGATTGGGACAGTCTCAACGAATATTTGCGCGCTTTAATAAAATATGTGCGCCATAACTTGCTAACGATAATTTTTGATATGCAGTACGGCGGAGACCTTGACAAAGCTTTGCGCAATTTAACCGTTGGTTCGTATTATATGTATGAAAGCGGTGTTAAGCGTTGGTTATTGTTTTGGCGTCGGCAATATTGGCGGTTTTTCTTTATTAGAAGTCAGCTAAATAACGCTATAAAGGAGCTTTCGCAACTTGGGGTACGTTTCAAAATACCCGTCGTTCAGCGCGGAAAATTTCGGGTATTTGGTGACGTTTTTGATTGTTACGATAGTTTCAGCGGTCAGCGGTATTTTTTAAAAGACATAGAAAAAGTAGGCTATCTTTATCGTGAACACGTTAAAGGGGGATTAACGGTTGAAGATATAAATTCTTTTGTAGTTCAACATCCTTTAAGCCGTCCTGTTGAGGTTAAAAAACGAAAAAAATAGTAAAACTTCCCTTTAATGGTATATTCCGACGGGGTATGTTAAAGGAATATTGCAAAGCCCAATGAGGTAGCGGAGCGTATGCATAGGCTTTGCACAAAAAGGTTGACAGTAATGCTAATAAAAGGTGAACGGTTGATTTCAGCCGTCGGTAAAGGCAATTAAAATGCGGCAAGTTAATTCGCGTGTGAGGCGCACCGCGCGCGTGCGAAAAAAAACAATATTGTTCGGGGCTTAATGTTGGTAAATATGGCAAGCGTGGGGGAGGCTCACGGCAGTGAGTTCCCACGCTTGCCAACAGTTGGTAAGCGCTCTTGCATATAGTTTTGCATCTATATGCAAGAGCGCACACACATACACATTTTTTTGAAGAAGGTGGAATTTTGTCAGATAGATATTATAGCTTTTCACTTGTAACTTATAATGTTAATGAAAGCGATATTCAATTACTTTTAGATAAGGCATTTAAATGGGCGTGGATTTTGCATGATAAAGATAAAGCTGATAATCATTTACATGTGCTTTGTACTTTTAAGCAGAATAAGTCTTTTGAAGTTGTCCGAAAAATGGTAAAGGGAGAGCAAAATACTTTTGTTGAACCTCTTCGCGATAAATATAAAGCTTTTCAATATTTAACTCATCAAAATGAGGACGAAGAGAAAGCAAGTTACGCAGAAAGTGAAATTCATTGCAATGATATTTCGTACTTTCAAAAAGGGTTAAGCAAAGCTGTTAATAATGAAGAATTTATTATTGATTTACTTGATAATAATATGACTGATTATGAAAAAGGTTGCAAATATGGTCGTGATTATATTCGTAATATTGGTGCATATAAACGCTTTGCTTCATTAATTCGATTTGAGAAAAAGATTAAGGAAAAAATTAATAATGGCGAATTAATGGAATTACCTGAATGTGAGAATAAATTTGTTTTAGTAAAAACGGGTGAAGTTTTAGAAATTGATTGTAATAAAGAGTTTGGGGAATAATTTTGAAATATACATTAAGTTATAAATACATACGTCCAAGGGTGGGAGCGCCCCCAGGGCTAACGGTGCATTGGCTAATATCGGAATTAGCAGGGGAGTTTACAAGAGCTTATAAATTAAGCTATAACATTAAAAATCATAATTACCATTTTGCACGATATAACAAAAGAACTTTGATTGACGAATTTATTATAATAAGAACTTCGAAGAGGTGTTACCGTGTAATGTACTTTAATGAAGATTTTAAACACTTTCAATATTTTAGCGCAAACAATTACAGGGAATGCGCAAGTAGAATGATTTCAATTTACAATGTATTTAAACAAATTGAAAAAAAAGAAAAACCACAAAAAATGAAAAAAACCGAAAAAGAGGTTGAAAAATCTCTTTCGGAATTGAAAAGTAGGGAAACACGCAACACTTCGTAAAACACAGCTTTTACGAAGTGTTGCGTGTTTAAATAAGAATAACATACTAAAATACGGTTGTCAAGGCTTAATTTTCAAAAAAATTATTAATAATAAAATGTTTTCTTAATTATACAAATTTAAACGAAAATAAGAAGAATTTACAAAATTTAATACCAAAAACAAACTTTTTATGTATTATGTCTGACATAACAACGCTAAACGCCGTGCAAAAAATGCACGGCGTTTAGAAAATATGTTATTTTTCTGTTTTTACACTTTTAAGATTCCAAATATTGTTTGCATATTCTGCAATTGCTCTGTCAGCGGCAAATACGCCCGATGCGGCAATATTTCTGAGCGACATCTGATTCCATTTCATTTTATCTTTTGAATAAAGTTTTGAAATCTTGTGCTGCGTATTTGTATATGCTCCGAAATCTGCCATACACATATACGGGTCGGCTATCGGGGAACCGGTAAGCAGATAATTTGCGATATCCGCAAACGATTCACCGTTAAAACCTATAATTAACGCTTCTATAATACGGCGCAATTTAGGAGATTCGTTATAGTATTTGCTTGAAGAATATCCGTTACGCCATATTTCGTCCACTTCGTTAGCCTTAAACCCGAATATAAATATATTCTGTTTACCTACAGCCTGGGCCATTTCAACGTTAGCGCCGTCCAATGTTCCTATGGTTAAAGCGCCGTTAATCATAAACTTCATATTGCCTGTACCGCTGGCTTCCTTTCCCGCAAGGGAAATCTGTTCAGAAACTTCGGATGCCGGCATAAGCTTTTCAGACATAGAGACGTTGTAATCTTCCATATATACAACGTTTAATTTGTCCTTAACCGCAGGGTTGTTTTTTATTTCGGCGGCAAGGAAATTTATAAGCTTTATAATTTTCTTTGCCATATCGTAACCAGGCGCCGCTTTTGCACCGAAGATATAAGTTTTCGGAACGACCTCTCGGTTGGGATTATCACATAATTCCAGATAAGTATCGATAATATTCAGAACGTTCAAAAGCTGGCGTTTGTATTCGTGCAGTCTTTTTGCCTGTACGTCAAACAGAGTTTCGGGGTTGATAATAAGCCCCTGCTTCTTTTTTGCAAATTCAGCAAACTGCTTCTTTTTAATAAGTTTTATCTCTTCAAGACGCTTTAAAACGCTTTCGTCGTCTTCGAACTTTTTAAATTCGGCAAGCTGCGAACCTTCAAGCTCGTAACCCGTACCAATACATTCGTTTAAAAGCTCGCAAAGTTCGGGGTTAGATTGATTAAGCCAACGTCTGTGTGCGATACCGTTTGTAACGTTTGTGAATTTTTCAGGGGTAAAATCGTAAAAATCTTTGAATACCGAAGTCTTGATAATGTCGCTATGAAGCGCGGAAACGCCATTGACATTGTGACCGCCGTAAACGGATAGATTCGCCATTTTTATACGGTCATGCTCAATAATAGACATCCTTGAAATTTTTGCCCACTCGCCGGGGAACTTATTCCAAAGCTGCTCGCAAAGCCTTCTGTTAATTTCCTTTATTATAGAGTGAATTCTCGGAATCTGTCTTGCAATAAGGTCTTCAGACCAAGTTTCAAGCGCTTCCGCAAGTACGGTATGGTTAGTGTAAGCGCATGTAGCCGTAGTTATCGCCCATGCCTTATCCCAATCGTAGTAATATTCGTCGATAAGAATACGCATAAGTTCGGGGATAGCCATTGCAGGGTGCGTATCGTTTAAATGAATAGCCGCAAGCTTGGGCAAATCCGCAAGCGTGCCATACCTGTGTTTATGGTCCTCTACTATATTCTGAATCGAAGCAGAACAAAGGAAATATTGCTGTTTAAGTCTCAAAGATTTGCCTGCATTATGGTTATCGGCAGGATATAAAACTTTCGTAAGCAAATCAGCATCGTTATCCTCTGTCATCGCCTGATAATATTCGCCCTGAGAAAAGAGTTTCATATTAAAGTCGGTAACAGGCTTAGCTTTCCAAAGCCTTAAAACGGAAACCGCTTCGCTGTTCTTACCCGAAACCATCATATCGTAAGCGACGGCCTGAATTTCGTTGCAATTAATATAATTGGTCTGCAACCCGTTCTCCGTCCACTTTTCTTCAATCTGACCGTTAAAACGGACGATAAACGACTTATCCGTCCTTTGGGTAAGCCATGCCTCGCCGCCGGGTAGCCAAACGTCGGGCAATTCGATTTGCCAGCCGTCTACTATTTTCTGTTTAAAAAGTCCGTATTCGTATCTGAGCGAATAACCCATAGCAGGATAATTACCTGTTGCAAGCGCGTCTAAAAAACAGGCGGCAAGCCTGCCCAAACCGCCATTTCCAAGCCCTGCGTCGGGTTCAAGTTCATATAAATCTTCAAGCTTATAACCGTAGGAATCAATCGCCTTTTCAAAAACCGGCGTAGCGCTGAGATTATAGAGGCTGTTTTTAAGCGAACGCCCCATAAGGAATTCCATACAAAGATAATAGACCCTTTTTGCGCGTTTTGCCTTAACTTTCTTATGAAATTGCTGTCTTTTTTCAAGCAAGATATCTCTTACCACCATAACGACGGCCTTATAAACCTGTTCTTTGGAAGCCTCGGTCGGGGCAACGCCGAAATATCTTGACAGTTTTCCCTTGATTAAATCCTTGGCTTCCTTTTCGGTGATAGCGGTATTACTCATTTTGTTCTCCTGTTTCAGTAAATTATTTTAGCATATCGAGATAAAGAGACTGGTAAATTTTGGCAGAACGGTTCCAACTGAAATCGGCAGTCGCCGCCCTATGCATTAGTTTTTTCCACTCTTCCTTATTTTTATAATCACAAACTGCCTGACGGATAACATACAGCATATCGTGCGCGTTATAATTGGCAAATGTATATCCGTTTTCAAGAGGCTTGATACTATCGTAAAGTCCCCCCGTCTCCCTTACAATGGGCACGGTGCCGTAACGGCAGGCTATCATTTGCGACAGTCCGCACGGCTCCGATTTTGACGGCATAAGGAAAATATCCGAGCCCGAGTAAATTTTTCTTGACAAATCGCCGTTAAATACTATGTTAGCGCTGAATTTATCGGGATATCTTCTTGCCAAATCAGAGAAATAACCTTCGAAATGGGCATCGCCTGTTCCCAATATAATAAACTGTATATCGTCCTGTAAAAGCTCTTCTATAACTGCCGTAACAAGGTCTAATCCTTTATGCGAAACAAGGCGCGAAACCATTGAAATTATAGGCGTATCGGCCTTCTGAGGCAATCCGAGCATTTTCTGCAACGATTTTTTGCAAACGGCTTTATTTGTAAAATCGTCAGCCGTAAAGTTTGCAAACAAATGGCTGTCCAGTTCACAGTTATAACTTTTATCGTCGATACCGTTCAAAATGCCTGAAAGTTTAAACTCGTTCTTTCTGACTATGGGGTCAAGCCCGTGTGCAAAGTATTCGTTTTTAATTTCGTCAGCATATTTAGGGCTGACCGTAGAGAACCTTTCGCAGCACTCTATCGCGCCTTTCATAAGATTAATCGAATTTTTATATTCTACAAGATACTGATAGCTTCCATAAATATCGAACAAATCGCCCAGTAAATCAAGCGAATACCAACCCTGATATTCAATGTTGTGAATTGTAAACAGCGCCCTAATAAACTGATATTCGGGTCTGAAACAATAATTGGTTTTAAGGTAAATTGCTGCAAGAGCCGCCTGCCAGTCGTGACAGTGCATAACGTCGGGATAGAAATTCACAACGGGCATAATTTCAAGCACGCTTCTGGAAAAGAATGCAAATCTTTCGCCATCGTCGTAATAACCGTAGCAACCGGGACGTTTAAAATAAAATTCGTTGTCTATGAAATAGAACGTAACCCCGTCTTTAACATATTCGAATATGCCGCAATATTGGTTACGCCATGCCAGATGAACGTAAATATTCCCTACATAGCTGAATTTATCCCTGTATTCTTTTTTTATGTCAGAATACATCGGCAGAACTACCCTTACGTCAAAATTACCAGTCGAAGCAAGAGCTTTGGAAAGCGACCCGATAACCTCAGCAAGTCCTCCCGTTGCAATGAACGGGGTTGCCTCAGATGCCACGAAAAGTATCTTTTTCTTTTCTGAAATATTTAAATTTGTTTCATTATTTTTAACGGTTTTGGGTTTTGCGGCTACCTTTTCCGTTTCAAGCGGCTTCACCGATGTTTTTGCCGCGGTAGAAGCTTTTACCGTCCTTTTCGCGGTTGTGGGTTTTGACGCCGAAGCAGTTTTTGTTGTCGCCGATTTTTTTTCAGCCATAGTATTTCCCCCCTTTGGAATTTTTAAATTAGCGAACCTTTATTAATAAAATAAGGTTGAATTTCGCAACCTGCAAGAACTCTGTTATCGCGTATTACAGAATTTTTATCGCTTACAACGTACGCAAGATTGCAATTTTCACCAACTAAATTGTCGGTCATTAAAATGCAATTCTTTATAACAGTTCCCTTTCCTATTTTTACGCCGCGGAAAAGAATACAGTTCTCTACAGTCCCTTCAATTACGCATCCGTCTGAAATAAGCGAGTTTTTCACCTTGGCGGTTTCGGTAAATTTTGCCGGAGCGCTGTCGTTCACCTTAGTATAAATATCTCTTTCGCCGAAAATTTCTGACCTAACTTCTTTATTAAGCAAATCAAAATTCGCTTTAAAATAGGAATTTAACGAATTGATATTCGCATAATAACCTTTAAGCTCGTACGCATACAGATTATAAGTTCCGACGCTCGGACTTAATATATCTTTGCCGAAACTCTTATAGCCGTGCTGTATAGCGTCTTGAATTACCCTTAAAAGGAAAGAAGTACGCGCAACCATTACGTTTATGTAATTCTTCTTTATTCCGCACGAGCTAGGGTTAATTTCAATTCCCGTGATTTTACCGTCCTTAGCAGTATCGAATGTCATATAATAGTGTGATTTTACCAACTCGTGTTCATGGTAAACCATCGTTATATCGGCATTTTTCTTTATATGAAAATCTATAACTTTGCTGTAATCAAGCTTATATACAGCATCGCTATCGGCAAGAACTACAAAATCTTCTTTTGCTTTTTTCAAAAAAGCCGTCGCGCCTTTAAGCGCCTCCAAACGGTTTTTGTAAAGTGTTTCGGTTTCGTCGCTGTAAGGGGGCAACAATATAAGCCCACCTTCTTTTCTTGCCAAATCCCAGTATTTTCCCGAACCGAGATGGTCCATAAGCGATTGATAATTGTTTTTTGTTATCATTCCGACAGTTGTTATACCGGAATTGACCATATTTGAAAGCGCAAAATCCACAAGACGGTATCTGCCGCCGTATGGAATTGACCCCATAGACCTTACCTTAGTAAGTTCGGGCACGTTCTCTTCATTTATGCTTGAAAAAATAACTCCGACAGTAGTAGCCATTTCATTTCCCCCTTAAACGCTCTTATCAACTATTTCGCCGGCGGCAATTTTGCTGTTTTTACTTACGCATACGCCTCTGCCAAGCACGGTAATTCCAGAAGTTTTACCTGCAATTTTATTTGCATCTTCCATCGGCGCGCCTATAACGGCTTTTTCATTTATAACGACTTCTTCATCGATAATAGAATAATTGACCTTGGCGCCTGCCTTTACGGTTATGTTGCCCATAAGAACGCTGTCAACAACTTCCGCACCCTTTTCAATTACACAGTCCGTTCCTATAACGGAATTTACAACTTTTCCCTCTATTTCTCCGCCTGTTGCGACGATTGAGTTTATTACCTCGCCTTCAATAAATGCCGGCGGCGCAAGAGGGCTTCTCGAATGAATAACCCTGTCATTTTCGGAAAGCTCGAAATTCGGAACAACGCCCAAAAGGTCCATATTCGCTTCCCAAAGGGAACTTATTGTTCCTACGTCTTTCCAATAGCCTTCGAAACGGTATGAATACATTTTTTCACCCGAGTTAAGCATAGCAGGCAGAACGTTCTTTCCGAAATCTTTCTCCGAATCAGGGTTCTGATTGTCAAGTTCAAGGTATTTGAAGAGTTTTGACGCGGTGAATATGTAAATTCCCATTGACGCCAAATCGCTTTTGGGATTTGCAGGTTTTTCTTCAAACTCGTAAATCGTCCCATCCTTTTTCGTATTGAGTATTCCGAATCTTGAAGCTTCTTTTAAAGGCACCTGCATACAAGCGATAGTGCAGTCCGCCTTTGCCGCTTTATGCGCAGCAAGCATTTTATCATAGTCCATTTTATAAATGTGGTCGCCAGAAAGTATCAAAACATACTCGGGGTCGTACATTTTCATAAATCTTATATTCTGGTAAATAGCGTTTGCCGTACCCTTATACCAAGAAGTGTCTGTTTTAGCCTCGTAAGGTGAAAGAATATGTACGCCGCCGAACGTCCTGTCTAAATCCCAGGGCTGACCGTTTCCGACGTATTCGTTTAAAACAAGCGGCTGATACTGCGTTAATACGCCCACCGTGTCTATACCCGAATTTATGCAGTTTGACAGCGGAAAATCTATAATTCTGTATTTAGCGCCGAACGAAACCGCAGGTTTTGCAATGTTGCTTGTCAAAGCGTAAAGCCTTGAACCTTGTCCTCCTGCAAGCAGCATTGCAACGCACTCTTTTTTTCTTAGCATTGCTAAAATCCCCCAATATTAATTTTCTTTAATTAAATAAACACAAGTCAGCTTAGGTATATCCATTTTAAAAGAATATTCTTTTCGCCCGCTTGAACGTTTCACCGTATTATAAACCTTTTTTCTGAGTTTACCGTTACCGCCGTACTTTTTATCGTCGGTATTAAAAACTATGCGGTATTTCCCCTTGTCTATGCCAATTTCATAACCGTTTAAATCTACACCCGAAAAATTTATCACAGCCGTAATAGCCTGACCGTCTTCGGAAAATCTTGAAAAAGCCAATAAATTATTATAATTGTCGTCAACCACTAACCATTCAAAGCCTTTCCAACTGTCGTCGATTTCATACATCGCCGCATTGTTTAAGTAAAAGAAATTCAAATCTTTTACAAAAACGCGCATCATATTATGCAACGGAAATTCGTCTGCAAGAAACAAATCAAGCCCTGTACGGTAATCCCACTCTTTAAATTGCGCAACTTCGTAACCCATAAAATTGAGTTTTTTACCGGGATGCGCAAACATAAAAGCAAGTAGAATTCTTTCACCTGAAAATTTGTCCTCGTAATTTCCGCTCATTTTATTTACAATTGAACCCTTAACGTGAACAACTTCGTCGTGAGAAAGCGGAAGAATGAAATTCTCAGAAAAAGCATAAATAAGAGAAAAAGTCAGCTTAGTATGGTGATGATTTCTGAAATAAGGGTCTTGTCTGCAATAAAACAACACGTCGTTCATCCAACCCATATTCCATTTATAGTCAAATCCAAGTCCGCCGTCTTCGACGGATACGGTAACTTTAGGGTAAGCCGTAGATTCTTCGGCAAAAATTACTGCGCCGCAAAATTTTTCTTTTATGAGACCGTTCAGCTTTTTTAAAAACTCAATGCCCTCAAGATTTCTACTGTCGCCGTATTTATTCGGCGTAAAATCACCATTAGGCTTATCGTAATCAAGATAAAGCATTGAAGCTACGGCGTCTACCCTTAATCCGTCGATTTCGTAAATATCGAATAAAAAATTTGCGCTTGACAATAAAAAATTGTCAACTTCGGCTCTGCCCAAATCAAATTTGCGTGTACCCCAACCGGCGTGCTCCATTCTATCCCATAAGGGGCATTCATACAAAGGCTGACCGTCAAATTCGTATAAGCCCCACCCGTCCTTGGGGAAATGCGCCGGTACCCAGTCTAAAATTACTTTTATCCCTTCGGAATGAAAAGCGTCAATTAGCGCCTTAAATTCCTGCGGAGTGCCAAGCCTTGACGTTATCGCAAAATACCCCGTTACCTGATATCCCCAAGACCCGTCAAACGGAAATTCAGTCACCGGCATAAACTCTACATGGGTATAACCCATTTCCTTAACATAAGGAACAAGTTCGGCGGTAAGTTCTGAATATGTAAGATAAGAGTTATCGCTGTGCCTTTTCCAACTTAGCAAGTTTACTTCATAAATGTTTATAGGAATATTTTTACTTTTAGAAAGCGTAATTTCCTTGTAACCGGAACTTTCAGGCAAATCGCACACAATTGCGTAAAAAGACGACGGCGCTTCGAATCTATAGGCGTACGGGTCAGCCTTTTCCAAGACGCGTCCGTCCGAGGTGCGCACCGAATAATAATATCTGTCGCCGCAGTTTGCCTTTACAAAAACTTCAAAACTTTCACCGTCACTGCATAGCGACATTTCAATGCATCGTTCGTTGCCGCCGAATACGCCGCAAAGAAAGACAGAATCGGCATGCGGAGCCCAGACGCGGAAAAGATAACTTCCGTTTTCCTGTTTCAGGCAACCGAAAATTTCATAAGACGAAAGGTCTGTTCCGCTATGAAAATTTTTCAGCCTTTCAGCTGTGTTTCCGCCGCCCAACATATCTAATATATTTTACCATATCAATAATATATTTTCAATACCGAATTGAAAAAAAAGTTAATTTTTTCATAAATTAGCTTAATTTTAATAAAAAAATACAGCCCCTGTTATGGGGCTGTATTTTTTTAGTTTGCGTAACCGCTTAATAATGTAAGACAGTCTTTTTGGAACGAATCTAATTCTTCGGGCGAAAGTTTTTTGTAGGAAGACAAAGCAAGCAAATAAATATAATTTGCAACAAATTTCTGCTTTTCCTCACCAAGTTCTTTTAATTTATTTATTATGGGATTGGAGAGGTTTACAATAAGCGTTTTGGACAGTTCGCCGTCTCCCATACCGTAATACTGTCCCATTTCGCTATAACGGCGCATATATTCGTCTACAACTATTATTGCAGGCAGTTCCGAATCTTTTAGATTTTCGGTTTTTATTGTAATTTTCTCATTATTCAGCGCTGATTTAAAAATTTCCGCAATTACACTGTCTTCCGCAGTATCACCGCTCTTCAAAGCTCCGTCCACATCTGCGTCTATACGCACAAACTTAATTTTGTCAGGAACTTTATATTCTAAAAAGCTTAAAAAATGAGGGTCAATAAAATTGTCGCAGAGTATTGCGTTTATACCTTGGTCTTTAAAAAGTTTGATATATTGAGCTTGTTGGGTTTCGTCGGAAACATAATATATGGTCTTAGGCTTATTATCCTTTTCGGCAGTATCCTCCTTTTTCTCATCAATATTATTTACTTTTGCATCAGAAACTTCTTCACCGAAATATTCTTTAATATTGTTGAATTTACCGTTGATATCTTTATAAATTATGATATCCTTGACTTTTTCATAGAAATCGTTATCTTTTATACAACCGAATTTAACAAAATTAGCAATGTCTTCCCAACAGTTTTCAAACTTCTGCCTGTCGTTTTTAAAAAGAGATGTAAGCTTGTCAGCAACTTTTTTTGTAATATGCTTACTGATTTTCTGCACCTGACTGTCATTCTGTAAAAAGCTCCTTGAAACGTTCAGCGGAATGTCGGGGCAGTCAATAACGCCGTTAAGCAGCATCAGAAATTCAGGAATAACTTCCTTTATGTTATCTGCTATAAATACCTGGTTGCAAAAAAGTTTTACCTTTCCTCTTTCAAGTTCAACTTTATTTCTTACTTTGGGAAAATATAAAATACCTTTAAGTTTAAAAGGATAGTCCATATTCAGATGAACCCAGAATATGGGATCGCTGTAATCCATAAACGTATCCGTATAAAACTTTTTGTAGTCTTCTTCCTTACAATCCTTAGGGTTCTTTGCGTAAAGAGGCAAGGTTGAATTAAGCGGTTCGTCTTTACCGTCGCCTTTATAGGACACATATACGTTAAAAGGCATGAAAGAACAGTACTTTTTAACAAGATTTTTTATATTGTTTTCATTTAAAAATTCTTTTTCATCTGACGAGATATGAAGAACAATCTTAGTTCCCCTATCTTTTTTATCGCACTCTTCTATGCTGTAAACGGCATTACCATCGCTTTCCCAATGTACGGCAGGTGAATTCTTATATGATTTAGTGAAAATTTCAACATTTTCCGAAACCATATAAACAGAATAAAAACCTAAGCCGAAATGACCGATTATTCCGTCTCCGCCTGCATTTTCATACTTTTTAATGAAATCTGACGCGCCGGAAAAAGCAATTTGTGTAATATATTTTTCCACTTCTTCTTCGGTCATTCCTATACCGTTATCCTCAACGGTCAAAGTTTTTGCTTTTTTATCAACCGCAATTTTGATACAATATTCGCCTCCGTCTTCCTGCGCTTCACCCATCCCTACAAGTTTTTTAAATTTTGTGATAGCGTCTACGCCGTTCGCTACAATCTCGCGCAAAAAAATGTCTTTATCAGAATAAAGCCATTTTTTAATTATCGGCATCATATTTTCGCTTGAAATTTTAATATTTCCTTCTCTTTTCATAAGTGCCTCCTTTTTCAAACATTTTATTATAAACACTGATTTATAATTTTAAACGGTTTTACTGCATAAAAAAACTCCGCTGTACAGCGGAGTTTTAAATTAACCTTATTTATTCTTTTTTGCGCTTGCAAGAAGGTCTGCGATAGACGTTCCACCTATGCTGCCTTCGTTCCATGTTGAAAGCTCGTCAGACTCAAAAGCTCTTCTGGGAGCGCGGCTCTTTTTATGGTTATCTTCGCCGTTGTCGTCGTTTCTGGGCTTTCTTCTTTCGCCTTCGGGAAGAAGCGCCTTTATGGAAAGGTTCATCTTTCTCGCTTCGGTATCAAGGGCTATAATTTTGGCGTCAATTTCGTCACCTACGTTAAGCACCGTCGAAGGAGTTTCGATTCTTTCATGTGTAATCTGGGAAACATGAACAAGTCCGTCTATTCCCTTTTCAACCTCAACGAATACGCCGAAAGGCACAATTCTTACAACTTTGCCGTGAATTACGTCGCCTATGTTGTATTTACCGTCAGCCAAATCCCAAGGCTGGGGCTGAAGCTGTTTATAACCGATTGAAACTTTCTTGTGTTCGTGGTCGATTTTAAGAACGATAAATTCGTAAACTTTACCGATTTCCAGAACATCGGTCACATTTTCCGCACCAGTCCAGCTGAGGTCGGAAATATGAGCAAGGCAGTCAAAACCGTTTACGGACACAAACGCGCCGAAACCGGTCGCCCTTTCAACTTTGCCTTCAACAATGTCGCCGACTGCAATATTTGCAAAAAATTCTTCTTCTTTCGCAAATTTTGCTGCGTCTCTCGCATCGCGCTCTTCCTGAAGAATTACCCTTTGCGAAGCGATAATTTCTTTCTTACCGCCGTTTTTCTTAATTTCTATAGCGCGAAGTCTTAAATTCTTACCTTCGTATTTAGCAAGGTCTTTTACAAAACCGGGGCGAATTTCCTTAGCCGGAACAAAAACAGAATAGGTACCGAACTGAGCAACCAAACCGCCTTTATTAGAACCCGTGCAGACAACGGTAAATTCTTTGCCGCCCTCTATTTCGGCGCCCAAAGCTTCCTCCTGCTGTAAGGTCTTTATCATTTTTTGGGACAATTTAAGCGGATTGAGCCCAACGACAAGCAAATCGATTGTATCGCCGATTTTAGCAAGATACTCGTTTGCGTCATAATTTTCGCAGTCGAGCTCGTCCTTGCTTAACGCAACCTCTTTTTTCGCGCTGGGAAGAAGAACTTCAAGTCCTTCGTTAGTCGCCTGCGAAATAGTTGCGTGAACAATCTGCCCCTTCTTATATTTCGATTCGCTGTCCATTTTAGCAACAACCTCGTCCATGGGGTTAATTGCCTTAACTTCTGTGTTTTCTGCCATCTTTAAAAGAACCTCCCGGGTTTGCTCATTCGGAGTTGACGCCCCGGAAACAATACCTATACTTTTAAAATTTTTAATTTTTGTAATATCTAAACTTTCCGCTGAGGAAAGCCTGAAAACGTTTTTGCAATATTGACGGGCTATTTCATACAATTTGTTTGTATTAGAACTGTTCAGACCGCCGACGACAATAATCGCGTCACACTGTTTGGCAAGGTTTTCAACTTCGTTTTGCCGTTCTATAGTAGTATAACAAATCGTCTTGAAAACAGCAACTGTTTTTTCACTGGCTTTTTTAATATTTTTTATAATTTTTTCAAAATTCTGCGCCGAAAAGGTAGTCTGACACACAACGCAAAGGTCTTTTTCTGTTATTTCTTCCGTAATTTGACCAGGCGAATTGATTACCGACGCTTCATTATTGCACCAACCCAAAAGCCCGACAACTTCGGGATGGTCATACTCCCCGACAATTACGATATGTTTACCCAAGGCAAACTGCTCTTTTACTATCTTCTGCGTCCGTCTTACAAAGCCGCAAGTACAGTCCACCACTTTTATTTTTCTTTCACGGCATAACCCGTAATAGCTTTCAGGCACGCCGTGGGAACGGAAAACCACTGTTGCCCCGTCAGGTACTTCTTCAAGACTTTCAACCGTTTTCAGTCCTTTATCGGCAATGGCCTTTACAACATCGGGGTTGTGAATTATTTCACCCAAAACATAAGCGTTTTCAGGGTCAAGACTCATTGCGGTATCCACTGCGTTTTTTACGCCCTTGCAAAATCCGCTGTTTTCTGCCATAATCACTTGCATTTCTTCTTTTTCGTCAAATCCTCATTAAGCTTAAAATAGCATTCTTCAAGTTTCTGCCTCAATATTAAATCAGCGGCGTCAAAATCTTCCTGAGAAAGTTTTTTATCATAAAATTCTGTAAATTCAAAAGGTTCGCCGTAATATATATGCATAGCCCTGAAAAATCTCATCTTCTTTATTTGAACCATAGGGATTACAGGGGTTTTTGTCTTGATGGCAAGCGCCGCCGCGCCGCTTTTAAAGGGCAAAAACATTTCTTGCGTCTTGTTGCGTGTTCCTTCGGGAAAAATGCAGACGACCGACCCTTCTTTGATATATTTTATAGCCTGCATAATAGCCCTGACGTCCGTTCCGTCTCTGCTTACAAGGATACATTCACTTTTCTTTGTAAACCATTTCATAAACCCTTTTTTAAATAGTTCTTTCTTTGCCATAAAATGAACGGGCTTATCGGTAATTAAAATAGATGGAATGACGTCTAGTACGCTTCTGTGGTTGCCGACGATAATATATGAACGGTCGTTATACTTTTTTAAAGTGCCGTGTGGTCTGAACGGCAGAAGAAACCATGCCCAAGATTTATAAAAACGGCGCAAAAATCTGAACCATTTTTCAACTTTGTTTAATTTTTTTCTGCCTCTTTTCGTTGTTTTAACCTCGGTTTCAACGCAAGATTCGCCAATTTTTTTATCGGACATTATATTTTTTCCTGAATTTTTTTTGAAATGTACGAAACTACTTCCGCAATATTCATATTGGTAGAATCAACTAAAACCGCGTCTGTCGCTTGTTTTAACGGCGCAATTTTTCTTGTAGCATCCTGCTTGTCGCGCAGAATTACGTCAGCCAATACTTCTTTAAAATCTGAATTGTAACCTTTCAACGCGTTTTCAGCCGCCCGTCTTTGCGCGCGCACTTCGGGCGCCGCAGTTAAAAAGAACTTGAATTTCGCATTCGGTAAAACATTCGTGCCAATGTCCCTGCCGTCAAGAATACAGGAATTTTTTTCAGCTATACTTCGCTGAAGCTCAACCATTTTCTCTCTTACGCAAGCGATTGCCGAAACCGTAGACGACGCCATAGAAACTTCGGGTTTTCTGATTTCTTCCGAAACGTTTACCCCGTCCAAAAAAGTAATCTGCTCGCCGTTTTCATACTTTACCGTCAAGTCTATTTCCGAAATAATTCTTTCTACAGCTTTATCATTATATATATCCGCTTTTTCTTTCAGGCATTTAAGCGCGCACGCCCTGTACATAGCGCCCGTATCCAAACAGAGAATATCGAATTTTTTTGCAATAAGTTTTGAAACCGTGCTCTTTCCGCTACCGGCAGGACCGTCCAAAGCAATATTAATAACCTGCGTCAAATCTTTTCTTAGTTTTACGGCTTCTTTCAGATAAATGTGTTCGGGATTATCAACGTTTTCCGCAAGAACCATAACCCTGATACATCTTTTTAATGAACCGCTTATTTCAGGTTCAAGCGAAGAAAAAAGCGGCACGTTGAAAAAACCTGATTCCCTTGCTGCTTTTGCAGGATAAAAAGAACGTATATCAGCCGTACTTGAAAATAAAATACAGATTATATCCCCTTCATTTAAACAGTTACGAACCTTTATTTCGTTCAAAAGACAGCTAACGCTATCCCTGATTTCTTCGGGAGTATCAAATTTTAAAGTTGTCGCGCCCCTGATTGCTTTCATAATTAATCCTTTATTGAATTTCCTGCGGCATATCCCGTAGAAAAAGCTATTTGTAAATTATAACCGCCTGTAAAAGCGTCTAAATCGAGAACTTCTCCACAAAAATAAAGACCCTTTACTAATTTGCTTTCCATAGTTTTAGGGTTTATTTCTTTTACATCTATTCCACCGCAGGTGATTATAGCCTCGGAAAAACCTCTTAAAGACGCAACCATCATATCAAAATTTTTAACGATTGTCAATAAAGCCCGTCTTTGAGTTTTTGTGACCGAATTAACCTGTACATCACGCCCGATTCCGCTTCTTTTAAGAATTTCGGGAATAACCGCAACAGGCAACAGCTCTTTCAAACAATTGTACAATGATTTGTTTTTTAAGCTTTCAAAATCACGCAACAGTCTTTTATCCAACTGCTCGTCAGACAAAGCAGGCTTAAAGTCTATTGAAAGTTTAACATTTTTTAAATTTGTTTTATTTATCAGACTTGAAGAAGATAAAACGACTGGACCGGATACACCGTAATGCGTAAAAAGCATTTCTCCGAAAAACTTTTTAACAATCTTTGCGCCTGAAAACACCGAAAGCTTGATATTTTTTAAACTCAAACCCTGTAAATCCTTAAAAAAATCGCCTTTCAGATTAATGCCGCAAAGTCCGGGCCTTAAATCTATTACTTTATGCCCGACCGATTTAGCAAAATTATAGCCGTCACCTGTTGAACCCGTCGTCGGATAGCTTATTCCACCCGTACTTACAATAACGATATCAAAGCCGTAATGTTCTCTTGAAGTGATTATGTCAAACATAGTACTATGCAAAACCTTAATTTCCTCAACCGTTTCACAAAATTTGAAGCTGACACCAGCGTTTTTACAATAATTTTCAAGACATTTGGTTACGTCGCTGGCTTTATCGCTTACAGGAAAATATCTTCCGCCTCGTTCTAATTTCAGCTTTAAACCGCCGTTTTCAAAAAAATTTACGCATTTTGACGGAGGAAAAGCATAAATTGCACCCGTAAGAAATTTCGGATTCGAAACAACGTTTTCCAAAAATTCTTCAGGTTGGCAGTCGTGCGTGACGTTACATCTTCCCTTGCCTGTAATATATATTTTTTTACCGCACTTTTCGTTTTTTTCGAACAGCGTGACGGCATTTCCATTTATAGCGGCGGAATACGCAGCCATAAGCCCTGCCGCACCCCCTCCGATTACTGCAACTTTTTTCATATATAAACCTACGGCGTGAACCCTTTAAGCTCACGCCGTCCATTTTTCTTATACGGGATAAACTTTATCGGGATTAGAAGCCATATCGCTGTCAACCCCCGTTTCTTTTGCGTTTCGCCACTTAAAGAAGTTTGTCGCTACTTCGGGGAACAGCGCATAAGACAATACGTCTTCTTCCTGCTTATAAAAGCCTGCTTCTTTAACCTTTCCCGTCAAAGATTGCATTTCGTTTTCAATCAGGTCGGCAGGACGGCAGGTTATAACTTCTTCACCGTCCTTTTGACACATTTTAACAACATCAGGATTTTTTTCTCCCAAAACAGCACCGTATCTACCTAAAATCAAATCTTTAAACTGCGCAGTTACAGTTTTATATCTGCCGAGAAGAACATTCCAAACCGCCTGTGTGCCGACAATCTGGCTCGATGGCGTTACAAGCGGAGGGTAACCGCAGTCTTTTCTTACCTTAGGAACTTCGGCAAGACATTCTGTCAGTTTATCCTCTTTACCCGCCTGTTTCAATTGGTTCATAAGGTTAGAAAGCATTCCTCCCGGAACCTGATATAATAATGTATTTATATCTACACGTCTTACTTTCGG
Source organism: Christensenellaceae bacterium (assembly GCA_948658045.1). Classification (GTDB taxonomy): domain Bacteria; phylum Bacillota; class Clostridia; order Christensenellales; family Borkfalkiaceae; genus Coproplasma. Next base: position 107,345 of record CAPMFN010000002.1, read on the forward strand.
ATTAAGAAAGCCGTCTTTTTCAAGCCTTTCGGCAACCTTGTTAAAATGTGTGACGGCAGGCAACAGCTTTTCTATTTCTATGCCTGTATCGTATTGCGTGCCTTTAAGGGTGGCAACAAGCGGCTCTGTCGCAGGGTTGGAAGTTCCGTTTCCCAAAGGCGAAAGTGCGCAATCAACTATATCCACTCCTGCCTGAATTGCCATCAGATATATCATATCGCCGGTACCGGTCGTATTATGAGTATGCAAATGGACTTTTGTTTCCGGACGGAGTTTTGCTTTAAGTTCTTTGACAAGCTCGTACGCAGTAAACGGCAACAAAAGGTTAGCCATATCTTTTATACAGATATTTTCTGCGCCCATATCTTCAAACTGTTTAGCAAGCTTAACAAAATATTCGGTGGTATGCACGGGACTTGTAGTGTACGAAATCGCGCATTCGCAAACACATTTGCCGCCTTTACCGTATTTTTTTATAGCTTTTACGCTGGCTTCAAGGTTTCGTGGGTCGTTTAAAGCATCAAACAACCTGACAACGCCTACTCCGTTTTCTATCGATTTCTCAATAAATTTTTCAACAACGTCATCGGCATAATGTCTGTATCCTAAAAGATTCTGCCCCCTTAAAAGCATCTGTATAGGAGTCTTTTTGAGATATTTTTTAAGATTTCTCAACCTATCCCAAGGGTCTTCGTTCAAAAATCTGAGACAACTGTCAAAAGTTGCCCCACCCCACGCTTCAAGCGAATAATAGCCTGCTTCGTCCAAAAGCGCGAGCATAGGCTCCATTTCTTCAAACTTCATACGGGTTGCGGCGTGCGACTGGTGCGCGTCGCGCAAAATCGTATCGGTAATTAAAACTTTTTTATTTTCCATAATCAGACCTCAAATTTAACCGAAACAAGCAAGCAAAACGCCTGCGGCAATAGCCGAACCGATAACGCCTGCAACATTGGGCCCCATTGCGTGCATCAACAAATGATTTTGGGGGTCGTATTTCCGCCCCATATCCTCTGAAATCCGCGCCGCCATAGGTACCGCTGAAACGCCTGCAGAACCGATTAAGGGATTAATTTTTCCCTTAGTCACATGGCACATAACTTTTGCTACAAGCAAACCGCCGACAGTGCCGAGAATGAATGCAAACAAACCTATACCTATAATAAGCAGAGTGCTCAAACTTAAAAACAGTTCGCCTTTTGCTTTACATCCCACGGCTACACCGAGGAATATAGTTATCGTATTCATAAGCCCGTTCTGCGCCTGCGTAGAAAGCCTGTCAACAACGCCCGATTCTTTGAAAAGGTTGCCGAGCATCAACATACCCAAAAGCGTTATACTATCCGGTAGAATTAACCCAACAACAAGCGTAACGATTATCGGGAAAAGAATTTTTTCGAGCTTGCTGACCTGACGTAGCGGCTTCATTCTGATAGCTCGCTCTTTTTTTGTTGTCAAAGCCCTCATTAACGGCTTTTGAATTATAGGTATCAAAGCCATATACGAATATGCCGCAACGGCAATTGCCGGCACCAAATCCGATGAAAGCTTAGATGTTACCATAATTGCCGTGGGTCCGTCAGCGCCGCCTATTATTGCAATCGATGCAGCTGCTGCAGCCGAAAAGCCCAAAGCTGAAGCTAAAATAAAGGCGATAAAAATACCGAATTGAGCGCCTGCACCTATCAACATGCTTTTAGGATTGGCAATCAACGGTCCGAAATCGGTCATTGCGCCTATCCCTAAGAAAATAAGCGGAGGATAAATAACTTTGTCTACGCCGAAGTAAAGATACCACAAAAGCCCTCTCGTTACAGGCTCTACCGCGTCATAATCGTTATTGCCCTCAGGATGAACGCCCCATAATACCTTTTCAGCGCCAGGAATGTTTATCAAAAACATACCAAACGCTATCGGAAGAAGTAGCATCGGCTCAAATTTTCTGACTATTGCAAGATACATCAGCACAAACGAAATCAAAATCATAACATAGTTCTGCCAGTGAGTACCCTGAGCAAAACCCATTGATTCGTAAAGATTGCCGAATATATCCGCAAAGTCTACTGCAAGTAAACTTTGCTGCATATTCCCTCCGTTAACCGATTACTGCAAGAACTGCGTTTGTATCGACGTTTGCGCCTTTTGCAACGCTTAACGTGACTTTACCGTCGCAGGGAGAAGTAATTTCATTATCCATTTTCATTGCTTCAAGAACAATTATAGGCTGGTCCTTTTTGACCGTAGCGCCGTCCTCGACCAAAATATTCTTTATCAAACCGGAAAAAGGCGATAAAACCTTTTCGCCTTTTGCAGAAACCGCCTTAGGCGCAAGGGTTGCTTTGGGCGCCTCCGCAACAGGTGCAAAAGTTACGGGGCTGTCGCTTTCGCCAACCTCCTCAACTCCTACAGAATAATTTTTTCCGTCGATTGTAACGATAAAGTTACGCATAATTTTTCTCCTTTATACTCTCTTTATTCTTTTAACTTTAAATTCGCACTTGGGTTTTTCCTGACAGTAATACGCCATAACAGCAGCTATTATCGCCGCTTTAACTTCATCGGGAATTTCTTCGTCTTCGTTGACATTCTCAGTCTGGATGTCTGACGCATGTTTATTCTTCTTTGAGCGTATTTTACCTAAAAACGCCAGATTATCTGTTTTTCTCATAACAAGACCTATCAGCCAGATTATGAAAATAATCAGAATAATTCCCAAAAAAACTATTGAAAACCCGATTAAAGCGTAAATACACGCTTCGCCGAAACCAAGGCTTCCCTCTTGGTTCATTAAAGACATTAAATTATTTAACATAAATCCCTCACTTCAAAAGCATTTGCAAAGACGCTGTGAGATACTGCTTTACAAACGACGGCTGAATGATATTGTCAATATATCCGCCCTGCGCGGCGTTAATAGGGTCTGAATTCTCATCCGCATATTTTGTGGCAAGCTTTTCAACGTCAGCCGCCTTATCGTCCGAAAATTCTATCTGTGCGCCCTGCTCGCTGTCAAAAAGCGCAATTTTTGCATTCGCAAAAGCATAACTGCAATCATAACCCATAGATTTTGCGGCAAAAACTGTATATCCAAGCCCTATCGCCTTACCGTAGACAACGGAGATTTTTGCTGAATCAATAAAATTGAGTACGCAGAGATAATCTGCAATTTCTTTTAAGACCAAGCTGTCGTTAGCCGCGCTGTCGCACTTGATTCCTTTTGTATTTACAAAAACAACGAAAGGCAGTTCTGTATCGCTTGCAAGAACAGCAAAATCTCTTATTTTTCTTACGTTTTCAGCGGTAAGTTCAACGCCTTCTGTACTATCAAAAACTACGCAGGACAAAGATATGCCGCCTACTCTTGCCAAATAGCATTTAACTTCGGGGCAAAAACCTGCGCCGAGCTCAATCTCGCTACCTTTGTCAAAAACGCTTAAAATGTTTTTTGCGTCCGGCTTTTTATCCAAAGCAGTCAGCGCTGTGTTCATTTCGCTGCTGTCCTTTATACGGGTTTTAAGTAAATCGTTAATGCAAACAATTGACTTTTTCACTTCTTCAAGACTTTTAACCGTAAACTTAGCCAACTGTGCGTTTTTAAGAGCTTGTGCGCCGCCAATTTCAAATTTTGAAAGATTTTTACCTGATTTTGCCGAAATCACAAGGGGGCTGTTTGCGCACAGCACGCTTTTTTTATCAATAAAATAGGTGAAATCGCAAATACCTGAAAGTATAGAAATCTGACCGTAAACTTCGCCGTTTATTATAAGATATTGCTGAACATAGCCCTTAATTTCAGTAGCTTGCATTAGAAGCTTTGCAAGCCCTTCCAAAACGTTTACGCCCTCTCCTATCTGAACGCCTTTTGAAGACAGAAGCCAAATTACAGGCGTTTCCGTCTTTTTTGCCTGATTGAGACATTTTTCTATTTTTTCGCAATTTGCTTTGCTGACGCCGCCGCCGAGAACCGCCGGATTCTGCGCAACAATATAAAAAGGATAGTCGCTAATCGTCGCAAACCCCGTTACCACGCCTTCTCCCTCGGCGGTTTCGCCGTAAAACTCATTTTTGGAGAAGCTGAATGAAGAGAGTTCGACGAAACTATCCTCGTCGATAAGCGTATTAATGTCCGCCCTTATGCCCTTGCCTGCGTCAAGAAGCTGTTTTCTGCGCTTTTGCAATAAGCTGATTTTGTCCATATGACACTCCCGAAATCAAAATTCCTACTAATACATTCTAACACAAATAATTGCAAATGCAAACTAAATAAGATATTTTTTTATCAAAAGTTTAAGTTAATTTGAATATAAAAAAGCGGCATCGTGCCGCTTTTATTTTCTCATAAATTTTAATTTGCTTTTTATAAATTTATCTATTTTTTCGTAGTGTTTGCAGATAAGATAAAACGACAAAACTATAAGCGCCAGCAGAAGCGCCCAAATAAGTAGCCCCCACCAAGTTGTAAAAGGAATCAATTCAAACGAATATGCAGTGGAAAATACAGAAATTGCACGGGTTACGGTTATCATAATAAGAAAATACGGCCAGGTCATTGACGACAGACCTGCTACAAAGCAGAGAATATCGTCAGGGAACAGCGGCAAAAGAAACATTAAGGACAAAATAAGATAGTCTTTACCTTTTAGTTTTTTAAGCCACTTATCCAAATTTTCCTGCCCTACAATCCAGCAAACGGCTTTATAGCCTACCCATCTGCCTATCGCAAAAGCGGCAACCGAACCCAAGACTATTCCGATAAAACTGAAAAACGCGCATTTCAGCGGACCGAACATTGCGACTCCGACTGCAACGGCAACAGAGCCCGGTACAGGCAGTAAAACAACCTGCAAAAAAGAAAACAGAATAAAAATAACCGCCGCCATCCCGCCGGCAGATTCAATATACTCTCGCAATGCGTCTACACTGTTGATTTTTCCAATAAGACCGCTTGCGCATAACGCAAAAAATACAACTGCGCATATGTCGATAAATATAAGTGAACAAACTGTTAATCTGTACAACGAAGTTTTTTTAAGCGCGTAAAAAATTATACCGAAAAATGTCAGCGCCAAAAAAACACCGAATGACGACCAAAACAGAATATTGAAATTATCTGCAATGAACGCCACGTTCTTATAAAAAAGCCCGTAAGCGACAAAAAGAAAAGCGATTGCACTTAAAAGCACAACCGCCAAAATATTAATGCAATGTTTTAAAACTTTTATGCGGTCCATGTATACTATTATTATATAGTATTTACCGCTTTTTTATAATTCGCTTCTCAATTTTTTAACTGCATCCGTAGCAAGCTTATCGCAAATATTGTTATATTCGTTATCCGCATGCCCTTTTACTTTAATAAATTTAACATCATGCATTCTGGTAAGATTAAGAAGCTCTTTCCATAAATCGGTGTTTAAAACGGGTTTGTTATCGGGTTTTTTAAAACCCGCTTTTTCCCAACCGTATATCCATCCCTCGTTAAAAGCATTGACCGTGTAAGCCGAATCACTGTAAATGTCAACGCTGCACGGCTCTTTGAGGCATTTTAACCCTTCTATTACCGCAGTTACTTCCATTCTGTTATTTGTTGTGGAGTTTTCCGCGCCTGAAATCCGTTTTTCAAAACCGTTAAACATTAAAACTGCGCCCCAACCGCCTATACCGGGATTTCCGGAACAAGCGCCGTCTGTGTATAATGTGACTTTTTTCATTGATTTTCGCGCTCTTTTGCTTTTACGGTACATGCTTCAACAGCCGCAATAACGGACTTTGCAAAACTCGTATCTTCCAGTACTTTCACAGCTTCAACCGAAGCGCCGCCCATATTGCAAACCTGAACGGTTAGTTCTTCTATCGTATTTTCTTCTCTCTGCACCATTTCGGCGCTGCCAAGCAACGTCTGTACAGCAAAAATCTTAGCTTCATTCTTGGTTAGCCCTTGTGCGACGCCGGCGTTTACAAGCGCGTCAATAAACATAAAAGCGTATGCCGGACCGTTAGCCGCCAAACCGCTTACGGCGCTTAATTTATTTTCTTCAAGACTGACTACCGTTCCGAGAGTATTCAAAACACCGCTTATAAAGTCGCAATCGTCTATAGATTTATTAAAATCAAGCATATCCAAACCGATTACGCCACTGCCTATTGTGCATGGCATATTCATAACACAGCGAGCGACCTTAATAAGCCCGACCCCGAGAGCATTTTTAACTGATTTTTTAGGCAAATCCATTAAGGAAATGATTTTTTCGGGATTTACACCCTCCAATTGTTTTGCTATTTCTCCGAATTTTTTGGGTTTAACCGCTAAAACCAGAAATTCACTGTTTTGAGCAACAAATTTATGGTTTAACGTAGTATTTACGCCCAAATAATTCAATTTATCCAATTCTTCTTCAGAATCGTCGCTGACAATTATCTTTTTTTCACGGATAAAATCAGATAAAACCACTCCGCGTAAAACGGCATTCGCAAAAAAACTGCTGCCGATAACGCCTAATTTGAATTGTTTTTTCATAAAACAGCCTCCAAAACAGTTGACTAACAAAAATCGATAATATATAATTTAATTCGTCCTTAGGGGAGTAGCTCAACGGTAGAGTCGCGGTCTCCAAAACCGTCGGTTGCATGTTCGAATCGTGTCTCCCCTGCCATATGGTCTAATCGATAAGATTAGGCCTTTTTTTGTTAAAAATTATATTTGACTAATATACAATATAATAACGCAATTTTTTATAAAAAGCCCATTGCAATAAATATAAAAACATTTCAAATCACTGCTACATCAGACAATTCGTCAAAATGTTTTCAATTTGCCAGCCACCATTTGCGCAATTATGCCTGACATAATACTATGCAAAATCGTTAAATTAGACTTTTACATCGCCTTTTTGTCCCAAAACCGCCTTATTTTTAATTAATATAGGATTTACTTCACTTTCAATAAATTCTACGGTCTGCGATGCCGCTCTGCCTATAAAGTTCTTTGCATCAAGTATGCTGTCTAATTTCCCGTGTACAGGTTTAAAATCTTTATCGGCTTTAATTAATTCTATAAGATTGTTTTCTTTTCCGAGTTCTTTTACATTTTTGCCTGCCTGCATAGATAAAACCCTTATCTTCTCGTGCAGTTCCTGTCTGTTGCCGCCGGCTTTTACGCATTCCATCATTATGTTTTCCGTTGCCATAAACGGAAGTTCAGCCATAATATGTTTGTTTATAACTTTTTCATATACAACAAGGTTTTCCGAAACATTCATATAAATATTGAGTATGCCGTCCAAAGCCAGGAAAGCCTGCGCATTTACTATTCTTCTGTTTGCGGAATCGTCAAGCGTTCTTTCAAACCATTGCGTGCCTGCCGTAATTGCGCTGTTCATCGGCAATGAAATGACAAATCTTGCCAACGAACCTATTCTTTCGCTCCGCATAGGGTTGCGTTTATAAGCCATTGCAGAAGAACCGATTTGCGATTTTTCAAAGGGCTCTTCGATTTCTTTCATATTCTGCAATATTCTTATATCGTTTGAGAACTTATACGCGCTTTGCGCTATCTGTGACAGAACGCAAAGAACGTTATAATCAAACTTTCTTGGATACGTTTGTCCCGTTACGCCGTAAACCTTTTCATAACCGAGTTTTGCAACAACCCTCTTTTCAAGCTCTTTAACTTTTGTTTCATCGCCGTTAAAAAGCTCCTTAAAGCTTGCCTGAGTACCTGTTGTACCCTTTACACCGCGCAATTTGAACGAATTCTGAAGATTGACAAGATTGTTATAGTCCATTGTCAAATCCTGCAACCAAAGCGTTGCGCGTTTACCTACTGTTGTAAGTTGCGCAGGCTGTAAGTGCGTGAAGCCGAGCGTGGGCAAATCTTTATATTTAAGCGCAAAAGCGGACAGCTTGTCCATAACATTTACAAGTTTTGCCTTGATAATTTCAAGCGCATCCCATAAAATTATAAGCTCAGAATTACAATCTACAAAACAGCTTGTCGCCCCGAGATGAATAATCGGCATTGCAGATTTGGCCTGTTCACCGAACGCATGAACATGAGCCATAACATCGTGACGCAATTTTTTTTCATACTCTTCCGCCGTTTCAAAGTTAATTTCATCGGCGTATTTTTTCATTTCTGCGATTTGCGCCTCAGTAATATTGAGCCCCAGTTCCATTTCGGATTCGGCAAGCGCAATCCAAAGTTTGCGCCAAAGCTTAAATCTTTTTTCATCGGAAAAATTCTCCGCCATAGCTTTGCTCGCATATCTCGTAATCAAAGGGTTCTGATAAACGTTGTTTTCCATAGTTTTCTCCAATTTTAATACTTAATGGGCGCAGGATATTCGACGCCGAACGTATCCACCGTAACTTGTTCCATAACTTGCGGAATCTGAGGTTTGTCCTGCCAATCGGTTTTTACTTCCGCTATTTTATCAACTGCTTCCATCCCTTCTATAACTTTTCCGAACGCGGCATATTGCCCGTCAAGGTGAGAAGCGTTTTGATGCATTATGAAAAATTGCGAACCGGCGGAATTAGGCATCATCGACCGCGCCATTGAAAGAACGCCGCGCAAATGCTTAATATCGTTATTTTTATAGCCATTCATGGCAAACTCGCCCTTTATCGCATAGCCGGGTCCGCCCGTTCCAATGCCCTTGGGGTCTCCGCCCTGTATCATAAAACCGGAAATTACTCTATGAAAAATCAATCCGTCATAAAATCCGCTTTTTATAAGCGAAATAAAATTGTTTACGGTATTAGGAGCTTTATCGGGGAAAAGCTCCGCCTTAATAACTTTTCCGTCCTGCATTTTAAAAGTAACAACGGGATTCTGCATTCTTTACCTCTTTTTTAAATTTCGAATTTTTCAAGTTTGACGCCTGCCTCTTTAAAAAGCTTTAAAGAAAAGTCGTCAGGATAGCCTTCTTTATAGACAACACGGGAAATGCCGGAATTAATTATTATTTTTGCACAGATAACGCAAGGCTGGTGCGTACAGTAAAGCGTACAGCCTTCCACGCTACAACCTACCCTTGCCGCCTGAATTATCGCATTCTGCTCGGCATGCACCGCATAGCAGAATTCGTGCATGGTGCCGCTTGCAATATTCATTTTTTTGCGCATACACTCTTTTTTGTCTACACAGCTCTTTATCCCCTGTGGCGCACCGTTATAGCCCGTAGCGATAATGCGCTTGTTTCTGACTATAACAGCACCGATGTGTCTGTTTTCCTGATAGCAGCTCGACCAAGAACCTATCACCTCGGTAAGCTCCATAAATCTTTTGTCCCATTTATCCATATAAAAACCAACTCAGTGTAAGTAAAATCATTTTACCATATTTTTATATAAATTGCAATTTTTTACTTTAAAATGTTTAACATTATTTTGCCGAGGTTATAAAATATCTGTAATAAAATTGAATAAAATCCGGAGGACATAAAAAATGACTATCAAACCTTTATTCGATAAAGTAGTCGTAGAAAATTTGAAAGCTGAGGAAAAGACCAAAAGCGGACTTTACCTTACTTCCGCATCGCAGGAAAAACCCGCTACATGCCTTGTAGTCGCAGTTGGCCCCGGCGGTCTTGTGGACGGAAAAGACGTTAAAATGCAGGTAAACGTCGGCGACAAAGTTCTGCTTGCAAAATACAGCGGAACAGAAGTCAAAGTTGACGACAAAGAATATACCATAATACGTCAGAGCGATATTCTGGCAATAGTTGAATAAGGAGACATTAATTTATGGCTAAACAGATTAAATACGGCGACGAAGCAAGAAATTTACTTGAAAAAGGCGTAAATACGGTTGCAGATACCGTAAAAATCACACTCGGACCCAAGGGTCGCAACGTTGTTCTTGATAAAAAATTCGGCGCGCCGCTCATCACAAACGACGGCGTTACGATTGCAAAAGAAATAGAGCTTGAAGACCCTTTTGAAAATATGGGCGCACAGCTTGTAAAAGAAGTTTCCACCAAAACCAACGACGTTGCAGGCGACGGCACCACCACCGCCGTTGTTCTTGCGCAGGCGATTGTAAAAGAAGGGCTTAAAAATCTTGCCGCAGGCGCAAACCCTATGATTCTTAAAAAGGGCATCTCCGCCGCGGTAGATACAGCGGTTGCAAAAATTCAGTCTATTTCTAAACCTGTTGAAAATAAGCTTGCAATTTCACAGGTTGCATCCATTTCGGCAGGGGACGAAAAAATAGGCGAACTTATTGCAAACGCAATGGAAATTGTCGGAAAAGACGGCGTCATTACCGTTGAAGAAGGCAAAACCATGAATACAGAACTCTCTACCGTTGAGGGTATGCAGTTCGACAGGGGCTACGCTTCTGCTTATATGGTAACCAATACCGAAAAAATGGAAGCTGTTTTGGATAATCCATATATACTTATAACCGATAAAAAGATTTCTTCTTTGCAGGAAATTCTTCCCGTTATCGAACCAATTGCACAGCAAGGCGCAAGACTTCTTATTATTGCAGAAGACGTTGAGGGCGACGCGCTTGCAGCGCTTATCGTAAACAAGCTTAAAGGAGTTTTAAACTGCGTCGCGGTAAAGGCACCCGGTTTCGGCGACAGAAGAAAAGCAATGCTTGAAGATATAGCAATTCTTACAGGCGGCACGGTAATTTCAAGCGATTTAGGCTACGAATTTAAAGACGTTACTACAGATATGCTCGGAAGAGCAGCGCAGATTAAAGTTGATAAAGACAACACCACCATTATCGGTGGCTCAGGCGACGCGGACGGCATAAAATCGAGAGTTGCTTCGATTAAAGCCCAGATTGCAGAAACAACATCCGATTACGACAGGGAGAAATTGCAGGAAAGGCTTGCTAAACTTGCAGGCGGCGTAGCGGTAATAAGCGTAGGCGCGGCAACCGAAGTCGAAATGAAAGAAAAGAAACTGAGAATAGAAGACGCGCTTGCGGCAACAAAAGCGGCAGTTGAAGAAGGTATCGTTCCCGGCGGCGGCGTAGCGCTACTTTCCACCATTCCCGAGCTTAAAAAACTTATAGCAACACTGCACGGCGACGAAAAAACAGGCGCTTCAATTGTAATGAAAGCAATTGAAGAACCCGTCCGTCAGATTGCAAAGAATGCCGGCTACGACGGCTCGGTTATCGTAAACAGCATTTTACGCTCCAAAAATCCCAATTACGGATTCGACGCACTCAAAAACAGATACACCGACATGGTTGAAAGCGGAATTATCGACCCCACCAAAGTTTCGCGCTCCGTTCTTCAGAACGCGGCTTCGGTTGCGGCAACGTTACTTACCACCGAAAGCATCGTTACCGATATTCCCACTCCTCCTGCGCCTCCTATGGGCGGCAACCCCGATATGGGCGGAATGTATTAATAAATTAATATAACAAAGACAAAAAAAGCGAAACCTGAAAGCGCACTCCCCCTATGGAATAAAAAACTAATTTTTATAGAGTTGTACTTTCAAGCGATAAAAAAACACTCTCAGACAAATCTTCGAGAGTGTTTTTTCTATACATAATTTAACCGCTAAAATAAGTTAATTGATATTTATATTTTTATTTGCTAACCGTCGTAATGCTCTAGATTGTCTTACAATACCGAATATGCTTAATCCCAATACAACAGATGAAACTGAAATTATAATAATATAGATGCCCAAAGTTGTAGGTTTTAATAATGATTCTTTATAGACGGACAAACAGCACAAACCATTATCGGCAACCAACATTTTCATTGTCGTACCATCGGACACTATTTGTTTAATATACTGCTCCCGTGCACGCAGTTCATCTCTACTTCTGCATATAACAGTATCCAAATATTCATCTGTATACGTGTTGCCATTGTCGTCAACATATTCATATACAATGTGAAAACGCCCTTTATATACTCTCGCAGGGTCACTATGTGAGCCTACTAGTCCATAATCATCATAATATCTCGTTATATATGCATCAACTTCAACGCCGTTTTCGTATAAATACTTCGTTTCCTGTCGGTATTCTAACGCTTGTGGAACACCATATATTGAAACAATCATCAAGAAACTTGCGATAACAACAAACACACAAGAGATGATTAAAACCACTTTTGCGTATTGTTTTTCTCTTTTTTGTTGTGTATTTTTCATATCCAATCCACGCTAAATTACTGTTTATCGTACAAACATTATATCATATTAACATTAAAAACCAAGCTACAGAACAAGTGTAGGACTCACTACACTTATTGCACTTTGCTTCGTAAGTTCCGTTTTCTTTGTTTTTCTTTTCGTCCACAAAGAAAATAATACAAGCAAACAGGCGTTTAACCGCGCCATTTATATCCTGCTCGCGGTTTAACATAATTCCCTAAGGGAACTACGGGAAAGACTTCAATTTTAATTATAAATAAATTTTTTATTATTAATTTAATTATGCAAAACAGCTAAATGCGTGTAATCTTTGACTTTTTTCTATAAAATACAACAAAACTAAGATTTGTTAAAATTATTTAATATCCTTTTAAGAGCATATTTGCCGTGTTCATATGTCAAACCGCCTTGAAAATAGGCGATATAAGGCGGTTTTACCGGACCGTCGGCGGACAGCTCAATACTTGCGCCCGAAACAAAGGTTCCTGCAGCCATAATAATTTTGTCTTCATAGCCAGGCATATCCCAAGCCTCGCATGTAACGTAGCTGTCAACAGGCGAAGAATACTGCACTTCCCTAATAAAATTTACCATGTTTTCAGCGCTATCAAACTGAATGGCGCGAGTAATATCGTAAGGCGTTTTATCTAATGACGGATAATTTTTAAAACCCAACTCGCCCATCGCCTGCCCAATCAAAAGACTTGTTTTAAGAGCCTGCGCCACAGTATGAGGAGCCATAAAAAGCCCTTGATAAAAATATCTGTAACCCTCTGCATAAGAGCCGACTTCAAGCCCGATTGACGGCGCTGTCAGCCTTTTGCCTATCATATTTATATACTGTTCACTTCCGCAAATATATCCACCCGTCGGCGCAATTCCGCCGCCGGCGTTTTTTATAAGCGAACCGACTATTATATCTGCACCTACCTCTGTAGGCTCAACCTTTTCAACAAACTCGCCATAACAGTTATCGACGAAAATACAGCCCCGAAAGCCTAAATTTCTTACAAATTTACAAATTTCGCCTATTTCATTACAGGAAAACGCGTCTCTAAGTTCGTATCCTCTTGAACGTTGAATATAGACAACCTTTACATCGCTATTAAATTTGCTTTTTACCGCTTCAAAATCGAATTTTCCGTCTTTTAAATCACAGAATTCGAAATTTACACCGAAATCTTTTAATGAGCCGTTATTTTCCCCAAAAATTACACCGCGTATAGTATCGTAAGGCATACCGCTGACGCAAAATAACGTATCGTTCGGACGCAAAAGCCCGAAAAGCGCAACGGTCAATGCGTGCGTGCCCGATAAAAGATGGGGCGAAACAATTCCGCTTTCGGCGCCGAAAGCTTTTGCATAAAGTTTACCGAGGCAATCCCTGCCGTCATCATCATAGCCGTAACCCGTGGTACCGTTAAAATGACGGGTTGCAACCCGATACTCATTAAAGGCATTCAAGACTTTTATTTGATTAAAATATGCTATTTCATCTATTTTTTTAAATTTTTCTTTAAGCTTTTCTTCACAGATTTCAATTAATTCCATCTCTATTTAACATTTCCTCTATTCTGTCCGCGGTAGCTTCTTCCGGCTTTAACCATACTAAATTTGGCAGTTTTTTAAAAAAAGTGAGCTGTCTTTTTGCATAATGTCTTGTATTTAACTTAATTATGTCAGACATAGTACTTTGCAAATCACCATTTTTAAGACCTGAAACAACTTCTTTATACCCTATTGCCTGCATACATTGATAATTTTCGTCAATTCCGCGCGATAACAGTCCTTTTACTTCATTTATAAGACCGTCATCAAACATATTATCTACTCTTTTATTAATCCTGTCGTACAGTTCGTCCCTCGGGTAATCTATAGCAACTGCAGTATAATCAAATCTCGGTAAAAATCCGTCATTCTGCTCGGACTTCCTTTTCCCGCTTAATTCATAAATTTCTAACGCCCTGATTAGCCTTTTAATATCGTTCGGATGTAATTTTTCCGCCGTCACAGGGTCAACTTCACGCAATTTTTCGTACAAAGCCTGTTTACCGTATTTTTCAAAAAAGAGCGTATATTTAAGTCGCACTTCCTCATCCGCCGCAGTTTTACCATAGCTTAAATCAAAAAGCAGAGAATTGATATAAAAACCCGTTCCGCCGCATATTACAGGTATTTTGCTTTCGGAAATCAATTTTTCAACTATAGGCAACGCCGACTTTTCATAATCGCTTACGCTGAACCTATCCGTAGGTTCAACGATGTCAATCATATGATGCTTTACGCCGCGCATCTCTTCTTTTAAAGGTTTTGCCGTACCGATATTTAATTCTTTATAAATTAGCTGTGAATCCGCCGATATAACTTCGGAATTGAGTTTTAAAGCGCAATCAACAGATAATTTTGTTTTTCCGCTTGCCGTCGCGCCGCAGATAACGAGAATTTTTTTCAAAATCAGACAATCCTTTTAAACATTTTCTCGATATCTTTTTTGCTCAAAGTAACGCAGACAGGTCTTCCGTGCGGACATTTCAGCCCCATATTGCCGTCAATCATTTTAAAAAGCGCGTCAACTTCTCCGTCCGTCAAGCGCATACCGCCTTTTACAGCGTGTTTACATGCTGTCATTGCAATTTTATCTTTTAATATCTCTTCTAATTTGATATCCTTCAGACCGTCTATATCGGCAAGCACATCGTCAAAAAACTCTTTTATATTTATATCCTGCAAATCTACCGGTACCTCATCAATTCTGAACGAATCCAATCCGAAAGGACTTATCCCGAAACCCATTGCGCGCAAAACAGGCGATTTACTCTCTAAAAACCGCGTTTCAAAAGTATTCGTGCTGAAAATATACGGCACAAGCAATGTTTGCCGCGCAATCTCTCTTTTGGCAAGTTTTTCGCGCAGACTGTCGTATATGAGTCTTTCATGGGCGGCGTGCTGGTCAATCAGATAGACGCAATCTCCGCCCTCGTAAATCAAATAAGTATCGAAAAGACTTCCTTTAAATTTAAAAGATTTTAAATCAATCTTCTGCTGTTCGCCTCTGCTTTTTTCAAAAACAGAATTATCGACCGTGTAAGCCGCAAGGTTTGAAATTATATCGGGCGGCATAATATCGTCGGTAACGCTCATTTTCTGACTGTCGCTTTTAGGCATAAACGAGCTTAAAGGCAAATCTTCGGCAGGGTCGAAATAACTCTTTTTTACAGTTGTTACGTTAATTTCACGATTTACGGGTTCGGTTTTTATTCCGGAAGCCTCTATATCCTTTTCCACTTCCGATTTCTCATACTTTTTAAGATAACTTAAAACTTCGTTTTCGGCTTTTTCAGGAAAATCTGCATAAACTTTAGCTGAATTTTCTTTTTCTGCCATTCCCGAACGAATTTCAGGCAACCTTTTTTCGTCTATAACGAAGTCCGCCGCTCGAGATGTACCGTCCAATACCGAAGAAATAACCGAATAAACAGCGCTGAAAATAAATTTGTTATCAACAAATCTGACATCGGCTTTATTTGGATGAACGTTTACGTCAACAATATGCGACGGCACTTCGATATTCAAGACATAAAAAGGAAATTGCCTTTTCATCATATAGCTGGAATATGCCTGCAAGATTGCCGTGGAAACAGTGTTATTTATTATGTACCTGCCGTTAAGAAACAGGCTTTGATATGTTTTATTAGGTTTGAAAAAGTTTTGGTTTCCTATAAAACCGTGTATTTTGACGCCGTCTTTCTCCGCATTGATTTTGAAGCATTGCGAAAGAACTTTTGCACCGTATACCTGAGCGACAGCTTCGTCAAGTCCGCCGCCATAAGATTGAAGAACCAACTTTCCGTCTGCAAAATATTTAAAGCACACTTCGGGATTGCCGAGAATATAACGCGCAACAAAGTTAGTAATATCGCTTTCTTCCTTTTTATCCGCCTTTAAAAATTTTGCCCGTACAGGCGTATTGTAAAAGAGATTATTAACGGAAATTACCGTGCCTTTCTCCAAAGCGGCAGGTTCTATTTCTCCTGTTTTTCCACCGTCGCAAGTTATTGAATACGCTGTATTTCCCTCTGTTACAGATACTATCTTAACTTTTGAAATCGAAGAAATGCTTGCAAGCGCTTCCCCCCTGAACCCGAGCGTTTCTATAGCGTCCAGGTCGTCAACAGTTGCTATTTTACTTGTTGCGTGAGGCAAAAAAGCAGACTTTAAATCATCCCTTTCAATACCGGTACCGTTATCCGCAACCTTAATAAGCTGTTTTCCGCCCTTTTCTATATGAATTTCTATTTCTGTAGCTTTTGCATCAAGACTGTTTTCAATCAATTCTTTTGCCGCGGAATAAGGTCTGTCAACCACCTCGCCTGCGGCTATCCGATTGTATACGCTTTGCGTAAGCAGATTTATTTTTCTCATCCTTTCACCTTTTCAACCAAATCACCGACAAGTAAAAACGCTTGCATAGGTGAAAGATTGTTCATGTCCACTTCTTTTAAAATCTTTTCGACCTCAGAACATTCTTCCCTGCTTTCTTCACTTTCTTCAATATGCGTCCTATCGCCTTTTTCCACAAGCTTTAAAATGGCTTTTGCTCTGTCGGTCACAACGGAAGGAACGCCTGCAAGCGAAGCAACTTCTATACCGAAACTGCGGTTTGCTCCGCCGCGCATTATTTTTCTCAAAAACACAACCGTTCCGTTTATTTCTCTTACGGATATTTTATAGTTTTTTATACCGTCAATCTTATTTTCAAGCTCGGTAAGCTCGTGATAATGGGTTGCAAACATAGTCCTTGCGCCTATATGCTCCGTAAGGTATTCGATTACTGCCCACGCAATGCTGAGCCCGTCGTAAGTTGAAGTCCCTCTGCCCACTTCGTCCAAAATCAAAAGACTATGTTTAGTTGCATTACGGATTATTGACGCAACTTCAATCATTTCAACCATAAAAGTACTTTGGTCGGAAATAAGATTGTCGCTTGCCCCCACGCGCGTAAACACCCTGTCTGTAAGGGGAATCTGCGCTGATTTTGCAGGAACAAAACAGCCCAAATGCGCCATAACGGTAATAATAGCAGTCTGGCGCATATAAGTACTTTTACCAGCCATATTGGGCCCCGTTATAATCATTGTTCTGTTTGCCGCTTCGTCCAGCAACACGTCGTTAGGAATAAACTTGTCCTTTGAAATAGTTTCAACAACGGGATGTCTGCCGTCTTTTATAATAAGAGGCTTACCACCCTCGACAATCTGAGGACGGACGTATTTGTTTTCCTTGGCTACCTCGGCAAAATCAACAAGCAAATCCAAAAGCGCGATTGCGGAAGATACTGTTTTGAATTTGTCTATATACTCGGAAAGAACCGCTTTAATCTGTTCATACAGTTCTGTTTCGAGTTTAGAAAAAAGGTCGCCGCAGGTCAATATTTTATCTTCAAGTTCTTTAAGTTCGTCGGTTATGAACCTTTCGGCATTGGCAAGGGTCTGCCTCCTCTGATAGTTTAAAGGAACTTTGTCTATCATAGACTTTGTAACTTCAATATAATAGCCGAAAACACGATTATAGCTTATTCTTAAATTTCTGATGCCTGTCGTATCTCTTTCGCGTGCTTCCATTTCGGCAAGCACGGCAGAACTGTTGGTGACTATGTTTCTCAGTTCGTCAAGACGTGCGTTATAACCCTCTTTAATAAACTTCCCGTCTCTTACGTTTGCAGGCGCTTCGGGACTTATTGCGCTGTCAAGCAAGTTGACAATGCTCGATAAATCATACAAATCATTGCAAATGTCCTGAATAATAGCCGACTTAAATCCCGAAAGACTGAATTTTATGTTTGGAATTAAAGCAAGCGACTGTGAAAGCGCAAGACAGTCCTTAGGAGACACTGTTCCGTTTGAAATTTTACCGGCTATTCTTTCGATATCTTTTATTCCTTTCAGCATATCCACAATGTTTAGTCTTGAAACAGTCGCGTCAAAAAGTTCCTGAACGCCGTTAAGACGGTAATCGATATAGGCTTTCCTGTATAAAGGATACAAAATACTGCTGTTGAGAAAGCGCGCGCCCATAGGCGTTTTGGTTTTATCCAAAATCCATAAAAGAGTACCGTATTTACCCCCATCGCTTAAAGTTTTAACTATTTCAAGATTTCTCAAAGCTGTCGGGTCAAGCTGCATAAAGGCGTCGTTTACGACAAATTTTACACTGTTTATGTTTTTTAAAGCGTTTTTCTGCGTTTCTTTAAGATATTCTATTAGGGCGCCCGTTGCTGAAACCGCCTCTTTCCTGCCTGTAAGCGAAAATGCCGCCAAATTTTTCGCATTAAGCTGTTCTAACAGTGTTCTTTCCGCAGAGACGTCGCCGAAAGCCCATTCGGGATAACTTGAAAAAGGCGGAATAATCCCCCTTTTTACCTCCGATAAATCTTTCACCGCAAAAAGCATTTCGTCATTGCAGATTATTTCCTTTACTTCAAGAACCGTCATCCTTGAAACGCACTTTCTTACGCAGTCTTCACCGCCGAAATCGGTTACGGAAAGCTCGCCCGTCGAAATATCCGCCCAGGCAAGCGCGACGGTTCTGTCTTTTTTACATGCGCAGCAAATAAAGTTATTGGTTTTTTCGTTTAGGCTGTCGCCTGTAAGCGTTCCGGCGGTAACTACCCTGACAACGTCCCTTGCGACCATTCCCTTAGCCTGTGAAGCGTCTTCGAGCTGTTCGCAGATTGCTACCTTTTCGCCGTTCGTTACAAGCTTAGTGATATAAGAATCAACTGCGTGATAAGGCACTCCGCACATAGGCGCGCGTTTTTCAAGTCCGCAATCTCGGCCTGTAAGGGTCAAATCAAGAATAGCCGAAGCTTTTACAGCGTCGTCAAAAAACATTTCGTAGAAATCGCCCAACCTGTAAAATATAAGACAGTCCGGATATTTTTCCTTGATGGAAAAATAGTGCTGCATCATTTTTGAAAGTGCCATAATTTTTTCCTTAGTGTTAAAATCTTCTAATTTAAATCTTTTGTCCCGTGAGCGAAATACCGTTAGCAGCCGTTATTTTTAAATTAACGAATTCGCCGATTTCATCTTTATCGCTCAAAAAATACGCCATTCTTCCGTATTCGTCGCGTCCCTGATACATTCCTTTCTTTTTATCAAAGTCTTCGCATAGAATTTCAACTGTTTTACCTATATATTGCGCCGACTGCGCGCGAGTCTGCGAATTTACAAGCTCAATCAGTTTCATAATCCGCTTTTTAGAAATTTCTTCGGATATTTGTCCATCCATTTTAGCTGCGGCTGTGCCGTTGCGCTTAGAATAGACGTAAGTAAAAGCCGAAGAATAGCCTACCTTTTCTACAAGCCGCAACGTATCCTCGAAATCTTTATCGCTTTCATTAGGAAAACCCACAATCAAATCTGTTGTAAGAGTGCAATCGGGAACATATTTTTTTAATATTTCGACTTTTTTAAGATAGTCTTCAACAGTGTATCTTCTGTTCATAGCTTTTAAAACGGCGTTTGAACCGCTTTGGACGGGCAGATGAACAGAATTGCATATTTTCGGGCTTCCGGCAATGACTTTTGCAAGTTCTTCGGAAAAATCTTTGGGATGGCTTGTCATAAATCTCAACCTGAATTTCCCTTCAATCGCGGCAATTCTTTTAAGCAATTCTGGGAAAGAAATATCGTTTGTACCGTTTGCATAAGAATTGACGTTTTGACCGAGCAAAGTTATTTCCTTATAGCCCAATGATACAAGCTCTCCCGCCTCTTTTATTATATTTTCAGAACGGCGGCTCCGCTCTCTTCCGCGGACGTATGGAACTATGCAATAACTGCAGAAATTATTGCAACCGTAGGTTATATTTATCCATGCGTTAGGATAACTTGTTCGCAAAGGTTTCGTAGCTTCGTCGATTTCCCCTTCGCATTCCTCAACCTCTATAACCGCTTTTTTACGGGTTTGCTTCATTAAGATAAAATCTTTCAGTTTGCCGAGATTGTGCGTTCCGAAAATTATATCGACATAAGGATATTTTTCATGAAGTATATCCGCTTTGCCTATTTGCTGGGTAAGACAGCCACCGACGGCAATTATCATGTTCTTATTAGCTTTTTTCAGCTTTTTCAGCATACCTATGTTGCCGAACGCATGATTTTCGGCATTTTCCCTTATACAGCAGGTATTAAAAACAGCTATATCCGCATCTTCAATTTCTTCACAGCTTTCGTAGCCGAGACCGGAAAGTATACCGGCTATTTTCTCCGATTCGTGTACGTTCATCTGACAGCCGTACGTCGTTATGTAATAATATTTAGCCATAATGTATTCTACATTATATAATTTTTAAGTAAATTTTTCAATAATATTTGCAACAATTATTAAATTTTATAAATACTAATTGCAAATGACTAAGTTTTTAAAAGTAAGTTCAATAATTTTTCTGAGTCTTGCAACCTTGATATGCGCTCTGTTTTTTACCTATCTGATAATCACAAAGGATGCAAAACTCAACGAAAGCAAGTTAATTCATCCCAACCAAAGCATTGCAATATACGATGACGAAGGCAACGAAGTAGTAAACGCGTCGGTTGCCAACAAACACAAAAGCGTTGAGATAGAAAATCTGTCAAAAAATACTATAAACGCCTTTATTGCGTCGGAAGACAGAAACTTTTATTCGCACAAAGGGCTTAATTATAAGCGAATGCTGAAAGCGCTTTATAAAAACGTAGTGTCACGCTCTTTTAAAGAAGGCGCGTCAACCATAAGCCAACAGCTTATAAAAAATACGCACCTGTCAAACGATAAAACAATAAAACGCAAGCTGAATGAAATAAGACTGACAAAACAGCTTGAAAAAGCTTATTCAAAAGACGAAATACTTGAAATGTATCTGAATACAATCTATTTCGGACACAACTGTTACGGTCTTCAAAGCGCGTCTGAATTCTATTTCAACAAAAAAGCCGAAAACCTTGAATTGAATGAAAGCGCAACGCTTGTAGGATTATTGGCATCCCCGAACAATTACTCTCCCTTTAAAAATCCCGAAAAAAGCCTGAAAAAACGTAATACCGTTTTAAAGGCTATGTTAGACTGCGGTTTTATAAGCGAAACCGAGTACAATAACACAGTATCGACACCTTTGAACGCAGTAAAAACTTACGACGGAGAAAAAAACTCAAACTATATCAACGCTGTTTTTGACGAGCTTGAAACCCTGAATATTAATGCCTACGCATTGACAGACGGATGTATTATAAAAACTTATCTGAACACAGAATTACAGAAAACGATAGAAAATTTTTCATTTGAAACGGACAACGCGGTTATAGTCACAGATAAAAACGGAGGCGTTAACGCCTATAAATCAACTATCGGAGACACGCGCAGACAGCCCGGATCCACCATCAAACCTTTAGCGGTATATGCTCCGGCAATTGAAGAACGCATTTTAAGTCCTTTTACACGCATTTTAGACGAAAAAATCAATTTCGTAGGCTACTCACCTGAGAATTTCGACAAAAAGTATCACGGCTTTGTCACCGTATGCGACAGCTTAAAGTACAGCTACAACGTACCTGCAGTAAAAACGCTTAATACTTTAACATTAGAAAAAGCAGAAAAATACCTGACAAAAATGAATATTGCATTAGAAGACGGTGAAAAAAATCTTTCGCTTGCGTTAGGCGGCATGAAATACGGACTTACTATAAAAGATTTATCGGACAGATACGCGGTTTTCGCACAAGGAGGCAGCTATTCCCCCTCGCGTTTTATTAAAGAAATCGTAAGAAAAAACGGCGAAGTCATTTTCCGCAGGGAAGACAGTAAAAGTCCCGTATTTTCCGAGGGAACGTGTTCGCTTATGAACGATATGCTAATTCAAACAGTAAAAAACGGAACAGCGAAAGCGCTGTCAGGATTACAATATGACGTAGCCGCAAAAACCGGCACCTGCGGCACCGAGAAAGGAAATACTGACGCTTATTCCGTTTGCTATACAAGCGAAAACTGCATTGGCGTATGGTTGGGAGACAAAAATAATAAACGTCTTAATATAAGCGGCGGCGGAGACTGCTGTTTATACGCAAAAGAAATTTTAAATAAACTGTATAAAACTCATTCGCCGGAAAATTTAGAAACGGCAAAAGGAACAGAAATAATAAAAATCGACGCAGAAGATTATTATAACAACAATAAAATAATTTTGGCGGACGATATTTCACCGAAATTAAACGTATTGGACGTAAAAGTATTGAAGAACAATATTCCCGTTATAAAAAGCACGAAATTCTCAAATCCGCAAATTACAGCACCGGTAATTTCAGTAAAAGATAACAGCGTAAACATATCATTATGTCAGACAAAGTACTATGCATATATTGTAAAACGCTATTCTGGGGGCGGTTTTGAGGTAATTTATGACGGAAAATGGGTAAATTCAATTATTGACACACCAAAAGACGGAAATTACATTTATACCGTTACACCTTACTTTAAAGATGGTGAAAATAAAATTTCCGGCAAGGAAATTTCCTTGCCGGCAGTGAACATCGGCAGTGATAAAAATTCACCGCAAGTAAAAATACCAGATATAGCAAAAGATGACTGGTATAATTTATAAACTTAAAATTTCCAGCGTTGACAAAGCCTCTTCAATAAGCTTTTCAACTTCTAATTTATTCTCTTCCTCTATAACAGTTAAAAGCGACGGCTTAATCACTGGATGTTTAGGAAGAAAAACCGTACAGCAGTCTTCGTAGGGTTGAATGGAAATTTCATATGCCCCCATATCCCTGCTCCTTTCTATTATTTCGTCTTTATCGAAACCGCATAAAGGTCGCAGAACCGGCAATTTTTCCAATACACTATTAGAAGAAGTTATCCCCTCAACGGTCTGGCTTGCAACCTGTCCTAAACTTTCCCCGGTTATAAGGCACTGTGCGCCGCATTTTTCCGCAACGCGTTCGGCGATTCGCATCATAAACCGTCGTAAAAGCGTAACCATATATTCCCCGTTGCATTTTTTATGAATTTCTTCCTGTATATGCGTTACGGATACGATATGCAGTTTTGTTCCGCAAGCGTATTTGGAAAGAACTTTGGTAAGTTCTATAACCTTGTCTTTTGCCTGCATATTTGTGTAAGGGTAACTGTGGAAATGAATACAGTTCACCACCATACCCCTCTTTGCAATCATATGACCCGCAACAGGACTGTCTATACCGCCAGAAATAAGAAGTAATCCCTTACCCGAAGTACCGACAGGCATACCGCCTGCTCCTTTGAAAAATTCGTTGAATACTAATGTTGAACCGTTTTCTCTGACGTCTATATTAATTACAAATTCTGGAGAATGCACGTCAACTTTAATATTTTTTATACAACTTAAAAGCCTGCCGCCTATTTCAGCGCTGATTTGTAAAGAATTTAAAGGAAAAGTTTTGTCTGCCCTGTGTGTGTCGACTTTAAACGTACCTTTAAGCGAACACACTTGTTTTGCCGCGGCAAAAATACTATCGATATCCGAAGGTACTTTTAACGCAACAGAAAGAGAATGAATGCCGAAAACCTTTTTAAGGCGACTGATTATTTCATCGGCTTCCTCTTCTTCAAAACTTTCAACAAGATATCTGCCGCTCTGCCTTTTGATTTCGTGTTTAAGCCCTTTTAGGGCTTTTTCCATATTTATGATTAAGACGCGCTCGAAATATCCTCTATTTTTGCCTTTCAAGTGCAATTCCGAATATCTTATAATTACTACTTTTTCCATATTTATGCCATTACCGCCTTTCTGTTTGCAACTATTGCATTTAGAATTTCAGCGGATTTTAATACTTCTTCCTCGGTTGTTTCGCTTGAAAAACTAAGCCTTAAAATTCCGTCCGCTAAACTTTCCGAAACTCCGCAGGCAAGAATAGTGCGAGAAAATCTCAATTTCTCATTAGATGCGCACGCTGAACCCGTACCTATTATCAATCCTCTGTCGTCAGCTTCGTGAAGAATTGTTTCCCCTCTTACACCGTCTGCTCCAACGCACAAAATATAAGGTGAACAGTTTTTTCCTGAAATGCGTGTAAAAAGATTTCTATCAAGCTTTTCGTTCATTAAATTATTCAAATTTTTAACTTTTTCGTAATTTTGCTTGATTTTTGAATATTTTTTAATTGCCGCATACTCGAATACTTTTATTCCAAAAACATTTTCCGTTCCGCTTCTTAACCCCTTTTCCTGTCCGCCGCCGTAAATAAGGGGCTTAATTATGGCAGTTTTGCGCTTAATCAACGCTCCACACCCCTTAATTCCGCCTATTTTATGCGCGCTTACGGAATAAAGGTCTATGTCTTTGGTCAGTTTAAAAGGAATTTTACCGAACGCCTGTACTCCGTCCGAGTGAAATAATGTAAAACGGTTTTCAGCTTTTACAGCCTTTGCTATAGCCGCAATATCGTTAATCGCGCCTGTTTCGTTATTGACGTGAATTACAGAAACAAGTGAGGTTTTTTCGTCAATTAAACTCAACAAATTTTCAGTATTTACGCTACCGTCAGAATTTAACTTTGCAAATCTTATTTCGATTCCGCGCTGTTTTAGTTCATTCACGGCGGAATTTACAGCCGAATGTTCGCCTGCGGTCGTGACAACATTTCCGCGCCTTCCGCCGCCGAATAATGCTGTATTGTCGGATTCCGAACCGCAGGATGTAAAATACAATTCATAATTTTCGGTATCTGCTATAAGGGACAGAATATTCTGCCGGCTTTCGCGAAGTTCAAGTTGCAAGTTGTAACCGCTTTTATATAGCGCCGACGGATTAAAATATTCTTCTGTCAAATATTTTCCGGCACGCGTTAAACATTCCGCATCCGGCTTTGTAGTCGCCGCGTTATCCAAATAAATCATTATATTTCTATCGAACCCTCAAAGGACTGCTTAACTGTTCCGTCCAATTCAACGTCGCCGCCGAAATAGTACTTAACGAACAAGTCTCCTCCTTTCAATTTTACGGTTATTATTTCACCGTAAACGCATTTGCCGTTTGCAACAGCTGCAACGGCAGCTGCCGCAGCCGCTGTACCGCAAGACCATGTTTCGCCGTTTCCGCGTTCCCAGACCCTCATTTTTATGGTGACTCTGTTTACAACCCTGACAATTTCAAGATATGTTCCTTTCGGAAATTCTCCGCTTTCAATCAAAGCCTGACCAAGAGCGTCTATATCGGTCTCTTCGATTTTATCGTCAAAAATAACGCAATGAGGGTTGCCTACATCAACAAATGTAACGCTGTAAGTTTTGCCTCTGAAATCAATAGTTTTACCTCTGTTCACATCAGGTTGCCCAAGGTTGACAGACACAGAGCTTGCTTTTCCGTTAAATGAGTTTACTAAAAGTTCTTTAACGCCGCAAGCGCTTTCCAAAGTAAGTTTTTCACATGCAAGCCTGTTATCGAAAAGATACTTCGCCACGCACCTTAAAGGATTTGCGGCAAGACCGCAGTCGCTACCGTCGCTGTTGAATATTCGTACTTTTGCATCCGCCGTTTCCGACTTTTCGATAAGCACTACTCCGTCCGCGCCGATTGCATAATGCCTGTCGGAGAAATTTATTGCCAAGCTTTCAGGGCAGGTAATTTCTCCGCCGAAATTGTTAAAGAAGATATAATCGTTGCCGCCCGAGTGCATTTTGCTGAATTTAAGCTGTAATTTGTTCCTTCTTAAATTATTTATGTCCACAAGCTCGGTATTGAATTCGTTATATCTACCTGCGATTACGTCCGCAAGAGCGTTCGTTGTATCAAGGGATGTCAGAACGGTTATACCCTTTAAAATTGCGTGATGGTGCAGACTGATATAGTTTGAAATCGACTCTACGTCTGTCTTGCCCGTATAAACAATATAGTCTACCTTGCCCTCGTCCATTAGTTTGAAAATCTCTTCGTTGGACGAAAGCCTTGCAACGTCTGTGCATTCCAAACCAACGCTTCTTATAACGTCCGCAGTACCTTTGGTTGCGTACAAATCCAAGCCCAAATCGGCAAACTTTTTAACTATATTGACAATTTCAGGCTTGTCCTGATCGTTTATCGTGAAATAAATTCCCGTTCTCTTGTGCTTGTTCGGATGATTCATATTGAACCCAGCCGAAACCAGCCCTTTAAACAACGCCTCTTCAATTGTTTTGCCTATACCCAAAACTTCGCCCGTAGACTTCATTTCCGGTCCGAGCTGTGAGTTTACGTCGTTTAGCTTTTCAAATGAGAACACCGGCACCTTTACCGCAACGTAAGGCGAATTGGGATAAAGACCCGTTCCGTAACCAAGCTTTTTAAGCTTTGCGCCAACAAGTATTTTAGTAGCCAAATCGACCATCGGCACACTTGTAACTTTGGAAATGTACGGTATCGTCCTTGAAGCCCTCGGATTTACCTCAATAACGTAAAGTTCGTTGCGATAAATAAGGTACTGAATATTAATAAGACCTTTCGTTTTTAAGGAAATTGCAAGCTTTGTGGAAATATCTACAACTTTTTTGAGCATTGCATCGCTTAAATTATACGGAGGATATACGGCAATAGAGTCACCGCTATGCACGCCAGCCCTTTCAATATGTTGCATAATTCCGGGAATAAGAACGTCAACGCCGTCGGAAATTGCATCAACTTCAAGTTCTGTTCCCATCAGGTATTTATCGCAAAGCACGGGGTTTTCTATCTTCTGCGAAAGAATTACATCCATATACCTTTCGATATCGTTCTGCGTAAAAGCAATTGTCATATTCTGTCCGCCGATAACGTATGACGGTCTTAAAAGCACGGGGTATCCAAGCTTTTCAGCAGCGGCAACGGCATCCGCCTTACTCATAACGGTCAACCCCTTAGGGCGCGCGATTCCGAACTCTTCCAAAAGTTCGTCAAAACGTTCCCTGTCCTCGGCAAGGTCAACGCTATCCGCAGGCGTGCCAAGGATGCGTATACCCTTTTTATCGAGATAACCGCAAAGCTTTATTGCAGTCTGACCGCCGAAAGTTATTACCACGCCGTAAGGCTTTTCGATATCTATTACGTTTTGTACGTCTTCGGGCGTCAATGCTTCAAAATAGAGCCTGTCCGCAGTATCAAAGTCGGTTGAAACAGTTTCGGGGTTATTGTTGATAATTATCACTTCGTAACCCAGTCTTTTAAGAGCCCATACGCAATGTACCGAAGAATAATCGAACTCGATTCCCTGCCCTATTCTTATAGGACCCGAACCGATAACAATTATTCTCTTCTTTTTGCTGTTCAAAACAAAAGGTTTAGCTTCGTCGTGCTCCTTTTCATCATAAGTTGAATAGAAATAAGGCGTTTGCGCCGAAAATTCCGCGCCGCAGGTATCGACCATTTTAAATACCGAATTTCTATGAATAGGAAGTTTATTCCCTGAAATTTTTTCCAAAGCTCTGTCGGGATACCCAAGCTTTTTGCCGCGCAAATACTGTTCCTTATTTATCTCTCTTCCGCAAATTTCATTTTCATAGTCGGACAGATTTTTAAGTTTATTTAAAAACCATCTGTCTATTTTTGTTATATTGAAAATTTCATCTAAGCTGAATCCTCTTTTAACCGCCTGATAAACAATGAAAAGTCTTTCGTCAGTCAGCTCATGAAGCTTTGCCGCTATTTCGCTGTCAGTCAATGCCGCCGCCTTGGGCACATTCAAGGTGTCGGCGGAAATCTCTGCTCCGCGGACGGCTTTCATAATAGCCATTTCAAAACTCGTACCAATAGCCATAACTTCGCCCGTGGCTTTCATACGAGTGCCGAGGTTTCTTTGCGCGTACAAAAATTTATCAAACGGCCATTTAGGCAACTTTACGACAACATAGTCCAAAGTAGGCTCAAAGCACGCGTAAGTTTTGCCTGTAACGTCGTTTTTGATTTCGTCAAGAGTGTATCCCAAAGCTATCTTTGTAGCGACCTTAGCTATAGGATAGCCTGTCGCTTTTGATGCGAGCGCAGAAGAGCGCGAAACCCTTGGATTGACTTCAATAACCGAATATTCGAAAGAATCGGGGTTCAAAGCAAACTGACAGTTGCATCCACCCTCTATCTTTAACTCCGTAATAATATCAAGCGAAGCAGTTCTTAACATCTGATATTCTTTATCGGACAAAGTCACCGCCGGCGCAATTACAATCGAGTCGCCTGTATGTATACCCACGGGGTCAAAATTTTCCATTGAGCAAACCGTTAAAACGTTGCCTGCGCCGTCGCGCAGAACTTCAAACTCAATTTCTTTCCAGCCGCCTATGTATTTTTCAATAAGCACTTGCGTTATGGGGGATAACATCAACCCGTTATGGGAAATAAGTCTTAACTCCTCTTCGTCATGCGCAACTCCGCCGCCGGCGCCGCCCAATGTATAAGCAGGACGCACTATTACAGGATAACCTATTTTATTTGCAATTGCTACGCATTCTTCAACAGTATATGCGATATCCGAAGGGACGACAGGCTGGTTGATTTTCTGCATCGTTTCCTTGAAAAGTTCCCTGTCCTCGGCGCGATCTATCGATTCAAGGTTTACGCCTATTAATTTTACACCGTGCTCATCCAAAAAACCACTTTTTGCAAGCTGGCAACCAAGAGTAAGCCCTGTCTGTCCGCCGAGAGAAGCAAGCAGACTGTCGGGTTTTTCTTTAAGAATTATTCGCTTTAAAGTATCCGCGGTCAAAGGTTCAAGGTAAATTTCGTCCGCTAACGCCCTGTCCGTCATAATAGTTGCAGGATTGGAATTGCAAAGGACAACATTTACGCCTGCATCTTTCAAAACACGGCAAGCCTGAGCGCCTGCGTAATCGAATTCGGCGGCCTGTCCGATAACTATAGGTCCGGAACCTATAACAAGTACTTTCTTAATATCTTCTCTCTTAGGCATTGAACTTACCCTCCTTGATGTTCTTTATAAATTTATCGAAAAGGAACGAAGCGTCCTGCGGACCGCCGCAAGCTTCAGGGTGGAATTGCACGGTATAAGCATTAAGTTCGGGATAGTCAAAGCCCTCGCAAGTTCCGTCGTTGGCGTTTATGTAACTTAAAGCCCCTTTACCTTTAAGGCTTTCGGAAATAACCTCGTAACCATGGTTTTGGCTTGAAATATAGACCCTGCCCGTAGCAAGATTTTTCACGGGCTGGTTAGCCCCCCTGTGTCCGTATTTCATCTTCTTCGTCTTTCCGCCCATAGCAAGCGCAAAAAGCTGATGTCCGAGGCATATGCCGAATACAGGAAGTTTACCGGCAAGTTTTTGTATGTTGGATATAATTTCAACGTTTTCGGCAGGGTCCCCAGGTCCGTTTGTAAGCATAAGTCCGTCGGGGTTGAGAGAAAGAATTTGCTCAGCCGTATAATAAGAAGGCACTTTTATGCAGTAACAACCTCTTTTAACCAACTCGCGTGAAATGTTATCCTTTGCCCCGAAATCCCAAACAACTACTCTTATTCCGTCGGGAGAACCGAAACACTCTACGTCATCGCAAGTAACGGTTTTTACCGCGTCTTTTACCGAGTAAGAATTAATACTTCCGAAATCTTTTACAGGTTTAGAAGATATAGAAACATTCATTACACCGGCTTCCCTTACAATTTTAGTAAGTTCCCTTGTATCTATTCCGTAAAGACCTATTATATTATTGTTTTTTAGATATTCGTCAAGCTGTCCCTCGCTTCTGAAATTTGAGGGAGCGTCGCATTTTTCCCTTACGATATAAGCAGAAACCCAAGGCTTTTTACTCTCACAGTCCTTGGAAATAATTCCGTAGTTGCCTATAAGCGGAAATGTCTGCGTAACTATCTGACCGTAATAGCTCGGGTCTGTCAAGGTTTCTATATAGCCGGTCATACCGGTAGTAAAAACCAACTCGCCAACCATATCTCCGTCGGCGCCGAATCTGGTTCCGACAAACTGCTTACCGTTTTGCAAGGTTAAATAAGCTTTACTGTTTTTCATTTTTCTTTATCCTTAAACGTTCTTAATTAAAATAAAGACTGATTTAAAAATAAATCAGTCAATCAAAAAATTACTATTATTAAAACGGTTACTTGCGGCGGATAAATCAAAGCCGCCGTTAAAAACAAACGATTTATATTCAAAAATCTTATCCGATAAAACCGACATTTTCATCTCTTAATTCCGTAACCTTATAAATTATATAACACGCAAGCTTTAAAGTCAAGCAATTAATACAAAGAGATTGTGTCAAGTTTTTTCCGCACATTTTTTTAAAAAACTTGATATTCCTATTTTTTCACAATATACCGCAAAAATCTGCCCACATCGTCATAAACGGCGTCAAGCCCCACTATACGCCCACTCGGTATCGAGTGATTGACTTCGTAATTTTCCCGAATAGCGTGAATGTTATAAGCGTTCAGAACTTCTGGTTCGCTTTTAATCCTGCCTTGATAGAGTTCCGCAAAATCTCCGCCGTTGAAATAAAATGCTCTTAGTTGCGCCATTTTCTCAGCGCCCGCAAGGCTCCAAGCCATAGGGCGTGAAGATAAGCGTGCAGAAAGAATGTGCGAGACATGACCTTCAGCAGAGCAGTTACTCTCTGCGGTAAGGTCTATGCTGTCAAAATTATTTTCAATGTACTGTAAGCTGTCATACAGGCGATTCCGTGCACGTGCCGTTCCCATACCACCCCAGCGCTGCATGTACAAAGATTGAACGCTTTTACTATCGCCAAGCTTTATGCTATTTATTATCTGATTCCGCAGTCTCCTATCGCCAGCTGTAGCGTCTGTAACGCTTTTATATACGTGAAATTTATCCAAGTGATACTGCGCTTTAGGAATTGCATTAAGCCCTTGCTTAATCCAATTTGCGCCATCACCGGAAAGATGAATTTCAGCGTTCTGCGTATCGTACTGGGCGTATAAATAATCTGCTACACAATCCCATATTCCGTTTCCGTTACTTACAGAAACAAAATACCGTGTGCCCATCAACGCCGTCCGTCTTCGATTTACTCGTTGACGTCCTTCGTGCACGTATACAAGCTTCACCTCGGTGCTTTTACCGTTATTAAGGTGAATATGGTCTTCATCGGCTTCGATATAAATTTGTTCAACAGTCTTTAACCCCTTTGCTTGAACTTCGAGCTTTTTTGGCTCAACACCTTTTACAAGATTATGAACCGTTTGCCGAGACACGCAACCGTTCGATAATTTGCTTGCTTTTCCATAGCTTGTGAGCGTAGCATCGTTGATAAGCTTCGTTTTAAGCTCGCTTTCAATACGGCTGTATTTTTCCATATTCAGCAGCTCATCTACGGCAAAAAAGTATTTGCCGGAAGCTTTGTCAAAGTAAAGCCGCCGAGTAAGGTTAAGCTCACCCATTCCCGAAACCATCTTTCGGGTTTTGGTGTGTCTTAAAATTATTGAGTGCTTATCTCTTTGATTATTGTAGTTCTGGTCGATAATCTTTACGATTTGCTCTATAAGGCTTACACCCAAATTATTAACGGTTTTCTGCGTTGTACGTACAATATCAGAAAAACTTAATTCTTTTAGGTCTTTTGCAATTAAAGAAATAATTTCTTCTACTGCACACTCGATTAACGAATGTATAATTTCTTTCGTGCTTTCCATTTAAAATAACTCCTGTAAATAAAAATGTCCGTACAAAAAATGTACGGACATCAATGTGCGGACGAAAATGTACGTACAAAATTTGTCCGTACAAATTTTACCGCAAAAGCAGATAAAAGTGAAACCACGAGAAAAAGTAAAATAAAAAGCTCTCGTTTAAAGAGAGCTTTTTTATTGAATTGTATGTTTTTAATCACTGCATACAACGGTTACAGATGAAGGAACAGCATTATCACCTTTAGTAATAGCATCCCATTCTGCTTTAGTTCCGTCATAAGTAATTACTAAACCTGAGCAGTTCGCAAAGGCTTCATTTCCTATACTCGTTAGACTGTTAGGCAAAGTTATTTCTTTTAATGATGTGCAACCATAAAAAGCTTTGCCTTCCATTTTTATTAAATTCTTGGAAATTGTTATATTCTTAAGCGTTTTACACCCTGCAAATACCCAGGAGCCAAATTCAGTAACGCTATCCGGTATAGTGATATTTTCTAACGATGTACAATCTTCAAACGCACAGAAATCTATTTTCTTAACACCACTAGGTATTGTTACATCAGTAAGACTAACGCATTCCCTAAAAGCCCACGGAGAAACGTCTGCTGAATTTGACCAAACCGCACTTTTTAGCGCTGTACTTTGATAAAACGCGTCCCTATCAACTCTGATTATACTATTAGGTAGAGTCACACTTGTAAGGAATTTTGTATGTTTTCCATCGTGGGTTACCCACATCTCTTTAACAGGTTTATTGTTATAAGTACTTGGAATAACCAAATCCCCTGCCGCATCTCTATTATTTATGTACACCCTTACATAATCCGAGTATTCATAGAATTTTAAATCACTAATATTTTCAGAACAACCTGTAAATACCCCTACAACCATAAGCATACAGCTCAAAAAACCTAACAAAAATAAATTTTTAAATCTTTTCATTTCAAACCTCTTAAATTCAAAATTATTATACTATTCAAATATTTTAAAGTCAATTCAAAATTTCCATATTTTACCAAATTTTACCAATTTGTCCGTACAAAATGTCCGTACATTTTTTCTTCGTGATTTCTATTCGCTTGCTTCCCACGGCTTGCCGACGTTCTCAAAAATCGCACGTACGGTATCATGAGCTTCGACGTGGAAGCGAGTTCGTTGCCGTGCAGAGCAAATAGCGAAACAGTCGCCGTTCCCGGCATCGGAAATAAACGCCCGCTCGGTTGGGTTCAGCCCGCCGACATTCTTGTATAAATCGGTTAAGATTTCCAGGTCAGCGGGTGCCAAGCCGAACACAAACGAATATTGAGAGTTGTTTACGATAGCCGACGTCTTTTGTATAACCTTTTCGTTCCCAAAAATATCGCTCAGGTTCTGAGTCAAAAAGAATATACTACCCTCATACTTACGTATACGCTTGTACCAAAGGTAAGCGAACTGCAGTGCAACCGGGTAATCGGCATCTATGAAATTATAGCCCTCATCGAGCACAATGAACGGATGCACGACGTCACCGTACCCGTTGCGGTTCAATTCACGGATATTGATTATCTGCATATCAAGATAACGCATAACGACGAGGATCTGCGCATTTGCAACGGTTTGGTTCTTCGCTCCGAAAAGCGACTGGAAGTTGAACACTACAAACCGTGAGTCAACCTCAAGCGTGGACGGACCGTTCCAAAGCGACGAATACATACCGCCCTTAGCAAATTTCTGAACGTAAGTATTTACGCGTTCGAGATTGGCCTTACGCATGGGCGTCAAGTCCGTCCGCTGCATTTCCTTTTCAACGATGGCTTTCAGTGTATCGAACGTCGGATATTGCTCGGGTTTAAAGTTCGTGCAATCAGTATCGTGCTTTATTCCCACGCTTTCGTAAGTAAGCTTAATAAGATTATTCAGCTCTTCGAATGCGTCCTGCGCAATGCCTTTCAAAGTGATTTTGAAAAAGTCTTCCAGGAACTGCAAATGCGCGTTAAAAACCACTTCGGGCGGCGCAACGTCGCCTTCATCGGTTAACACCGGATAAACATGCAACGGATTTATGCGCCCCTGCGTTGCGCTGCCTATATCGATAAAAAGTCCGTCGAGATTTTTTGCAAGTACCTGGTACTCATTTTCAGGATCCAAAATAAATATTCTGGAATTTTCGGAATATATCATAGTGATTAAAAGCTTTGCAAAAAAGCTCTTTCCGCTCCCGGACTTGCCGTAAACGATACCGTTACTGTTTATAAAATCCCTTCCACGTTTCCAAATATCAAGTATAACCGGGTAATAATCCCATCCAAGATTATACCCGTCAACATCGATTATCGAAGAGAACACAAAAGGAAATACAGCAGCGAGCGAGTCCGAGTTGATTCCGCGCTCAAATCCATGTAATTTAGGGCGCCTTGCAACGGTGGACTTAGCGAACCCGTCGAACTGTCTGCCGAGCAGATAACTTACTCTGTAACCGTTTGTAGTTATCTCACGGCGAATATCTTTACGGAACGTTGCGTTTGGCTTATCGGTATTATTAAAGCCCGTTACAGTCAACGTACAATCGAAGAGCATCTCGTTTTCGTTCTGGATGCGAGCCTGAAGCTCGTTCATCGTCTGAATGTGCGTGTCCTGGCTTCGCATTTCAGAAAGCTTTGCCGACGTTCTCGTTGCGCTCTCGACAACGGCTCTATCAATACGCTTAATAGCCTTACCTTTATCTACGGGCTTTATCGTCAATACTACTTTCGTGTTATCTATGTTAAATAAATTCGAACCCCAGGCGTTCCCGACGTACAACGGATAATCCTTTATCGCCAGAGTGAACGCATAGACGTCATCAACATTATAACCGGCAAGACCGAATTTAACCTTATTCGGCTTTACGTAATCTGCAAGCTCTGAAATATCTTTTTCGTCAATATCTCGCTCATCAAAATTGCGCGTGTAGCAGTATTTAAAAAATACTGCTACTTCACGTGCATCCAAGAGCGTTGAACTTAGTCCTGCTGCATCGAGTCCGTCTTGACATGCATCAATCTGATTGTATAAAACATCGACGTCGTTTTCATACAAAGCTATGTAATAATACGGTCTATAGAGTGGCATAACATTGTTAACGTTGTCTACCTGCTCTAAGCGACTTTGCAAAATTACTTCTTTTGCCTTGTCTTCATCTTCTTTAGCAATATTAAGTTTTTCAAAAATACCGGCGGCAACTTCATCGTATTTAATAGGACGATCTATCTTGACGAGCTGGATTACAGACGACTGGCTCAACCCGTTTAAAACGCGGGCAAAAGCCGAAATTCGTCTGTCCTGCTCATCTTCGTCCAACAACCCAAAATCAAGGCTGCCAACTTCAATTATGGCGCCGAGATAGCCTTCGTACTCGATGAGCCCGTCCGCCCTGATTTTTTTGAACGGTATAAGCTCGTCAGTACTTCCCTTTTTTGCGCCTTTGGTAAACGTGCGGCGTGAAACGTAGAACTTTATCAAATACGCAAACTGCAGATAAGTTCTGTCCTCATCGTCGCCGATGAACATTACTGCGCATATTAGAAGATAAATGGCGAGCATAATCCAACGTTGCGTAAAATTCGAGAAAAACAGTAATACCGCTATTAAAAGCATAATGCTTATCAAAAGCATATCGAGTAAAGATAAATGCTTAAATAGAGCTGCCTTAAGCTTACTGTTTTTAGGTATAATCCTTTCCATAATTTTTACTTCCTCCGGGAATTATCTTTAAAGGCACCCGACTTACTCTCATTGCCGCCGCCAGTTCTCAAACCACTGTTTGGACGTACGCCCGATAGCTTGTCTGCAGCTCCTCTGACTCCTTTTATAATGTTAGGAGCGTTTAACCCAGCTTGCTTTCCGCTGTTACTGATTGGCGTATTACGAGCTCCATTATTACCGAACAGCGAAGACCTGCCGCCCATACGGCCAAGCGCTCTGACAAACGCGGCTCCTTTACTTCCCGAATACTTGTCTCCGCCGGCACGCTCACCAATAGCGTTTGCGCCACGTGCAGCATAATTAAAAATACCGGTGCGCTCACGTCCATAACGGTTTGTCCCGCCAAATAAGCCACGCCCCATTCCGGCTGCCACACGACTTACGCCAAGCGCTCCCACGGCTGCCATCCTCACACCGCTTGTAATAAGCGCAAAGGATTGCATAGCTTCGCGCCCTTCGTCCGCCGACGTTCCGAGAATGCGGGCAATGAGCGTTTGACTGCTGTTCATACATAAGGCACCGCCGAGAAGCAATAGCATTTTAAATACCGACACGGCAAAAGAGCTTAATACACCTTCGTTTATCAGATACGTTAAATCGAATGCAGGTCCCATTATAAATCCAGCAATCATAAAGAATACGTTAAGCGCGATAACGGCGCCAAAAGCGATTAAAACCTTCGACATAAACGTTTCCCGCCATGCCCGGAACCGGGCGCCGTCGTCAAGCGGTATAGTTCCGCATACAAGCGGCATACAGATTACAAGGACGATTATATCGTAAATACGCTTAACGAGCCCCACGGACAGCATAAACATTGATATAAGCATTATTACAGCTACCAAGTAAGCCGTAAACAAGTTAAAAGCATCTAATCGCACCATAGGCTGTTGACTGTAACCCTGGTCTGCTTGCTCGAATAATCCTATCCAGTCTTTATTATGTACGCCGAATACTTGATCCGGCGACATAGACCATTTTATATCCGCCGCAGTATAGCTCCCAACCCAGCCCGTTTCAACCAAGAACTCACCGTCTACGGTAACATACGGATGATACCATTCAATGCGCTGAACCCAGATAGGTATTTTATTACCGTCATCATCAAGCATATAATTCCCACTTGCATCTTTTTCCCAAGCTAAGCCGTCATCGCTCGATGGATCCTTTTCCTGAACTCGGTGCCCACTCTCGTCAAGATAGTCCCCCACTTCACGCTGTTCCCATACGCTTTCATCAATTACATACGATTGTTCAACGGAAAGATTAAATAAGTTCTGCGATAACGTCAGATTATCTGCAGGCGCTATGACGTCGTTTACCATGTTTAACAGCATCGTTGAAAACGCTATAAACATAAATACGAAGAATATACATACAACAGAAGCGCCAATCCCGAGAACGCCCTGTTTTACCGTTGTTGCATGCGATGTCGGCTCTCCGCCCGCTTTAAATTTTATTACGTTTTTAACTGTTTTAACGCCCACGCTCGCACCGGCAATTACAACGCTTACCATACATAAACCGAGCAAAACTTTTGTTGAAATTGCACTGTCTAAAAACACTTCTAAAAGCGTTCTGGTTTCGTCCGCCTTCTGCGTTCCGGTCAAGATATTAAAGATGGCGCCAAGCGTATCTATAAAATCGTAAAGCCAAAACAGAAGCTGAGCGAATAATTTTTCAATTAATATTCCCATATTCTTAAATTACGCTATTCACAAAAAGCGACATAAACTCCTGTGCATCATTATCAAACCAGGACTGGAAGCTTGCTACAATAACAGGAACGAGTGCAGCAATTAAGAAAATTATTATAATTCCAATGAAAATGCCTTTTGCAAACTCTTTCGCCTGCTTAAGTTTCTGCTCATCACCAGATTTGGAAGCAAGGATATACTTAAGTCCTGCAGCACCACCAAGAATAGTAGCCGCGGCAGCCAGTACACCGAGTAACGGTCCCCACCACTGGCTAAGGAACGACTCAAGGATTTTTCCGACATTATCAAAATTGCCGGCAAGAAGGGTAGAAAGAATTTTGTTCATAAAAATATCTCCTTAAAATAATTTTTTTATTTTTAATATTTAATCGGGTTCGGCTCATTGTCCGTACAAAGTGTACGGACAAATGAAAATGGGCCAATACCGTTATTTTTAGTAAATCTTACGTTTAAATCTGAATACTACAAGTGTAACGATGCCGACAACTACCAGAGCAGAAACCACGCATATAAGAGCTATTGAAATATCGCTAAGATAGTTAAGCTCAAATATATACTCCGTAATGTTTCCGACCTCGTCCACACAAACAAGGCGGTAATTACCAACCTTTGTAAGTTCAACAGAGTTCTTTAAATTGAAAGTTGTCTGTGCGCCGTTATAATAGAGCGTATAGGTCATATTCTCCTTGTTAGGCTGAGAGATTATTACACTTTTTCTTGTGTTCTCGAACTGCACAGAAGGCGCTACGTTGTCAACGCAGAGCTCAAGCTGCCAATTTGAATTAGCGTTCACAAACGATAATTTATAATTGCCGTTCTCCGTCAGCGAAAGCATATCGCCATCGATAACCGCATCAACGACTTGTCCGTTAAGCTCAATAGAGACAGTAAAGCCATCAGGCACATTGATTGAATAATTGCGCGCTTTTTCAGGCAATATACTCCAATTAAAAGTTTTTACATTGCCGACTTCATCTGTAACGGTCAAAGCATAATCTCCAAGAGCCACAATCTCCCCACGGGTATACAAGTTTTCGTTCCCATCATGGTTGAGCGTTGCCGTTACCGACTCGCCAAAGGTGAACGAAACGGCGCCCGTGATAAACTGGTCGTCTACAAACGCTATACTTGGTGTTACGTCGACGTGCTTATCTATAACAAAGGAAACGTTGACAGAATTGCCAACAAGGTCAAGCGCAATAATGTTGTAAGAACCTTCAGCATCAAACCGTACACCGTCATAGGTTGCGATTTTATCACCGTTATTGTAACGATAGTAAATCAGGCTATAATCCTTAAACTTAACCGTAACAAGCTCATTTGTGGCGCCATTCTCCGTTACACCGTCAAGGGTAATAATAGGCGCAGTCTTATCGATGACTAAAACCAGCTCTCGCTCGTTCCCGCTCTCGTCTTTAGCGTAAACGGTGTACTCGCCTTCTGCTGTAATACGGCTGTCAGCTTCAAGCGTTGAGCCATCTTGAGCTTGAATATAGAACGACTGCATGTCTTCGCCAAGCGTAACGGACAGCCAATTTTTCGAAATATACTTCCCTGCATCGTCTATTACGTAAGTGCCGTTAACGGTTAATTTTACGCCCGTATCAACGTTAATACGTAATTCCGCCGACGTTCCAAGAAAATCTGTAACGGTAAACACATAAGTGCCGCTCTCTGAAAGCAATTCGTCAGCATATTTAACCGAAGCTCCACCGTTAAAGCTGTAAGTGATTTTCGAATCTTGCTCTTCACAAATAATTCTGAATGGCTCATTAGTTGTTGCCCCATCATTTAATGCTTGTCCGCTTTCCGTTTCAAACCTTGCCGTGGGTGCGGTTTTATCTATTAAAAGCGTAAGTTCTGCGCTGTTCCCTGCGATATCGGAAATTACAACATAATACAACCCTTCAACCGTTATTCTCTTTGTGGTATCTATTAACGTTCCGTCTTCGGAAACCACTTCGAATATTGACGTTTCTTCAAGAGCGATAACCTGAAGCCATAATCTCGAGTGATAAATATCGTCACGCACAACGTAAGTGCCGTCCACACGGTATTTAATTTCACGGTCAATAGTTATCGTGATAGTTGCAACGTTACCTACTATGTCCGTAAGTCTGAACGAATACGTACCCGCATCATCTATCAATGAACCGTCGTAAGCAATATAATTACCAGCACCAGCAACAAAGGAAACATTGACGCCTTCTTCCTCACAAACAACATAAAAGCTCTTTGTTGTCTTTGCTCCGGCGGAAAGCGTTTCTCCATCGCCGGTCTTTATTACGGGAACGGGCGGCATCTTATCGATTATAAGTGTAAGCGCCAAAGCGTTACCGTACATATCCTTAACGCTAATACGGTAAACACCGTCCGTATCAAGCTTCTGGCCGTTCACCATAGTTAAGCCGTTAGACGTCTCAACGTCGAATACCGACCACGGCTCCGACATGGTAAACGTGAAGCTGCTGCGCGTTATATAGCTTCCGTCATCGAGCATAATATAATTGCCGTCAAGAGTGTAACTTACGACGTTATCGAGCGTCATCGATATCGTCAGTTCATTTCGTGCTGCATCGTAAAAAGTAAAGACATACGTTCCCGGTGCGGTTATGTAAGTATCTCTAACATATTTCATATCAGAGATAGCGCCTTGCTTTCTGTAATAGGCCGTATAACCGCTCTCACTCCATGTTACGCAGAAACTTTGAGTTGTAACTGTTCCCGGCACGGCAACGTCGCCGTTCTCTGTCTTTAATTCAACGAAAGGTAAAATTCCGTCGATCTCGAAAGTATACTCTGTGAAAAGATTTCGGTCTGCAGTTACGTAGAGCAAAGCTTTATACATTGCCGTAGTATCTGCACCCGCCGTTATACTAACGGTATTACCTGCAATTCCCTGAGAGAATTCGTAAAGCTCAGCGTTCACCCATTGCCCGTCACGGTATATAAACAGCTCTAACGTTGCGTTGGTATCATATAGGATGCTAACGTCGTTTTTTGTTAACCCGCCGTCCTTAACCCCGCGTAAGGTTGCAGACGGTAAGCCATTCATATAGAATATCGGGTTTGTACGTACAGTTCGTCCGTACAAATCGGTAAATTCAAAAACGTATTTCCCGCCAACGGACATCTTATAGACAAGATTCTGCGCACAAACTTCGGTATCGTAAGAGTCTGTCCAAATCCTTTCTTCGGTACCGTCGAAAAGGATCTTAAAGAATTTAACGTCTGTTATTTCGTTATAGCTATCGTTAATCTGAATAGTGAACGTGCAAGCGGTTTCACTCGTTAAAGACGTATTCTTTAACGAAGGCTCCGCACCGGCAATATAAACCACGAAAGATAAAGCGTTATGAGATCTATCATAAACGGTTATGGTGTATGCACCGTAATAACCATTTTCATAACTCAGCACGGGCAGCTCGTCACCCCATACAAACGCTTCGCTTATATTGCGTCCGTCAATAGAAATCATAACAAAGTTGTCCATGTTATCTGATAGCGAACGGACAGCGAATTCGACATAACGCATTGCGCCAGTGTTACTATCAATAAAGTTTTGATTAAAGTCTATGGTTTCTTTACGGGCATCTCCATAAGCGACATCCGCATAAAGTTCAGGTTGCTGCAAATCGATATATATCAGATACTGCTCAACATTGCCGCAAAGGTCGCTTTCGGTAATCAGGTACCAACCTTGCTCGGTAATAAAGTCTTTAAGCTGCACACCGTATTCAAGAGGTTTGGTAACGTCCTCTCGTAAAGAGATACCATCGGATATAAATTGTATTGTGGCCGTAGACTTATTACCGTCTATATAATTTTTGGGAACGGCAAAGCTGTAACCAAACTGCGCCAACATAAATTGCATGCTCGAATAATCCGATAATAACTGCGGAAGCTCGACAATTTGCTCCGTAAGAGCATCCGGGCGAGTAACGCCATCTGCATCTGTAGGGTTATTCAGAACGGCGCCGTTCTTCCCCATCACCTTTCTATCTCCGATATTTTTGCGAGCGTATTTATCTATTACAGAGTTAAGCTCAGTAATGTCCGTATATATTTGTCTCGTGTTTTCATTTGTGGCCGTAACGTAGTTCCAGGAACTGCCACCATCTAAAATAATTACTCTGCACTCCCACTCTTTTGCCGTTGTAAAGCTCAGCGCTGAAGAATAATCAGAGAACGTATAAGAGCCGTAACAGTTCGTATAGTATTTTTGAGATAACGTTACAACGTAATACGCCGGAATGAAGTAAGAATTACGTATATTGTCCGAGTTTCCAAAACTTTCCCTGTACACGTGGTTAACTGTTATCCAATTTGAAGCATTACCGCAAATATCTATTGCCCGTACATTCCATACACCATTTGCGGACTCACTACCGCCGAGCGTGACGGAACCACCATCATAGCGCTGAATATCACCTGCATCAAGGCGATATTCCCAGTATGCAACCTCGCTGTATTTATCTTGAGCAGTTAAGGTAAACGCTTTATTTGTATAGCTTTCATAACTACCGATAACCGGTGCAGTTTTATCTATCGTGAACGTGTACGTCGAACTGTTCCCCGCTTTATCAGTAAGCACGATAGAGTGCTCACCCTCTGCGGAAATCGTCTTTCCTGCAGTGTAGCTTGCGCCGTCAAGCGTTGTCGTGCATCCGTTCTCCGTCCAATTAAAAGAAACGTTCCCGTTCGTATAGCCACCATCAGTGACACCTATCAAAGTGCCCTCTGGCGCCTGTCTATCTATTGTGAACGAGTACGTCGAGCTGTTCCCGGCTTTATCGGTAAGCACAATAGTATGCTCACCCTCTGCGGAAATCGTTTTACCCGCCGTATAGCTTGAGCCATCAAGCGTTGCTGTGCATCCATTCTCCGTCCAGTTAAAAGAAACGTTCCCATTCGTGTAACCGCCATTGGTAACACCCGTTAGCGTTCCAGTTGGCGGTGTCTTATCAATGGTAAAATGAAAAACGGCTGTTTCGGCATATGCATTGCGCACTTCTATCCTGTAATTTCCCTCTACTATAAACGTAGTGCCAGAATTAAACGAAGTTCCAGCAGACGAAGGCGTACTATTATTGTTTCTGCTATAATAGCCCCTAGCCGCATATCCAGAATATGTAACAGTTACACTGCTATTCGTTACACCGTTATCTTCAATATTTGCAAAAATTTCATTTACAACGTCTCTTATACAAATAACCGTTACAGAAGAAGGAACGGCATTCTTTCCTTTTTCGATATTATCCCAATCTGCTTTAGTACCATCATAAGTAATTACTAAACCTGAGCAGTTCGCAAAGGCTTCATTTCCTATACTCGTTAGACTGTTAGGCAAAGTTATTTCTTTTAATGATGTGCAACCATAAAAAGCTTTGCCTTCCATTTTTATTAAATTCTTGGAAATTGTTATATTCTTAAGCGTTTTACACCCTGCAAATACCCAGGAGCCAAATTCAGTAACGCTATCCGGTATAGTGATATTTTCTAACGATGTACAATCTTCAAACGCACAGAAATCTATTTTCTTAACACCACTAGGTATTGTTACATCAGTAAGACTAACGCATTCCCTAAAAGCCCACGGAGAAACGTCTGCTGAATTTGACCAAACCGCACTTTTTAGCGCTGTACTTTGATAAAACGCGTCCCTATCAACTCTGATTATACTATT
Source organism: Christensenellaceae bacterium (assembly GCA_948658045.1). GTDB lineage: Bacteria > Bacillota > Clostridia > Christensenellales > Borkfalkiaceae > Coproplasma. The sequence goes on from CAPMFN010000002.1 coordinate 150,250, forward strand.
AGGTAGAGTCACACTTGTAAGGAATTTTGTATGTTTTCCATCGTGGGTTACCCACATCTCTTTAACAGGTTTATTGTTATAAGTACTTGGAATAACCAAATCCCCTGCCGCATCTCTATTATTTATGTACACCCTTACATAATCCGAGTATTCATAGAATTTTAAATCGCTTTGGCTCGCTGCTTGCGCAGTAGAAGCCTCGGGCATAATCAAAAAACCCGCTACGCTTACGGCAAGTACCGCTATTAGCGCTAACAAAAAGCCTATAATGCTGTGTTTAATTTTTCTCATATATTAAGTCTCCTTTGCAGAAAAATTTATACTGTGTTTAATAAAGCTGATAATCTTCTCTATCTGCATTGCCAGGAAGATATTACCGCCAAGCGTAGCAGCTTCTGCAAGTTCGTCAAGCACCTTAATCTTGCTTGAAATGTCTGCCCCACTAAGCCGAATAAAATCGTCTTCATTAATTTTGCCTTTCAGTTTCCCGAGTTCCTCGGAAATCTGCTCAGCCGCCAATTCTGACGCCGTTTTTCTTTTCGTGTTCTTCTCCGTATCGTTCGGCTGAATTTCTATAGGATTTTCAGTGTCTGGCACTTCTTCAGCATCGCCGTCCTCATCTTCAAGATTATGATGCAGGAAGATAAGCTTTGTGATATCGTAACGATTAGCCTGTTCATCAAAAATCATAAACGCTTTCTCCGGCGGTCTTGCTTCACCTTCAATACCAAAAATATCAAACGCTTTAAAGCACGGCGTAGTGTGGCTCATAATGGGGTTTACACCGGATGCGATGACAACTGCATTACCGAATACACCGTCAGCCGGATTATTCAAATTCGCAAGCTCGTGCGGATAAATGAGCGGAACGCTCTGCGCCGACGTATTAACGCCCGTATCCTTATTCTCGCTATAGCTCACGGACTTAACTTTGTGCTTTCCGCAAGCTTCGGAAATCTCCCCACGGGTTTTCTCATCGTTGGTACCCAAAAAGATTTTAACGTTGCAGTTGTTTTTAATTGTGGATGCAGGTTGCTCTCCGTAAACCTTGTTAAGCTGCGCATAGTCTTGTAATACCGGTATCATAAATACCCCAAGACTTCGAGCTATTTTAACTATGTTATCAAAGTTCTTTATGGGCGGCAGTGAGCCGAATTCATCCATAAGGAAGTAACAATGACGTTTTAAACGCTTATCAGGCGTTTCTCTTAATTCGCTGTTCTTTTCCCCTTTTTCGTCAAGCGCTTTATAGAGCTGCAACAGCATCAGAGAAACAAGTCCGTGTCTACCCTCTTTCATATCGGGTATTTTTACAAACAGAGCGTTCGGCTGCTCGTCCCACTCACTGAACTCGATTTCGTTTCCGCTCGTTAACTGTGCAACGCCGCCATCTGCCATCCAGTGCAAATATTGGTTGACCGAGCCGAGATACGAAGACAACGTTCGGTCCTCACTTACGAGCACTGTGCTTGCCATACCTTTTGCACGTGAAGTCTCGTCCGCACATTCATCGATGTACTCTTTTAAGACTTCACATTCTCCACGGGCATACTCAGTGAGATTCCACCAAAGGTTATAGATATTGAACTTTTCCTTTGGCATATATCCGTCTCGGACGTCTTCCCACATTCTGAGCGCCATCGCAAAAAGTAAATCCCTCGCGCCTTGCTGCCACGATTTGTCCTGCGCCGCTTCAACAGGACACATACAATAAATAAGGTCTTGCAATTCCTGATAGATTTCATCGTTCAGCCGAACGGTGAATTCCCTTTTACTTTTTTCAGCTTCTGCATACGTGGGATAAATCAGTCCGCCCCACATATATTTGTTTTTTACTTGTGTTATCTCTTCTGAAATACGTGCAGTCTTTTTAAAAACGTCGTTAAACGGGTTCCAAAGCGTCGAATGATATGTATCCGTTAAATCGATTATGTAAACGTTATAGCCGCTATTCTTAAGAGAATTTGCGTGTCTCCCGTACAGCTCGCCTTTAGGATCTGTGATTACCATACAAGGCTTTGTTGACGTGCGAGACAATATCTCAATAGACGGTTCAATGTACGTAGTAGTTTTACCTGTACCCGTGGTAGCGATAACCATCGTGTGAATGGGATTCAGTAGAACTACGTTCATATCGTTTCGCTGCCGCTCAGCCATTATGAGCAGTCCGTCCTTTACGTTCTGCAAGTTCGAGAACTCCGTTACGGTAAATCCTTCATTACGAACGATTTCCCGCTCGCTCATAAAGTGTGAGTCTTCAAGGTCTTTATTTATCTTGAGTACTCGCCATGAGCCGAGAGTTCGGATCTCGAAGAGAACGAAAACGGTTATTGCCGCCAGTGCTATCGCCCATAAACCGTATAAAAGACCGTTACTCCACACTGATGCAAAGCTTGCGTGTGTAAACACCATTATTAGCAGAGCAAAAATCAATAACGGCAAAACGATTAGCGCAACGGCTAAACCAACGCCGGTTAGAATTTTAAATTTTAAGCTGCGTTTCTTCCAACGCTTAAAAACGTCTTTACTTTTTTTCATGCAAATTCTCCGTAAGGAAGTAATTTTATCCCCCCATTTTCAAGTAATTCAACGTAAGCAACCGTCAATAATTGAAAATTTATATAACCAACCGGATTAATTATTCCTTTAGGTATTCTCGGCGCATCGCTTCCGTAGTATTTAAAAATATTAAATTGAACCCAGCCTATCCGATAATCGATTACGTGTTCTGAACCTTCGTAATAATCAACTTCATCAAATTTATCCGTTCCGAAAAGCTTTCGGGCAAATTTATCTGCGAGAGCCTTTGTAATTCTTTTCATCACTCTTCCCCCTTCAACACTATCCCGAAAATATCAGAATACACGCTACTAACGAATGTGCGCGGCGTATGCTGCGTTTCGCTCTGCTCAAACATCTTTATAGCCCATTCTCCGTGCGTCTTTATAGCAAGTTCTTTGGCTTTCTGAATACGGTCTGCGTACTCGATATATTTTTCCCTCGAAATAGCTCCGCTGTTACGAAGCAACTCGTTTTCGAGTTGTGCCTTTGCGCAGATCTCTATTGTGTACCTAAACAAAGCATAACAGCTATCTGGGCTTTCGATAGTAGCCAAATCACATTCAAATTTGCTTAATAATTCTTTCATCCTTCTTCCTCTTCATCTAAATCTATTTCGGATGCAGTACGATAATTTTCGCGGCCTACTTTGTCACGGAAATAATTATAGTTACTTTTAATACGGTTAAGCAGTACGCTTGTACCGCAAGAACAGGGTTGTTTAAACAAACACTCATCTGAAGAACGAAAATCATAATTTAAGTGCGGATATGTAATAATTTTTATTGCACAACAAGCGCTATCACAATTCGATACTTCATAAGCATAATCTATTGCCCTGCCCTCTATTTTTTCTACAAGGTCATTGCTCAATTCTTTACGGGTTATCATTCTGATAAAACCGTGAAATTCTACTTTTTGAATATCGATGTCGTTTTCAAATATTCGTGTAACAACATTTTCCACTTTGCAGGAATATATTGCAAAATAATATTCTTTCGGTCTTTGTTCAGTATTTTTCATTGCTTTTCTCCTTCTTTACTTTTCTCGCACGGCTCCGTAAAAGAACAAAATGATTTATCATATATGAACCAGTCCCCAACGTTAACCGCATCATAGCATTCTTCTGTAACGTATATTTGCTTTTCGTGGTTTCCCTCATCCTTAGTCCGTTGAACCGTTAGCCGCCATCGTTTAGGATAATGATAAGTCCAGATTGTTGTCACCGGCACGGCAACCGTACCGTTATAAATGAGCGTGATAACCGGTCTTTGCTCGTAATGCTCTTCTAAAAATTCTTTCTTTATTATCTCGCCTTCGAAATAGTCATCCTTGTTGCAGCTTATGACAGCCAGAGAAAAGACAAGTACCCCGGCAGCTAAAGTAAAAACCACCGCAAGCATCGGTAAAATAATTAAAACCAGTTTAATTGCTTTTTTCATTCTTACCTCATCCGGCAACCGAGCCTTGCGAATTTTCGTATGCAATATCTCTTTCGTGCTGTTGAACTGTTTTCAGGAAGTTAGCACGTTCCAGACAACACATAGCGCCTATAGCGCGCTGCGTCTCACGCAGTAAGTCTTTGCGATATCTTCTATGCTGCTTTGCTCTTATTTTCCTGTGCAGGTCGTTTACGCGCATTACACGGCGGTTTTCGTGCATCTCAGAGTGCCGTATATCTTTGCACATACTCAGCACGACGTTGCCGAGCCTCGCCTTGTAATCGTTATGTAAGCGCTCAAAATAGTCAACGTTGCGCATATCGATAAGGCTCAGCGGTATTGATTTGTTGCGCATTGGACCATCGTCCATCGCCGCGGCAATGTCCGCCGCCGTCATCCTCTTGCCGTTGACGTAACCGAGCCTACCGTCAGCTGAAAGCTGCTTGACTTCGTTTTCAACGCGGGCAAGCTCTTTCAGCATCTGACCGTGAGCTTCAAAAGCCCGGGCATCAGAACGAATAAGCAATTCGGCGATATTATCTATATTCGGGCGCAGTTTCTCCATTCCCTGGGCGTTGTACTGTAAACGTCCGGCTGCGGGAAGCTTCGCAATAAGCTTATTTAACTCAAAGTTAAGCATAAGCGATGCGGTGCTTGCTCTGCTGTCGATGAACCCGGTGCGAGCTCTGGTCTCACGAAGACGATTCAACTCGGTAATAGCCTTATCACGCGCCGTGTAGTATTCTGCGCCGTGCTCTGACAAATGCATATTCGCAGAGACAAGGTAATTATCGATAGCCACCGACGAAATTTTACCCCTACGGGTAAAACCGAGATTACCGCTCTTATCAAGGCGCAAAGGCTCTTTTTCAAAGAACGCAAAGTGTATGTGCCGGTGGTCCGTATCTTCGTGCAGAGAACAGTACAGCTCGATATTCGATTTTTTAAACCCAGCACGTTCCAGGAACGAGCCGAACGTTTGGCGCATAAACTTCACGCAATTCTCCTGGTTGGTAAAACCGCGTGAAGTTTCGTCATCGAAGGAAATGAACCCGTGCCAGATTGTGCTTTCCGTGTCCTTCAAGCGAGCTTTAAGCTCGTTTTTCTTTTCTTCATCGATGGCGCCATCCATATTGAAAAGCCCGGTATTCGTACCTTCACGGGTAAAGTAATGATCTGCATTAGCGTTTTTTGAAACCTTTTGCCCGTTCAAGGTATACGTGAAATAGTTATAATCAGCTGTAAGATTATAAAAATTTCTCTTGGCTATATAATCAGCGCGACGTTCCCCGGTATAACTCGCCGGCGGCGTTGCTGATGTATATCCGATGTTGAATATCGCTTTCATTCAGATTTCTGCTCCTTTGCAAGTTTTCTGTTAAATCGTGCAATGAGATTATCTTTAATCTCAAGATATGCAGGCGGTAATTTAGCCATAATACCGCTATCGATAAGCTCACCGCTCACAGCTTCGCCGTTTATTTCCGCCAACTGGACGTTAAAAATCGATGCGACAAGAGCTTCGATAGAGTTCATCAGAATGAACATATCTTCTTGCATGATGCGCTGTTTTTCGAGCCTGGTCTCGATTTTATCAAGCCTTTTCCCTTCGGGAACTTCGGGGATTTCCCTTGCTTGAGTAAACAGTTTACGTTTCCCAAATTCAAGATAGATTTTTTCGACGCCTACACCGAGAGCGCAGTTTATTAACTCGTTCATCGACTCGTATTTACCCGTCTCAAACAGTTCATTCAGGCTTTTCAAAAGCTCTACGTCGTAAATTCGTACGTGGAATGAATTTTTGTGCTTTTTTTCCTTTATTTCTGCCATATGTGCTCTCCTAAACTCGAAAATCGGTCTCCGATTTGTCGATTTGCGTGGTGTGCCACCCGTGGCACAACCGCAAAACCGAAGTGTGCCACTTGTTATTACTTCGTAATAAAGGCTGAAAAAGCCGTCAAGTGTGCCACCTTCCTTATCCTGCTTGGTTTCCTAAGCTCGATTTTTTAAATCGTGCGCAACTCGGTAATGAAATTGCCGAGCGGCACGACTTAGTGCCGAGATTTCTCCATGCAGTCTGCTTCCACTACTGCTCACGTTTGTTAGAACGGGCAGCGGTTGTGGCTGCGGACTGCCCCGGCATAAGACTGTTACCTGCAAAGATCGGTTTGAAAAACGGCTCTGTGCATGTTCAGTCGTTGCCGGTGACTTTCCACTTCCTTTACCGCCACCGCACGTTTCCGGTCTGAAAGAACGGCTTGTGCGGATGCGGTAAAGTGTACGTACATTTTGTACGGACAAATCAAATAAGGCCGTGTAAGGTAGTTCCGGGCTCGTGGTGGGTCTTGCTTGCCACGTGCCCTGTACTACCGCTACGGATGCGGATGCACGTTTGCGGTTTGTACGTACACTTTGTACGGACAAGCTGTTTGTGCAGTCGCACGGCGCCAAAGCGCCGAAGTTTGTTCCGCAGTTGTCTGTACGGGTTTGTACGGACATTTTGTACGGACATTTTGTACGGACACTGCGGCGGCGCCACGCGGCGCCGCAATGCGCTGGGGAAACCGTCTTTCGGTTTCCCCCGTCCCTTTCCCCGCCTGGAAACCACGCAGAAAAAATTTCAAGGGTTTAGTTAAGCTTGATTACCGCGTCTGCCGTTCCCCGGTCCTTTGCCCTTAGGCTTTCCGTGACCATCGGCAGAGAAGGTTGGGCGCTTTGCGTATACCTCAATTTTGTCGTTCATTTTATCTATAGTGTGTCTGTAATATGAGTCCGGTTTATCCGGGCGATAGGCGCCAGATTCCCGCATTATACGGAAGGCTTGCTCTTTATCGCCACCGTTGAAATAAAGCAGTAAATGCGCAAGCTTACCGTCATCGTTTGACCTGTCTCCGCTTACTCCTCTCCCGCTGTACAAATCGTCGAACTTGGCGCCTTGCTTGCTTCCTCGTATCCAACGAATAAGCTCGTTATCACTCAAGCTCTGACTTGCTGTAGGTTGCGGTTTATTGCCGTTGCTTGCGATGCTGCGCCGTTCGCCGAGCTCTTGTCTCAGATAGACGGTTGCGGCGCTACCGGCTCTCGTAAGCGTGTTGCCTTTTGAATACATATCACCGGTGAGTGACATAATGCGCTTATCGTCAAAAACTTCCAAATCACCTCTTGGATCATCGTCTTTAACCATAGACTGACTGTTATAGGTGCCGTTCTTCAAAATATCGTCTTTAACAAAGATATGTAAGCCGTTCCCCGACGTGCTGCGTTCGATATACGTGCCGCTCAAGGCTTCTACAAGCTTTGTTGCACGTTGTTTCATTTCCCCTGTATCGGCGTTTAAAATGCACTTATCAAGGTCGATGCACGTGATACCGTGTTGCTTATCAAGCAATACGGATAAGCCTTCGCAGTTGTTCTCTCGAGCGTATTTAAGCGCTGCATCGAACGTTACCCATCTTCTAGGATCTTTACTGCTCGTCCATTTGCCATCGATGGGGGAAATTATAAATTTATCTTTCTTGCCCTTCTCTTCGTTCCACTGGGTTCGATAACAACACCAGGTCGGAATTGCTTTCAGTTCGGCGGGAACGTTCTTTTCGATATTCGCAAGTCCTTGCGCAAATTTACGGCTCGGCGCTACTCTTTTATACGTCTTATCAAGATGCTTGCCGGCAAAGCTGTCTTTCAGCTCTTGTCCGGTGAGTTCAACTTGACGGCCATCGTTATTAAGGCGGAACGTATAATCTGAAGCTACTCGAAGCTGCGTTTTACCGTCCGCTTCTTTGAGAAATCTTGTAGGTACATAAAATGCGTAATACGAGAATTCGCCTTTCGGCATTTTAATCATTGTATTTTCGCCGTATTGCCCGCCTACGGCGCCGTTGGGCAATTCGATGCTCAACCATTCACGTTTACGCTCTTGCGCTTCTACGGGCTTATTTTGCGTTATTTCAGCCATATCTTGGGGTGTATCGTCTATAAAGTCAGTCGGGAAGTCTTCTCTTAAAGCTTGCCGATATTCGTCTGAACGTTCATAGGCGGCTATCTGCTCTCGAGCTTGGCTCAAGTAATACTCGTCCGTCTGCGCCGTATTACCGACCTCTAAATCGTTTCTGCGTAACGTGTCTGCATAATCTCGCAAACGCTTTTCGGTTATATTGATTTTTGCTTTATGTTCTCTGATATCGGTACCGTCAGCAATGATGACGTTCTCTCCCTTCTTTACAAGCGTATCTGCATATTGGTCGATTGCGTGATACGGCACACCGCACATCGGTACTCGCTCTTCCGTGCCTATCGTCCTACCCGTAAGCGTGAGCTCTAATTTTTCTGCTACACGCTCTGCGTCGGTGCCTAAAACTTCATAGAAATCGCCTACGCGGTAAAACACAACACTGTCTGCGTTTTCGCCTTTAATTCGTGCATATTCCTGCCCCAACGGCGATTTTGACGCGGCTAAGGCTTGATATCGATTTGCACGTTCGGCGATACTCGGAAAATTCTTGGTTCTGAATTCTTCAGCGGACTCTTGGTTGTCAAATAAATGATATTTGCCCCAATTTCTCCCATCGTCAGTATGATAATCTTCAGCAACCGCATATCGTCCGTTGGCTTGAGCAATTATGGCTATATTCTTTCCGCTCTCGTTCTGCGTGAGACTTACTACTCTTTCTCCTCTGAAATTTTCTTCAGCGTAAAGCATGCCGCTTAAATATTTTGGGTTCTCGATATTGCGCTCAAATAAGCCGTATTCCGTTCGATAATGTTCGTTTAAGATATCGTCTACACGCTGGTCGTAATACGCTTCCGAACGGTGCCGTTCCGTGTCAACTTCGAGTTCAGCTCTTAAAACGTCTTTATACGTTTGTATCGGCTCTTTGACCTTTTCAGCGATTTCCTCAAGTTCTTCATATTCTATGGGCTCATAGCTTACAAGACTTCCGTTCGGTAAGTCCGAAGAAAAAACGTCGCTATCTAACGGTATCGTTTTCCACTCTCTCACATTGCCGTGTTCCGATATGATATAAATCACTTGTGCAGGTTCTGTGCCCTCGTACCCGTCCTCGGGGTCTGTATAAGGCACATCTTCTATGCGCACTGCATAATGGTTTTGCCGTTGCTCTTGAGCGTCAAGCATTGCGTTGCGAGCTTGCTTGAGTGTTATTTTTTCTTCGTGGTCTCCTACTCTCTGTTCCCCGGCATTGCTCTGCACTGCATTGCCAGCAACTTCGGCATTATGCTGCCGAACGTACGCTCGCTGTAAAGCTGTGGGCTTTTCGCCGCTTAAGGGTTGAATCGCATTGATACGGTCTGCCGCATAATAAGCGTTCTCCGTGAGCTGGCGCTGCCACGCATTAGCTTTAGGCGACCATTTAAAGCCGTTGTGCTTTAAGTCTGAACGGGTTTCTTCGTCGGGTTTTTCCTCGAAGAATATCTGCAGACGGTTATCAGCTGTATTGGCTCTTACTTCGCCACCGTTAAACTCCCAACCAACAAAACCGCCCTCTTGCCGTTTTGACAGTTCTTCGATACGCTCTTTAACACGTCGAATTTCGGCATTATTGTTAGACAGCGCCCACGTGGGGTACGGCTTGCCTTCCAAGTGCGGAAAGCGTTTCATATCTGCTTTAAGCTCTGCAATTTGCTCGGCTGTCAGTTCGGGGCAACCGTCAAGGGTTTTGTTCTTGCGGTAATAAGTATTTACCGCTTTCATTGTTTCTTGTGCTTTCTCTAAACCTTCAAGCTTCGCAGTCAATTTCTGGATCGAGTTCGGATCGTCCGAACTGATACCGCCTTTACCGGTGCTGCGTATTCTATCCAGGATGCTTTGTATCTCCTGCCACTCTTGGTGATTTCTATCACGAGCGGCATTTTGCTTTTGCTTTTTACCTACGTTGAAATTACCGCCGCCCGTAATTAAATATGATGGCATACGAGCATCAATAGCGTTGCCTTCATTTATATTGGCGGCTAAACGTTTTGCATAAGTATCAAGCAATGCGTCAATTCTCTCGTGGTACATAGGATCCACAAGCGTTTTTTGCTTCGTTGCGATGTCGATTGCTCTGTCAACGTTTCTCCTATACTCCGCCGTTGCGCTGCCTTCTTTATAATCCGAATAGCTGTTCGCTTCTTGAGCTCTCCGAGCTGCTTCCTCATTTATGGGGTAATAAAATCTTTGATTACCGTCTGTCGCTTGTCTTTCACCGTCAAACTCGGCAATTTCATTTTGAGCTTGCGTGATATAGTCTTCTTCCGAACGTTCCGCTTCTAAGCCTTGCCCTATATCAAAGCCGTAATTCTCGATTAAATAATCTCTTGCTTCCTCATAACGAGAAAATCCAAACGCCCCGGTTTGCCATTCACCATTTTGCGGATTGTAATCGTGGGCGATTATAAAGCTAGGCGGGTATTGGTCGGGAAAGGCATCTTCTTTTTGTTCGCTATTATCGATAATAGCAACAAATTTGCCTGAACCAACCGGATGCTCAGCAATACCGTTTATCGGTGAGCCGTATCTCGTTTTATCCAGGAACTGATGCTCGGTATTATCTTCTTGCTCGAACGCCGACGTCTCAGGTAGTTTGTACGTAGAGAAAGGAACCGCCGAATTGACTGCACCTCTCGCCGCCAAAATGTAACTCTGCACGTCGAATTGCTCTTGCAACGGCAAATTGCTTGCTATTGCCGTATCTACCATCGCAGACAGATCCATATGCACCTTAAAATACTTGAGTGCGTTCTCGGCTTGTTGACGTTCCTCAGCATCAAGGAACGTATCGTATTTTAAGAATTCATCAATATGATGAACCAAGCCGCCGCCCTCAGTACCTATATCGAAGCGGCAGCACTCATAAGAATTGTGTTCGCCTTCGAATACATAATCAATATGAAGTTTGGTTTTGTCATATCCAAACCCCTTTTCAGAGCCTTCTGCATCAAGCGCCGCAAGCTTTTTATCAGCTTCGGAAAGCGACATAACGTCATACGAATTCAAAGCCTGGTGCTCAGACCATTCTATCGTTACGTACGGCTCACCGGTCTCTGTAGCAAGGCGCTTAGCCAAAGCTCGAGCGTTCTCTAATTTTTGTTGTGCCGTTTCCCCAAGAAAAGCCGAATAAATGCTCGCATAGGATGAACCGGACAACTCCGCAAGCCGTGTGAACGTACGCTCACGTACGACGGAATCTTCTCCAAGCATTCCGTACACGGATATCGGGTTCGGACGATTCACTTCGTCTCTTAAGTCTTTAAACGTTGCATTCGGATGTATATCGAGTCCAGCTTCATCGTTCGGATATGCCGACGTGTACCAGTCTCTTATATTTTCTTGCCACCATGCATGTTCTCCTGCATTGTTTACTACACTTCGATTAAGCTGCTCTGCTCTCAGATAATCCGCCATGGGATTTCTTTCGGGCTGTTCTTCGCTCTGCTCCTGAGCAACGTTCTCCTCTTTGATTACGGCGCTGTCGGCGGCTTGCAGATAATTGTCTGCAACGTAATCGGCAATTTTTTGAGCGTCTGCGGCGGCTTTGAAGAATACAGACGTATCACTCTTTGCAGCTTGAAGCCAACTATTCAGATATGCAGCGTGATTCGTTATATGCTTGCCGTTTAACTGGATGCCTTGCTCCATCTGCATAAACACACATGCGAGTTCGGCGCGAAGCTCTTCCTTTGCGTAGCTCTCAGAGCCGAAACCGCCCGCAAGGTCTCGATTAAGGCGGCTTTCGTGCCCCGTGGAATGGGCAATTTCGTGCAGTGCAGTCGCATAATAGTCTTGCATCGTATCGAAGGCTGCGATTGCTGGCAGATGAATTGAGTCTGTTCCCGGCGAATAGTAAGCTCTGCTTCCGCCATCGTAGCGGACAGGCGCCGAACTGTTCGCTATAATCGTTTCGATTTTAGCGTTCTGATTTGCCATCTCCTCTTCAGACATTGCAATTTCTTTGCGTTCCGGGAAGTTGTGGCACTGCTCGGCGTTAAATACGCTCGAGTATTTCATTACTGCATAAACGTTCTCTTTTAAATATGCGGTTTTCTCTTCTTCCGTCATATCTTTGACGGTGCGGTTGTCAAAAGCTTTCTTGGTTTTACGGTCATAGAACTCGAAGAAGATTACGGGCGCCGATTTTTCGCCTTTCTTAACGCTTGCGCCAAGCTCCTTTGCTTGATTAAACGTTACCCAGCGAGTGTCCTTATAGCCACGCTCTGCGCCGAGAAACGCAAGATAAAGTGCGTTAAGCCCACGATAAGCTGTGCTCGTTTTGCCGTTATAAGGCGCACCAGCGGCAATATTATTCCACCCAGACTGCCAGTCTGTCGGGTTCTTCTCGATATGCGCTAAAAGCGTTTTAACCATATCGTCACGCACTTTCAGTACACGTTCCCGAGCTGATTGAGCGTTTGCATTGTTGGTATCGGCTGTCATACTTCCCTCATTTTTTTCTGTGGTCTCTTCAAGTTTATTTAAACGTGAAAACGTTGTTGTTATACGTTCTACGGTTTTATCGATTTCATCGTGGTTGTAGTTACCGTAAAAAATTCTGTTATCTTGCAACATTGCAAGAATTTTTGCATCGAGTTCTTTCGACTGTTCAAGATTATGTACTCGCCCTTCCGTTTGGAAAGTGCTGCCTCGATTTACAAAAAGATTAAAGTTATCAAAGCTGTTGTGATACGTTAAAAGCTTTTCACCGTATTCCCGGCTTATTTTTCCTTCACCGTAAACCTTACCGAGCAACACCGGCGAATCTGTAACGATAATTTCTACGCCTGAATTGCGTAAGCGATCAAGACGGTGAAATTGCTCATCGGTTACGTGCACCTGGTTTTTTAAAAGCTCAGTTTTATTCTCTAAAACAAGCTCCTTGGCGTACTCGGAAACATACTCAACATTAAAACCTTTTTTCTTCAGAGCCGCAGTCAGCTCCAACGCTGCCGTTGTTTTACCTGCCGACGGTCCCGCAAAAAGGTTAATCAAAAGTGGTGAACGTTTACTTTTTTCACTACTTTTTTGCTCATCCCTATTGACAAAAGCATTTGTTTTGCGTATAATAATATCGAAGTCAAGGCTATTAAAGTTGTCGGGCAATTGGAGCCCGGGGGTTTTAAATAGCGCTTGACTTTTTGCTTTGTCGGCGTAAAGTACGGCGCCTTGAGAAATGTTTCGCTCGATGAAAGTTTTGAAACTATCTTTGCCGTATGCACTTGTCAAAATATTTGCCGATATTTCAAAACCGTTGCTATCGTTCCCAAACCCAGCTATTTTTATCGCTCCGATTATGGGGCGATTTTCTTTATCTACCGTCTGTGTTACAACAACTATGCTTTTACGTGCTTTTTCGTATGGCGAAATACTATCCATTATCATTACGGGGTCGGATATTAGCTCTGGGAGCTTCTTTATTAAATCAATTCCCAAACCGTGATAATTTGCAGAATCGCTTCCGCTCTCCTGCGTAATCGTTTTAACGTGTTTCGCCGTCATAAGTATCGGCAAGTTCGGAACGCCCACCATCCGAAGGAGCGGGGGTGTTACTTTAAGCACTTCCAGATGCGAGCTCGTCGTATCTGCGCCGCGCAGAACGTCATCGACCTGCTTATCAAATGATTTTAATTCGTTAATTACGACTTTGTCTTGATTCTCGTCCATACTGATATCTTGCTGTAATGACTGAACGCTAAACGGAACAACCATTTTATTGTCGCTGATTTCAGAGTAAAAAAAATGTTCGTTTTGAGCACTACCGTTCTTAAACTGATGCTCTTCATCAACAAAACCATTCAATAAGTCATCAAGCCCGGAACCGACTTCAAACCCCTTGAATTTATGATATATCGAATCAACATAACTGCGCTCTCCCCAAACAAATATAAGCTCTTCACCCTGGCGCAAATTTTTAGATTCTGCAGGTACACCAAACAATTTAGGGGTAAAGGTTAAATCGGTCTTAGTTTTCAATGCAGCAAAAAGCCCACAGATAGGACCTATGTCATCCGAATATCGTTCATTGATTTTTTCTATTTCTTCAACCAGTTTTTTAAAATCCGGGCTATCGGTTTTTACCGGAATACAAAATTCTCTCGCGCTCATATTGTTCTTCTATTACTTAAAATCGATAAATACGGTTGCTTCAACATCAGCTTCGGAAGGCATATCCGCAGCCGACATCGGGAGTGCACCGAAGTAACCTTCAAAATATGTGTCCGGGCGTTCACCGTTCGGGACTTCGAACGTAACAAGCGGTAAGCTCTTTTTATCAAGTTCATTTATCATAATTCTGTCCTTTACTCTCTGACGAGCTTTAACTGTACTTTGCCGGAAGGGGCGAGACAAACTCGAAGGGCTGCGCCCTTAACCGTTTTTCTCGCGGCTCTTTTCCCCTATCCGTTTTTAGAAATCACAAGAAAAAATCAAAATAGGCTGGCGCTGAATATACTGTTAAACTTATAAATATTCATTCTTGCAACGGTGCAAAGCTCTGGATTTTTAAAATGTTTCACGCCACAACCTCGGGCGCGCGGGCGAATAACTTACACTTTTCTTTGTGTTATCTCAGGTTATATTATTAATTCCCTATTATTTATCATATAGGGGCAAATTTTTTAACTGGTAGTAGTTAAATTTTTTAACCACTATCGGTTAAGTTTTTTTACTGGTTAGATTTTTTTACTGGTTAAATTTTTTAACTATCTGGTTTGTCTATAGGCGGAATATCGTCCGGCATATTCTTCAAAAGCTCGTTGATTTTGTCGGTATTCGTTGAATAAGCCACGCGCTTTATTTTGCCAATCAGAAACTCACGACGTTTTACGTAACCTTTCTTCTCAAGACTATCAAGCGCCGCAACCACTGTTGGTCTACTTAAATTCCCCAACTCCTCCATATAGCCAAGAGAGCCATAAAACTCGCTTGCTTTGTCTTGCGAGTAACCAAAGACTATAGCGAACACTATTAGCTCAGCGCCCTTAAGCTTCAAGTATTTTGTCATCCAGTAAAATACCGTATAGAATCTGCTGTCGTCGATTTTAAACATAAGACCTTCTCTTTTTGCCCGTACAATATGTACACACAAGTTTGTACGTACAAAATGTACGGACATTTCGAGTATTTTTTGTTTGTGGTTTTATCAGAACGGTATATCCGTGTCGTCATCGTTTATAGGCTGAAGATGCTTACTTGCGGCGTCGTCTTCCGCCGATGTCTTGGACGTTAAAAATTCAACGTCTTGAGCAACAATATCAACGCCCGTCCGTTTGACGCCTTGGCTGTCCTCGTATACGCGTGTTTCAATAGAGCCGGTAATTCTAATCTTGTTTCCCTTTTTCGTATACTTTGCTACGGTTTCAGCTAAACCGCGCCACGCAACGCAATTAAAATAATCCGTTTTACGTTCTCCGTCGCTGCCTTTGTAATTGCGGTTTACTGCTATTGCAAAACGGCAGACCTTAACGCCGCCCGATGTTTCGGTAATTTCGGGGTCCCTTGTTAAATTGCCTATAAGGTTTACTTGGTTCATCTTTTCACTCCTGGTTATTATTTTGTACGTACATTTTGTACGGACGTTTTGTTGTAAGGCTTTACAATAATCTCTTTTTGTGCTGTCAAAAAGATTTCCACTTCAACGTTAGCTTTTAAGCCGAGTACCCGACGATATTCCGCCGGAATTGAAATTTGCTTGTTATTCCCGACAATTCGCTCAATTCCGATATAGTCTCTGCGCCCATATCCTGCGGCAAATATTATTATTTCGTTCTGTACCGTTAAAAGCACTTCAACTTTATCCAACTTCTGTATGCCCGCTCGGTTCCAGAACTCAGACGGAATACTTAATCTGCCGTCACGTTCAATAGAACGCACAACACCGCGATAATCATTTTGTTTGTACATTAAAGTTCTTTCGAATTCTTCGTTAGCCATTGAATCACCATCGTGAAGCTGTCGCCCTGAGAATTGAATTGCTTATGGTCGGAATCGATTATCGAATACGATATTTTTTCGTGCGATTTGCCGCGCTCTGTCGAGTATGAATCCCAGTATTCGATGCCGACTTCAACAACAATTGCGCAGCCGTTCTTGAAATTGAAGCGGTAAAAAGTTTTATTTACTTCCGGAACGTCGAGCCAGACGCCCCAATTTCGGAAATCATTTAACCAACGTTCACGTTCTTCCTTGTTTCGAAGGTTAAGCTCGCCGCTTGCGGCAAGAGCTTGAGAGTGTTTTTGCACTGGCCCATTTTCATTTGTCCGTACACTTTGTACGGACAAATCTGAAAAGGCCGTCTTATTCGTCATTGTGCCGGAAGATACGGTATCGTCGATATAAGCTCTGAGCGCCTTCGATGCATCCGTATTCTGTTCCTTGCAAATATCTTTAAAAAGCATTAGAACGTCACTTCGAATTCTAAGCTCCAAACGTTCCGTTTTCTTAGCGTCTTGTTGCGGTGCAACTGTAAGAAGGCTTGCTGCAGTCTCGCTGCGCTTAGGCTTGAAACTTGCTATATCAAAATTACCAAGTCCCATTGCTAACCCCCTAAAGCTTCGAGAACTGCCGCCGAAAGACGTTCATAATCTTTTGCAACGTCGGAATTAGGTTTGTAAGCGTGTAAGCTCTTTCCGTAAGACGGTGCATCCGCGGCATCCACCGCAAGACGTATAGCCGGTGAAAATACTCTGCATCCTTGTTCTTCAGCAAACTTTTTAATCGCTGTTATTGCTTCCTCGGTTGATTTGGTGCGCCGAGCCATAGTTATAACAAAGCCGAGAACGCTCAAATTCGGTTGTATTTCTTTCATTTCCTCGATATTCTCGAAGAGCTGCATTATACCCTTAAACGAGTTGTATTCGGGTTTGAACGGCACAAGCACTTTATCACTTGCATAAAGCACGTTGATTGTAAGTTGTGAGAATGACGGGTTACTGTCTAAAATTACATAATCGTAATTTTCTTTTTGTGCTATCTTTTCAATAGCTCTACGCAGATAACAATCTTTCCCAAACTTAGCGGCGAGTACATTGTTTGCCTTTTCAAGACCGATATCGGATGTAACGATATCAAGCATAGTTGTAAGCTTGTGAATTTCAGCTTCAGACATTCCTTTGTCTAAGCTAAGGAATTTAAGCGCTTGCGGGTTATCTGTGTCATCTGCAAGACCGAATGACGTCGTCAGGCTGCCTTGCGGATCGAAATCAACGAGCAGAGTTTTCTTGCCGTTCCGGGCAAAATAATCTGCGAGTGCTGCAGACGTCGTTGTTTTGGCAACGCCGCCTTTCTGATTAACGAGCGATATTACTTTCATTCCGTCACCCCAATTCCGAGAAGTTGAAGTATTTTACAATACTTTTCTACAATTTCAACTACCGGACCTAACACGTCATAACAAACACTTGCCAAAGACATAAAAGTAAAATGAGAAATATTCTCTCCACTTTCAGCGTAAAGGTCAAGTGCTTTCTCTTCTTCTTTTTGGCAAAGGTCATCGTACGTACTTCTGAACGGCTCTGACTCGAGCGCGTTCGTCCCGTGATGGCGGTTGACAAATTCGCTTCGTTCTTCCGCAACGGTCAAATATGCTTTAACCGTCGCTTTTTTTAAAGTTGTCATACATGTACCCCATATTCAAGTACCCCGTATTCGCTGCCGACGTTATTGCCGGCAGCCAGGTATGGGGTACCTGTGTGCCGAAAGTCCGACTCGAACGGACTGCATTCCTATGGTTTCGACATATCCGGCGGGAAGGCGGTGCTTCCGCCAGACATTGTGTGTTGTGTTCCCAACGAACGGAATCGAACCGCTCTCATAGCTTCCAGCACCGGGTTGGTTGTCCGTACAAAATGTACGGACGTTTTTTATACTGCTCTTGCTTCTATTGCGCCTGAATATAAATCACCGATTATAATCGGGCCGCACTGTTTACATTTGAATGCATCGAAGTAACGTTTCCGATATGTAATCTTGTCATCATCCCAACGTTTAGCGTGATAAAATACGTAGAAATAATTTCCGTATTCGAACTCAAGCCATTCGCTGAACCGACAAACTGTGTACTTACATTCGTAAAGCTTTACTTTTGATAAACTCGGTAATTTTTCTTTTATCTTCTGTAGAAATAACTTTTTGCGGAACGTTCGCATAAGTCACCTCTATTTTTTATTTGTACGTACAAAATGTACGGACATTTTATTTTACATAACCTGCAATTTTAAATTTGCCCGGCTCTGCCTTCATCATTAATTCGGCAGTAGCAAGCGGGCCACACTCGAATGACTCACCCCAAGTGCCGTCCTCGCGCTTTCTCTGGATGTGCACCCAGATATCTTTTTTACTGCGGTAAAAGACTGGAAGACATGGACGTACTTTTTTACCAGTGCTGTCTTTAAGGCAGTGTTCATCGTAACAGTCTTTATACATCGCAAAGTCTTTACAGCTTTGGAATTCTTCATCGGTTATCGGTACGCCCATCAGTTCGCAGTTTCTAACCGTGAACCAACTTTCTTTGGCTGCATTACCTATAGAGCCGTGATAGACGGCGCCACGCTGTTCCCAGGTTTCTCTCGTCATTACCAGTTCGCCGGAAAGCCGTATTTCCTTTTCTTGCGTTCTATGTCTGATTAAAGTCTCAACTCGCATGGGCTTTCCTTCTACAATAAGTGCTCTGCATCTTTTAATGCTTTTAAAGCTTTAAGTAGCTTAGATTTATCCTTTACAATCCACCTATCATTCCAATCAAAAGTGGTATCGATTTTTTCTTCGTCAATAGCATCTCCAATTAAACCGTGGATAGTAAATAAAACATTTCTCAATTCTTCATACTCATTGTGTATGCAATTTTCGGTTTCAAATTCTCCGTCAACGTATCTTAAGTGGCATGTGACAACCCTATTTACTAAAACCTGTCCGCAAGGATATTCATTTGGATATTCAAAGCCTTTACCTTTACCGCCGAAACAAGGGAACACATTTAATTGAACGGCGCCATTCTCAAACAGATAACCGTCATTATAAAAAACACGTTGTTTAGTAGGGTCAATATCTTCAACCAACTTCACAGCTTTTCCAAAGAACTTGGTTGCTATTTCTTTTGCAAGTTTTTTAGTTACTTTTTTCATTTCGTGCCCTCTTACTTGGCTGCGCCTTTGTTAGCGCTATTTCCTTTTTGCTTAGGCTTTTGAGCGGATCTCATATTGCTCGTAAAATCTCTACTGCGTTTTATTACACCGGTTATCATATCTGTTACGTGCTCATCGCCTTTTGTCTTGTCGTAGATAGCTGATGATTTAAAAATCCTCGCTATCTGATCTGCATCCGAGTTGGAAAAGAAATTGAGTATTGCTATCAAGCCTTTTTCTGCTTTCTCGGTTTTTCCTGCAGCGCCGGAATAGAAATTTTTAAATTCAGCGCCACGCTTTGATTTTTTAATGGCTGCTATGAGCTTGGTATCTTTACTAAGCAACCCATCCTTATTCGTGGTTGCTTTGGGCTTACCCTTTGTCTCGGCTTTCTTCTTTTCTGTCGGCTTGCCATTTTTACCATTTTCCGCAAAGCGCACTAACCGGATCGTGCTACTCTTGCGCTCACCGTTTCTATGATAGGTGAATTTGCAAGAATAAACGTTTCCATTCGCATCTATATATCTGCCACTTGAAACTTGGCCGTTTTTAAACGTTCCTTCAAAGACTCTGCCATCCGCCCATGTATATTTACCGTCACCGTCGTATTTGTTGTCTTTAAAGTTTCCTTCGTAGACGTCACCGTTCGTTGCAGAAAACTTGCCTTTGCCCGTTATTTTACCGGATTTAAAATTACCTTCGAAGACATCTCCGCCTTGCCATGTATATTTGCCGGTGCCGTTAAATTTTCCTTTCTTAAGGCTGCCGTCGTAGACATCGCCGTATTTATAAGTTATCTTTGCTCTGGACTTGTCCGGGCGCCGCCCGTTCGGAAGCAACGCATATTCATAAACACTGTCCGATTTATAACTTTCATATTTACTACCGCCTTCTGGAACGGTAATCTCGCCCGGCTCTTGTAAGGGGCTAAGCTCTGCTACTTCGTCTGCCATTTTGTGCACCTTCTTTTTGTGTTTTCTTATACTGTTTGTCCGTACAAAATGTACGTACAAACAAAAATGGGTAATGAAGCCAATATGACAACATTACCCATACGGAAACCATTATTTACATTGACTAACACACACACTTATTTAACCACACACTCCTTAAAAAAATAAAAGTGTGTGTTGAACAAGCCAACACACACTCATCTTCTGAGTTTCATTGGTGAAAAGCCGTATTGACTTGTTCACCTAAATTTTACACTAACATACAAAGAGGTAAGAAAATCAAAATTTGCAAGTTCTTTGCGTATTTTCTTATAGTCGGGAATATAACCGCCGACAAGGCTCCAAAACTTTTCAGAATGGTTATGCTGCACGGTATGGCAAAGTTCGTGTATTACAATATAATTTCTTATACGCTCGGGAAGCATAAAAATTTTAAAATCAAAGGAAAGATTATTTTTACCGTCGCAGCATCCCCACCTTGATTTATAGCTTTTTATCTTTACCGAAGAATAAGCCATACCGCAGTTTTGGGCAACGATTTCAAGTTCAGTTAAAAAGTTATTTGAAAACGCTGAACGGTATAGTTTAAAGACATCTTTTATATCTTTTACAAATACGCCTTCGGAAGAAATATAGCGCTTAACGCAACCGAGCGATAAAGGAACTTTAACCCCGTTCAGAAAAATTTTCTTGTAAGAAATAATATCCTTATTACCCGAAAAATTAATTTCATTGCTTTTTATTACTTTTTCTATCCATGCCGATTTATCGGCAAGAAATTTTTCGGCGCGCGCCCTCGGGAAACCGTAAGGACACCTTAAAGTAATTTTATTAAACCTTGAAATAGCGACTGAGACGCTTCTTCGCTTTGAAAAAACTATTTCATAATTAAATTTCATCAAAGACAACCTTAAACTGAACGCGCGTTTCCCCGTCAACGCGCCCCTCTACTAAAACGTAACCGTCGCAGTCCTGCCTGTAAAAGTCGATAGTTTCTCCGAATTTACACTGTTTTACATACGTTACCTGCAAAGAATTAATGTACTTTCCGCACATCTCTTCTACTGTAAAAACGTCCGTTAAATAATCTGCGTACTTAGTATTGTTGACATGAAAATAATGGTCGTAATCTGAAAACGTAACTTGCTTGTAATACAGCTTTTTCCCATTATCGCAGGCAGGAATTTTCCAAGCCCTGAAATCTATACTGCGCTCTGTATTGTAATTGTCGAACGCCCCTTCACCGAAAAATGCGTTTGCAGGCAAAACGGTAAAATTTTTTGTATCAATCATACACCAGCGCGCCGAACATACGCCTACCTTTTCCCCGTTGATAAATAATTCGAAATCTCTCAGAAAAATAAGGTGTTTAGGTCTCAAAGGCCATGTATGCACTTCAAGGCTTGTACCGAGTTTTATAGGTCGGAATAGTTCAATATACCAATTTACAACGATAAACCCCATATTTTTAGGCGCAATATCAGAATATCCGAAACCGAGTTCATCGGCGGAAAGACAAGCCGATTCTTCCAAAAAAGACAGCAATGACGAGGGCTTTAAATTATCAAATGCATCCACATCCGTATATCTTAATTCATAAATTTTTTTATGCCTGTACATAAAATCACCTTACCTTTTGATAAATTTTATCAAAAAAAAGCTAATTTGTCCAACAAATTTTCAACGCTAAAACTTTCTATGTGTGACATAGTACTACTTATTTTTACAAAATATTTGACTTGTTCGTCATTTTATGATAAAATTATAAATAGGTTAAATTATGAACCTTTACACGGAGGATAAGCCTTGGAAGAAGAATTAAAAGACAGGGAAAACGGCGAAGAAGAAAGCAAAAGCGCAATTAGCGCCGACCTTATAAGAGGACACATAAACACTATTATTCTCCGCACACTCTACGAACGCGATAAATACGGCTATGAAATTATCGAAGAGATAGAATCGAAAAGCCACGGGCAGTATTCTTTAAAACAGCCCACCCTTTACAGCGCTTTAAAAAGACTTGAAAGTCAGGGTTACATAAACGCCTATTGGAAAACAGACGAAGTTTCAAACGGCGGAAGAAGAAAATATTATACGCTGACGGACAGCGGCAGAGAAATAACGGAAAAGAACCAGGCGGAATGGGAATATTCAAGGACGGTCATCGACAGCCTTATTTCCGACAGAAATTTTGATTTTACCCAGCCGGCCCCCACCCCCGTTGATTTTAAAATTCTCAAAACTTCAACTTCACGGGTACCCAACGTTAAAGATACGGAAGAAGAAACAAAAGATGAAGTTAAAGAACTGCGCGAAGTTAAGTATGACGAGGAGTCTGTCACTGATAAAGCCGCAGAAACGGAAGCCGAAACGGTTGTAGTAACAGAAATAAAAGAACAGGTTGAACATTCCGACGTTCAACAGTTGCAGGAAGCCGTTCAGCACATTGCCGAGGTTGTCGAACAGATGCAACAGACGGCTATTCAGCCTGTACAGACAGTTGCGCCCGTACAGCAGGCTATGCCGCAGGAAGCGCCCGTACAAACAATAGTCCAAACGCCCGTTTTTAATAAAAAAATGAGCGAGGAACGCAGAATA
Organism: Christensenellaceae bacterium; assembly: GCA_948658045.1. Lineage (GTDB taxonomy): Bacteria > Bacillota > Clostridia > Christensenellales > Borkfalkiaceae > Coproplasma. The sequence continues at coordinate 172,913 of CAPMFN010000002.1, forward strand.
CACGAAAATTATTTGCGCCTTATTTCAGAACCCATAAACGAGCCTGATGAAACCCCGACGGTTCCTTTATCTGAAAATATCGATACGGAAAAGCTTATATATAATAACAAACCGGAAACTGAAAGGGATTATAAAAATCTTATCAATAATCTGTTTGTTAAAACCGTAAAACAGCAGAACAGACAACCAGAACAAGTTAACCCCATTCAACATGTTCCCGTTCAAGTCAGTTATGAGGACGCAAACGCAAAAGCTAACAGCGACGGACTGACGGTAAATTCTTCCGAATATACAGTTACAGGTTCCAGAAGAAAAAAATATAACCGCGGAATAACTCTTTTCAAATGTTCGCTTATTGTAGGCGTAATACTTTTATTTGAGTTTGCTTTGAGTCTTGCTTTCCATAAATCGCTCGGGGTCGGCGTAGGTTATCCTTTCGTTATTTTGGCTATTGCACTTTCTCAGCTTGCAATATTCGGTATATTAATTACAACTGATTTCGGTAAAAGTACGAGAAAACCTACTTCTCACTCCTATCTGACCGCGTCGGTAGTTTTAGCAATAATTTTAATACTTATTGTATTTGTTTCGTCGCTTCTGTTTGACGTTAAATTTTCCGTAATAGGCGACGTTGCAGCTAAAATTATTATTCCCTGCCTTGTTGTTTTAAATATTCCTATTTTTTCAACAGTGTTCTATCTTTTCAGTAAATAAATCTTATTTTAAAAATACTAAAACAGGCTGTCCTGAATTTTGGCAGCCTGTTTTCTGTTAGTTTAAGTAATCTTTCCTTGTTTATTTTTTATGCGTTTTAGTGCTTTTATTTTAACAAAAGTTATTAAAATCTTCACAATAAAACTTAGTATTAAATCGATAATTACAAGGCTTTTATATTTTTAAACCTTTTTATATTTGTAATCTTTCAAATTTTTATTTTGAATTCTATTAGTAAAATTTAGAAAGCAATAAAAAACAAGCTCCGAAAATTCGGAGCTTATTAATTTTACCGATTTTATTTTGCAAATTCAGACGCCCTGAATTCCCTTATAACATTTACTTTAATCTGTCCCGGATATTCAAGTTCAGCTTCAATTTTCTTTGCAATGTCTTTGGCAAGGAATAATGTCTGAGCGTCATCAACCTGGTCGGGTTTGACTATTACGCGAACTTCTCTGCCCGCCTGAATCGCATAGCACTTGTCCACGCCCTTAAAGTCGCCGGCAATAGATTCAAGCTTTTCAAGACGTTTAACATAGTTCGTACCCGTCTCGCGTCTTGCGCCGGGTCTTGCACCCGAAATCGCATCTGCCGCGGCTACAAGCACAGCTTCAACGGTTTTCGGTTCAACGTCGCCGTGGTGCGCCGCAATTGCGTTTATTACGTTGTTACTCTCTCTGAATTTTTTGGCAAGGTCCGCTCCGAGCTGAATGTGCGTACCCTCCTGCTCGTGGTCAACCGCTTTACCTATATCGTGGAGAAGCCCTGCGCGCTTTGCCAAATTGACGTCAAGCCCGAGTTCCTGAGCCATAAGCCCTGCAAGCTGAGCGACTTCTATCGAATGCTTATATACGTTCTGTCCGTAACTTGTTCTGTATTTTAATCTGCCGAGAAGTTTAATAAGTTCGGGATGAATACCGAAAATACCTACATCAAACATAGCGGCTTCGCCTGCCTGTTTGATTTCCTGATCCATTTCCTTTTTGACTTTTTCAACCGTTTCTTCAATTCTTGCCGGATGAATACGCCCGTCTGAAATAAGTTTTTCAAGCGTAAGTCTTGCAACTTCGCGTCTGACGGGGTCGAAACCCGAAAGAATTACAACTTCTGGCGTATCGTCGATTATAAGCTCTATACCGGTTGCATTTTCTATTGCGCGTATATTTCTGCCCTCGCGCCCGATAAGTCTTGCTTTCATATCGTCGCTGGGAAGGGGCACAACCGAAACCGTAATTTCCGACGCGTGGTCGGCGGCGCAACGCTGAACCGCAAGGGCGATAATCTTTTTCGCTTCGGTAGAGGCCTCTTCCTTTGCCGTGGCTTCAATATTCCTCACCTGCAAAGCAACGTCGTGCCTTGTTTCGTCCAATATTTCTTCCGCAAGCAGTTTCTTTGCTTCGTCCTTGGTCAGCTGAGCTATTTTTTCAAGCTCCTGAACCATAAGTTCGTGCTGATGATTTACTTTTTCCTGTGTTCTCTTTAATTCGTGTTCTTTAACTTCAAGACCTTTTTTCTGCTGTTCCAATTCATTGGACTGCTTTAAAAGTACCTCTTCTTTCTTATACAGAATATCTTCTTTCTGCACAAGACGCTGTTCCTGTTTTTGCAGTTCCTGTTTCTTTTCCCTGCATTCCCTGTCGCACTCTGCCAATTTCTGCTTTTTCAGCTCTTCGGCTTCAAGATTAGCTTTGCTTTTGATATTTTCACAATCACGCTTAGCGTCTTCTCTGAATTTGTCTGTCCTTTCTTTGGCGCTGCCCAACTCCTTTTCAATGCTCTTTCCTTTGAGTTTTCCGCCAATGAAAAACGCCGCTACGGCAAGGCAAGCGACTATACCCAGCAATACGCCCAATATGATTACCGGTATGTCGGTTGCAAGAAACAGGCTGCTAAATGCCAATAAGTTCATTTAAGCCTCCTGATCAAATTTTAAATATATACAATCTTCTATTGAAGCAGTTTATATCTTATTATATTTTACACCTGCAGCAATAAAAAGTCAATTTAATAGAATAAATTGTTTTAAATATTATAAAAGCGGCCGCGTAAAGCAACCGCTTATTAATTAATTCAACAAATCAAGCCATACTTTTGCTTCGGCATCGGAAGGCATTCTCAAATCTCCTCTCGGCGAAATTGAAACAGAACCTACTTTTACGCCGTCAGGCATACAAGAACGTTTAAACTGATGCATAAAAAATCTGCTATAAAAACTTTTAAGCCATTTTTTTATAGTTTTACGGTCAAAAACGTCTTTGAACGCTATCTCTGCAAGATAAAGAATTTTATCGGGCGGAAAGGCGTAACGCAGTGCATAGTAAATAAAAAAGTCATGCAGAATATAAGGTCCTACTATATCCTCTGTCTTCTGCGCTATGTTTCCATTCTTATCGGGCGGAAGAAGTTCGGGGCTGATTTCCGTATTAAGAATATCAGTTAAAATCTTCTTAACGTCGCCACCCAGTTTTTCCGCTTCGTATGCAATTAAATGCTTGACAAGCGTTTTAGGAACTGACGCATTCACACCGTACATAGACATATGGTCGCCGTTGTAGGTCGCCCAGCCGAGCGCAAATTCGCTTAAATCACCCGTGCCTATAACAAGACCGTTCAAGTCGTTCGCCAAGTCCATAAGAACCATAGTACGCATACGCGCCTGCGCATTTTCATACGTTGTATTTCTGTTTTCGGGGTCGTGAGAAATATCCTTGAAGTGTCTGGTAACCGTATCCGACAGCGGAATAACTTTCGCCGTCGCGCCCAAAGCAGCTATTAATTTCAGCGAATTGTTTTTTGTCTTTTTTGTTGTGCCGAAACACGGCATTGTTACCGCAATTATTTTTTTGGTATCTTTACCTAAAGATTTGAATGCGCGGCACGTTACAAGCAAGGCAAGCGCAGAATCAAGTCCGCCGGATATTCCTATCAACGCGGTTTCAGAGCCTGTATGCTTAAATCTCTTTTCAAGACCTTTTTGCTGAATTGTAAGAATAAGTTCGCTTCTTTCGGCAATTCCCGACTCGGGAACGAAAGGCGTTCTGGAAATTTTTCGCGTAAGAGTAAAATCATTGCCGTCCGCGCAAAACTTTTTAAATATATAATCAGTTTTGTCAGATATGGCATCCTGCGCTTCGTTATAGAAACTGCCTGCTACTCTTCTTCTTTCCGTTTGAATCTTATCAACATCAATTTCAGAAAACAACAGCCCGTTTTCAAACAGATTGCTTTCGGCAAGGATGCTACCCATTTCACAAATTATGCTATGTCCTGAAAAAACGGCGTCAGTAGTACTTTCGCCGTCGCCTGCGTCGCAGTAGACATAGCCGCAAACGAGTTTTGCAGACTGCATTTTAACAAGATTTCTTCTGTATTCGGATTTACCGACCGTTTCGTCGCTACAGGAAAGATTTACGATTATATCAGTGCCGTTTTTTACAAGATTTACGGACGGAGATTCCGGCGCCCATAAATCTTCGCATATTTCAACGCCGACTGTAAACTTTACGTCGTTTTCCGCTTGCAAAATAATATTTTTTCCGAATGTAACGCTTTTTTCGCCGCCGTAGGAAACTTCTTTATACCCTTTTATAGGGGCCGGCGAAAAGTGCCGTTTTTCATAAAATTCGCCGTAATTAGGAAGATAAGTTTTCGGAATTATACCCAGTATTTTTCCGTCTGAAAGCGCAACGGCGCAATTATAAAGTCTGCCGTCCACGGCAACCGGCGCGCCGATTAGCACAAGCGCTTTTAATCCCTTTGTAACTTCGGCTGTCTTTTTAACCCCTTCTTCGCACGCTTTAATTAGCGTAGGATGATTGAATAAGTCTCCGCAGGTATATCCGCAGATGCAAAGTTCGGGAAACACCGTAAGTTGACTGCCTTTTTCTGCGCTTTCTTTTACTGCCTTTATAATGTTTTTTACGTTAAAATCTACGTCAGCAACCTTAATTTCAGGCGTTGCCGCGCACACTTTTATAAAACCGTGTTGCATTCAAACCTTCTTATTTGCTTTGTGCGACTTTATGCGCCTCTCTGATTTTTGACTCTAATTCCGATTTTAATTCAGGGTTCTGTCTTAAATGTTCGCGCAATTTTTCACGTCCTTGCGCAAGCTTATCATCGTTATAATTAAACCAAGAGCCGCTTTTTGAAAGTATACCGTATTCCACGCCAAGGTCGATAAGGCATCCCTCCTGCGAAATTCCCTCGCCGTAAATAATATCAAATTCCGCAACCTTAAAAGGAGGCGCAACCTTATTTTTAACGACTTTACACTTTGTTCTGTTGCCGATTATACCGCCGTCGCCCTTTAAAGCGTCGGCCTTTCTGATATCGAGGCGCAGCGATGCAAAATATTTAAGCGCCTTGCCGCCTGGAGTCGTTTCGGGATTGCCGAACATTACCCCCACTTTCTCTCTCAGCTGGTTAATAAAGATAACGCATGTCTTTGAGCGGTTGGTTATAGCGGTAAGTTTCCTGAGCGCCTGCGACATAAGCCTTGCAAGAAGCCCGACGTGCGAATCGCCCATATCCCCCTCTATTTCCGCCTTAGGAGTAAGCGCCGCAACCGAGTCAATAACTATTATATCAACCGCGCTGGAACGAACCAACGACTCGCATATATCAAGCGCCTGCTCGCCTGTGTCGGGCTGGGAAAGATACAACTCGTTCGTATCAACCCCCAATGCGCGAGCATACTGCGCGTCAAGAGCATGTTCCGCGTCTATAAAAGCAGCAACGCCGCCCATTCTCTGGGTTTCGGCAATAATATGCAAAGCAACCGTCGTTTTACCTGAAGATTCGGGTCCGAAAATTTCCATTATTCTTCCCCTCGGAACGCCGCCTACGCCGAGCGCAAGGTCAAGCGACAGACAGCCCGTAGGGATAATTTCGATATCGCCATTGACGCTGTTTTCGCCAAGCTTCATAATCGCGCCTTTGCCGTACTGCTTTTCAATCATTGCGATTGTTGAGTTTAGTGCTTTGAGTTTTTCTTCATTCATATTTTAAATACCTCAGATTATTTTACCGTTTTAAATGCGAGAAACAGTGCAAAATTTATTGCTGTTTCTGTAATTTCCTGCCGTGTGCCTTTAAGATTGTAGCCGTAAACTTTAACCTCTCCACCGTAGCCGATACCTATGTATACAAGTCCGACAGGTTTATTTGTGCCGTCCGAGTTAGGACCTGCAATACCGGTTGTTGAAACGCTTATGCCGCAGTTGCCGCTTTTTAAAAGCCCCAAAGCCATCTGGTAAGCCGTTTCTTTAGAGACGGCGCCGTATTTTTCAATAACTTCTTCTTCAACGCCCAGTCTCTCGATTTTTGACTTATTGCTGTAAGTGTTCAGTCCCTCAAAAAAAATTTCGCTTGCGCCGGAAATTTCTACAATTCTTTTTCCTACTCCGCCACCCGTAAAAGATTCTGCAACGCTGAAAATTGCTTTTCTTAATTTAAGAAGTTGCACAAGCCTGTCCGCAAGGGGCACGTTTTCCAAAGCGTATATATATTCATTCAATATACTTACCGCATTGCGGTAAACAACAGAATATTCATTTTTCGGAACATTGTCGGAACGGGTGATTTCAACTGCCAAATCGCCGTATCTGCCGCTGACATTGACTTCTATACCGTTCAAACGTTTAAACGCTTCCAATGCAGCTGTCATTGTTTCGCGCGGCGCTCCGACAGTCCTTATATAATCAACTGTATTTCCGCAACTCATTTTTTAAGTACTTCTCTGTTTTTTACAAGATAATTTACACCCGAAACAATCGTAAGAATAACCGACAGAGCAAATAAAGATAAGCCTACAAAATTTATAACAACTACCGCGGTGTGTTGAAGAATTTCATCCAAACCTGCGCTGATTATCATAATAACAACTGCAACGTCCTGACAAACTGTTTTGTATTTTCCGAATATATCAGCTGCAATTACCATATTTGCACTCGCGGCGACCATTCTGAAACCGCTTATGATTATTTCACGCGCAAGAATAAGCGCCACTCCGCAACCCGCCGCAACCATTGCCCAATCGCCGAGGTAAGCGACGAAAATATCGGGAACCGTCAGCATTATGACCAATGACGACAATACAAGCACCTTGTCCGCAATAGGGTCTAGAAATTTACCCAGATTTGTAACTAAATTATATTTTCTTGCAATTTTTCCATCGAAAAGATCTGTTAAACAAGCAATTGCAAATACCGCCAAAGCTACAAAATAATGTGCGGTAAAATCAAGATAAAAGAACAGTACGAAAACAGGTATCATAGCAATTCTTGAAATAGTGAGTTTGTTGGGCAGGTTCATTACCCCCTTTCCGGCAGCTATTTTATAAGCTTTGCTTTCTTTGTCTATTTCTTTTTCTTCATTCATAATCATAGTCCTCCGTACGCCCGTAAAGGTCATAAGCGTCGTTGCTTTCTACTATTATTTCCAGATATTCGCCCTGAACGGCTGAATAAGCATTAAAATAAACTTTTCCGTCTATATCGGGCGACTGAAAGTATGCGCGTCCGACAAAACAGTTTTTTTCATAATCTATACCGTCGCAAAGTACAGTAAGTTTTTTGCCAATATAGTTTCTCAATTTGTCATAAGAAATGCTTCGCTGAACTTCATAAAGCTTTTTAACACGCCTTTTTTTAACGGCATAAGGCACTTGCCCTTTAAGCCTGTAAGCCGCGGTATCGGGTTCCTTCGAATAAGCAAAAAAGCCGCAATTGTCAAGCTTTGCCTGTTCAAGAAAAGAAATCAGCCCCTCGTGTTCCTCTTCCGTTTCCGTAGGAAAACCGGAAATGAACGTAGAACGGATAGCGATATCGGGAATTTCTTTTCTGAGTTTATTTATCAATTCCAGATACTTCTCCCTGCCTTGGGGTCGGTTCATAAGTTTTAATATCCTGTTTTCGCTGTGCTGAAAAGGAATATCGATATATTTTACAATCTTAGGGTTGTCGCGAATTTCCGCAATAAGACCGTCGTCAATCATATCGGGATAACAGTACAACAATCTTACACTATTAATGTTGACAAGAGTTGTCAGGTTTTGCAAAATTTTTAATAAATTTTTCTGTCCGTATAAATCTATACCGTATCTGGTAACGTCCTGAGCAACGACTATAAGCTCGGAAACATCGCCAAGATTTTCCGCCTCTTCTATAAGCTGTTCTATAGGATAGCTTCTGTATTTCCCTCTTATTTTAGGTATCAGACAATAGGTACAGTGATTATTGCAACCGTCCGCAATTTTCAGATATGCGACGTGCGGCGGAGTTGTTATTACCCTTTGGGTAATAAATTTGTGTGAACCGCACCCTACCATATTTATTCTGCCGCAATTATATGACTGTTCAAGAGCGGAAAAAATTTTATCATAATCGTCCGTTCCCAAAAAGACGTCTGCCTCTGTAAGCTCGGGGTAAACTTCATTGACGTACTTCTGCGGCAAACACCCCGTGACAACTATTTTTTCAAGGTTAGCGTTCTTTAACGCGGAATATTCCAAAACCGTTTCAATTGCTTCTTTACGGGCTTCGTTCAAAAACGCACAGGTGTTTATAATAAGCACCTGCGCTTCTGAAACGTCGCCGGTCACTTCGCAGCCGCCGTTTTTTATTATTGACAAAAGTTTTTCGGTATCTACGCGGTTTTTATCGCAACCCAAAGAAATTACGCCGAATTTTTTACTTTTTAAATCAATCATCAACGTCACCGTAAATGTTGAAGAACTCGTCTTTTGAAAGCAGAACTTTTCTCGGTTTAGAACCTTCTGAAGGCGTAACGTAAGTCATATTTTCCATCCAATCTATAATTTTGCAGGCTTTAATATAACCTACGGGGAACCTACGCTGTATCATAGAAACCGAAGCCTGATTAGAAGTCACGCAATATTTTAACGCCTTAATAAAAGTATCGTCTATCTTTGTTTCCGCGTCTTCTCCTCCGTCGCCGCCGCTTACCATAGAGCTTGCCGTCTCCTCCTGCTCAACGCGGTTAATAAAGTCTGAGACGCTTTGGTCAAAGTAAGTTTCGTTATGCGCTTTTACAAAGTCCGTAACTTTCTGCACTTCGTGAGTATCCACAAAACAACATTGGATGCGCGCAAGGTCGGGATTTTCTGCAGAACGGAAATACGAGTCGCCTTTGCCCAAAAGTTTTTCTGCGCCGCCGATATCGAAAATAGTACGGGCATCGTCAAACGAGTTGACTTTAAAGCCTATTCTCGTAGGCAAGTTCGATTTAATTAGACCTGTTATACAGTCAACGGACGGACGCTGGGTCGCAAGTATAAGATGAATACCGCAGGCACGCGCTTTTTGAACAAGTTTTATAATTCTGCTTTCGATGTCCTTTTTTGCCTGCAACATCAAATCGCCGAATTCATCCAGAATAATTACGATTTTAGGTAATTTTTCTTCACCATCGGGTAAATGGGCATTGTATTCGTCAAGATTTTTAGTTGCCACGCCCTTTTCAGTCATATCCTTGAAAAGCGTGTAACGCCGTTCCATTTCCTTAATCGCCCAGTTCAGCGCTTTTATTGCTTTATCAACATCGTAGATAATTTCGTTTATCATTAGATGCGGCAGTTTATCGTATGAAATAAATTCCACCTGCTTGGGGTCAACGAGTATAAGCCTCAATTCTTCTGGCCCGTACTTATATAAAAGGCTGACGAGAAGCGCGCTTAAACAAATACTTTTACCGCTGCCCGTAGTACCTGCGACAAGTAAGTGCGGCATTTTGGTAATGTCGGGGCAAACTACTTCACCCTCTACGTTTTTACCCAAAGCAAAGGTGAGCGAATTCCTTTTGCTGTTTATAAACTTTTGACTTGCGAGCATTGTTTTAAGCCCGACAATTGCCCTTTGGTTGTTAGGAACTTCTATTGAAAGCGCGCCCTTTGAATAGTTAAGGTAAGCGGTAACATTCTCTTTCATAAGCTCCATAGCAATTGCATCGCGGTAGCCGAGAGAACGCTTAATATTTGTCTTGTCCTGAATAATTACGTCGTAACGGGTTATAGACGGTCCGATTGTTACGTTTGCGACCTCGGAAGCTATTTTATATCTTTCCAACGCCTGAACTATAGTGCGCTTGTTATCCTCTATTTCGCCTGTATTTACGTTTGAATTTTCAGGATAGTCGTCAAGCAAGTCAAGCGTCGGACGAACATATTTCTGCCAAACGTGTTTAGGTTTTTCTTCGACTTTTTCGGGCTGTTCTGGGATAGGCTCAGCACGCCTTTCAACCCGTTTCGGCTCTTCCGGTTTTCTTTGAACGCCTCTGCCCAAATCGACTTGTGGCACAGAACGCTCGGAACGTACCGTATTGATATTTTCAGACCTGTCAACTCTTTCCGTCCTACCGCTTCGTTCCGTACCTACAGACAGAATATCGTCCTCGTCATCGTCTGAATCAAACAGTTCAGACCTGCTCCGCTCTCTTTCTTTCTGAATAAATCTATCATCTGTTTCATTTACGGGCGTACTTTCATTATGGAACAGTTTATCCGATTTAAAGGGTTCAGGTTCCGAATTAACTTCCGGAGAAGTAAACTCTTCCTTTTCTTCTGAATTCTCCGAAAAACTGGCTATATTTCTCGCCGCTGATGGCTGAGAGCTATAATCGTCTCTATTCTGATAATTATTTTCCGCACCTCGTACCGAATAATCATCGTCAGAGTAAGTTTCCGCCTCGTCGCCAAGATTATAATCAGGGAAAGACTGTTCTTCCACAACGGAATACTCTTCTGCCTGCTGATTGTAAACGTTGTTATAACCGTAACCGTCGCTACGCTCGTCTATAACGTGACTTGAAGGCATAGAGGCAGGCTGATTGTAAATTTCTTCCTGATAGCTTTGAGAATAACTTTTTGGTGCCTGATTTTCCGCCGAAAACTTTTCGGGATTGGATGTAAAACTGCTTAAATAATCCGCCTCGCTTGTAACAGGATGATTAAAATAAGAATTTTCATTGAAAATCATATTCCTGCGGTAACTTTCCGCAGCAAACTCACCTTTTTCGAACAAAATCCGCCGACCGAGGTTCTTTTGTGAAAACTTATCCGTCTCCTCGGCAACAACTTTGGTTTCTTCGGGCTTAACATCAGGCGAAGCAGGCTCGGGAACATAAATTTGCGGTTCAGACGACTCAATCATAGGAATTTCATAACTTTCCTTAACTTCGCTGTCTTTGATTTTAATTTTACGCAATCTGCCCATAAGCAAAGTGCCTTTAAACGCTGAAAACATCAGGTATCCGCAAAGCAAGGCAAGAACCGAAAAAATGACGTAGGAGGTGACAAAACCGCCCAAAGCAAGAATCGGATAAACAAAGATTGCAGAAATTACGCCGCCGGCAGAGTATCCCGAAAAACCGTATTGGGCGTTAGTGTAACAATCTGATATGTACTTACCGTAACCGCCAATCTGATACCAATGCGTGGAAGCCGCATGAAAGAGCAAAAACAGCACAAATACTGACACACAAATAACTGCCGTCTTCTTGAAAGAAATTTTCAGTTTTTTTTCAAATGCGAGCCAAACACCGAAGTAAGCAAGGAGGGCAATAATTAAAAACGAACCATACCCGAAAGTCCCGTACATAAAAGTGCAAACAGCCGCCCCTATACCTGCAAAAATAGCGTTATAACTGAACAGCATCAAAAGCACAACTAACGAAAAAAGCAACAAGGTTACGCCGAAAGTTTCCCTTGTGAAAATATATGAAATTTTTCCTTCCTTTTCTTTTTTCCTGTCTTTCACTTAAAAGTCTCCGATTTTTACATGTCCACAACTGAATTTTTTTCTTCCTTATTATATCATCTTCATAAAAAAATGACAACAAAATGAAAAGCGAAAATTAATTTTTTAAAAAAGCAAAAAACGCCTTTTTAAATCGGCGTTTTTAATCAAAAATTGCAGTTACATTTTAATAAAAATCAACTGAATATTTAAGAAAATATTCAAATATATATTTTAATGAAACTTAATCAAAAAATATAATAAATTATGCGATTAAATTAATTAGACCCAATATATGTTTAAGTTTAGCAATTATATTCTTAAAATAATTTACTAATTCAATATTTTATTTTAATAATTACTTTATTGAATAATTATACATTTATTAGTATAGATTTTGCTAAATCATATATATCGCCCGCACCAAGAAAAAGTATAATATCCCCGTTTTTTGCCTCGGAAATAAAATCCTCTATATCAGCAGACGTGTCTCCGTACTTTGCTCTTTTCAAGCTTTGCGTCAAAGTAAGCGCGCTTCCGCTGTCGTCGTAATATTCTCTTGCGGCAAATGTTTTATAAATAAGCAGATTATTTATACCCGACAAAACTTTTACAAAATCTTTAAAAAGATTTTTTGTTCTTGAATATGTATGAGGTTGAAATACGGTATAAATTTTTCCGGATGTAATTTTTTTAACAGCCTGATATGTAGCGTTAATTTCATCAGGATGATGCGCATAATCGGCTATGCAAACAGCACCATTCAATTTACCTATCCTTTCAAACCTGCGCTCAACACCCGTAAAAGATGCAAGCCCCTCCTTTATACGCGCAAAAGGTATACCTGCAGTGCGAGCAACGGCAACTGCGGCAATAGCGTTCAGCACGTTATGTTTGCCGTATACGTTCAAATTTATGTCGCCCAAAGCTTTATTCCCGTCAAATGCCGTAAACGCGTAAAACCCGTTTTTGCAAGTAATTTTCCTTGCCGAATAATGGGCGTTTTTTTCGTAACCGAAGGTAACGCCTTCAACGCCGAGGTCTCCCTGTCTTGTAACTGCTATTTCCGCATTGCAGGCAAAGCGCAAATATGCTTTATGTAAATTTTCAGGCGACCCGTAACACTCCAAATGGTCGGGGTCACTATTCAGAACAACAGCAATATCGGGCTTTAACAGCAGAAAATTCTTTTTGTATTCGCATGCTTCTGTAATAAAAAAATCTTTACCGCTGTAAAAACAGTTTAAAAACTTTTTATCCCTGCCGCCTATATGTACACCGAACTTTGCGCCTGAACACGCAAAAACGTGCGCAAGCATAGCCGTACACGTCGTTTTACCGTGACAGCCGGATATCGCAATCACCTTTTTGTAATCTCTGCTTATTTCATAAAGCAACTGTCCGCGTGACAGAATTGTTTTATTAAGCTCTTTTGCCTCCAATAATTGCACATCGTTATCATGGACGGCGTCGGTGTAAATAATTACATCATAATCACTGACGCTACCCTTTTCCGCGCCTATTTGCACTTTCGCCCCGAGAGAAGATAGCTCTGACGTATAAACGCTTTCAAAATTATCGCTTCCCCCTACTTTTTTGCCGCACGACAGAATATACTTTGCTAAACCGCTCATACTTACTCCGCCGATACCTATAAAATAAAAACTGCCGTAAACTTCGCAAAAACTTTTCCGCATATTAAATTTTATTAAATATTTTGGGTAATTAGCACGAAATTTGAAGTTTTTTTGATAATTTTCGGAAATTTTTTAAAATAAGTATTGAATTTGCAAATCTTTTATTGTACAATTAATGCAATGAAAGTATTATCTGGTAGGTGAGTTATGGAAATCTCAGATGTACGAATCAGATTAGTTAACAAGGGGGACAATAAACTTAAAGCAGTTGCATCGATTACTATTGACGAGTGCTTCGTTGTACATGATATTAAAATAATCGATTCCGCAGAAGGCGCGTTTATTGCGATGCCCAGCAGAAAAACTAATGATGGCGATTATAAGGATATTGCACATCCACTAAATACCGCGACCCGAGATAATTTGAAAAAAGCAATCCTTACGGCTTACTATGATGAACTTAAAAAATAGGTCATATTTGGTTTTCCGTCAGTTAAATTAATACTGTATTTGTAAAACGAAAAACACACGGCATAAACCGTGTGTTTTTCGTTATTTAAAATTTAATTAATTATCTCTTTTTTTGCCGAAATTCTTTAAAAGTTGCGCAAACTTGGGCACATTCTTTTCAGGCTGGCGCTCTATTGCAGGCTCCTCCGCTTTCGGCTGTGCCACAGCCTGAATGTACGGCGCTTGACGCTCAGGTTGAATGGCAGGCTGTATAGGCTGAACGGGCGAAGGTTTGTAATACGGCTCGCTGACAGACATTCTTCTCATACCGCCGGAACCGTAAAATCCGTCGTCATATGTTGCTGCAGGAATACCGGTATAACCCCTGTTTGTTTCTTCCTCATGTCTTATATCGTAACCGGGAAAACCGGTAGCAATAACCGTTATTTCGACCTCATCATGAACGTTAGGGTCTATTCTTGCGCCGAATATGATATTAGCCGAAGCGTCTACAACGCTTTTAACAAGTTCAGCCGCATCGGTCACTTCGTCTATGGTTAAATCCTGTCCGCCGACTACGTTTAAAATAACCCCTCTCGCACCCTCGATTGTCGTTTCAAGCAAAGGACAGTTTACCGCAACCCTGACAGCTTCGATTATGCGGTTGTCACCCTTCGCAACGCCAACTCCGAGGTGGGCTATTCCCTTGTCTTTCAATATAGTCTTGACGTCTGCAAAGTCAAGATTTATAAGTGCAGGATTGACGATAAGTTCCGTCAGCCCCTTTATACTTTGTTTCAGAATTTCGTCCGCTACGCGCAACGCTTCCGTCATAGGCGTGTTCTTCGCCACAACCGTTTTGATTTTATCGTTGGGAATTACGATAAGCGTATCAACGTATTTTTTAAGGTTATCCAAACCCTTAGCCGTATTTTCCATACGCTTCTTGCCTTCGAAACTGAAAGGTTCCGTAACAACCGCAATAGTCAGAATCTTCATATCTCTTGCAATTTTGGCAATAACAGGCGCGGCGCCCGTACCCGTTCCGCCGCCCATTCCCGCAGTTATAAACAGCAAATCAGTATTTTTAACGGCTTCGGTCAAAAGGTCTTTGCTCTCTTCCGCCGCAGCTCTGCCCACTTCGGGGTCGGCGCCGGCGCCGAGTCCTTTAGTCAGCGCGCTACCAATCTGAATTTTATTTTCGCAAGGAGAAAGCGTAAGAATCTGGCTATCCGTATTTACAACAAAATATTCCGCGCTGTTAATACCTGCGTCAAGCATTCTGTTTACAGCGTTGTTGCCTGCGCCGCCAACACCGAAAACCTTTATCTTGGCTCTGCCGGTAATTCCGCCCGAACCCATTCCATGTAAATCGTTAAACATATCCGTAACCTCCGTTAAGTGGTAACTAACTTAATTTTTTGCGTCGCTAAGCGCCATATCAAGCAAACTGAAAACCGAAGAAAAATTCGGTTTATCGTAATAAGGCACCTTAGGGGCTATAATTTCCACGCCCTTTACAAGTCTGCCTGCAAGATGTTCGGCAGTTCCGCGGACGACTTTTATTCCCTCACCGGTAACCAGAAGCGGCTTACCGTCTATATTTCTGCCTGTAAAAGACTGCCGGCATTCTTCTATTGTTTCACAAATACCGTCAAGCCCTTCGCGTATTATACTTCTTATTTTCGCAGTTTCGAATTTATAGCTTGTTCCGTCGTATACGCATTCTTCAACGCTTGTCAGCTTTTCTTTTGCATTCAGATTTACCGTCGAAAGAAAAGTCGAAGCAACCTCAAAAGGTATATCCAGCTCCGTCATCAGGTAAAAGGCTATATGACCTATACCAACCGAAAAAGACTCGCTGTAAAGCATTCCGTTGCCGCAAACCACGCTGTAAGTTGATGAAATATATCCGAAGTCAAACAAAACCGCGCATTCGTCGCGTTTTTCCGGCTCAATCAGGTACATTGCCTCTGCACAATTCACAGGTATAAGATTTACGGAAGAAATCTCTTTAAATCTTCCGAACGCGTCCATAAGACAGCCAGTGAAAGATTCGTTACATTGATAAAAACAACATTTTCCCTGCAAGCTGTCACTTACAGCGCCTACGGGATCTATAACTTTACGCTTGTCCGATAATACATAATAAAGACAGCCGTGTCTTATTGTTATCCACTTTTCGCTATCCTTAGGGGTGCACAGTTCTATAAGAGTTCTGCAATCGGAAAGCGTAATTTTTTTAGCCGACTGAAAACTTAAAACCTTGTCCGTATTTACAAGCTTTAAAAATTCACCCGGCACGCCCACATAAAAACTCTTTATGCCGCTTGCCGCAGAAAGAGTGCTTTTTACCACGTCGCAAACTGCGGAAACAAAATTTTCCACGTCCAAAAGTTCGCCCTCGGCATACCCGTCATATGCACAGGTATATTTACTTTTAATTATAAAAGTGCCGTTTACGCCCCTTTCTCCGACCAATGCAGTTATTTCTGCCGAACGGATATCCAAAATTGCAACGCAGTTTGTGCGCATACGCATAAGCCCCATTCTATATTATATAATTTATTATATAATAACCTGTCGTTAAAAGTCAACCGAATAAATAAAAAAAGCGGTTTACAGCCGCTTTTTATTTTATTATCAATCGTTGGCGTCGTAAGTCGTAACTGTTTCCCCGTTCATATCGGAAAGCGCGTAAATTTTTCCGCTCAGCTTCTGTTCACCCGAAAGCGAGCAAAACAGTTTATAAGCTTTGGAAATTTTTTCGTTAGCGGCATTGCCGTAATCCTGCACTTCGATTTTAAGTCCGCTTCTTAAATAAAAAGTAATTTTATCTTTGTCGGTACTTATATTAGTCTTTGATTTATACAGAGCTACGCTTTCAACAACGGAACGCAATGCGGCAAAGTTGGACGAATCCTGAAAAATTTTACAAATTTCCGCCGTCTTCACCATATCGCCGACTGTTTCGGCGCCGGTAACAAGCACATTCGGCGAATCATCGATCGAATTTATGTTAGCTTCGGCATAACGCATAAGCGAACCGCTGTCGTCATACATAGCAAATCTTTCGCTGTCTTCAACCGCAAAAACTTCCCTGCGCTGCTTTAAAGTCAAATTCAGAGTGCATGGAAAAATCTTTTCGAAAACTTCAAGCGTATAGTTTTCACCCAACGCCGAAACGACGTCCTCTTCGCTTACAAAAGAAATTACCCTGCCTTTGCATTTCTCAGCTATGTTCTGCTTTAATGAGCTTATTTCGTTCTTTGCTTCATCCTCGCCAGAAGTGTAACTTAAAAGCGTAACGTTTATGTTCCTGACGGCAAAAATAACGCCTATACCTATGGCAACGGCGGCCGCCATAACAACGGCAAGAACAAGCGCCGCAATTTTCTTCAAGTGTTTCATAAGTGCTAAACGGACACTCTGACTATATCTCCGCCCAAAGCGCGTAGTTTATATTCAAAGGAGCCGTACCCCCTGTCTATATGGGAAATATCGAGAACTTCACTCCGTCCTTCCGCAGCAAGCCCTGCGGAAACCAAAGCCGCGCCGCCGCGCAAATCATGCGCGATAACCGTTGCGCCTTTAAACCTTTCAACACCTCTCACAAACGCAATTCTGTTGAGAACGGTGACGTCAGCGCCCATTTTTCTGAGTTCAGGCACATATTTGAACCGCGTTTCAAACAAATTTTCCGTGATAATGGACTGACCTTTGCAAATACAGCTTAAAGCCGTTATCTGCGCCTGTAAATCGGTAGGAAAGCCCGGATAGGGCTGGGTTTCAACACTTTTTACCGAAGTTAGCCTTCTATGATTTTCCAATACTATTTTATCATTGTATACGCGTATTTTGCAACCGTTTTCTCTAAGTTTATGTAAAAGCGAACTTATATTTTCAGCACAGGCGCGTTTAAGCTCCACCTCGCCTCCGCACATTGCCGCGGCAATTAAAAACGTACCTGCCTCAATTCTGTCGGAAATAGGTAAAAATTCACAGCCGTGTAGATTTTTTACCCCCTCTATAATTACTGTCCCTGTACCTGCGCCCGTTACTTTTGCGCCCATTAAATTTAGCATCTTCTGTAAATCTTCTATTTCAGGTTCGCGCGCGGCGTTTTTTATCACCGTCGTGCCCTCCGCCTTTACAGCCGCAAGCATTATATTTTCAGTCGCGCCCACGCTCGGACAGTCAAGCATTATTTCATTGCCTGTAAGTTTTTCGCATGTGCAAATTATGTATCCGTTATCCTCTTTTATGTCCACGCCAAGCCTTTTTAACCCCACAAGATGCAAATCCACAGGTCTTAGACCTATGTCACAACCGCCGGGATAAGCAATTTTGGCAGTGCGGAAACGCGAAATTATCGAGCCCAGCAAGAAAACCGACGATCGCAGTTCGTGCGCAAGCTCCCTCGGAATTTCGTAGCTGTCGGCGTACGAACTGTCCACGATGAGGTCGCCGCCGCTGTACACAGCCTTACAGCCGAGTTTAGAAAGAATTTTTACCATATTCTTTGCGTCGGTAATGTCAGGAACATTTAATATTTTTACTTTGTCGTCCGTCAGGACCGTTGCGGCAAGTATAGGCAGCACGGAATTTTTTGCCGACTGAATTTCGACGCTGCCGTATAGCTTGTTTCCTCCGTTAATTATGTATTTTTCCATATTGACTCCGAATAGTAAATATAGGGTAACGGCGTACTTTAACAATTTACCTCGTTACCCTACTTTATAATATGACGGAATCAGTCAGTCTTGTTCACTTTGGAAATGTTGTACAAAACGCCCATTGATGCCATTGTGATTATAAGCGAAGTATTGCCGCTGCTTATAAGCGGCAACGGAAGTCCCGTAGGCGGTATGGTTCCGCTTACTACAAGCGCGTTTATCGCCACTTGTATTCCATAGACTAACGTAAAACCTGCCGCGAGCAGAAAACCGAACCTGTCTTTACAATTTTTGGCTATTTTAAAACCGCGGTAGACTATAAATCCGCAGGCGGCGAAGAAAATCAGAAGCCCTACATAACCGAGCTCTTCACCCATAATAGCCAGAATAAAATCACTTTCGGCAAAAGGCAGAAATCTGTATTTCTGAGTGGAGTTAAAAAGCCCCCGTCCGAAAATTCCGCCGTTGCCCAATGCGTAAAGCGACTGTATCAGCTGATAGCCCTCGTCCTTAGGCGAAGCCCAAGGGTCAATGAAAGCGCTCAGTCTTTGCAATCTGTAAGGTTCCAGAATAATAAGAACAGGCACAGCGACAGCAAACGGCACCAAAATTACGAGAAAAGTTTTCAGGTTGGTACCGCTCAAAAATATTATTCCGAGCATCAAAAGCCCTACGCACATCGTAATAGACATATTGGGCTCGATGATTATAAGCACGCAGAAAAATATGCCGACGCCCAAAACAGGCAATACGCCCTTTACCGTCTTGACTTTTTCGTGATTTTTTGCGAAATAAGCGGCGGAAAAAAGCGCAAACGCGTATTTTGCTATTTCCGAAGGCTGTAAAGTCACACCACCGAAGCCTATCCATCTTGTAGCGCCGTAGTTTGTAATACCTACGCCCGGAACGAACACCAAAGCAAGCAGTATAACCGAAACTATTATTGCAGGAATTTTAAGCTTAGTAAGTTTGCCGTATGGCAGAAAGCAAGTACCCACCATTGCCGCAATACCGAGAAATACGCCTATAAGCTGTTTTTTTACAAAGTAAAGACTGTCGCCGTATTGCACTTCCGCCGTATAAGAGCTTGCGGAATAAATCATAATACAGCCGAAACACGCCATAAAGACTACGCATATCAGAAGAGGAACGTCGCCCGTTTTTTTCAATCTTACTGCCGCTGTCCCCTTATAAAGAGGTACAGCGGACTTTTTACTCGCTTTGGACGTTTTCATCTATTTCGTCCACTATCTCCTTAAAAGCGTCGCCGCGTTCTTCGTAATTCAAAAAACTGTCAAAGCTTGAACTTGCAGGACTCAAAAGCACGTTCTGGTCAGGCTTCGCTATAAACTGCGCAAGCATAACAGCGGCGGAAAACTCCGAACAGAGTGAAAAACCAACAAAACCTGTTTTTATTGCCGCAGATAGCATTTTAAATCTGTTTTCTCCGTAAATAACGGCGTGAATGACAGGGCTTGAACTCAATCCCTCGAAAAGCGGAACGTAATCGTCGCCTTTATCCTTGCCGCCGAGCAGAATAACCGTGGGCTTAGTCATTGACTGCGCCGCTTTAAGCGCCGCATCTACGTTTGTGCCTTTGCTGTCGTCTATGTAAGTTACCCCGTTTACCTCGCGCACGACCTGTATTCTGTGCTTCACACCCTTAAACGCGCATACAGCCTGAGCAACAGTCTTTTTATCCAACCCGAGTATTCCTGCCGCCGCAACGCAGGCAAGCGCGTTGTAAACGTTATGTAATCCGTTGAGACTGAGTTCGGTTACGTCGAAATATTTCTCACCGTTGAAATATACGCTTCCGTTTTCAAAATATGCCCCGTTTACCTTTGTATTCATAGAAAAATACAAAACCTGCGCCTTTGTATTTTTTGTAAAGCCGCGAACAATCGGGTCGTCGTAATTCAAAACCGCAAACTCGCTTTCACGCAGGTTTCTTATAATTTTGGACTTCAAAAACACATAGTTGTCCATATTGTAGTGCCTGTTAAGATGGTCCTCGGTAACGTTTGTTATTACCGCAATATGGGGGCGCAGGCTCGACAGGGTTTCAAGCTGGAAAGAAGAAATTTCAATAACCGCATAGTCGTTGAAAGTCAAATCTTCCACCTCTTTAACAAGCGGATTGCCGTTGTTTCCACAGGCAACGCTGTTTGCTCCCGTCGCCTTCAAAACTTCGTTAAGCATTGTGACGGTCGTTGTTTTGCCGTTAGTACCCGTTACCGCTATTGAAGTTGCGCGCAAAAACATTGCAGCAAGCTCTTCTTCGCCTATAATAGCCTTTCCGCGTTTCCTGAAATTTACGGGCAATGCGTTATCAATGGGTATCCCCGGACTAAGCACAAGGATATCGCACGCGTCCGCCGCCAAATCACAAGCATCGGCGGTAACTATTCTTGCGCCGAGACTCGCAAGGTCAGCCATTACCTCCCTGACCTTATCGCTTACAACATTGTCGTATATGTATACGTCCGCACCCCTTTCAAGCAAAAAGCGGGCGCTGCTTTCACCTGAAACCGACATACCCGCCACAAAAAATTTCTGACCTTTAAAATACATTTTACCTCACCAAAAAATCAAACATATTATTCCGACGAAAGAGGTGAGCGCAAAATAGCAGTAAGTAATTTTACATTCCGTATACCCTTTCATCTGAAAATGATGATGCAAGGGCGCCATAAGAAACACTCTCTTCCTTGTCCGTTTATAATATATGACTTGTACAATGACGGATATACCCGAAACCACGAACATTATCCCGACAATCGGAATATAAAGCGAGTTACCGGAAAACACCGAAACACAGGAAATAAATCCACCCAAGGCAAGCGAACCCGTGTCGCCCATAAAAATAGAAGCTTTGTTTACGTTAAAAACCAAAAACGCCGCGACAGCCCCCACACCAATAAAACAAAGCGCAGAATAATAACTGTTTTTCATAGCAAGCATAATGCCCAATATCATAAGATACGCACAGCTTGTCCCGCCGGCGAGCCCGTCCAGCCCGTCTGTAAGATTGACGCAGTTTACCGTAGCGATAAAAATAAAAATTACAAGAGGAATAATGCCCCAGCTTATATCCGCAGAAATTCCTGCAAAAGGAATATTTAGTTTAGTAATTCCGTTAAAGTAGCAGTACAGCGCCGCAACTATCGCTATCGACACCTGAAATATAATCTTTTGGTAAGGTTTCAGACCCTCGTTATTTTTACGGTAAATTTTAATAAAGTCGTCCAAAAAACCCACAATCATAAAACTTGCGGTGACGGCAAGGGTTAAATTAACTTCTCCGCCACCGAAGCCGAAAGTACAAAGTCCGACTATAACGATTGCACAAATAAAGGCAAGTCCGCCCATAGTCGGCGTACCGCCTTTATCTTTATGTTCTTTAACGTAACCTAAAATGTACTGTCCTGCTTTGAGGCGTCTTAAAAGGGGCAGAATTAGAAGCATAAGCGCTCCCGATACCAAAAAAGCAAAAACAACTGAAATAAATATTTCTTTCATTTAAACGCCGATAATATTTTTTATAACTGTATTGTCATTATAACTGTGTTTTATACCCATTATCTCCTGATAATGCTCGCCGCCTTTGCCTGCTACAAGTAAGACGTCTCCCTTTTCCAAAAGGCGTATGGCGTACTCGGTTGCTACCTCTCTTTCGGAAACCGTAACGTATTTTTTGCCGGTAGGTTTTATGCCTGACTCTATTTCGCTTATTATATCGTAAGGGTCCTCGTAACGCGGATTGTCCGAAGTAATTATGCAGAAGTCGGAGTATTCCGCCGCAACTTTACCCATCAGCGGACGTTTAGTCCTGTCCCTGTTGCCGCCGCAACCGAAAAGACAATACAGCTTGCCCATACATAGTTTTTTAAGCGATTTCAAAGATTTTTCAAGTCCGTCAGGCGTATGCGCAAAATCAACGAAAATATCCGCTCCGTTATATTTTGCGACCTTTTCCAACCTGCCTGAAACCTTTTTCAAGGCTTGAAGTCCCTTTGCTATCCCAGCAATTTTTACGCCTAAAATTTTAGCGCACGCTGCCGCCGCCAAAGCATTGTAAACGTTATGTTCTGCAGGCAGGCACAAGTCAATCTGATACAGGTCGTCCTCCAAGTTTATTACAAACGACGTGCCGTCAAGCGTTTCGGTTATACCTACCGCGAACACATCGGCAGGATTTTTAAGCCCGTAACTTACTGCGTTTTTCGAATGCAAAAGCAGTTCAACGCCCAGAGCGTCGTCGGAATTTATGACAGCATATCTGCATCTTCCGTTTTTAAACAGCAGTTTTTTGCACTCTGAATAATCTTTCATATTTCCGAAAAAATCAAGGTGGTCCTGCGTACAGTTAGTAAATATACCGACTTCGAAATCCAAACCGAAAATTTTATCGTAATAAAGTGCGTGCGCCGACACCTCCATAAAGACGTACTCAACCCCTGCCGCCGCCATATCCGCAAGTACGGAATACAGATAAACGGGGTCGGGCGTGGTAAGTTCGGGAGATATAAACTTTTCACAATAAGAAATGCCGAGCGTACCTATTACACCAACGCTGTTGCCATTGGAGCGCAATATTGAAGCGAGCATATGCGTAACAGTAGTTTTGCCGTTAGTACCCGTTACCGCTACTATTTTTAATTTTTTATCGGCAAAACCGTAAAAAGCCTGCGCCGCGCGCGCAATCTGCGCCCTGCCGCTTTCCACAATTATCTGAGTTATGGGACAGTCCAGTTTTTTTTCGCATATGACCGCCGCCGCTCCACCATTTACAATTTCTAATATATTTTCATGAGAATCGTGTTTTCCGCCCGTAAAACAGAAAAACAAATCACCTTCTTTAACCTTTGTGCTGTCGGTGCAAAGACCGCCGATTTCCATATCGCAACTTCCGGCAACCTCTTTCACCTGTAAATATTTCAAAATATCGCTAAGCTTCATTATTCGTACCGCTCTATATTCTTGATTTTGATTATATCTTCGAAAATTTCTTTTGCTACGGGCGCGGCAACCGCGCTACCGTAATATGTTCCCTGAGGTTCGTCTACGACTATAAGCGCGAGATATTCAGGCTTATTCGCAGGAAAAAATCCGCAGAAAGAGGATACATATTTTCCCTGTGCGACATGACCGCCCTCGTATTTTTGCGCCGTACCCGTTTTTCCGCCTACACGGTAACCTTCTATGAAAGCCTTTTTACCGCTACCCTCTGTTACTACGCCTTCAAGCATCTGCGCAAGCGCCTTCGATGCATTTTCGCTTATGACCTTATTCTTTAAAACAGGCTTATACTCGGAAACGGTCTTACCGTCAGCCGAAACTATGCTTTTAAGAAAGTGCGGAACATAATAATTTCCTCCGTTCACCGCCGCGCCTACCGCACAAGCAAGCTGAACGCCCGTTACAGCGATAGTCTGACCGAAACCGATACGCGCCAAATCGCAGTCTCTTACCGCTGTCTGCGGAACAAGCATACCCAACGCTTCGCCTTTGAAGTCGAGTCCTGTGACGTTTCCGAATCCGAAAGCGTTTAAATAGTTATAAAAAGTTTCACTACCCAAAGACAGCGCAATATCCGTAAAACACGGGTTGCAACTGTTATTTAAAGCTTCTGCAAGCGTTTGATTGGAATGTTTACCATTGGAATGGTCAGACCAGCATTTAATCTTTGTTCCGTCAACCGTACGCGTACGGCTTCCGTTGAAAACATAAGAATTAGAAAAAGCTTTATTGTTTCCCCTAATGTATTCTTCGATATTTGCGGCGGCTGTTACGACTTTGAACGTCGAGCCCGGTTCGTAAATATCGCTTACAAGTCCGTTACGGGAAAGCGCGTTTAAAGTTTGCGTATCATCGCGCGGAACGTCGTTCAAATCGTAAGACGGGTAGTTTGCAAGCGCCAGAATATCGAAATTCTGCGGATTTATGACTATGCAGGAAACAGCTTTTGCATTTGCTGAGGAATATACGCTTTTCATTGCGTTTTCTGCGGCAAGCTGAATATCCATATCAATTGTCAGCCTTATTTCGTCGCCGTTTTTAGCCGCCTTATAAACTACGACCGAATTTTCCGTTTCCACTCCTATAATATCGGTAGAATACTGTATTTCGCCGTTGATGCCGCTTAAAACATTGTCGTAATATTTTTCTATACCGCTGAGCCCCGAACCGTCGTTCGCCGTAAATCCCAAAACCTGACACAACGCGTCGTTATATGTATACCTACGGCTGTTATCACGCGAATAATACACGCCTGCAAGGTCGTATGAAACTAATTTTTCAACGCTGTCTTTACTGACCTGCCTTGCAATGGTAATTTCCGAAACCTTTCCGCCCGAAATTTTTTCTAAGATTTTTTCAGGCTCCAAATCAAACAGACCGCTCAGCACGGTCGCTGTATACTCTTTGTTTTTAACCGCATTTGGACGCAGAAACACACTGTATGTGGTTTTATTGCCGGCAAGCACGGTACCGTTCCTATCCGAAATCACACCCCTTGCGGCAACAACTGGTATTTCCCTGTTCCACTGGTCGGCGGCAAGATAGGTCAAGTCTGAACCCCAAGCTATCTGAACATATAACAGCCTGCCCAAAATAATGAAAAAAATAAAGGTTATTGTCAAACCCAATGACAATAACCTCTTTTGTAAAACAGTTAAAGAAAACCCTTTTTTATTTATTCGTTTTATAACGATAGACCCCCATATATGCTTGAATTAACGCAATTTTATGGCTTTACCATTCCGATTGAAAGCGCAAAATCTTCAGCGTTATCGGCGATATTTTCAATGACCGAATTCACCTCATCGCTCACGCCTGCATAAGACGCTTTTACTGTCGTCAAAGACGTTTGAAGAGAGCCCAAGTCGGCGTTGACGCCTGAAATAATTGCGGAATTTACTATTATTAAAATAAACATAGCAACTATAACGCTGACTACAACCGCAATTATTATTTTTTCTTTTTTTGACAAGCCCGCGCGTTTTTCCACGCCGGTGTTTGCAATTTTGCCCTCTTCAACAGTCTTTTTGACTCCTGTAGTCTTGTACTGAATCGTCGTGGAAGTCGGACGCAAATCTTCGTTCTCTTCCTCGGCGTCAGCCGCAGCCATCTGAAGCTGCATTTCGGAAACCTTGCGGTTTACGGGGCTGTCCGCACGCCAAATTGCGCTGTCTGCCCTTGCATTCTCCACAAGATAAGGTTTTGCAAAAATATCTTTGGGCGCAGAAACTTTTGCAGCTTCCTGCGACCTGCCTAACACTTCGTCCACATTTGCATCGGAATTAATAAGCCTAGCATAAATTTCGCCTATCTTGGCGTTATGCTGCTCATCCTCGGACATACGGGTGTTAAAACCGCTATTAACTTTTATACGGCTGGTTGCTTCCTCTTTTTCTAAGGTCTGAACGTCCCTTTCCAACACTGCGACTGCCATCATTCACTCCTCATCGCAAATTAAACGATTTTTTCTGCTATTCTAAGTTTAGCGCACTTAGAGCGCGAATTTAAAGTCATCTCCTTTAAGCTTGCAACCGTGGGTTTTTTTGTTAAAACCTCCACCTCTTTAACCTTTCCGCATACGCAAACGGGTAAACTTTTATCGCATATGCAATCGGTTTCCAAATACCTGAACGCCTGCTTGACTATTCTGTCTTCAAGCGAATGAAAAGTTAAAATTACAATTCTTCCGCCTTTTTTGAGTTTTCTTGCAAGCCCCACGACACAATCGTAAAGCCCTTTAAGTTCGCCGTTGACGGCAATTCTTATCGCCTGAAAACTTTTTCTTGAACAAGGTCCGTTCTGCTGAAATTTTTTAGGTATGCTGTTTTCTATTATTTCCACCAGCTCGCCGCAGCAAGTCAAAGGCTTTCGGGTTCTCGCCTTAACCACGTTGGCAGCTATTAAAGATGCAAATTTTTCTTCTCCGTATTCTTTGAGAATTTTTATAAGTTCGGATTGGCTATATTCATTTACGACTTTTGCCGCCGTAAGTTCCTGCGTACGGTCCATCCGCATATCCAAAGGCGCCGAAGGTTTCATATAAGAAAACCCTCTTTCTTCCGCGTCAAGCTGCCAGCTTGATACGCCGAAGTCCAACATTATGCCGTCAAGACTTTCGACATCTGCCTCGCAAAGCACGCTTTGGAAATTTTTATAGTCTGATTTAAATATTTTATATCTGCCGCCGAATTCTTTTAATCTTTTATCAGCTTCGGCAATTGCATCGTCGTCCAAATCGGTAGCTATAAGTCTTCCGCCCGGCGCGGTGCGCTTCAATATTTCATAAGAATGTCCGGCTCCGCCTACCGTACCATCGAAGTAAATGCCGCCGTCTTTTAAATTAAGACCCTGCATACACTCTTCGAGCATAACGGGTATATGTCCGAAATTGCCCATTTAGATATCCAACTGTTTGAAAAGTTCGTCGAAGTTCTCGTCCTCGTCGCTGAAGTATACGTCGTAAACTTCCTTTGCCCAAATTTCAATTCTTTCACCTGCGCCGCAGATTACTATATCTTTGTCTATTTTAGCAAATTCTTTTAGTTTCTGCGGAAGTATCATTCTTCCCTGCGCGTCGCCCTCGACATAGCTGAACGATTTTGCGAAAACCCTTGCCGATTTCTGTTTATCGGCGTCGCTTATCTTTACGCTTTGTTCAAGCTTTTCGATAAGCTGTTTAAACCCTTCTTCATAGTAAACGAAAAGACAGTTGTTCGTACCTTTTGAAAAGTACAGACCTTTTTCTTCCCCTTTAAGTTTGTTAGGAATGCGTATTCTGTTTTTAGTGTCCATTTGGTGAGCATACTCACCTGTCAGATAAAACATAAAAACTGCCTTTTGTGGGTTTATAGGTACACTATACTACACTTCCTGTCCATTGTCAACCCTTTTATAGGAATTTTTTGGGATTTATTGGGAAAAATTTCCCCATCTTCTTTTAGAAGACTATTTTTTAGTGACAAGCACTTCGTAAAATACACGCCTGTTTTTTTCCGCATCGCCGCCGACAAAGTTAATTTCCGGAATACAATGCAAACCGCTATCGTTCGGCGCGGCGTTTAAAATATGTAAAAGTCTGTTCGCGGTGCCTTCAAGTCCATCAAAAATCTTGCAGTTGTATTTTTGTGAAATATACTCCTTAGCAAATATGTAATGAGTACAGCCCAAAACTATATTTTTTACTTCCATCGAAGGCAATAATTTTGAAATATCTTCCGCATTTAGACGGAAAATATTATCCTCGATGTAAGCCGCCAAATCCGGACACGCTACTATATCTGTTACGCCGTTCCCGTACACATCTACAAGTCTTTTAAGACTTTCGCTTACAGCTGTGGCAGGCGTTGCCAAAACAGCGGAACTTTGCAGTGAAGCCGCCGCAGGTTTTACTGCCGGCTGAATGCCTATTATAGGAAAATCATATTTCTTGCGTAAATAACCGGCGCAAATCGCAGTTACGGTATTACAGCCGATTACTGCCGCCGACGGTTTTAACTTTTCTATTTCACTGAAAAATTTATCGGTTTTTTGAAGCATCTTTTCTTCTGATAAACTTCCGTAAGGCACATTGAAATTATCGGCAAAATAATAAAATTCCGCCTGCGGCATTTTACGCGCGCAAACATATAATAGAGTCAGTCCGCCTATTCCGCTGTCAAAAAAACAAATCTTACTGCCGCTGTAACAACTTAAATCTTTCACTTTATATAAATATTTCGCAAACGCCAAATATATTAAAAAAATTGCAAAAAGACGTTATAAAACAGTTTACAACAAGTTTTTTTTATGATAGAATTATCAGGAATTAATGTTCAAAGTATCCAAAGGAGATATGAAATGCCTAACATAAAGTCAGCTAAAAAACGTGTTCTCGTAACCGCTAAAAAAACTGCCAGAAACAAGTCAGTTAAATCAGAAGTAAAGACAGAAATAAAAAAGTTCCTTACTTTGGTTGAAAGCGGCGACAAAAAGGCGGCAACGGCTATTTTCCCTCACACCTGCTCTGTAATAGACAGCGCTGTGTCAAAGGGAATTCTTAAAAAGAATACCGCGGCCAACAAAAAGTCGGGTCTTGCGAAGAAACTCAACGCAATGGCGTAAATTTGATTTTAAGCGAGCGTTAGTAACGCTCGCTTTTGTTATCAATATTATTAATCCTTTTTTATATTCTGAAATGTATTATAAAAAGGCTTTATCGCTTCCGTAGTTAAATGGATATAACAGCCCCCTCCTAAGGGGCCGTTCCGGGTTCGATTCCCAGCGGGAGTACCAAAAAACCACAGTTGACTGTGGTTTTTTATTTTGGACTTTTTGAGTGCCGCAGTATATATAAAATAAAAAATCGGCACACCAAAACAGCTAACCTGAAAATCCCATTAAACGGCACATATATTGGGGTGTAGCTTAAAATTATTCATTTTTTCAGTTAAAATATAACATATCTTAAAATTGCGTTAAATCAAGCATATATGGGGGTCTATTGAAATATTGCGCCAAACTGATTTAGCTTGTAAAGAAAATTATAAATATGGCACGGCACCTGCAAAGTTCGGCTAATTAATGCGCAATAAACTCATTGAAAAAATTACGAATTTAGCACACCCCTCTTTTATTTACCTCAGCGTTTACGTTGACCATTTTTTGAAACAATTATTTTAATTAAAACTATTGACAAAAGTATCTTTTAATGATATTCTTAAATTATCAATGAAAAAATATTCATTCATAAGAGGAGAGGTAATATGCCTAAATCACAGGAAATGTGCCTGAAAATACGCGAAGAAACACGTTCAAGAATTCTTCACGACTCAATGCTATACTTTGCAAAAAACGGGTTCGCCGGAACAAAAATCAGCGACTTGGCAAAAGCAATCGGCATCGGGCAGGGCAGTTTATACGTTTATTTTAAATCCAAAGAAGAGCTTTTCAACGAAATATTTAAATTAGCCAACAGCAATAAAGAGATAAAAGATTTAAAGACTCTCGCGCTTTTACCCATTCCGGCAAAAAAGAAAGTAATGATTCTTTCTAAAAAAATAATTGATAAATTATCAACCAGTGAAGACTACGCGGCTAAAATAGCTTTAAATACACAAATGATGTTGGAAAAAAACGAGTTTGCCTCCAACGAAACCACTTACCAATCAGAAGTATACCGCATAACAGAGAAAATAATTGTTCAAGGACAAAAAGAAAACAGCATTGTTGACGGGTTACCTATAAAATTAGCCGACTATTATTGGGGCGTGGTCTACCTTTATGCCTTAAAAAAATTGTTTACAACACAGTACGAATTGATAACCGAAAAAGATTTAGCGCGCGTTCTTTTAAAAAACGACTGATATAGGAGACTTATGAAAAAAATTGCAATTATTACCGGCGCTTCGGGCGGTATAGGCAAGGCGTTTGTTCGCGAACTTGCAAACGAACCTCTTGACGAAATTTGGGTAATCGGCAGAAACGAAGAAAGACTTTTACAGTTAAAAAAAGAGTTCGGGCAAAAAATTATTCCGCTATGCAAAGACCTTACAGAAACCGACAATTTGATATCCATTTCAAATTTTTTGAAAGAAAAGACCCCCTCCGTTTTATGGTTAATAAATAACGCTGGAATTGCAAAAATGGCTCATACCGTGGATTTCTCAGCCGCAGAAATAAACAAGACAATAGATTTAAACTGCAAAGCCCCCTGCACCCTTATTAACATTTGTTTCCCCTATTTTGAAAAAGGCTCTAAAATACTCAACGTTTGCTCTGCTTCCGCCTTTCAGCCCGTCCCGCACCTAAATTTATACGCTGCCACAAAGGCTTTTGAAAGAAGCTATTCACGCGCGCTGAACGCAGAGTTTAAAACTTATAGAATAACAGTTACCGCCGTTTGCCCCGGTTGGGTCGATACGGAAATGTTGTCAAAAGAGCTGAACGGCAAAAAAGTTAAATTCCCCGGAATTGTTGCACCCGAGAAAGTCGCAAAAAAGGCGATACAGGACGCTAAAAAAGGAAAAGACATGTCGGTTTGTTCATTATACGTCAAATGCCAGCATCTTAACGTAAAACTGCTACCTCAAAAATTGACAATGAAAATCTGGATGAATAGCATTAAAAGGTATTTATAAGAATGAACGAAATTTTAACAGAACGCCAAAATTTATTTGAACCAAACGTATATGTTGCCGTATGCGCAGAAGTTTCAGGAGACGCAAGCCCAGAAATGCTTATTTGCGCAGTAAACAAAGCGTATGAAGCCAATGAAGCGGCTATGTCCAAAATCGTATTAAAAGACGGACTTGCTTACTATGAAAAATTACCGGAAACCAAGTGTAAAACAGAGATATGTAATAAAAACTGGATTGATATTTTAAACCAAAATCAAAAAGATACGTTTGTCATAGATAAAGGAGAACTAATAAGAACTTTTATTATACCGTTAAAAGATAAAATTCAAATTCTTATTATGGCGCACCATTTGGCAGGCGACGGTAAATCTATAATTTTTTTACTGAAAGACATAATGGAAGCCTTATCCGGCGCAGACATAAAATATAAACCGATGACGCTGATTACAAAGAAGCAATTGACCGAAGAAAAATTGAGCCGGGCGGCAAAATTCTTTATAAAGTATTGCGATAAAAAATGGGAAAATTTCTCTTTCGGCTGGGAAGACTATTACAATATGCACAGTAAATATTGGAATGCATATTCATCTGATATACAGTACAGAACTTTAACTACCGAAGAAACAGAAAAAATTACGGACGGTGCAAAACAAATCGGATGTTCGGTAAACAGTTACATTTTGACTTCTATTCTGCAAAAAACGAAACGGCGTTGCGATACAGGCGTTCCTGTCAGCATAAGAGAGAAATCAAACGAAGCAATGACAAACCTTGTTTCGGCAGTAAACATAAAATATAAATACAAGCAAAATAGAACTTTTGAAGAAAACGCAAAAATTATTCATCAAAAAATAGCTGATAAACTGAAATACAGTAAATTATTTGTTCTGAAATTTATTTCGGAACTGCCCCCTACATTGATTGATGCCGTACTGTTGAACACATACAATCTCTATTCTGACACTCTTGCAACTAAAACCGCAAAAATTATGGGCTATCAAGGAGAAAAAAAGAGAGATTGCGGCGTTTCCAACCTTACGGTAATAGATATCCCGTCCTCCTACGGCAATTTAAAATTAGACAGCATAATTTTTGTTCCGCCGGCGGTTTCATATTCAAATAACAGTATCGGAATTTCAACATTTAACGGACAACTGACTTTCAGCATTCACAATATAAAAACTAATTAAAATAAAAAAGACCGCGTTTACGGTCTTTTTTATTTTAACTTTCCTGCATTACTTCTTTAACTGAAACTTTCCTGATTTTAAACGTACATACTGACATAACCAATGCAACGCAAATTATAAACACGGCAAGTGTTATGAACAAAATCGGAACATTGAATGTGTATTCGGGGATTTCGCCTACGTCTTTAAATATAACGTTAACCATCAAAATCAAAAGCCCATACTGATATGCCGTGCCTATTACGAAACCTATTAAAGCAAACGGCGCATACCCCGTAAATACCGATAAAACGCATTCTTTAAGCGAGTATCCGAAAGCTTTCATCATAGAAACGCTTTTTATGTTTCCGTTCAAAAGAGACGTCACCGCCATAACCATAACTACCGCAGAAAGAACAAGCCCTATAACAAGAATTAGTTTCCCCATTAGCCCAGGCGTCAATTCATCCATAGATAGCCCCATCTGAACCATTGCCGAAAAACAAAAGCTTGCAAATACTATAAAAAATGTAAGCATTTTTTTCGTGGTTACCGACTTTATACCCATCTCAACAAAAAAACTGCGTTCCTTACTGCATTTTTCATTTCTTGACTGTTTTTTAATTTTCGTTTTAGATAGCCCTTTCAGCATTTCACCGACAGGACGGCGCAATTTAAAATATGCTATAAAACAAGAAACAAACGCAAAAACTATCGACGGAACGGCGACAAGGCAAATGAAAAGCACGGGGTGAAAATTAATAGGAATATCAGGCATCCCCTCTATTCGCATTCCCTCATAGACGTAAGGAATAGCTAAAAAACCAGCCGCAAAACCCAAAACACAGCCGATTAAAACACATAAACCGAAAATCCAGAATTTAATGCATAGTTTTAAATCAGAATACCCCATTGCCTTTAAAATTCCAAGCTGTT
Organism: Christensenellaceae bacterium; assembly: GCA_948658045.1. Taxonomy (GTDB): domain Bacteria; phylum Bacillota; class Clostridia; order Christensenellales; family Borkfalkiaceae; genus Coproplasma. The sequence goes on from CAPMFN010000002.1 coordinate 205,389, forward strand.
TGGCGTGACCGTCAACATATAATTTTATATAAAACGCCGTCATTACCACCGCAATCGCACCAAGGAAACCTCCGCTTATCGCCGCAACGAACTTTGCAGTTGCAATCTGAGCGTTAAAAAGCGATTGACTTGCCTGACTGACTTCGTCTTCCAAAGGCAAAACATCCATATAAAAATTTAGCATAAAAGTGCAAACGAAAACTGCACAAAAGCAGATGACGGCAACCGCAATAAGATTTAAACTATCCTTAATACTAATTATCATAAATTACCACCCTATTTCTAAAGCCGATTTCGGGGTTTTATTTCTGACAATTTCAGTTATTAAACCGCTATTCATTTTTATCACAACGTCAGCCATTTCTGCGATATTTGCATTGTGTGTAACCATTATCATAGTAAAGCGCTTTTCATTTTTTAACTTTATTATGTAATCGAGTATTTCCCTGCCTGTCTTTTCATCCAACGCGCCTGTAGGTTCGTCAAGAAAAAGAACATTGGGTTCTTTTGCAAGAGCGCGCGCAATACATACCCTTTGCTGTTCTCCGCCGGACAACTGCGAGGGTTTGTTTTTAATTTTTTCTTCGAGACCGACGGCGGAAATGATTTCTTTATAACTTTTGTTAGATGAAAGCGCCGCGCCCATTTTCACGTTGTTTTCCACATTTAAATTGGGCAAAAGATAATACTGCTGAAAAATGAAGCCGACGTTTTTTCTTCGGAATTCCGTCAGCCCTTTTTCGTTTAATTGCGAAATATTTACTTCTCCGTGATAAACGCTTCCTTTATCAGCCCTTTCAAGTCCTGACAGCAAGCTTAAAAGAGTAGATTTACCTGAACCGGAAGCGCCCAAAATCACCGCAAACTCCCCATCGGCAATTTCCAAATCTATGCCTTTAAGTACCTGAACATTTCCGTTGTTGTACGATTTTTGTAAATTTTCTGCTTTTATCATACTTTACCTCCGCATTTTATGCTTTGTATCAAACTTTTAAAAACTTCGCTAATCATATCGGATATCTGCTGAGGAGTAAACGCACAGACGCCCGTTGCTATCAATACGGCAATTCCATGCGAATATACCCATAGGTGCATATAAAGGTCTTCGCTTGTCTTTCTGTCTAATAAGTAACAGTCTTCAATCGATTTGAGAATGCGTTCGTAATTTTCGTCTATGCCCTGTAAAATCGTAGATTTATCTGGCTTACCGAGACGGTCGCGCATAAACAACAACTGAAAAAGCTTAGGATACATGCCAGCAAAGCGAATATATGCCATGCCAACGCCTTTGAAAGGCAGCTCTTCTTTAAGACCTTCCGCAACCAAAGACGAATAAATATGTTCCGCTTTTTTTAAAACTTGAGTCTGCACTTCCTCCATACTGTCGAAAACAGTGAAAATAGGACGCGGAGAACTTCCCAAAGCTTCACCCAAAGAACGCGCAGTCAATGCATCAATTCCAGAGTTAGCTACAATATTTAAAGCGGCATCCGTTATTTCTGTTTTCGAAAATTTTGCTTTCGGTGGCATAAATACTCCTTTTTTATTTAAAACTGACGTTTTGCAACGCTTGTTTTAAATTATACTACACAAATCTAAAATGTCAATAAAAAACGGCGCAGATTGCGCCGTTTTTTAAATTACAGTAATTTTTTTAACATTTTGTGTTAATACAGGTTCGCCTGACTGTCCGCTTATTACAACGTTTTTAAGCATTACCTTCTGCACATTTCTGAAATCGAGCCCTTGGTTTTTTACAGCCTCGTTATGTTCGCGCATATCGGGGAAACCTGCCTCCGCCTGTTCATTATAAGTAAAACTGACATGGTCGAACGCAATACTTTTTATAGGCGATTCGGGCAACCCGTAAAATGCAGCCGCAGAATATTCAACACCGGTACAAACCATATTTTTAAACACAAAAGAACCTATCTGCGGTGTACGCTCGTCTACAGGAAGTTTTTCCGTAGACCAAACATACTCCGTATGTCCTGTTTCGTCTCCCATATTATAATACATATTGATTACAAAAGGCACTTTGACGTTCTTCATAACAACGTCTGAAAAAGTCACATCGCCGCAACTGCCTACTCTTCCCCTGCCCCTGCGCGTCTTTATTCTGAAACCTCTGTCGGTTCCCTCAAACAGGCATCTGGTAACATAAACGTTCTCAATTCCGCCCGAAAGCTCGCTACCGAACACTACTCCGCCGTGACCGTCGCGCATAAGGCAATTTCGAATAACGATATTCCTGCAAGGCGTCTTGTATCGTTTTGCGCTTTCAAGCGTACCCGATTTAATTGCAATGCAGTCGTCGCCGACGGAAATTTTCAACCCGACAATTTCTACGGTATCGCAACAATCAGGGTCAACGCCGTCCGTTGTAGGCATATCGGCAGGATTTTCTATATTCATATCGTACAGCTTAATGTTTGTACAAAAATACGGATGAATACACCAACTAGGCGTATTTTTAACGGTAATGCCCTGAACAAGCACCCCGTCGCAACGGTTGAAAAACAGTCCGCGCGGACGCCATGCGCCCCTTTTTACCCTATGGTTTAAATACCAGTCGCCCTGAGGAGCGCAACAGTCGATTTCGCCCTCTCCGATAATGGCAATATTGTTCTGTCCGTATGCCGTAAAAACAGAAGCAAAGCAGTCGTCCTCTTCGCCCTGCCATGTCCCTGCATTAATTCGGTAGCCGTTTCCGTCTATGACTCCCGGAAGAATAGAATAATCCCCTCTTGCCGCAGAAGCTAATATTTTTGCGCCTTTTTCAAGATATACGGTTATTCCGCTTTTTAAAAACACGGGTTTTAAAAGATAAACACCCTCGGGCACAACCAAAACAGAGTTTATTGGCAGACAGTTCATAGCCGCAGTGAATGCGCCCGTATCGTCATGGATACCGTCGCCCTTTGCGCCGAATTTATCCACGCTTATTTCTGCGCTTACGGGGTTAGTTCTGAATTTAACCGTTTCCCCACAAGCTTTAAACTTATAATCTGTATCGGGTGAAAGCCCGAAAACAGAAAAAACGTTTCTGTTCTCCTGACGGACAAGTTTACCGTTCAATTCCGTCAAGAAATTATTTCCGCTGAAATACGGGGACAGATTTCCGTCAAGCTCGAAAGTCGCGCTCTTAGCCGTAATTGTTAAAATCTTCATAAGTTACACCGCCAACAGTCCGAACGACATCAAAATGAATACCGTTGCAAACAGAGTTATTATCGAACCCAAGCTTGTCCACACAACCAGTTGAGTAGCGAGCTGTTCGTCATTTTTCATTTCACCTGCCATAATTGCGCTTGAAACAGCAACCGGCGTTCCGAAAAGCGCAATCAGCGTGGGATAAACTTCCGCTTCGAAAGTAAACAAATCCGTATATGTGCTTAAAAGAATTGCAACGCCTATGCCTATTAAAGGCGCGAAAAGTATACGCCATAAAGTACCAACTATAATTTCCTTTGTCATTCCCTTAACCGCAGAGAAAGTAAACTGTCCGCCGAGCACTATCAGAGCGAGTGGCGATGCTATCGCTTTAAGGTTGCTTGCACAACTGTATAAAAAAGTAAGATGGTCTTTAAAACTGAAAGCTAACTGTTCGACCTGCGCGCCGTTCACCTCGACAATTTTTACACCGCCGCAAGCCCTTTCTATTTCTCTTATGCCTACAAAGACAAGCCCGACGGCAACGCCGATTATCAAAGGATTTTTTACGATGTTTAACAAAACTTTTTTTATGCTGTGTTTTGACTTTGTTGCCTGCACACCGGGGGAAGACTGAACAGCTTCCTCCATAACAACGTCAACCGGCTTATTTTCAGACAGAGATTTTTCCTCTTCCGAAAAAACAGAAAGAGCAATTACGGCAAGAATATTAAAAACAGGTATGGAAAAAGCCGAAATTATACCTGCCAGCCCCTCGTCGCCGTTCAGGTTTGCAACAAGCGACAAACCGATTATTGCAAAATTGCTTCTGAAAGAACACTGCAAAATAACACCGCGTCTGTTCTTCTTTTTAGTGGTTAAAACTGCTGTAACAAGCCCCAGCCCGAATATAACGACAATAGCGATAACAGAATATAATACTACGTCCCAGCGAATATCCGCAAAGCTGTTCATTTTATCGTAAATATTGATGAAAAGCATACACGGCAGGCAAATTTTAAAGACAAACTTGTTCCCTATTTTAACGAAATTATCATTTAAAAATTTGAAACGCTTTAAAAAATAACCAAGAAGTATCAATAATATTATAGGAAATATTGCGTTAATAGCCGTAAGCAGAATATTTAACATAAATAACCTTTTATTTACCCTTTTTAATCGATTATGTCTGACATAATACTTTGTAAAACCGTTAAAATTGTATTTTTGATACAAAATAACGATACTTTTTACTATTATACCACATTTGACAGTTTTTTCAAAATAAAAAGCCGCCCCGTTCAGGGACGGCTGAAAACATATTCTTAAACTATACCGTGAGCCATCATAGCTTCGGCAACTTTTATAAATCCTGCTATATTCGCACCCATTACATAGTTGCCATCAAATCCGTAATCTTTTGCAGATTTATCGATATTGCGATAGATATTTACCATAATGTTTTTAAGCTTATTATCCACTTCCTCAAATGACCAGAACATTCTTCCGGAAGACTGTGCCATCTCTAATGCAGATGTTGCCACGCCGCCGGCATTCGCAGCTTTTGCAGGAAGAAAAACAACTCCGCTTTTAAGGAACAAATCAATAGCTTCAAGCGTTGACGGCATATTTGCGCCCTCGGCAACATATTTAACGCCGTTCTTTATCAAAGTTCTCGCGGATTCGCCGTCAATCTCGTTTTGAATCGCACAAGGCAACGCAATATCGCATGGAATTGTCCAAATGCCTTTACAGCCCTCGGTATAAGTTGCTGTCGGCACCATTTCCGCGTAGACTTTAATTCTTTCCCTCTTTACTTCCTTAATTTCTTTTATTATGTCGAGTTTAATTCCGTCGGGGTCGTGAATATAACCTTTACTGTCATACATCGCAACAACTTTCGCGCCTAATCTTTGCGCTTTCTCGCACGCGTAGATGGCTACGTTACCTGCTCCCGATATTATGACCGTCTTGTCTTTAAAACTGTCATCCCTCTCTTTTAAAGCTTCCTGCGTGATATATATTAAGCCGTAACCCGTCGCTTCTTTTCTTGCAAGGCTTCCGCCGTAAGAAATGCCTCTCCCTGTAAGCACGCCGACGTGTTCGTCCCTTATCCTTTTGTACTGCCCGAAAAGATAACCTATCTCTCTCGCACCGACGCCGACATCTCCTGCAGGCACGTCCGTATCCGCGCCGATATGACGGCAAAGCTCAGTCATAAAGCTTTGGCAGAAAGCCATAACCTCTCTGTCCGATTTACCTTTGGGGTCAAAATCAGAGCCGCCCTTGCCGCCGCCAATCGGTAAACCTGTAAGACTGTTTTTAAGAATTTGTTCAAGACCTAAAAACTTTATAACAGAAAGATTTACATTCGGATGAAAGCGAAGCCCACCTTTATAAGGTCCTATTGCAGAATTAAACTGTACCCTGTAACCCTTGTTGACGTGCACTTTACCTTTGTCGTCAACCCAAGGCACACGGAACATTACAACTCTTTCCGGTTCTACAAATCTTTCCAAAAGACCTGCAGCTTCATATTCGGGATACCTTTCCACAACAGGCGCAAGCGAAGTCAAAATTTCAGTTGCCGCTTGATGAAATTCAGGTTCGTTAGGATTTTGCTTTTTAAGATTTTTTAAAACTTTTTCAACGTAATTCATAGCTTTCCTTATAAGTATAAATGAATAATTTAGTTACATTTACGATTATATCATATTAAATATACATTGACAATTGTTTTTTCAGGTATAAATATTCATCGCCCGATACATTTACTTAACTAAGCTATAAGCAATTTTTATATAAAACAAAACGGCGCAACTACGCCGTTTAAATTTTTTAATTTCTGAAAAAAACTTTGTACGCCGTATTGTAGAATACGTCTTGCAATTCTTTTTCATTAAACACTCCGCTTTGTATTATATAATCTTTAAGATGAGTATAACTGTCGCGAGCCAAAGCGCTTGGCATATCGCTTCCGAACATAAGCCTGTCCGCCCCCACCGTGTTTTTAGCAGTTTCAAGATGTTTCGACGCTGTGGGATAAGGAAAACTTTCTGGTTTCTGATTATTCGCCAACGATGCCAAATCAAAATAGACGTTAGGCATTTTCAATTTTTGCAAAGCGTCAGACAGAATCTGCACGTCACCGCGCTGAGGCGCAAGCAAATGACAAATAACAAACGTTACTTCCGGATACTTTGATATAGCCGAAGCCAAAGCGTCAACCTGCCAGCAAGGACAGTTCGGTCTGCCTATATCCATTACAACAGTCAGTCCTTTCTCTCTTGCGTGGGCGTAACAACCGTTCATAACCGTTCCGTCAAGATAAACAGGCGGACGGTTCGCCATTAGACCGGAACCTGTGGAAAGTTCGAATTTAACGATTTTAAAACCCAAATCGTCAAAAAGACGTTTTTTTACTGCTTCAACATTTACGCAAAAAGGGTCGTATGTTGCCGCGCCGACAAATCTTTCAGGATATTTGATAACTGCCTCATAAGTGTATTGGTTATGAAATCCAAGCCAGTTGCCTTGAAGCAAAACCGCTTTTTCAACATCGTTTTCATCCATAACTTTCAACAGCGCCTCGGGAGAAACGCCTATATCTCCCATTTCGGGCGGAAACATCTGAAAAATTTCACCCGTCGAATACTGAGCCTTACCTTGTCCGACAGCGCGCAGTTCCCCTTTGGATGTGAAGCCTGCGATATACTGCGCAACATGGGCATGCGCGTCTATAATTTTCATTTTTTCTCCTTCTTTTTCTTCGGCTCCGGAAGCTCCGGGTAAATTGTTTCGAACAAGTTCAACAGAAATTCCCCGTCGTCTGTTTCTTCAACGAGTATCATAGGCTTTGCTCCTGCGTAAGGAGGTTGCATTTCCGCATCGGGAAGCATTTCTTTCGCCGCATTTACAGGCTTAATTAAAAGTCTTCCGTCGCATACGTCCCCGACAAGTCTTCCCTTATAGTAAACAAGATATTCGCCCATCATAGGTCTGAAAGCTACGTTCGACGAATTTAATATTTCTGATAAATAATTAATATAATCTTTGCTTGTTGCCATAATTTCACCTGAATAAATTATATACTTTCAATAAGTAAATGTCAATATAAGAAAAACGCCGCTTTAATGCGGCGTTTAAGATTATTGTTTCCATTCATCGACAATCCGAAAAAATATTGTTTAAAGAATGTTTACTATTTTTTTAATAATATTTAACGGGAATATGCAACGCATTCAGTGCATTGATAAAAATGTCGTCGTCAAATGCAGTTCCGTCATCTAAAAAACTTAAAGCAGTTTCGGCTTTTTTATTGACAAATTTTACTTTGTAAAGAACTCCTGCTTTTCTTATTATAACGTAATCGATGTTTTCAACTTTGACCGACTGCCTTTTTTTAAATATTTTTACATATGTAAATACGCCGTCATTCAAAGAAAATTCTTCTTTTTTGTAAACATATAGCCCAAAAACACATACTGCTACTATAAACGCAGGAAAAGCAAGAACCGCCCAAATAAAAGAATGTTTCTCATAAACTGAAAAAACAGTTATAATTAACAACAGCATTACAGCAAGCGCAACAGAAATTATAAGAAAAGCAACTAAATATTTAAAAACTATATATCTGTTTTTTATTTTGAATTCTACCGAATCGTCCATACAATTACCAATAATATCTTAACATAATGAAAATATTTGTGTCAACGCGCTTATAACTTAAAAATAATGAGTATTAACAATAAAATCACTTGATTTTTTTATATAAATTTTATATTATATATAGGCGCTTGATTGAAACATATTCGCCGGCAATGCGGAGATGGCTGAGCGGTTTAAGGCGCACGATTGGAAATCGTGTGACGGCTAATACCCGTCCGGAGGTTCAAATCCTCTTCTCCGCGCCATATTTAACAAAATACTTTAAAAATCAAGCAGTTTTACCAACACACGATTTTCGTACCCATTTTGTACCCAAAGTTTAACGATAGACAAAATCGGCTCATTTGAGCCGATTTTTTTCATTACAGCGACAGAAAAATGAATAATCGCCGCACGATTAGGCGCGACGACTATCCGAGAGAATATATGACAACCTTGGGGGATATGGGTATGCAGATTATCTTAAATGCAGCAAGAGTTTATTTAGAACTTCTGTGGACGGCTTTTCTTTGTCCATTTCGTAAGCGAGAATATCTTCCTGCGGTATGTCTGTAATCTTTGACAGGGTTTCAACCGAGAAATGCTTTTGCTGGCGCAGAGTACGCAGTTTTAAAGCCAGCGGCGACAGCTTGACATTTATGAGAATTTCGTTTTCGTTATCCATTGTCCGATTCCTTCTTTTTCTTTTTAGATAAACCGCCTTCGATTATTGTAAACGCAGGCAGATTTTCTTCTAATTGATTTTTGAATGTTGGACAGTACAACCAAGACGACGGTTTGAGCTTTGAATTTATTGTTTCGGAAATGACAAACAACGCTTGCTTTACACCCCTATTGTAAGGTGTATCTTCGGCGAAGTCCCTCTCGAAAGTTTCGGCGGCAGGCACCATAACCTTTTTAATCTCGTAAAGAATTGAGCATAGTGCATCGTTTTCTTTACAAACGCGGTCATAAGCCTGTTCTAATTCTGCCTTGGTCATTTCTATTTCTGATAGGTACCGAGCTTTCCGCTTTCAGCTCTGTCCTCTGTCCTTTTATTCATCCACATAAGGGCTTCTTCAGTGGCTGTAAGCGCAAGAGCGTTCTCTCTTGTCGCAAACTCGCCTTTTTGAAAGCATTGAAGTCTGTGGCGGACGATTTCAAGCAGATCCGCCTCTACTACGCCGGGAATGGAACCCTCGACGTTGCGCGGTCCGTTCTGGAACTGAATATTCGCTACTACTTTGTCGCCCCTGCGGACTTCGTAGTAATGGCGACCATTGCCGGGACCTACTTCGTCTTCATAGTAAACGTCGTTAAGGTTATTGTTGCGCTGAATGCGCATATTGAGTTTTTCCATAAATTTACCCCTTTTTTAAAATTGATTTATCTTCAACGAGAACCCAAGTAGTATGTTCTGCGTTACAAGCAAAAACATATTTGTGGGTTTCCGCCAAGTGCAAACAGTTTGTTAAGACGTGAAAATCAACGTTGGTCTTCTTATTCTTCTCAACTAAACGCTTTAAGCGTTCCGTAGTTGAAGTGTAACCGTTGGTACCGTCAATTTTATGTGTCCAGTTATTGTGCTGGCGCACAAGTCCCGTACTTTCAGGGAATTTGTGGGGCGCATCTTTCAGCTTGCCGTCCCAGTAGTAAAGATATACCATAAGCCTACCGCCTATTAAATTCTGTGGAGCTGGTGACTGGAATCGAACCCGCAACCTACTGATTACAAATCAGTTGCTCTGCCTGTTGAGCTACGCCAGCGTTACGGAACTTATCGCTGTTCCCGCGTCGGACTGGGTACCGAAGGGCTGTACAATCCCTGCTATGATTAAGTAGTCTGAACCTTTCTCGGCTATTTACCATAGACCGTTACGCTGGTACCCGCGCCCTTAGTTGAGAAAGTTTCATTTGGCTCCCAGAGCAAGACTTGAACTTGCGACAGCCTGATTAACAGTCAGGTGCTCTACCTACTGAGCTATCCGGGAATATAGTGGCTGGGGTAGCAGGATTTGAACCTACGAATGCGGGAATCAAAATCCCGTGCCTTACCGCTTGGCGACACCCCAATGTTGGTGGTGATTCTTGGGGGAATTGAACCCAAACCATTTGCAGAGTGAAAGTCTGCTGTCCTAACCAGTTTAGACGAAAGAACCATAGAGTAAAACTCGCAGTGTTGCCTTGCCCCCACCGCGAGTTTTTATTTTTTAACGGAAATTTTCTGATGCGCCAAACCTTGGGGCAAGCCTTGATAGGTTCGGCGGCACTGATTCTCAGTGCGAATACCTATACACCGCGCGCAACTTATCTTATAAGCGTACAGGACCCGATAAACTTCCCCGCCTTTTGACGGCGGGGCGCGCAAACGCCCTTTTTATGGGATTTGGTGAAGAATGAGAGTGCTAACCTCTCTAACGCTATCTTTTCCGACAAGCGTTCTGCCCGGCATTTCTTCATATAACCGCGCCCAGCTACACTGGATAGGCGCGGTATTAAGTTTGTGGTAGCCCCACCGTTCAACCGAAAACCTATAAACGGGGACGAGCGGGGCTACCGAATGGTGCAAAAGGCATTCTGCTTTACTTTGTCATACCGAATCAGTTTGGCGACTATCTGGGGAAATGTTACCCTTCAATTTGCGCGGTTGACCAAATTGCTACTTTCTTTTGACGGTAGGCGATGGATATTACGCCCACCGATAAAGTGTCTTGCCTAATGCGTTTCGCATTATATCACGAAAAATTAACTTTGTATCAAAAAGTATTCAAAATTTTTTAGTGCAAGAGCGTCCAAGCTAAACTTGCCGCCGTAAAGCCGTTTGATAAGCAATTTTCGACTGCCGCATCTGTCAAATACTTTTCAATGTATTCTTCGGAAGCTCCGTCAAGGCGCATTAAGTCGGCGGTTTGCTTACGCAGTTCTGCACGTTTCTTGTTGAGTTCCTGTTCGTTTATGGTTTTATTGAGTGATTCGTTACCTGCCATATCTACTCCGTAGCCTTGTAATTGTGGACGGGCTTAATAATCTGTTCGATATATACGGTGTCTGCAACAAGTTCAATAATTTCGTCCGACGGCTTATACGCGAAAGGTGCTTCGTCCAACGTGTCGGCGGAAACGGAAGTTGAGTAAATTCCTTCCATTGTCTTTTGGAAGTCTTCCAGTTTAAGGTTTTTCTTGGCTTCGGACCGCGACATTATACGACCTGCGCCGTGCGGTGCAGAATAGTTCCAGTCGGGGTTTCCCTTGCCGATACCGATTATGCAACCGTCGCGCATATTGAGCGGAATAAGAACTCTTTCGCCGTCTTTGGCTGAAATTGCGCCCTTGCGAATGTAACCGTCAAGGCTGATATAGTTGTGGCGCGTAGTAAACGAAATTCTTTTCCAGTCGAATTCCCACCCGTTTCTGCGGTGTAAAAAGCTCTCGCCCCATTCCATTGCTTGCGGGTTCTTTCCGTTGGCATACCATTTTGCCGCATAATTGCTTATAATGCGTTGAGCGATAGTTTCGCGGTTCAAATCGGCGAAGTTGGTACAGATTTGCATATCGTTAAGGTATTCGTCCATAGAATCGCCCTGCAAATAGCATAAATCTCTTGGAAGTTTCGGTTTTTCGGCTTTCATTACCTTTAAAACGTCTGCTATTTCCTTTTCTCTGCCTTGCGCTTTGAGTTCGGCAATTACTTCCGTTGTGGAAGCTGCACGATATTCCTTCGCCGCACGGTCTTGGTAGTAGTCCGCCACTTGCTTGCCAAGATTGCGAGAACCGCTATGTATGACGAGATATTTTTCGCCGTGCTGTCCTTCGTCAATTTCTATGAAGTGGTTTCCGCCACCGAGCGTTCCAAGCGAGCATTCGAGCCAGTCCCTATTCGTTAAGTGGTCCTTGCAACGCAGTTGCTCTATAAGCCCACGCGCCTTGTCCGAAAAGGTGCTTACATTTCTACCCGACGGAATGCGGTTCCTGATAATCTCGTCAAGTAATTTATAGTCAATGTCGATTTTGCCGAGATTTACGCAGAGCATTCCGCACCCTATATCAACGCCGACAAGGTTCGGAATAATTTTGTCCTTTACGGGCGCGGTAAAACCTATTACACACCCTGCCCCAGCGTGGCAATCGGGCATAATGCGGATTTGAGATTCCGCAAATACGCCCGTTTTGTCAAGCTCGTGCAACTGTGCAAGGGCGGGCTGGTCGATATTGTCCGTAAAGATTTTAGTGTTGTTGAATTGAATCATAATTTTTACTCGCTTTTAGAGCCGTAATTCTCTATTCTCTTAACCTGATTCCCAATACCGTCTTCGGCAAGTGAAATGAATTCGAGAACCTTTTCACTCCACCCGGCGATAATGTTTGTATTCTTGCCAATAAACTGCTGCGTGCCGTAGCCCTGTAAGTCTATCGCATGCACCCAGAAATCGGGGTTCTTGTTTTTGCGGTATTCGTCGGCAAGGGGCTGGCAAGTTCTTTGATAGCCGCCGTACCAACCGCTGTTTATTTCGTTGTCCGAAAGAAGAATAAGCCTATCCACCTTGTCGGGCAAGTTGAGTATTTTCCTAAGCGGTAAGGTCAAGTCCGTTCCGCCGCCCTGCACGGGAATACTTAATGCCGAGTTGATAATTCCGTTCTTACTTGAGAAAGTAGCCTGCCAAATATCTGTATCAAATGTATAGACTATGTATTCTTCGCAAATTTTACTTGCAAGCACGCCGAGCAAACGTGCTATGTCGCAGCACTTGATAGCCGATTTACCGCTTATAGCGTGTCCCATAGAACCGCTTGTATCTACCGCGATAACGGTTCTGCCCTTTATCTTGGGCATATTATCAACGGAATACTCAAGGGCGGTTTCAAGCGTATCGAGCACTTTATTCGTTATGCCGGGCACCTTTACAATTTCATTGTACGCCGAGAAGAAACGGAAAGGCAACTGTTTTGATTTAAGCACCTGCGCCTTATCTGCAAGTTTGGTATAAACTTTGTCGATATTTTCGGGCGCGGCGTTAATGATATTACGCAAATTGCGCAACATTGCCATATAGCCGAGTTTGTCTTCCGCAATGAGCTTTTCCCACGATTCCTTGGTATTTCCGTTCGCTGAAAGCTCGGTTTCCCAGCGTTCTGCCGTAGGAAGGGCGTCATTTATGATTGCGTTAAAGAGTTCTTCCTGCTCTTTTGTCTGCGGTTTAGTATGCGTGAGTTTTAATACATCCTTAAACTTAACCGTCTTATTTCCGCCGTTGTACTTGCTTATCTGATAGGTGCTGAACTTGCCGACTGCTGCGCCGAGTGCCTTTTTCAAGCCGTTAGGAATAGGCTTCCCGAACATAGTAAGGTAGCAAGCCAAAATTTCCGTAATATCGTCGGGGCGTTCTACAATGTCTGCAACGACTTCCTTTATGAATTCCTTACTGTTGACGTTGTTTGCAATGAGCGCGGTAAGCGCGTGCGATACCGAGCGCAAGTGTATTTCCTTTCTTGCGTAACGGGCGAGATTTGCAACGAACTTGGGTGCGCCGCCCAGTACTGCAGTAGCCGTTTTGATAAGGTCGTTCGTAGTGTCGCCGTAGTACTTTTCTTCGCCGAAGAAAGAAGTAAGCACCTGAGTTACGAGTTTGTCCTTGTCTGCCATTGAGTAGGCGACGTGTCCGCTCTTATTCTGGGTTTTGATAGTGTTGGTCTGATTAAATTTGCTCATTGTTATTTTATTCTCCTGAAATTTTTTATGTGGTTAATTCGTTTACATAGCAAAAGTGGCGCGGCGGGGTTAAAAGAACTTTTTCGTAAGTATTATAGTTTCCGTACCCGCACGGCAATTTGATTTTTCCAACTCTGAATTCGTCAATTTTTTTCGGTCTATTGTAAATTTTAATGTTGGAAATTTCCAAGCCATAAATGGGCTTACCTTTTGCAATCATTTTAATTTCGTCCCAAGAAAGTCCTGTACGCTTTATTGTGGGAAAGAAACTTTCAAACAGTTGTATGGGGGCATTATCAAATGTAACTTCGCCGATAACCTTTTGGTGGGCTAATTCCCATCCGAATGTGCTTTCAAATGCGCCATCAATCCATTTTAACTGTCCGCCTTTTGAATACAAATGCGGTTTGTATTGCCAGTCCCAGTCTTTTTTGGGGTTCGGAAGCGGGCAATAGAGATAGATTTTGTATGGCGATTCCAACTTAGGCAAAACCGTGGTCAATAATACCGAGCATTCGCCGTCAGCGATTTTTTTACAAATCTGTGGCGCGACTGGTTTCATTATTGCGTTCATTTGCCGTCCTTTTCAAAAGGTGTTCCGCGTCCGTACTCACCTTTGATATGCTTTTTGATTTCTTCAATATCACGATTTTTCATTATGTCAAGCGCGAATTCGGTGTCGCGCCCGCAGCAGTCGTTCCAGAGAATGTACAAATCTGCACCGCGTATGCCTGCATTAACCACTCTTGAAAATGCAGACTCGGCTTTAAAAGCGTTGCTCATACTACCGCCCATATAAGCCTCGGACATAAATGTTAATGCGCCGGGGTTTCCTTCGCAGTCGTCAAAACTTACCATTAGTTGTTTCCTCCCTTTTTCGATTTTAAGAATGCCCACACTACACCCATATCCCTATCTTCAACGGTGTAATGGACGAGTTCGGTGCCGTTGTCTGTGTCAATGCGCTTGTAAGCAATAAGCGGTCTTTTTCTGCCCAGCTTAACGGCTCTCAGTACTTCCCATTCGCCTTTCGGTTCTTGAAGTTCCCAGCCGTCCTGTTTAAGCCATTCCTTGAAGTCGTCCAGCTTTGATACGGCAAGCGTACTTCTATTTGCCATTGTTATCACCACCGTACATTTTTTTTAAGAGCGCGGTAATGGTTTCCCTTATATTCGCGCCACCGTAGTCGCATTCGGGACAAAACAGTTCGCTCAATTTGTTTGCAAAGAGTTTTGCGCCGATCCGCTGATTATTTTGCTGAACGTTCAGGCAGGACTGTGGAATTTTGTCCTTGTTATCAACTATGCCAGTTGATTCAATGCCGAGTTTAATAAGTTTCTTTGCCAGTCGTTTGCTTATATCGTAAGTGATTAAGCAACCATTAAGCCAAGTAATGTTGTATCTACGTTTTGAGGGTGCAACTTCGATAAAGAAGTTTCCTCCATGAATCTGTACATACTTTGTTAAATCGCGCCAGTTTTTAATCGGTATTATAATTCCACCCATTTAAACCCTCTCTACAAGCCCAGCCGACACAAGTTCAAATATACCGTCTTCGACCAGCGTATCTTTCGGTTGCCACTTTATGTTTGCGTGTAAGCGCGTGTCGCCATTAGGAAAATGCGGTTGCGGCTGGCAGATATTATCTACGACCACTTCGCGCTTTATGTTGTTGATTAAAATAACCTTTATTCCGCGTTTGACGGCGAAATAGTAATTTGTCTGTTCACGGCTAACCTTAAAGGTCTTAAAGCCGATTTTGGTTAATTCTTCTATGTTTACGTTATCTTTAAGTTTAAGCATTCTGTTTTTACCCCTTCCTTTCTTCGTAAATTTTTTTAGCTTCCTGATATGCTTTACAGTCCGTGCAGATTCCGCAGTAGCGTTCGCAGGCTTCTTTTTCTTCGCAAATCGCCTGTGCAATCTGACAAACAGCATCGTGTTTGCGTGCGGCTTCTTCGGTGTGTTTGGGGCAGCCAGTTTCAAAACTAAACCCCTCGCAGTTGCACATAGGTAATACTTTTTTGCCTTCTGTGAGCTGTTTGCGCATATAATCTCTTATTTCCTTTACCGTGTCGAGTGTTTTTCCGTCAACAGTAAGACAACCTTTAAGGTCTTTGGCATTGCGAATTGCCCCTTCTATGCTAAGGCAAGTATGTATAATCATTGTTTTTAGTCCCCCTTACTGAGCAGTTCAGGTGTGTCGTAAATGTTGCTGATTACTTCATAGTTTTCGTCGGACCTTGCTACCATTTCACCGCGTTTACCGTCGATTTCGCCGTAAACCCCGATAAACTTATATCCGTCACCGTCGATTTCGCCGATTCCGACTTTCACAATACCTACTGCGTGCTGTCGAGGCGTAACAACTTTAACAATGTCGTCCTCAAAAATTTTCTTTCCGAATTTATCTTTAAAACCAGTAAATTCGCAGATGGTTTCGGGGTCAACGTCAATTCTGGTTACACCGTCTTCGTTGGTCATTTCCGCACCGTATTTGTCGAGCTTGGACAGTAAGCCGAATACCCAGTCGCCGTTTTTGTATTCCGTGCGGTATGTTCTGTTCGGGTCGCGGTTTATTGCCTTACCGCGATATAAATGCTCTCTCATATTCCCTCCGTCGTGTTGTAAATATCGCCTATGATTTCAAGTTTTCTGAAACCGTTTCTTTCGCAATTATCAAATTGCCAAAGCGGGAAAATGTCACCCTTTTGCATAAGGGAAAGTTGTGTCTTAATGACTTTTACTGCAAATTGGTATCGGTCAAAAACAATCTCGTATAAGTTCTGCCCGTCAGTGCAGGTATGCCCCTCAAATATCTTCTTGCCGTTCTTGTCGGTTAAACCTGTGTATTCGCAGACGGTTTCAGGTAGTATTTCAAATGAAAAGAATTTTAAGCAACCTTCTTCGTTCACTTTGTCGCTTTCATTTGCGCTATCGCCATAAGGGTGAATAAACTTTTGCCCGGTGCAGTAGTCGGTTACTATATCGCCTTCTACCCACCAACCAAAAATTTCTTTATCGTTAAGTACAATTTTATTCGTACCGTTATCGTTAGGATAGAACCCTTTTAATAAATGCTCTCTCATAAATTCTCCTGTAATTCTTTTAATCGAGTTTCGGCTTGTTCTTTGGTGGCAAACATATCTTGCGGTTCGTGCCACTCGCTATCACAAGCACATTTGACTAAGAGCCGATTGTGTTTTAAGTACATTGTTACTTTGGTTCTACTTACTACCCATTTAAGATTTCGATTTCGGCGTACAAGATAAACTTTTTCGCCAACATTAAAAGGTAATTCCAATGCTTGCCCGCTTTCCAACTTATCTTCGAGTTCAGCAAGGCGGCAAAGTACATTTGCTCTTGTTGTCAGTTGCCGTATTTCTCCGCTTTCAGTTTTTTCTGTTAATCTCACTTCTTTTCCTCCCAAGCAATAGGCATAAACAAGTTTTCGCCCGCGAGCTTTTCTTTTACATAGACGTAAGCACCTTTACCTAAGCAACCGAAAAGACCGTAAGATTTCCAGTTGCAGACAGCTTTATTGCTGTTCCGCGTTACTTCAAGTCCGCTATCGCATTCGTAAGCGTTTTTCGATATGCCACCGCAGCAGGGACAACGGAACCCTTCTTTACCTATGGAAGTCAGCAAGTCCTGAATTGTATCAAATACTCGCGTTCCCTCTTTAAGTTCAGGCTGGTTGCAGTCCTGATAGTAGTTCATATACCAGTAGTTGCGTTTTTCTTCCCAGCCTTTCAGTATCTCGTCGAATGTAAGCCCCGTTTTCTCTGCGTAGTGCTTTGCTCTATCGACAACCCACTTGAACTTTCCGCAGTATTCGCAGTTATGTTCACAAAGTGTGCCGCCGTTGGTCGCGTAGTTTTTCATTTTGTTCAGACAGTCGTCCGAGAAGAATTTACACTCTCTGCAACTGTGTTCCTTTAAATCGTGTAAAATCGATTTCAGTAAGGAATCTAAGCCTTTATTTATCTGTTCCATTATGCCACCGCCTTCATTTCAAGTTTCAGTTGTTCAACAAGATACTTTTTGAATATCTCTGCCATAATTTGCGCCTGCATGGGGAATTCCTTAACGAAGAATGAGCCTTCAGACAATTCGGGGTTGTGATCCGTCATAAAGTCGTAAAAGCGGACTTCGTTTTCGTCAACCCTATCTATCTCATTGAGAAATTTCTTTACGCGCTCTTTATCGCCGTTCGGGTCGCCGCCGCATTGAAAGTAAAGTTCGCGCGCCCGCTTTTTGGTCTTCTTCCAGTTAATCACGCTCTGCGACGACATTTTCCTTAAAAGGTAGTCCGCACTTACTCTGCACATTAACTGTTTAAAGGTTTCGTAGTCGTTTGCGCCCCAGCGGTAACAATAATTACCCCAGTCGCATTCTATTGAAAGCGTATAGGTTTCCGTATCGAGAATAAATACTGCGTGTCCACCGCTCAGGTGGAAGGTTTGCTTGTCGATTGTCAGTACGTCGTTTTCTTCAAACTTAAATGTGTACTTTTCGACGGTGCTGTGTGAGAATTTCATATAGGTTTTTCTGCCTCCAACAAATTTTTTTATCTTACCGACATTTGTGTCGGGATGATACTAAAAAAGGCTACCAGCTTTAACAGCCGATAGCCTACCCTCTGAATAGGGTGAATTGCTTGCAAGAATAATCGAATGCGGAAATTTTTAGGACTCGAACCTCAACTTCGGATAAAACTATCCGCCGTGTTACCAGTTACACCATTCACAAAAATTGCTGGCTTGTAAAGAAGTAACCGCATTCTGCACTATGCAAGTCGATTCTCTCAAAGGAGGGTGCTATCGGAAGAATTGGCGAAAGCGGGAACGTTTACGTTGCTCTAACCATCTGAGCTACGTCCCCAAAATGGCGGGGACGGCAGGACTCGAACCTACGACCTACGGCTTACCCATGCGAAGTAACCGTTTTCTACACTGTCCGACAGTGCACTTTCAAAAATATCGCGGAGAATGGTCGCGCCCGGCTCAATTTGGGATTAAAAGTCCGAAGTATCCGAGCACTGCACTACCGCGCTATAAAAACAAAATCGCCCGTCTATTGTGCAGAGGACGGACGCTTGTTTTTGACAATATGGGGTGTCACCTGCACTTGACGATACGCAGTGTAACACGCTTTTTCAGTTTTGGATTAAAAGGTATTCACATTTTTTTAAAAATTTTTTTCGGACGCGGAAACGGCTTTACTTAACATTGAATTCATAGCCGATAACCCCTTAATAAGTTTTTCGGAAGTAATCGCGGCGGCTTTTAAACTCTCATTAAAAAGTTGAACGCTTTCTTTGGGGGTTCTTTTGTGGCTGTTTACGATAGTGATTCCGCAAACTACTTTATCTTCATTATCACTCATTCTTGGGGTTTCTCCTCGATTAGTTTTAGGGCAAGCTCGCCCGGCGGAACTTTCTTTACGATTTCAGCTTTCACGCGCTCGTCGCTCAGGGCGTTTATTATGTATTCCTTGTCTTGGCAACCGAGGCTACTCATTACGGCGGACACCTGCGCTTTGTAATTCAAAGTATCAATCGCAACTTTCTTTCCCTGCATTCGCGGAAGGACTACTTGATACCCGGCGGCACCGTCTATTATTCGAGAAAGTACTTCCTGCTCAGTTAATAACGCCCCCGCCTTACCTTTCTGTTCCCAACAGTCGCAGACGTCGCCGACACCGCAATTTACTTGCTGGGAAGGAAACTTACGGCACCAACCGCCCGGCGCAGCTAATGGCTCTGTGTCGAACCATCGGCAGGTCGCGCAACTTTTTTTGACGTTCATTCCGTAAGGGTCGCTTTTGCTGGCTTGGCGCAAAGTCGGGACCTTGTTCTTAAAAGGGGGCGCGGAACTTGCTTTTCCGTTTTCTGTATGGGTATTCCCTGCGGGGGTATTCGCTTTACTCATATTTCATTTCCTGTATGCCGCTTGCGGCATTTTTTATTTTTTTGAATCGGGGTTTCGGAACTTTTTGTACTGATTTTTCAGTTCGGGGTGCTTATTTTCGGCATTCGGAACTTTTCTCGCCGCGCGTTCGTTTTATATGCTCGCGCATTTTTATCAAAACTTTGATTTGCCATTTCGGAACTTTCTTTCCCGATGCGATTGTGAGAAATTTTTCGATTTTGTCCCTGTCCATTCTTGCCCCACTCGGTTTGTCATTTTCTTGCGCTCATTCTACCGCCATTTTTTGAAAAGCGCAACCTTTTTTCGGAACTTTTTTCAGTGGAGGGTTGAAGTACACCCGGACTATACCTGCACCGTACCTACTCGCTGGTCGGAACTTTGCTCGTTGTATCCCAACCACTCTCTTATTATTATCTGAACCGTATGTGTGCTATGTGTGAGCAATGGCTTGTGTTGTGGTGCCCCGACTGTTGCGAAATCGAAATGGCGAACAAGATTAGGCGAGGCGGTGCAAAGGCTCGCTCGGCGTTCCGTTCTCGGTTTTTTGCTCGAAAAAGTACCCCCGCCGCCGTGCTTGCGTGTAAAGTGCTTTACTTAATGCGTTATTATGTAAAGCCCTTTGACGGCGGGCGGCGCGTTGTGTGGCTCTGGGGCTGGGGCGGTGCTCGGCGGGGCCTGCACACAAAACAAACGCAAACGACGACGGGCGCGGATAAAATAAAAAATTTTACTTTTTAAAATGGTGTTTTAAAAAATGAACAAGCGCGGCGGGGTCTGCCGCCTTTGCCTTTTGTGCCGCCGCCCTTCTGCCTTGTGCCTTGCCTGCCCTTTTATATTTATTTCGTTTGTTTTGTGTGTCTGCTTTTCGCTTTTAATGGTTGCGGGGTTTGCTGGGGTCTTGCCTTGCTGGGTGCTGGGTGGCTGGTCTTGTGGTTGCCTTGTCTGCTGTCGTGGTTGCTTGTGTTGCTGTGCTTGTTGTGGGTCTGCTCTGCCTTGCTATATGTTTATAACTCTTTTAATTTGTTTGTGTTTTCTGCTCTGGTGCTCTGGGTGCTTATATTAAATAAAATATTATACTTAAAAAGAAAAGAAAATAAATAAAAGAAAAGAAAAGCCCGCAAACGGTTTTAAACGCTCGCGGGGCTGTTTTGCCTTGTTTTGGTGGTCGGCTCTGGCGGTGTTTGGTTGCGCCCTGACTGACTGCAGAAAAATTGCGCCGCGCTCGCTGGGTTTGGCTGGTCTGCTTTACCTTTGCGGGCGTGGCGCGTTTTGTCTTTTATTCTCTTTTCGTCTGCTTGTGCTGACTTGGGCGGGCGGTTAGGTCGTCGCGGGGTCGTCGGTGCTCTCGCTGTCGTCGTTACCGTTACCGCCTGCGCCCTGCTGGGCGGGCTGAAGCGTATTGCTGGCGGGGTCATAGTCGCGGCGGAGGTCGTCGCCCTGTTCCATTCTGACGGCGGCGCGCCGTATTACCTCGGCGGGCTTCATTCCGTGCGCCTTAAAAATTCCCGTGATCCGCTCGGCTTCCGTCTTTGGTAGTGTGGCCGCAACGTTTTTAAAATTTTGCTTTTGCTGGGTTGCCTTGCTTTGGCGGTTGCGGTCTTGGTATGCCTTATCCGCTTTAATCTGCGCCGCGCTGCGTGTCGGTTTTCCTGTGCTGGCTGTTTGCTTGCTCATTGTTGCGCCGTGCCTCCTTGCGCCCTTTTTCGCCGTCTGGCGGGCTGTTCGGGCTGTTCTGTTCTTTTTTTGGTTTTGATTTTATCACGGCGGGCGGGTGTTTGTCAAGCGGTGCGGGGTTGTTTTCTTAATTCTGTTATAAATTAACATTAATTCTGATATAAAATAACAAAAATATTTTTTCTTAATTCTGTTATAAATTAGTTGCTTTTTATTCTTAATTCTGATATACTTTTATTGTAAACAAAGTTAAGTAAATAACTTTTTACAACGCTTTAAAACTGAATTTAAAAAACGTTCGCGGCTGTAGCTCTACGGCGCGTCGCTCCCTCTCTGGCGGTCTTGTTCCCCCTTCGGGCTTGGTGTCTTGCGGTTTGGTGGTTGTGTGAGCGGGTCAAGGTTGTTAAACGGTCAAGCCCTCCGCCCCCTGTGCGGTAAATGGATTTATTAACAGCGGCGCGCAACGGCTTTAAAATTGCGCGTTATGGCTGGCGGGTTATCTTTTCCCCTGCTGGCTGAATCGAAAAAGAGAAAAAGAACGGCGGCGCGCTTGCGCTGCCGTGGTCGGTCTGATGATGGCGGAATGGTTATCCGCCGAAATAACGCGCGCGGCGTTACTGCTGAAGGGAGCGGTTGCGGCGCGTGTTATCACCGAAAACCCAAAAAAAACGGAGGATTTAAAAATGAATCGTATAACATTATTAAATTTAATTAAAAACGGCGGCGCAACTCTGAACGCGCGCGGCGAGTCTGTCAACTTTTCGCGCGGTTATCAAGTAAGCAAAAAAGATTGCTATATTTTGGAGGTTGGCGCGGTCAATAAGATTTTAAAAGCTGTAAATAAACTTTTAAGCGGTCTGCAGTCTTGCGATTTTGTCGGGCTGTGGGTTGAAAATGGTTTAATTTATATTGACATATCCGAACGGATCGAACGCTTAAGCGCGGCGATGGTTGCGGGAATTGCACGCGGTCAAAAATCAATTTTTGATTGGTGCATGGGTCGTTGTATCGGTCTGGGGGTGTCGCGGTAAACGCTGAACAGATTAAGCGCGTAAGCCTTGACCGCCCGCAAGGGCGGCAAGCGGCGCGGAGGTTTGATTATGACAGAACAAGCAAAAAAATCACTTGAGAAAATAAAATCCCGCAGCGTTGATTTTCAATTTACTATGCTTGGGCGGTTGCTCTCTGATTGTAAATATTATTTAGGCGCGGGGAACAGATACGCGCCGAATCTCTGGGCGTGGAATGAACGCGACCAACTGGACATAATGCGCGAGCTTTGCGCAACGCTTAAGCCTGACTGGTTGACCCTTGAACAAATCGACGAATTAGAAAAACAGATGATAAACCCCGAACAGCCGCGCCGGGCGGAAATTCTGAACAAGCCGACCATGGCAACGTGGCGCGGCAATACTGACAAATTAAAAGTTTTTGTTAAAAC
This sequence comes from Christensenellaceae bacterium, assembly GCA_948658045.1. Lineage (GTDB taxonomy): Bacteria > Bacillota > Clostridia > Christensenellales > Borkfalkiaceae > Coproplasma. Next base: position 227,943 of record CAPMFN010000002.1, read on the forward strand.
TGTAACGCATACGGACGGCGCGCCCTATGAGGTAGTAACAGAACAGAACGGAAAACAAACGGCGCATTTATTAAAATTAAGTTACGACGAAAAGCGCGGCGACCTATATTTTAAAGTTTGCAACCGTAAAATTTATTTATCCGCTTGCATCGTTGACAAGCCCGCATATTTAGCGGCTTTAAATCTGAACACTTAACGCCCTGACGAGTACCCCGACGGCAACGGGGCGAAACGGCGGCGAGGGTTTACCCCTCCCGCCGTCGGCGATAGCCAAAAATTAAAAAACGAGGTAAAAAATTATGTGCAAGACAAACAGCAACCCCGAAATTATTAAAACAATTAACGAGGGAATCGAAACGGCGCGCGGCTACGGGCTCAAGCTCACGGTTGAAAACTCTGAACAGCTTGACGCGGTAAAAGCTGAGGACATTTTAAAAAATGCGTTTTTTAATAAACCCCTGAAAGATTACGCGCTTACAGCGGTTGAAACCGTCGGCGGCTATGGTGCAATAGTTGCGGTAATTTTAAACGATAAAATTATATATAAAGATTTACAACTTTATTATAACGCTTGGAAGCCCGAAACCGCCGAAGCGGTTGCGTATATGCTTGGCAAGGCAGAAAAAAGCGTTTTCACGGTTGCGGAAATTCTGGACGATCCTATTAAAAGCTATGCAGAATTTAGAAATAAAAGGGATTTTGTTGTAAATTTATACCCGAAAATTTTCGGGTATGTGTCGTCAATATATATCGGCAAGCCGTCTGAAGAACAGAAACAAGCCGCCGAAAAAATGCGCAGCCATGCCGCCGCAGATACAAACTACTTTTTAAGCGAGAACACAAAAGAATTATGCGGAATTATAGAACAGATTCAAAAGTACGAATTACGGACAAGAACTCATTATATAGGCGCGCCCGAACATAGCCGCGTAAAATCGCTTGAAACGATTGACGGCTATTTTACGCGGCTTGAAACCGCTGACCGTAACGGCTGGGAAGTAATTAGCGAAAAAGACCGCGCCGGGCTTGTGGATGCGTATAAAAAAGTTTTAGCAGACTTTGAAAAGCGTTTGCAAACGTATTTAAAGCGTTACGGCTTAACAAAATTGAATACTTGGACTTATTTATCTGATTAACTTTACAGGCGAACAGATGCCCTACCGACTTTACGGGGAAAATATTTTTCTGAGGTGAAACTATGAACAGACCTATTTTATCTTATAACGGCAAACCCGACCACAACACGGCATTTTTAAGCGAAAAAACACAGAACGCAATTTACGATGCGTGCGAGCTTTTGGAACAGCGCGGCTTAGAATTCTTTTACGCGATACAGAACGGCGAATACAGCAACGGCGACTTTGTTTATATCTACAACGGCAAAAAGAAAACTTTGAGCTGGCAGCCGTCGGCGCAGGCTGAGGAATCGTTTTTAAGCGAAGTTAAAGGCGCGTTGTTTGATATGGTTGCCGAAATCGACGAAGAAAAAAAGAATCTGAATAGATACGTTATAACTATAACGGAAACTTTTGCGAAATCGGTTGCGGTATATGCGGAATCGCCTGAACAAGCGCGCGCTTGGGTACAGAAAAAATATGATGACGGCGAAATAAAACTGAACAGCGACGATATACAGGACGACGAACTTTACGAAAATACGGAAAATTACGAAACCGAAGAATCAAAAGGCTTGGTTGACTTTTTCCCTACATACACCGCCCCGGCGTGCTTGTATGAAGTGCACGAAATCGAAGATGAGTTTACAGGTACCCCCGCCACCGTCAACACCTACGAGGACTACGCTGAAGCCTTAAAACTCTACAACGATATAGACAAGGAAGGCAAGCCCGCAAGACTTTTAAAGGTTGACTACGACGGCGACCCCATCGACGAAATTAAAAGCAATTACTGAACAGGGACAGAGAATAAATTATGATTGACACAAAAGAACTTTTGGCGGCTTTGAAAGCTGAACCGCTTATTAATAAGTATATGTATAAAGATACTTGGACTTCTGGCTCATCTACTACGGTTTACCCTATAACTTTTTGGAAAAGCGAAGTTGAAATACAAATTAACACAAAAAAGAATGTGTTTGAAAAATTCATTGACCGTTTTATCAAGCAGCACGGCGATTTAGTATTAGCTGGCAGTTTTTGTAAAATGGACGATAGCTGCCCCGCCACCTTAACATTTTGGTATAACATACCCGAAAATGAAGGCTATCGCAAAGGGCACGCCATAAATAAAGCTACAAGGCTATTTTGGAAAACACACAAGCCCGAACTCATAGAGCAAGCAACAGACTTAAAGGACTTTATGCGCCGCGCTGAACAGGCATATAACGCGGCGTTGGACGGGCTTACAACGTTTAAAGAAGAAACCGCCTACACCGCCGTTGATTACTGGAAAAAGAAGAACAGTTTAAGCGACGACGACTACTCATTTTTATTGAATGAGTACGAATTAGAGAAACGAATTATTGACTTATAGGAGGCAATATGAACAACAATATCGCAGGCTTTGACAGTCAAGGTTTTTTTGACTATCTGAAACAAAACTTTTCGGGGTTTGAAAATCATTATTTATACGAACTTGTCGAAAATATTCTTGAAAGCTCACCTAACTATATGAGCGGAACAGACGAATTGCTTGAGTACTTTAAAGCTATATTCCCCGAAATCGAATTCGGCGAAATTGCAATTTTTGTTGACGATGACTATTTGACGGACGAAGGAAAAAAGCAAAAGCACATATACAGAACAGCTTACGAGGCTGATGAACTCTGGGAAAGGCAGCGCGATATTGAAAGCGGGCGCGATTCTGAATATCAAAATATGACGGAATTCTTTAACGGCGAATTCCCCCGCGCTTGCGGTAAACGTTACACCTCCGTCCAAATTCACCAGCTTTTATGCTGGGTTGCAGAACTTGGACAGCATACCGCGCGCGATAACGTGCAGGCATTACAAGAAATCATAAATAATTAAAATTTTAAAAGGGGTTAAGTAAATGACTATTGAAGAATGCGAAAAGCGCAACAAGGCAGTTGTTAGGGCTTGGAAAGAATGGAAAGAAGGTAAAAATTACCTCGAAAATCTGGACTGTGCTATACTTGCAGAAATCTTTTCTATAAAATATCCGCTTGCTTGTCAACGGTATTTAATATGTACAGACAATCCAAACGATGCAAGAACAACCGCGCCGAACAAAAAGACGCTTGAAACAATATTTAATTTTTTACAGAAACTATCAAAAATCACGGAAATTCCTAAAGAATATCAAGACTTTTCGGAAGAAAAACTAAATACTGAACAGAACTTTGAAACAATAAAGGCGGCGGCGTGCTCGTATTATTTAAACGCAGCAGAACAGGCAAAAGCGAAAGGTTTGGATAGGTTGTACGACTATTACACCGAACTTGCCAAACAAACAAAAGATTTTAAACCTGAGAATATCAGCAATAACAGTCAAACAAGAAAGACCCCCTGCCTATTCCATTTTGCGACAAGCAAAAAGAAAACAGAACAGCCCGAACACTTAAAGGTTGATATAGCGAATAAAGAACTTGCCTTCGGACAAGACTTCACCGACTGCGGCGAACCTACCATTGTTAGCCGTAAAGCGTTAAACGAAATCGCTGACGGTTACAAGTGGTTTGGTTATAAAGAACTTACGGGAGATAATCAAGTATGAAGAAAGAACAATTCTTTATGTTTATGCGCGGCTACGACGAATCGCAGGGCGGTTTTGTTATGGGCGAAGGTAAATACAGTTACGGCTGCCACTTTGAGCAAGCCGAAGGCTATATTCACGAATGCGCAAACGGCGTTAAAGTTGCGATAAGCAAAGCTCGCAAATATGGCGGTTGGCACGCAACGGAAATTACTACGGGTTACTCTTTAGGGCATACCTTTGATAAAATTGCGGACGTTATCGAGCACGCCGAAAAGGTTGCTGAAGTTACTACAAAAATGCTTACAGAACAGCGAACAAAAATAATTATTGACCACTTAAACAAATATAAAGAAAAATTAAAAACGCCCGCTTAAAATTTGGGGAAACTCAAATATATTCGGGGGTCAACCGTGAAACAGAACAGCGAGAAACAATTAAAAATATTAAGGTGAAACTATGAAAAAATCAGAACTGTTAGCCCTTGCAAATATAGGCAAAACTGAGATATGCGGAATAAAATTAAAAGTAATTGTGCGCCCCTCATCTGTGGACGGCAAAGACTGGCTTGAAATTTTTGTTGACCCGCTTACGCCACTTCACCAACCCTTGTGCTTAGGCGAACAATGGGTTGAATTTATTACGGAACAGGAATGCGCCGACTTTGAAAATGCTTTACTGCAGTATAAAAAATCTGCCGATGAATTTTATGAGAAAGCGCAAAGAATTGTAAAAGCTACCCTCACAAAGAACGGCGAAATTCTTATAATTGATATGCCAGATTCTGTCAAGCAAGATTGGGAACACTACCCCCGCTCTTTAAAACTGATGCTGACAACTAAACATAAAATCCGCTTTCTTGATAAAAGAACAGAAAAGGGCATTGAAAACTGGTTTGCGCTCGGCAACTTTGCGCTTGACCTTGACGGCGAAATTTTTCAACCGCACTGGTCTTATTGGTTAGAAAAAGCCTATTATATTTCAACCGAAAGAATTAAAGATATTGCGAGGAATATATGAAAAATTCAAATAATGAACAGCAAAACGAGCTTATTATAGACGGCGTGCAGCATTGGCAATGTAATAAATGCGGTAACTATTTGCCCGCAACCGATAAATTTGGGCGGGTTGAAAGCGATGCTGGGTGGCTTTGCCACGACTGCATAAAGAAACTCACAGACGAGGACGTTCCCCTCACCTTTGAAGACGACAAGCTCGCCAGCTTTGAGTTTGGTGGTTATACCTTTTACCCCGAAAGAAACTTTACAAAGAAAGAAAAGGCGGACGACGAATATTTGACCCGCTTGCGTATTGACGAAAATTTAAAACTTAATATTAAATTTACCCACAAAGATTTTTATGCTGAGGCACCTAAACCTTGGAAGGATTTATACAGGTGTGAAGAAACAGGTCGGCTTTATTGCCCTACGGCAAGATTTCTTATGATATACGAGTAATAAAGGTGAATTTATGAATATAAACGAATTAAAAGAACTTTCAACACTCTGTAGTACGCTCAAGATTAAAAGCTGGGGCGAACTGCAAAACATTAAAAACAAATACGGAATTCAAAGCAATGGTGAGTTACTCTCATTGCTTGAAACTATGGCGGCCTACAAGGTCGCCTAAATCATTTCTTGGGAGGAAATTATGGAACAGATTAAAATAAGTTTAACGCCCTATCAGGACAAATATACAAAGAAAATTAACGCGAACAGGTTTAATATATTTGCGAACGGTGAACGGATCGGCGACCTTGAAGGCAGGCTCAGTCGCATATCAAATAAAATGACTTGGGATATAAATTATGACCGCGACAAAATAAGCCGTTGTAATGATAACGCATCGTCGATTATATTAGCTAAAAAGGCAATAATCGAAACCTATTCGCAGTACAGAAAAGCCGCGTCCGCTAATAGTCAAAAAATTCACGTCAAGGAACTTCCTTTTGGTGATAATTCCGATTTCTTCCCTACCCCTTCCGCTCTTGTCGGAAGAATGCTGAACCGCGTAAACTGGAAAAGACTTAAAACAATTCTGGAACCTTCCGCCGGGAAGGGCGATATTGTTGAGTGCATCTTGGCTTACGGCGATAGTAGCGTTAAATACGACGGCAGATATTATTCAAGGGGAATACACCCTGATATTGACTGTATAGAGATTGACGCAAACCTGCGCTATATACTTATGGGCAAAAAATTCCGCGTTGTTCACGATGATTTCTTGACCTATAAAACGCAAAAACGCTACGACCTTATCATAATGAACCCGCCCTTCTCAAACGGCGACGAACACCTTTTAAAAGCGTTGGAAATGCAGGAACAGAGCGGCGGTCAAATTGTCTGCTTGCTCAATGCAGAAACGCTTAAAAATGCTTACACGAACCGCCGTAAAGTGCTTATGCAAAAGCTCAGCAAGTACGGCGCACAAATCGAATATATTAAAGACGGCTTTAAAAAGGCGGAAAGAAAAACCGATACAACTATTGCTTTGATTTATATAAATATTCCCCGCTCGGATGACCGTTCGGAAATATTTGAGCGTATGGAAAAGACAGCAAAGCAACGTATGGAAACGCAGGGTGATACCTACGAAGTTGCCCCGAACGATAAAATTGAAGCTCTCATTCGCTCTTACGAAATCGAAACCGCCGCAACAATCGAATTCTTTAAGGAATACAACGGACTAATCGGAAAAATATCAAAGAATGACGAACAGAAAGACGGCGACAAGGAAGTAATCGGCTTTGCGCTTACTGTTGGTGGCCGTAGTTATTTCGGTGATGACGGAATCGGAACAGAAGAAGTCAACGAGTATTTAAAAATTGTTCGCAGGAAGTACTGGTACAAACTGCTATCCCTTCCCCAGCTCACAAGCAAGCTCACAAGCAAAATGAGCAAGGACTTCTTTAACAGGCTTGACGAAATGAGCAACTATGAATTCTCGCGCTTTAATGCAGAATGGCTGGTGCTCTCTATCAATGCCGCGTTATGGGACGGAATCGACGACGAACTTTTAAAACTCTTTGAAAAATTCACCACCGAGCACACCTATTATCCTGAATGCTCAAACAACATTCACTACTATAACGGCTGGAAAACAAATAAGGCGCATAAGGTAAATTACAAGGTAATCATACCTTCCTACGGTGCGTTCGCAAGATATAGTTATCATGGAGTGCTTGACGTATATGCTTGTTATGATTTGCTTGCCGACCTTGAAAAGACCTTAAATTATCTTGACGGAAACAGAACAGCGGAATGCGGCTTACACAACGTATTAGAGTGCGCAAACGCACGCGGGCAGACAAAAGATATATGCTGCAAGTACTTTAGTGTAACTTTCTATAAAAAAGGTACTTGCCATATCGTATTCCACAAGGAATGCTACCGCCTTATCGATGCGCTGAACATTTACGCGGCGCGTAACTTCAAGTGGCTTCCCCCTTCCTACGGACAGAAACATTACCACGAAATGGACGACGAAGAAAAGAAAGTTATTGACGAATTCCAAGGCGAACAGGCTTACGAAACTGTAATGCAGGACAAAGCTGGGTACTTGATAGGCGATGCAAAGCCCGCCGTGCTTATGCTTAACTAAGCAATGAACAGCCCCTTACGAATACTACTGCGTGAGGGGCTAAACTACTTGAACTTTTAATCAAAATTTGCTATTATGGAGAATGCAATGAATAGTTTAGATAAAAAATTTAAACATAGTATCTGGTTTAAAGGCAAAGATATGACTGTGCGCGAATTTTTAGAATACGCGGCACACGCTTACGGCGCGTTCGGGATTGTTAAAAGGCCGTCGCTTAAACAGTCGGAAAACCTGCTTGACGAAGTAAAGTATGACTTTGTGCTTGTCGGTGATGAACGCGGAAGTTATCGCCTTACGGTTGAGCAATACAACTACTACGCAGAACATTACAATAAGCGAGTATCTGAGCTATTCGCAAATGACAAAGAAACCTTGGAAAAACTCTTACTTCCTTTGTCAGTTTTAACTTAATTAGTCAGGTTGGAGGAATAAAATTGAATATTATAGATTTAACCCAAATTATAAAGAATAACAGACACAGCGAAGAAAAAATGCTTAAAAAGGCTTTAAAGTGTCAAGGTTGTATTGACTGCGCCAAAGATAAAGAAATGCGCCGCATTAACCTTTGCGATATAGCAAAAGGCTGTACCGCCCATACGGAAGTTTTTCCTATCAAGAACGGCAAATTTGAAATCTTTGTCGATATATGCACTAACGTCAAGGGGTATGAAGACCACGAATTTATTATCATAAATATAAACAAGGTTTACAAAGATAAAGACCTCTCTTTCCCTTACAAAATTTTTACTTACGCAAAGGCGGTGAAATAATGAAAGTTGAAATCGGTTACACGTTAAGAATTTACAGCATGAAATGCGAACCGCAATATAGCGGCAAGGTTGGTACTGTCGAACATATCGACGATGCGGGTCAAATTCACGGTACTTGGGGTGGTTGCGCGCTTATTCCCGGCGAAGATAAATTTGAAATTGTTATGAACGAAAACAAGACCGCAACCGACAAACGAATCGATACCGAAAAGCTGACAAAAATCTTGCGCAATGTTGACGACTGTCAGTGCAACGGAAATTGCGATAATCGTTGCTGTAAATGCGCCGAATACGCGAGCGCAAAACGGGCTGTCGATATGGGGTTCGGCGACATTAAAAAGGCTAAGGCAGATTTCGCTGAACAATTATACGACAAGCTCGACAGCGCGTCAATGTGCTTTGGGCGCGAACCTGAACGCGACGCTGGCGTTTATATGTCAGACATTAAAAACGTGATTAAAGAATTATTAGGGGAATTTGATATATGACATCTTACGAAAAATTTAATAAGGTTATGCAGACATTCCTTAAAACGTCTGAAACCGTTTCCAAAAGCAAAGATACTTACGAAAAGTATCGCATAGTGCTCACCGACTTTGGTGCATGCTTAAAAGCAAACGACGAACAGCGCGAAGACGTAACTTCACTTATGGTTCTCGAATATAAAAAAGCAGTCAAGTCCCGCAACGTATCGAGTAATACGGAGCGGGATTATCTTACAATTCTGCACGCATTCTTTGTGTGGGCAATCGAGCACAAGTTTTATACTGAACAGCCCATTCTCGCCCACGATAAGCCGGGCAAAGAAAAGGTTGAATACGACCTACTTTCAAATAACGAAATAAACACTGTGCTTGGCGGCAAGATTCCCCGCTACTCTGCGCAAGCAACTGCAGTCCGCAACCGCGCTTGGGTATTTCTCTTAATACAAACAGGCATTAGGACTTCCGAGCTTTTGAACTTGCGTTACGGCGACTTGGACTTCACCAACAATAGCATTCGCATCGTCAAAGGAAAAGGCGGTAAATCGCGTTCTGTGGGCTTTCCTGCTATGGCAAGGCGTTTTGTCGAAGAATACATTGAAAGCGAAAATTCGCGTATTTGCGGCGACGAGAACGCGCTTTTATTTGGTCATTACGACAAGAAAGGAAATTTCAAGCCTTTCACCCGTCAAAATTTCTACCAAGTCATAAGAAGTTATATTCGCCGCTCGGTTGGACACGATAAAATCGGCGGACACGATTTGCGCCACTCAAACGCAAGCGTGCTGTTTACCAACAACGTTGGACTTGCCACCATACAGCAGGTATTAGGGCACTCGAACCCCGAAACAACGCGAATATATATCGAAAATCTCTGCCCCGAAAGCGCACCTGCGACAGTGAATGCGGTATTCGATGCAAGAGCTTAAAAAAATAAAGATTATAAATTAAAATTATTAAAAGGCGCACGGCGAAATTGCCGTGCGCCTTTTTTCTATTTCTCTAATAAATAATTCTTTTCAAGGAAATCATTCCACCTTTCACAAGGTGAATCGCAAGGACCTTTCCCGCAAGCCGAGCATATATTTTCAATGGTGATTTTTGGCTCGGCTGTCGTCGGTTTAGGTGTTACCGTTTCCGCCAACATTGCCCGCGCGTTCCTCCTCAAGTTGCTTTTCAAGCTGGTTGATTTGGTTTCTTGCCGCAATTCTCTTTTGGTAGTACTCTTGCATTTGCGCGCTTGTATAGGGCGCGGGAAGTCCCGCCTTAATGTATTCGTCCTGCTTAATTCCCTTCCAGTCACCGATAGGGCTTTGGTGGCTTGATAAAGACTGCTTAAGGTCTGCGATTTGCTGTGAAATCGTAATTACACCGAAGTCTTCAGGGTTTCTTTGTTGTTTGTTCATAATAAAGGTTCTCCTTATATTTTAATTTTTATTTTTAATAAATTGTTGTAGAATTCGTCAAAAGAACGGACGGACTCGGTTTCGCCATACCTTGCGAGCTGACCGCGTGTTGATTTGTAAATCTGTTCAACCTTATCCAGCGTAATTGTTCCTTCGTCGAGTTTTGCTTTCATTGCCTTTAACTTTCTGCAAGTTCTTATACGTTGCGATTTGTCTGGTTTTCTGATTATTCTACCGTCAGGCAATAGTCGATATTGAGTTTTTAGAATTGTAAACGGGTGATGTAGGCTTACTATTTGGGTCTTTATTTCGTTTAGAAACAGACCAAGTTCAGCGCATAGTTTTTTCAATTCGCTCATTAGTTCCCATAAAAACTCTTTACTTTTGTGTATTATGTAGAAATCATCCATGTAGCGAGCATAGCCTTTAATTCCCTTAACTATCTTGCAATAATTATCAATTCTGTAGGGATAGACAACGCCCGCAATTTGCGCAATATGACTGCCGATACCCATAGACTTATCCATTAGCTTTTTACCAGTTTTAAGGGTTGCGTCTATTAAGGCATTTTCAATCGAGTTGAACGGTGTATCCATACATTCGGCGTATTCTTCGTCGGTCATATATGAAACGTCTATTTTATGCGCATCGATAAGCAGTTTTGCAAAGTTTATTACTTCCGAATCCGCTCCGAGTTCTTTTAGAATTTGCAGGAAAACAGTATGACGAAGATTATCAAAATATTTTCTAAAATCGCCTATAACGATAAACCCGTCGTTACCGTTTTCTTTTGCAAAATCCGTTAAATGTAGTTCGAGCCTTGCTCTAAAATGGTCAGTCCCGCGCCCTTTTAGGGATGCGGAATTATCATATATTAGTTTCGGGCGAATGAGCGGAAGCAAAACTTTGTTTACGAAGCACCATTGTACAATTCTATCGTCTATAATATACGATTCTATTAGTCTTAATTTACCGCGCTCATTGTAGAGAAAACAATACGGCTTTGTTGGTTTATAGGTGCCGTTGATTAGTCTTTTGTGTAAATCAAGTAAGTGAAACAGTAAATCTTCTTCGTAGCGTTGGGTGGTTTCTTTCCACCCGCTCGCCGCTTTGACTTCCAAAAACGCTTCGTATAAATTATCTAAATTATACAGGGCTTCAATCATAATTAAATTTTTGCCATCGGACGTATCCGGGCAATAAGTCCCTTTCGGGCTATTCACCTTTTAATAAAGGATAGATAATCGTTCCTTCCAAATCAAAAAAAAATCTATTATCCCTTGATAATAAATATCTGGAAGCGGGGGCGAAGGTAATACTCGCAGTCCGCGCCGCCGTAGTCCGCATACCCGCCGTCGCCCACCATGCAGAAGGACTCAGCCGAGTTGTAACGATTACCTCACAAAATGTCTTTACGACAGTTTTGTCAAAATTTGATTATCGCTTTTTCTGACTCCTTTCAATAAATTTATTTCCTTTTGTAAAAGCTCACCAACAACCTGATATGCACCTACGCTTACTTTAATTGTTGATAATATTTCGTGAAATTTGTCTTTCAAAGCGTTACAGTATCCTATGGCTTTATCCCACGCAATTCTGCGCTCAGAGTATTCTTCTTTACAAGTTATATAAATTGAATTTGCTAACTCGATTTGTACGCCGAGATTTGTGAGAATTTCTCGCGTTTCGTTGCGCCAAGCATTTACAAGCCATTCAGAATATTTGTCTATCAGCACCGAATCTATTCCGTACTTTAACGTTATTTCTTCGAGTGTCTTTTTGTCCTCTTCGGACAGTTCGTAAATATCTGTGATTAGTGCTACGGTATATGTTCTTTTCTTAATTCCAAAGTCGCGCATTAAAATGACATTCACTTCTTTGCGCAACTTATGGAATGTTGAAAGAAATTCTACCTTTGACGGTGTTTGTTTATATTGAGGTACACCCATTTATTCCTTCTTTACCCCACCCGACGCGCGGGTGGGGATTATAGATTAGGCGATTACGAAGCGGGGGCGAAGGCAATACTCGCCGTCCGCGCCGCCGTAGTCCGCATACCCGCTGTAGCCCACCATGCAGAAGGACTCAGCCGAGGCAACGTCGCGCAGCCAGTAATATTCGCTGTTTATAAGGTCTGCGGTGTTAAGGCGGAAAATGGGAAGTTGGTTTTTAGCAGTACCTATATCGTAACCGCTTGAACCCCAAACAACCGAGCCGTAAACTTCGATTTCCGACATTAAGATTGCCTGAACTTCTATCCATTCCCAGCTTGACGATGCTCCCGTAGCCTGACCGAAACGATTATAGCGCGCGGGGTTCATTGCCGAAGAAACAAGTTCTCTGTATGTTTGCAAGTGGGAACCGAATATGTTGTAAAGCTGTTCGTTTATTGTACCGTTCGGATTACCTGCCGTTGCGGGCGCGCCGATAATCGTTTTATTCATCTTGCTGTTTTTATAACCGCCCGTAGTATCGCTACTGTCATTCATAGGCTGACAGTCGCCGAAGTTTCTGTCGGGAACCAAATCGATATGAGGTTTGGTGAGCATATTGCCACTCCAGTAGTTTTTCCAGTGGCAGTTAAAACCTGCGATTTTAACAATATCGGTACCTGCATTGTCACAATCGTCGCCAACAACGCAAACTTTTCTCGGCATCTTAATGTAGTCGCCCACATACAAATCCTCAAAAGTTGCGTAACCGTTGGTACCCGCGATTCTGTCATACAGAGAGCCGTCGTTAAAATACTCCGTAATGTCTTTGCCGCGATAAATTGAATTGTGGAAGCCTGCGGTATTGATATTTGATGCACCGATAATGGCGGCAAGTAAATCGGAAAAAGCGATTTTCTTTGCGCTCTCCGCACTATCAACCACCACCGAATCCGTATTTGTCGGTGCGTCCGCAGAATAATCTGCCGTTTTGAGAACCGCAGAAAGCAACTCTGCAAATTCGATTCTCTTTGTTCCCTCTGCGCCGTCGTGAACTAACGATTGCGTTTTTGAGGGGGTGCCTTTTTCTAAGTCTTTAATAGAAATAAAATCATCCATAAAAACTAATCTCCTTTTTTATTTGATTTTTAATTTGAAGTTATATTGAATAGTGTTTCCGTTGCTGTCTATGAGCGTTTTACCATCTGACGTGTGAAGTGGCGCGGATAGCCCCTCACCGCTCACGCAAGCCTTATAAATATCGTCAACCGTTAAGCCGCCGCAGTCGGGAATTTCTATCGGCTTAACAAACCAAGGAAGACTGTCCCATCTTGTAACGCCGTCGCCGATTTTTGCCGAATTGTCGTCTGTAACATAGCCGATTACGCCGTCTTCGAGTATCGAGTTTTGTTCTTGCCATTCTTTGAGGCTTGCTCGACGAATAAACACCTTTTCTTCTTTGGGTTGCTCGTCGTCATTTTGGCTGACTATTTTGACGTATTTCTTATCTATATCGTTCCAGTAATACGCCTCATTCGCGGTAGTATCTATGTACAGTAAATTACCTTTGCCTGTGGCGGGAAATTCTGAAACAGATTTCGCTTGAACTATGGCGTTATAAACAATGGTTGTGCTACCGCCACCACCCGACCCGCCACTGTTGCCTGATACTGGAAACGAATAAGGACCTAAAACCATAATTGTTGTACCTCTACTTCGCCCGTGCCTTTAAGGTAAATGGTTTTGGCTTTCGCTTGACCATTTAAGCCGTCTTTTTCGTTTATTACGCAAACCTGTCCGTATCCGTTTGAAATCTTAATAGACGTATCTTCCGAAACCGCATCTTCAAACGAAACATAAACGTCGCCACCCGAAAAGTTTTTGACAAGATATTGTCCGCCGTAAGATTCAAATTCCACCGCCGAAACGCTACCTGAAAGCTGTACTCTTTTTACACGTTGTACAGGCTGATTATTCTTTGCCATATCGGTATTCTCCTTTAATTTAGTTTGAATTTAAGAATTGCAGACTTTAATGTTCGCGTATATGTGTTTTCCGTTGATTGTTAAATATCTACCATCGCTTGTTGAAAGCGGGGTACTTAACTCACCCTTTAATATGAGTGCCGCCAAGTCCACAAGCCTTACACAATCGTTGTTTAGAATGGGTTTTGAAGATTTGATATTTTCCGCGTCGTTATAGCGCGGTAATGCGCCAGCAAGCGGCGATTCGCTTATGGTTACGTCGTCGAGCCTTGCGCCCGTAACGCCTTGTGGAATCTCAATATCTAAAACCATATCGAGTGCAGTGCCAACATTTTTTACTGTCGCGGCGTGGTCAGGCGCAACAGTAGTTACTTTCCCGATTTTTATTGAAGGGTTTTGTCCTTGATAAGCAACCGAGTAAACTGTTGAGCTGGAATTATCCGTATAAGTCGTTACGGTTTTAGACCAAAGGAATTTACCCTGCGTAATCGTTGACGGAATAGATGATACCCACCCTTCTTCGGGCGGCGTTGCGCCTGTATCGCTAACCGCATAATTTATTATCGTGGTTGAGATGCCTATACCGTTATATCCGACTGAATAAAATATTGCGCTTGTGCCGTCCGTGTAGTTGATTTTTGTTCGCGTCCACAGAAATGTGTTTACCTTGACTGCGGGAATTGTTTTAGTCCACGCCGCATCGTCAGTAGGAATATCTGAACCGCTGGAAGTGCGTTGATAGTCAACTTCAGTTGATTTTACACCAACACCCGTAACACCGCCTGCACCCACAGCATACGAAACGACTTGCGCACCGTCGGTATATGTAAGCGTTATTCTCGTCCACAGAAAGTCGCCCGGCTTAACGGTTGGAATGGTTCCGCTCCAACCTTCTTCGGGCGGTGCTGTTACGTCGGGTTTTGTTGTGATATAGTCTGTTGTGGTTGATGATATGCCCCTACCCGACGCAAGTTCCATCCAGTAATTTTCCCAGTTCTCGTCGATTGTGGGGCGGACATTTATGCTACTTTTTTTAGCAATATAAGTGCCGAAATTGTGTGTAACAATGTTGAGCTTTTGGTAAACGGTTTTTGCTTCCCATTTACCGCGCGCTACGGGTACCACAATTCCAAGTTCGCGTTGGTCAATGACTGTTGAACCCATTAAAGAAATACCTCCTATTTTTTTTAGTTTTATTGAAAAATAATAAAAGGCTATAAGCAGACAAAACCTTTTGATTCTGTAACTGCTTATAGCCCCTTTTGGCTTTCCCTATCGTCCATTTACGATAAGATAAGTATTAAGTTGTACATGCATGGTTCGACGACTATATCGACCAAGAACCGTTCTGCATAATAATTCCGTTGTTTATATCTTGCGAGTACCAAACACTGACCGTTTTTCCTACAGCTAACGCAGATACTGGCATTCTTGAATTATACGGCAATGTAATAGCCTTTTCGTCAAAAGGAAAATGCACCTTAACCGTTTTTTCTGTAGTGTTGGGCGGTTCTGCCACTATCATTTTTCTTGCTTTTATGGCCGCCCTTACGACTGGGTGATTTTCTATAACTTCGCTTACGAAGTCTGTAAGCATATATTTAAACGCTTCGGCTTCTTTTAATTTATCACTCATAATTATTCTATCATATTCCTTGCGATAAGTCCAAATCTTTAACCGTAACTTTCGGAAAATCATTTGTCGAGGTTGCGGTAATACTCATACTGCCCGACGAAGAAAGCGGAAGGCTGTATGACTGTATTAAATGCCTTTCTAATCCGCCGCCCTGCTTATCTGACCTAAGTACCGATATAATGTTGTTTTCGCGTAAATGGAAAAGCTGGGGGCACGAAATCGTAATTGATTTTTGTAATACCGTCTTCTGTTTTAAATACTGGCTTGTAAGGTCGCGGCATTGCTCTACCGAGTAGCAAGTATTTGAGCTTTCAAAATAGGTCTTCTTGCCTATAAGGTTTGCATTTGTGTCGCTTGCCGGGTCAAGGTTTGTTGCTCGTGCGCCAACCATAGCCTCGTCCAAAGTTTCACCGAAAACGATAATATCGTTAAAGACATTTGTCGGTTTTGCGCTTTCGGAAATAGAAAACGTTGTCTTCCCGCCTTTTACTGTGAACGTCCACAAAACGGGTTTAGTCATATCGTTAATATCTTCCTGCGATGCGTCAACTCTTAATGCGCCTGTTTCGTCATAGCCTATCCAACTAACAAGTAAAGTATTCAGGTCAAGCAAGACGTTTGAATACGCACCGCCTGACGACGTTGTAACGGTGTGCGGCGCAAGGCACATAGGCACGATTTGTCCGTTAATTGTAATGGTGCGGTTGTTGTAAAAGCTCGTAAATATAGGCTGCACACTGTCTATCATTTCCGCCTTATTTTTGGTTTCCTTGTGAGTAAACTTCGATAGACGCAGAATTCCAGCCATTGCCTCAAAAATATTCGTTCTGTTTAAGATTTCGTATGTGTTTTCGAGTTTGCCGAAAAGAGATCCGTCAAGATATGCCCATTTGTCAACCAGTGAATATGGCGATTTTCTGCTGTTGGGTTTTAATTCGAGTTTAGGGTCGTCGAAATAAAACACGCCTTGCGATAAATAGAAATCTTGTTCGCTCTGCAAGCGGATTCCCATTGATAATCTTACCTTGTTACCGAACCATATCTTGTTGACCGCATAATCAAATGCGCCGTCAAGATTTTCAAATGTTACACTCGCCTTTCTGCGCTGCCCATTGTTTAAGGAAACGCTAAGCGAGCCGTCCTGAATAAATGCTCTACTGTCGGCGTAACCACCGTAACCGCGCTTAAAGTTATTATCAAGCGCGAATGCTACGGTGTTGTCCGGGTTAAGAAATTCAAGTTTGGTCAGTTTTTTGTATCGTTCGGGATATTCAACTTCCCGAAGGTATTGCTGGTATGGTGTTAATGTTGCCATGCGGGTTTAGTCCTCGTCTGTGGTATTCTTTATTACCTTAGCTGTCAATATACCGAATTTACCCTCGTCTTTCTCTGCCGAATCGGGTAATTCAAATGTGGGCGCACTCATAACCTTTGGTGTCTTAGCAATAAGGACTTCCCTATCCTCGCCACCGAGAGCAAATGTTGTTCCGTTGTAAGGTAAAGGATATTTTGCAATAAGTTGACCAGTTGTTAAATCTACGTCGAAATCTACGCCAAGAACATCCTCGTCAACACGCCAGCCAACGTCTGTTGAAAGCTGAATAATTGTTACCTCACTTGCGTCGCCTATCTCTACCCAAGGCAAGGATATTTTCTTTTGCATTTGACGAGTTTTAAGGTTGGGCTCCATAGTAACAGCACCGTTCGTGTGTACCATTCTTATATGCCCTTCCATATCACGCATAAACAGTGTGTATGTGGTCGTTGAAAGGTCTTTGAGTTCTCTTTCAAGCTCTATACTGTCGTAGTACTCATCGTCGCTCACAATACCTATAAGGGCTTGCAGTGTGCCACTGTCATAATTCTGCACCGAACCCATTCTTGTCGGATAGCGCGTAAAATTCGCGGTTAGAGAGGGTGAATTGTTGTTTGATACAGAACCTTGCGAAATGTTGTACTCAAATATGTATTGCTTTACAACGTGATAAGCCTCGTCTTCTTCGCTGTATTCCGTAGCCAACAAGCTATAATTTTTAAATCTCGGCGATATAGTTTTTTCTATTTCGACTGAAGACATAAGCGCGCCATTGTTATCGTAGGCAAATAAATGATAGCGGTAGCTTTTGCCGCTCACAATACCAAAGTCTTTAAGGCGCGTAACGAGTGAACTTGTTTTAGCAATCACTTTTAATTCACTGCTACCTTCTTCTTGTCTATATATACGGAACCCCCTATTTGTTGAAACAGTACCTATACCACCCTCAATATTGTAAGTGAAGTTTGCTGTCATATATAGTTGGTAGGTTTCGCTATTCCAAGACGGCTCAAACGTTGCGCCGCCACCTGCTCGTAATTCGTTCAAAATCGTATCGCCATTACCCTGAATTACGGAAATACAATCGCACCCTGCACCATTCTCGCCACCGTCTATCATTACGGAAGTAATCGCGTCCTGCGTGTACCGCACCGACGTTCTGGTCCAGTCTAACAACCTGTCGCCTTCGTATGAAAAAGCGTAAATATCTGTAGGCGTTATTAAAAGGGCGGTTTCTGAGTTGTCTGCTGCGATATTTAATTCGGCTTGAACATTGCTGCCGTTTGAGTTAAGAATATTTATCGCAATAAAGTTGCCTGTAACGTCTGAGTAGTCGTCTGCTATATCTATTACCCTGATATAGTACCCGACAAATTCTTCATCGTCCCACTGCTCTCTAATTTCGCAAATATACCCTTCTTCTGTAACGCACAAATCGCCGTTTTGGGGTGGCGGGTTAGTCGGCGTAAATTCGTTTAACGTTAAGTCATATCTTTGCTGTCCTACGCTTAAATCGTCGTAAGGGTAGTTCCAAGTATATTTGATTTTAGGGGAAATTCTTGACGCGGTTATTCTGCCGTTATTTATATTCAAGAAATTGCCCTTGGGGGTAGCGTCATTTATTCTACCCTTCCATAAGACAGCCCACGGTCCCGTGAAGTTCATAGGGTTGTCTGTAACCTGATTCCAAGTTATTGTTGTATTTGCGGGTAACGTAACCGAGCCATTAGCCAGTGTATAAGTCCCGCTGGCGCGCGCCGGGATAATAGTTGCATTATCAAGCACATCCCACGCAAGACCGACACTGTTCTCCGAGCGGTAATATTCTGCTGAAAATGAACCTGAATAAACGTCGGCTGTATAGCTCACGCTAAATCCAACCCAGCCCGAACTGATTTGTATGCCTGATTCTGTTTCAACCGTACAGCGCACTGCATAGTCTGTGTTGTTGAATAAGCCGTCGAGTTCGTAGGCAAGCACTGACGTATAAATGTTGCCCGTGTCCGCTAAGTGGTTACTTCTATCGTGCCCGTCAGCAAGTTCCCACCGTACCCACTTAATCGCATCGTCTTGTGCTTGACTATAATCTGCCGTAAACTCTGCAAATGCAGTATTCAATGTTTCGCCGTCATTTACGCTTAACTGCAGTGTGGGGTGTGTCCTTGTAATTATTGCTGATTCTGAAATCTGTTGTACGAAGTCAACGCCAAAATCGGCATTATATTGAGGCTGGTCGCCCCAAATTCTTATTGCATTTTCGGGCGCGGTGCCGTTTGCATTAAAGCCCGCAGTAGTAAGAACTATGCGTTTTGTGTTGCCTTCTCGTGTTTCAATCCACCCAACGCCGTTTGTAAAGCTGTAATAGAATGTTATGCTGTCGTAATCTTCGTTTACTGCAAAATAGACCGCGCCGTTAGCGTACTCGTCGCTGTACTGATCCATAAGGAAATAATACATTTTGCCTCTTTGTGGCGCGGTGAGAGGTATTGAAACTACGCTATTTTGCGCTTTAAACCATTGTGTAATTCTAAACTTATAATCGTTGCCGTCTGCCAGTCCGAATTCACTTGCCCAAGTTCCGCCTGATATGTAAGAAAAGTAAACAGATTTACCGCGTTGGTCGGTACCGTTAAAGGGGCACCTTGTTGTTAAATAACCTGTCGATTTAATAAAATTAGACTGTGCGTTGTTGGCGTACATATCAATTTGAAAGCCTTGTAACGCGCTATTGCCGTTTACTTGCCATTGAATATTTACTTGGTCGCTCGCCGAAATCGTACCGCTGTTTGTAAATGTTGACGGTATTATTTGATTAGGCTCGTAAATCGCCATAATTCTCTGCTCCTTTTCTTATTAGTTATTTGTTAGGAATAATCTTTGCAAGCGAAAACAAGTCCGCTACGGTCATTGTCTTTGCGTCTTGGCTGACAGTCATTCCGTTTACAATTACTTGACCGCTATTATCGACACTATTATTGGTATTACCGAAGTTGCTCTGTGTCATCGGCGATTGACTGTACTTATGAGCTTTCTCGAACATAATTCCCATATTATTTACATACTTATCCCATTCAGCATTCCGTCTGGGCGAAAGTATCATTGAAGTAAGGTCAGGGTCGTTTACGGTTTCGGGACGGCTGGTGGGTTTTGCCATATAGCCTGCTCCCCCAGCAATACCACCACTATCGAATGTGCCATAAACACTTGTAACTGTATTTTTTAATGCCTCAAAGTTTGTGTTTTTGTTATCTTTCCAGAATGAACTCCAACCGTCAAGCCCTCTTAACTTAACGATACCGCCATCAAGGTTTCCGTATAAGTCGCCGTTGTAACCAAAAATCGCCCTATCGCCTAAACCTAATGCGTCAACGGCTTGTTTCAGAATTTCGTCGTTTATTTCGCCAGCGTTTTCGACATTGTAATCTACGCCCGCCCATTTAACATTGCCATTGTCGCCTACTTTGCTTTTATTGATACCTCTGCCTTCCGCGCCTTTAAGGACGACGATTTTATCTTTGGCAATATCAACGTCGCTCTTTTGCTGTGGTTGATTCAGCGAAGGTGTAGTTTGGGTAATTGAGGGAATCGGCGTGTAATCGCCCGGCTCTGTTTTAATCGGTTGAGTAACGTCAACTTTGGTTACTTCTTTTATTGCACCGACTATATCAGTGAAGAAACTCGGCAATTCGCCAGTATAGGTCCTTATATCAAAGGCAACACCCAAAATACTATCCGCAACACCCGATATGCTACCCGCAACACCATTTAGTTCACCAGCGAAACCTGCCATTTCTCCCGCATAATCGGTGTTCAACAGCAAGTAAGGAGCAACCTCATTGAGAATTCCTATTACTTCGTCGTTTGTGGTTTGACCAGATTCAAGCAACTCAATAATTTTGTTGTAGGCAGCCTCTTGAAGATTTTGCTGTGCCTTTAATAAACTTGCCTCCGCGCTCTCTATTTTGTCTTCGGCTTCGGCGATTTTCTTTTCGTCAGTCTGCCATTCCCACTGCCCAGTTGCAGTATTAAAACGTCTAACGGTGGCTTCGTTTTTGGCGTTTTCAAGGGCTTGTTGCGCCTCTAATACTTCTTTTTGGGCTTCTAATACAGAGAGTTTCTTTTCTTCCCATTCGTTGCTTGATTTTTCAGCATCACGCAACGCTTTAAGTTTGTCAATAAGGTCGCCGTAAAGACTTGTAACCTTTGAAATATCGTTCGCCCATTCTTCGACGTGTGCCTTATATTTACCAATATAACCTGAAAGACCTTCGTTTATGAATGCGATTATAGCGTTCTTTTGCTCGTCAGTGTACTCGGTAGTTTCTTGGATTATTTTCTTTAACTGGTCATAGGAATCGCCCGCCTCTGCCGACGTGCCCATAGCACCGTAATAAAGACTGGAAAGTGTTTCGTTGTTAAGGACTTGCGCCTTTGCGAATAAATCAAGTGTGCTACCCTCAATATCTTCAATATCTTTAAGGGTACTTTCCATATCGTTCGCAACGTCACGAACCCCAGACCACGCTTTATAAAGTTCCTTATATTTACTACTACTTTTGCCGTTTTTAGCGGCTTCCACTTCAAGGGCGTTAGAGAGTTTGTCTTGCCAGTCACGCAAAAGGTCAAGGTTTTCTTGCGAATAGCCGATTTGTATTGTATCGTCGTTTACAAACTTATCGTAACCCTTTATCCCGGCATAATCGAATGAATCTTTCAAGTCCTTCATTTCGTTTTTATCGCCGTTGCCCATTGTGTTATCAATGGCATTGCCGAGATATTCTTTTGCGTCTTCTAATTGCTTTTGTGCATCTTCGTAATCGCTTTGCGCTTTCAGCGCAGCCGCAGTACGGACTGATTCGATATACTGATTAACCGAACTTGTTAAATCGTCATAGCCAACGCGCAATGAAGTCAGATAATCGTTTTCAACGCCGTAGCTTTCTCTTAATTCGCTTGATAATTTTATTAAGTTGTTTAAAGCATCTGTTCTTTCTTCTTCGCTTGCAGAAGTATCACCCAAAACGTCTGCATACATTTCCAAGGACGCTATATTGTCCTGTAAGGCTTCATTGGCTTCATTCAGGGCTTCTACTGCGTCATTTATTGTTTCAATCGCTTGTACGGCTTCTTCTGTGGTTGCCTTTATTTCTTCGCGGGCTGCGTCCGCATTATCATTACAGCATTGAACTATCGCCTGAATAATCTCAATAACAGCTGTAACCGCAAGCAAAATCCAACCTATAATGGGTATAGAGGCTAACAGCGATTTAATGCTTGCGGCAACAGCTTTAAAGCTCGCGGCAAGACCAGTGTTTGCCGTTGTTAAGCCGAGCGACGTTATTATTTCTGCGCCCTGTGTCGCGGTTAATGTTCCCGACGCAACAGCTTCCTGAATTGTTGCTTGTAACTTTGCTTTTTTCTTGGCAGACAATTTGGTTAAGGCGTTTGAAAGACCAGCCTCAGTTATAATCTGCTTAGCTTGCGCACCTGTAACCTTACCACTTGCGGCGGAGGCTGCAATATCTTGTACTACCTGCTGTTTTTGCTTTGAAGTAAGTTTTGAAATAGCAGTAGCATCGGAAATTGTTGCCGTCTTGTTTTTTATTAAAGCGGACGAATAAGCATTTACTCGCGCAGCAGCCTCTGACATTGCCTTGTTGCGCAATACGGTACCAAGCACTACTGCGCCCGCCGCAACCAACGGCATTAAAAGGTGAACCTTGTCAAGAGCATCAGCAAATGTTAATAAGCCACTGGCCGCGTCCACGCCTAATTTCTTTAATGTTAATATGCTTTGCGCACCATTCAAAAACTCTTGCCATTGCGCATTGAGCGAATTCAGTTTTGCCGTATAAGTATCGAGATAATCTTCGTTCTGCAACATTGAATAGCCGTCCGAACCATCCATGTTTGAGAGCGAGGCTTTAACTTCTTCCATATTCCCCAAAAGGGCTATGAAGTAGTTTTTACGGAATGTGTTTGCTGTGGTATAAACACCAGCGAGGTCGTCGTATATTTCTTCCAAGTCGCCCGCAAGTGCGTCTTTAAGAGCAGAACCGTCTTCGGTGTCGAAGTAAGCGTCGAGCTTATCCGCCTGCTCAACTGTCAAGTGTTGAATTTCGTCGGAAACTGCATACCAAACGTCGAGTATGCTTGCGGCACCCTTCTTATACTCAGCCACAACGTCTGCAACATTATCAGAGAGCGACGCGAATACGTTAAGTGCACTTGATTTGCTTGAATACTGAATTAACGAGTTAAGCGCGGTACCAAGGTTTTCACCGCTACGTCCAGTCGCCGCAGACAAAGCGGTAATTAAAGCGATTGATTCCTCTAACGTTAGATTCGCATTCGCCGCAGATGAACCCATACGTTGTAAGGCAGTTAAAAGCTTGTCGGTTGTAACAGCAGCATTATCCTGAGTAATATTTAGTTTATCAATAACGCTTTCGAGTTCGCTTGCTTCAATTTTATACTGCGTTAAAATTGCAATAAGACCCGCGCTTGCGTTAGTTGCATCCAATTCAGCCGTATTAAGACCGAGCAGAGCCGCTTCTGTGGCTTTTATCGTATCTTCCCAAGAAAGACCTGTACGCGCAAAGTCAAGGGCGATAGCCTGTACATTTTCAAATGTCTGCCCATAATCTTGTGCCAAGCCATAAAGCGCACTCGATATTTCCTCGTCGGCAAGACCGGGCATTACACGCTGGAATGCAATAACTGTATCTTCAGTTTTTACAAGAGTTTCATTGAGCGTGGAAATAGCACCCGTTATTGCCTGTAAGGGCTTCATAACGAGCGTTGCTGATAATTGCCATACTAAGAATTTTTTAATAAGGGAAGTTATACTGTCGCCGCTCTTGTTTACTGCGGCAGTATTTCTCTCTACCGTCGTTGTCTGCTGTTCGGTTTCAGCGCGAGTTGTAGCAACGCTTGTAGATAAATTATTGTAGCCGTTCGCAAGCTCGCGTATTTTAAGCAACATTGCTTCGTTCGCGGTTGCGCCGTTCTTTAACTTACTGTTATAATTTTCCAGCGTTGTAAGTGCACTCTGCGTTTCAGTTTTAAGACTGTCAAACGTCCCAGCGGGGTACTGCTTTTCAAGCGACTTGATAGTTGAAAGCAAGTCAGCATATTTCTTCTGTAAGCCGTTTACTTGCGATTGTAATGTCGTAGCAGACTTAGTGCTATTATCTTGCGCCTTTTTAAGACGTTCTTGTGCTGACTGTAAGTTGACAGATGTTATCTGTGTTTGCTTTTGGGACTTTGTAAGACGCTCTTGGGCGATAGCCAGATTTACGGACGCGGTTTGAGTAAGTATCTTTGCTTTCGCTAACCTTTCCTCTGCCGTTTGAAGATTTACAGTCGTTATCTGCGTTTTAATTTGCGCCTGAGTAAGTCTTTCGTTCTCTATGGCTTGCTTGGCAGTCTTTCCTGCAAGTCTGTCCGACTGGTCCGCCAAAGTCTTAAATTTCGCAGTAAGAGCTTCTATATCAGAAGTAAGTTTATTATTTATTGTAACAGTAGATAAAGACTGGGCAATCTCTCTAATCTTGCCTTCTAATTCACCAAGCCCCTGTTCGGCTTTCTTTTTTTGTATATCTACCGAAAGAATAATTTTTGCCATAAACTAACTCTCTTAATTGCTAAAAATAAAAGGCTATAAGCACCACACTACTGCAGTACTCATAGCCCCTTTTGGCTCTTGCCATTGCCCACTTGCAACGGCGATATGATTACGACTATTTTTTGTAGTCGATTGTATTCAAAAAATTAAAATGAAGTTTCGTTACCGTCTGCGGTAATTTGCCCAGTCTGAATAACATTCAATTCTTTATCGGCATTATTCATACCGCCAACGAATGATATTTCAGCTTGCTTGCCCTGTATCATATCTGTAACGAAATTGTCCCAGAAAGGACGAGGCGGTATCTTACGCTTACCAACATACCACTGATACCCTTTGCCAAGTTCGATTACTCGTATAAGGTCATCGTTGCCAATTTCTTCGTCGTAAAGTGAGTGTTCACCTGTCGGCACATAACCGAATATGAGCGTGTTATCAATTACAGTTGCGCCAATATTTTCGTCCGAGTTGAGCGGTGTACCGTATGAAGGGTTCTCGCTTCTTCTTAAATATACTTTTGGGTCGTACATTGCATAAACGTCTAATTCGATATGCTGTTTTAAAACCGCCGACATATCGGAAGAAACGGCGTTCAAGCCTGCGCTTACTGCCTTATTTATTCTTGGCGTTAAAACTTCAAAATCGTTTGTTATGCTCTCTATGCCCAATATAGTAAAGTCCAACATAATTGCACCTGCTGATTATGCGGGGCGTTGTTGAATTCGCCATGCACTTCTATCTGTAAAAAACAGTTCAAACCTTTCACAGAATGGTTGACCTTGCGTTACTCGAATTATTTCACGCACGGTAACTTCTTTGTCTGTGCGGTGTAAACTTTCAAGGAATGATTCCGAGCCTTTTCTGCACGCGCTTGTTATCGTCCTATACATAACAATAACTTCGCTCATTTTGACGGTAGAATCGAGCGTATAATCGCCGTACAATTCTTCCGCTTTGTCGCGGTTCTTTTTATACATAACGTCAAGTATTCCGCTTTTAATGCTTGAGCAAACGGAAAAATACTGTCCGTCAACTACCACATTTTTATCTTTATTCGTGCCGACATATATTGTATAGCCGAGCTTTTCGGTTACTCTCTTGAATTCTATCAAGCGTCGACTACAGCAGATAAATCTATCGAATATCACTTGTCGTTCGTATATACGCACACGGCGCGTCTTTCCATTCTTCTCACCCATTAAGGTTGAGCAAAAGAAATCACCCTTTACAATTAAACTTTTGGGAATATCGCTTAATTGTGTTTCGTTAATATCAAGAAAATCTTCTACTATAAGATTTTCGGGAAGTTTCTTTACCTTACTTCCCCTTAAACTTAAAAAGCCGTACACAATCAGGTTGTCGGGCAGATACTCGATTTCACTTTCAGTCAAATCAAGGCTACCGCCGTCTTTTTCCATTAACTCATATATCGTATCAATAGAATTCACCATTTTGCCACGCTTTTGTTATCCTATGCCCCCGACCAAACATATTCAGTCGGGGGAAGGATACCTATTTTATTTTGACTTAGCCTGCTTGAACCACAACCTTGCAAACCGCCGAAACGGACTCGTTTGCTGAAAGGGTAATGTTCATTTCAGTTTCACCTACGGTTACGCCTGTAACTACGCCGTCTTCGTCAACCTTGGCAATCTCTGTAGTGGGTACGGGTGCAGGTTCTTCCTCACCGTCTGCGTTCACCGCCGCCGTTGCTTGCTTAATCGCAAATACAAGGTCGGAATAGTCGGGGGTAACGATGGAATTGTCGGGCATTACATAGTAAACGGGGGTCTGAACTTTGCCGCCTACCTTTACTACCACCTTACCGCGCATAACTATAAGGTCTTTGACTGCCTGCGTTGTGTCGCCGCAAGGTACATAAACCATATAGCCGAATACGCTCTGGTCTTTTGCGCATTCCGAGCATTCCGTGTCGGTTTCGTCGTAAGCCAACGCCGAGAAACTCCACGTCGTGTTTGCGTTTGTGGTCTGCGAACCGTCAACGCCTGCGTCGCCGTCAATGAACTGCGCACGAGGAATGAATGCGTACAAGTAACCCGCAAGCGAGCTGTTCTTGTCCGAATTGCCCTGCGCCTGATATACAGCCATCTTGACCATAACGCGCGCTACGACGGGCGAGAATGTCGTAGGAATGGAAAGTTCCTGAGCACTTGCAACTTCAACGTAGTAAAGTACGCAATAGGTCTTGCCTTTTTCTGCAACAAAGCCCTGAATTTCTCTCGATTTGGGGTCAACGCCGTAGTTCTTGCCGTCGTTGCCGACATAGCACGAATAATACTCGTTGTCAACGCTTTCACCGTAAGCCGAAACGGGCTTTCTCGAAACGACAAGTTTAGAGTCTTTCGCTACGATATTCTCTCTGAAAGGAACCGTACCGTTATATCTGAGCGTGCCACCCGTTGCAAGCTGTCTTGCTTCAAGCGAGAAGTCTGCCGCCGTAACTTCGCCCTTAAATGCGGACGAATCGGGAATGTTGATAACTACGGGCGCGCCGATACCTGCACGGATTTCGCCTGCGTTACACGAAGTGCTTAACTTGGACGAGTCAATCTTGTTGGTGTAACCTATCAAATCGCCCGTCTTAACGTCGTGTGCCCACATATCTGCGGTGCCCTTAACATACAATGACGAATTGTTTAATTTCATATTTTATCTGCTCCTTATAATTTTTGGTTTCGTCTTTTTAATTACCGTCTTTGCCGACGATTTTATCCAAATCGCCTAAGCCAGAAAGTTTTCCACGCATTTCGCCGAAAGAAATAAGTGCCGCCGATCCGTTCTCGTTTCTATCGAAACACCACGACGGGAAAGGATTGCCTTTACTGAATTTAACCATTCCGCTTAATTCCGCTTGTCCGAACATATCAAATCGTTTTCCGCGCTCTATTGCTTGTCTTCTTCGCTCAAACTGTAATACTGTCCATTCGTTCAAGTCTTTCTCTTGCAGAAGGCTTTGGTAGGCTACCGATGCAATCATAGTGTCTGTGTCGATTTTTAATTCGCTCGCACCTTTGGCTGCTAAGTCTTCTTCGGCTCTTACGAGGTCGGGGTTGTCGCTTTCGTCTGGAAGTTCAATCCCGTTTTGTGTTGCCAGCATAGGTCGAATATCAATATCGAAATCGTCTGGCGTAATTTCGACGGTGTTTCCGTCTTGTGTAACAACTACTTTGTCAAGAATTCTTTTGTTGCCAGTTTCGGTGTAGATTGTTTTGAGAGCGTCTTCTCTTTTGTATTTGAGCCGCAATGATAAATACAAAAATCTGATTATTCTCTCAAAGAAACCTATCGAACTTCCCGTCGCAAATAAGCTATCGTAGTCGATAGCCCACATTGCGGTAAGAAACGGCATACTCAAATACTCAAACGATAAGTTAGATAAACTCGTCATTCGGATTGCCAGCGCATTCCTTACGTCCAAAAATTCTTCGTAGTGTTCCATTTTTATGGGGTAGAATTTGAGCTTTTTCCAAGTCAGGGGTTCACCCTTTCTTATGCTTGCTCGCATTTCCCATGACATTGCTGTTTCATTGCCCATTATTTGTTCTCCTGCAATTATTTTGCAATGCTATATATCAACGCGCTAACCGCGCGATTGACGCAGTGTACAACTCTTTGCATACTCAGAGTTGATTGTTTCACCCTTCGTCGGGCAGTACCTTTGTAAAGGGCACATATACTCATTTACAAGCGTATCAGGGTCGGCGGTGTTAATGTCAACCCCTTCGTCCACCATTTTCTTACAAATGAATGGCTTTCTTCTGTCCTTTTTTACTCGTACCGCATTCGGGCATAACATAGTCTATTTTTTCCTTTTAATTTTAAAGTCCTTCGAGTATCAACTCAAAAGATATGAATTGTCCCTCGCATTCTGCTGTTACTTTCAAGGGCGTATTGTCTGCGCCGATGCAGTAAATCGTTAATGCGTTATCGTCAATAGTCGCTTTGTAGTTCTTCTTATTTGCACCAGAGAACGACCAAGAAACTACTTTATCTGTCTGCTGTGCATTCTCGAAGTATGCAGCAGTAACTGTAATGCTTTCATACTGCTCTACCGCCGACGGCACAACGCTCATAAACGCCACATACGGTTTAAAGTTGGTTTCCTTGACAACCAACTCGGCCGTCGCCGATATTGCCGTATTTTGCGCCATTCTCGCGGTAATTTGAACGTTTCCGACCCCTTTACCTAAAACAACACCGTCCGCGTCGACTTCGGCAATATCTGTGTCCGAACTTTCCCACAGCCAAGTAACCGGGTATTCGTCCGTAGGCTCTACCGCCTTATCGTCTTTAATGAATACGGCGGCAAGTTTAGTGGTTGAGTTTTGGTTCAATTCGCTTTCGCCGATTATGTCAGCTTTAAAGGACCTTAACTTTCCGCCAGCAATTCGATTTTCAATATCGTCATTTTCTGTCGGCTCTTGAATGCGCAGAGAGAAGTTTAAGACGTGTGAACTGTCGTAATCGCCAGTAAATTCTTGTATGAAGTCTGTAAAGCCAGTTACCTTAAAGGCTTTGCTACCGAGAATTATTATGCGGTCCGTATTCAGTTCGCGCTTAGTAACTTCGTTAAGCTGGCACATTGCATTGAAATAGCCATTGAGAAGTACTTGGTCGCTCGGCGCAACGTTATCGTTGCCTTGCATAGCCACTTTATCTATTACTAACGGCTCAGTCTTTATATTGCCGTAATAATCGTAGTAGTTAAATGAAGAATTGCAACGTCTGATTATTGCCGTAGCTTGCGCGCCCGAAATGTTTGACGGGTTAGCACATATCCAGATATTGCCCATTGTTTCAACCTTTGCGCCTATCGGGAAGTACTCAATCTCTTTATCTTCAAATAGAACCGTTTTGTAATCATCTATTTGCGTTGTTACGCTTGAGTTTGAGCGAACGTCTGGTAAACGTATATAGGTTGTTGTCCATTCGTAGAAGTCTTCCAGTAAGCCCTGTACCTGCGCCTCTACGAAGTCGCTTGAATATTTTGCGCGCGCTTCGGTAAATTGCTGTGTACGAATAGCGAGATACTGCCCTTGTCTATCAACATATTTTTTAGGCACATTAGTCTTGCCTTGCGGTATTCCACCGCCTTGCAATATTGCGCCCTGTATGTATTTTTCGCTATCGTTTGCCATAAGGTACCTCCACGCTTTGCTGTTTAACCGAATTGACCATTTCCAAGGCGCGGACCGTTATTCTTTATGGGTTCATTTTGCGTATTGCTCTTTACTTCCAAACCGAGAGTAACTCTGCGCCCGAAATTGCTCTTACCGTCGCCCAAAAGTAGGGTTCCGCAATCGGGGTGTTTTTGGCGGTTGAAATAGAATGTACCGACACCGCCCATATCTATTCCGTGGAAAGCCTCTATAATGGCTTGTTCCATAGCGAATAGTCTTGAATACGATTCGTTAAGTTTTGTGTTAGCTTCTTGCGTGTTATGTGTCCATATATCGAACGTTACTGCCAGCTGGACGTGTAAATCGTCAGATGCTATCGTTCTGCCCATATACACATAAATGCGCGTTTGAGCCACCTGCTCAACGCCCGGCGCAAAAGGCTGGGGAATAAGTCTGTATCCCTTCTTATCGTCCGCAGGTTCATCAGGCTTATCGGGGTTAAACAGTACTTGCTTTTTCTGCTGTGGGGTAGGTAAAGGGTTGTCTATCGGACGCGCACCGTCGTAATAAAGATATTTCCACAGGCGCACCCTTGCGCGCTTGTTATCGTCCTTGGGTTCGTATGTACCGTCGGGCATATCTAAAAGGTAGTCCATTACTCTGCGGGGTATCTCGTCCGTATCGGACAAGTCGTAAAACCCGCCGTAAATTTTATCGTATGGATACCATTGCGATTCAATCGTTGCCATATCTCTTAACCCTTTCTATATAAATGAACTTTGCCAGTCCACAGATAGACGAATATGTGCTCGAATAACCAGCCCGCAATATCACCGCATACAAGTGAAATTTCGCCGTCGTCCTTAACCTTTACTTTAAAGCAAGGCAGCACAACCCAGCCAACGCAATCCGCGTCAATGTCTTTAGTTATTTCGTCGTCCACCTTTGGTCCGTCAAAAAGCTCGTCAATTTCGTTGTTCATATTTATGATTTCTTCTCGCTCACAAATTTCTTCGTTTCCGCGTTACTTGCTTGCGTTTCAAGTTTGCCTGCGGCAACTTGAAGTTTCGCTATGTCAGCACCGCGCTGTTGAAGTTGCTCGGTTGCTTGCTTTAAACTCGAAGTCAACGCTTTAAGGTTATCGGGGGTAGAAAGCAAATTCACGCCCGCAAGGAAACGTTCAAGCGCATCGTTTCTTGTCGCTTTTAGGTTAAAGATTTTTATGTCAAGCAATTTCTTTAATTCCTTGTAATCGGCAAGCAAATCGAAAATAATATGTTTAACTTCGGTATTGCCCTTAAACCGTTCGAGTTGGTTCATAGGGTGTACCTTGGCGTATTCGTCGTAATCTCTTGTGCTGAAATTATCAGGAACTTCAACACGCAAATAATGTCTTAAAAACAACTGCATGAGAAAGAGTTGTTTCTTTTGGGGGTTTTCTTCCCAAAGTTGCGGAAGGGTGATAACCTCGTCGCTCTGTATTTTCTGCGCCGAAATTTCGACGGGTTCCAACACAGATTCGGCAACTGCCTCCGCGAACGCCATTTTATCTTCAAGCGGAATGTACGTCGCCGCGCCCTTAATAAGTTCTTCCGTTATTTCAAATTTCTTTTTTTGTGCCATAATGGGTATCTCCTTTCCAGTTCCGAATTATGTTTTTTAAAATTTATATTAACCCCGATGACGGGAGTATTTTTCTGATTGCAAGGTTTCTTTCCAAAGCTCTCATTGCACTGTTGAGGTCGCTTTTGTACCGGGCAAGACGTTCAGTATCCGTCTTTTCCTTGTTCGCCCTGTTCTGTTCGCTGAATGACCTATCTTCCACTTTTGAAACGTTTGAAAGCCAGTCATTGTTAAAGCGCGTCTGCCATACAACTTGGAAACAAAGCCCAAGTATTCGCATTATTTCAACGGAAAGGTCTTCTTTGAAGTAACCGTCCGTGTAGAAGTTCATATTAAATACGGTACCTTTTGGTATCGGGTTTTCCGCACTGGCCGTAAAAGTAATTATGCCGTTTTCGCTATCGTATTTTACAAGATCCGTCGGCGTTAGAATTACACGTTCGCGCTTATCGATGGTTTCTATTTTACAACTGAAAAGTTCGTAGCCTGCGCCGTTCTCTAATGCAACGTTTGTTTCTTCCGTAATGTCTTCTTCGAGTATATATTTTGTGCTGCCGTATATCGGCTCAATAAGTTTCGGTGAATCGGGTGTACCCATTAAATAGGGTATCATTCCGCTTGGTGTAGTAAAGTTAGGAATAGCGGCTTGCAGATATGACCACATACGGCGAGCATAAAGCGGCATATTCTCTCTTGCTAAAGCGTCGAGATTTATGTCGTCGATAAGAATACTGCAGTATTGAGTTAT
The DNA here is from genome assembly GCA_948658045.1 of Christensenellaceae bacterium. Lineage (GTDB taxonomy): Bacteria > Bacillota > Clostridia > Christensenellales > Borkfalkiaceae > Coproplasma. The sequence continues at coordinate 259,882 of CAPMFN010000002.1, forward strand.
AACTTTTAAAATGGGTGTCGCCATAATTATTTCCCTTTATATTGGGTTGTTTCGGGTGGGGCATTGCGCCCCACCTTTAACAACGCTTTAGTTAAATGTTTGTAGTGGTTGTGTAGGACGCGACGGGCGTTGCCTGCTGTTCCGTTTTATCTTCTGTTGCGTTCGCCACTTCACCAGCAATGAGTTGGGGTAAATCGCGGTTAATATTGATAAGATTTACTGCTTCTTTTACATAATCAGTCCAGTAAGACTTATCGTAGGTAATACCTTTTTCGGCGCACATATCTTTAATATCGTTGAGTACGTCTTTGAGTTTCAGGGTGCCAGTTTTCTTGTCCGACACGCTCTTAAACGCCACTTCCGCCGCGCCAACCAACGGCATAACCTGTTGTGCTATTTCCGCCATTGTCTGAACGACGTTGACGGACTTACCGCTTTGCTTCTTTTTGATTATGGCTCTTATAACCAGAACCACATAAAGAATGGCAAGAAGGCAGCCACCGACTATGATTGCAATATCTTTAATCGCCATAATTATTTCGATGACCTCCTTCATTAGTAGTTATTCACGGAACCACCAACGCCGGGGGTGCCAACGGTTGCGTCCGCTACTTCCTCCCCTGCTGTTGTTTCTTGAGGCACGCTTTCACTGAGTTCGTCGCTCGCGGGCAATTCGTCCGCAACTTCTTCTATGTATTCGCCGAGAACTTTCAACTTAGCAACTTCCTCTACGGTAAGTCCGTTGTTGGGGTTTTCGGAAAGCACATAGTCAACGAATCTCTTTGTCTTTTCTTCGTCATAACCGTGGGACTGTGCGAACGCTACCGCGTCGCTTTCCACTACGGTCTGGCCGTTTTCCTTTTTTGCCACAAGCTCGTTATAAGCCTGCAACAGTTCCTGCTCTTTTACTTTAAGCATTATTAAGTTCCTCCTGTTGATAATAAATTGATAATCCACTCGCGCGTTATGGGTATCGAGAATAATACGACTAAAATTAAGCCGACTAAAATCACCCATTTTAACGCTTTAACGATTGCAGTTGATACTGTCCCCAAACCATCGAAGAAACTTTTTACGCCGTCAAAGAATAAAAGCATTGAAAGAATAAATGCGTTAGGCACATAAGAGTATTTCATCTTAGTGAGTTTATCTTTGTACAGTTCCCACTTAGCTTGCTTATTGCGCGCTTTGTGGTCAGCCTTTTGCTCTTTATTGAATTGCTTTTGCTCTCTTTTAAGGCGGTCAGCTTCCGCATTCAAAACGATAAGTTTATTCCTTATCTCTTGCTTACGAACCTTATTATCCGCCTCTTGTTCTTGGACTTGCAGAGATGCCGTTTCTGCTTGAACTTCAAGGGCTTTGTCCGCAATATCGGCAAGGCTTTCAGCGTGTTTCTCGACAATTTTCTCGTCGGTAATTTTCACCTTTGCCTTTTCCAGAATATTGCTTTGTACGCTACCGACAACCGAAGAAAACCCTACGTTTGCCGTTCCGTTCGGTTCGACCAACGCCTTGGGGTGATCCGTTACCACAACAGATAATTCTTCCGTTTCGGTTTCGGGTATGATTTCGTCGGTTTGCTCGACAACGTTTTCTTGCGCGTCAAAGTCCTGCGCCAACTTCTCTAAGTCCATTGCCATGTTTGTTTCCTCTTGCTTTATTCGGAAAGTTTTCTACCCATATCTTTCAATATCGGTGTAAACATTCCGTCGGGGTCTGTTTTCTTTGAAAGGTTATTAAGTACTTTAACCGTATCGGGGTGAATACGGTTATCGCCGTCTTCGTATGCCGAAATAAATAACTTGGCAACTATGCGCTGGTGGCTTTCGCAAAGTTTAGGAAAGATTTCGTAAAGTACCTTTACGTCAAGGTCCAACAGCTTATAGTACATATCCGCCGAGAGCAATTCTCCCTCTTTGTAGTCAAGTCTGTAACGGCTGCGTTCTTCGTCTGTGAGTCCGTTAATTACGATAAGTTCACGTCTGCGCATAAGTTTATCAACCTTAGCGTCTATACCCTGAAAGAATTCCTTTTTGGGAATGTCTAAGGTTCCACCTACGCGGTTTATCTGTCCGAGTTTGCCGAGAGTTAAAACTGACGTATCTGAAACTGCATCCATATAGAGCAATGTTACATATTCGTCCTTTTTAATTTCGACTACGGGCTGTTCACCTTGCGACTTAATGTATGCCGCAACTGCGTCCTGAGCTGCTTTCTCGCTAACACTTTTTACAAGTGCTTCGACTTCTGCTGCTGTATATGTCTTTTCTTCCTTTTTCTTGGAAGGATTTTCCTGTTCCGTTACTTCGGGGGATTCGCCGTCCGTAACTTTCAGTTCTTCGTTCTCGTTGTTTTCGGTTTTGGTTGCTGATTTTGCCATTTTCTTTACACACTCCTTTCAGATTTAATTATTTGACAAATATTTCTGTCAGCAGGGCAGAAATTCCGCCCTGCTTCCAGTTTTAACCTTAATGCTATTAGGCAACGTTCTTGATAAGACCGACCTTGCTTGCGAACATAGGCGCAATGTCAAACATTGCTTCCATGTTGATTTCAAGCGTGAAGTCTTCCGTCTTGCTGGGTTCTGCCGTAAGGGTGATAGGATGACCCTCTGCATATACGCCATACATAGGCTTGTTGCCTTCGCCGCCCTTTGCAACCATATAGATTTCGTCCGTAGGGAAAATCTTGGTGAGCAAGTTGTTCTGTGTACCGGGTACAAGTACGGGACGAATCGGGCAAAGGTCAACGCCGCCAACGTTACCGAGATGACCCTGCGTAGTCCACTTCTCGCCCAAGCCGTACTGCATACCGAGAATTGCGCCGCCCGTACCGTCGGTGGGAACTACCTTGCTTAAAGCGGTGCGCGCACCGAAAGCCAAAAGGTCGTTTGCATCTACGCCGTTCGCCGCCGAAAGGTCGTCGATAAGGTTGTTCCAGTTGTCGGACGTGTAGGACGAATAAGTGAGCTTTTTGGGCATATACTTCTGATTCTCTTTTGCGGTTTTGAGTGCAAAAGCAAACTTCGCATATACCTTGTTCCAAAGACCGCGAATCATTGCGTTGTAGTAATCACCCGCGTCGCCCTCGAACATTTGAGTCCACTTAATCTGGGTAATTGCCGCCGTTGCCTTGGGGGTAAGCGTAATCGTCTTATTGTTAAGACGGCTGATGGTAACGTTGTTAAAGCTACCTACGCTTGTATCCTCGAAGATAACAACGTCGTTGGACTTGATTTCGATTTCTTTGTAGCCGAATGCGGGGGCAGATTCCCACTGCATAAGACCGCCCATACTTATATCGTCGAATACGCGGAAAAGCAAAGGCGTAAGAATATCTCTGTCAAGCGCGGACATTGTGCGCAGGAATACGGGGTCCCTCATAAGCGACAAGTCGCTCTTGACTTCACCGATATTCGCGGGCATTTCCTGACCGCTTGCTTTGTACGCTTGAGCCGCGCAGAATAAGAGTTTCTTATCCCTGAATGCTTTTGAGAAAGACGCATAGTCAACGTTCTGTGCTGCAAGACGGGAATTGTATTTTTCCAAATTCATCTTGTTTTCGTTTATTGATTTACCGATATACTCGCAAACGACGAGTCTGCCCGTAGCGACCAAATCTCTGCGGTTGATTTCTGCACCGCAGACCTTGATTTTGGTGTCGCTGGTGTTAGAGGCTTCAAATACGTCGTTAGGAATGCAATTTAATTTCAACATTTCTGTTATCCTCCTTCCTTAATTACCTGCGCCCGGTGCGCCTGCGCCACCGTTAGCGGGACTTGCTTGTGTGCCGCCTGCCGTTACTGCTGCTCTGCAAACGAGTAAGCGATACTTGGTACCCCAGTCTGCGGAACCTTCGGTTACACCGAGTTCGCCGAGTATCTTGAAGTAAACTTCACCGCCCGAAGTGGGTGCGGCTGCCGCAGCAACAAGTCTGCCGTCCTTTATGGTTGCGAACTTGTGCGTATCGTCTGCGGGTGCGGTTGCAAAGTTACCTTTTCCGAGGAAGTATTGCTTACCTACGAAAAGTTCTTTGAAATCGCCGCGTTCGCCTGCGGGAAGTCCTATGCCGAGCGTGTTTCTGCCCTCGACCCATACGTTGCCGTTGCCGTCAACTGCTCTGTTGCGAGCGTAGTTGTTAAACGCATAGATACCCGTTGCGTCGCCCGTATTGCCGCCCACTTTACCGTTTGCGGCTGCGATATAGTTCCAGTCGTTGCCGTTCTTATACTTCGCAACTTCGTAGCCTTCGTTTTCCGTAAGAGAGTGCTGTACGCAAAGCATACCCGAACTGCAGTCTTCGGGAACGAGTTTTTCGTCGTCAAGTTTATTGAATTTACCCGAAGTGTTTTTAACGCCGTCGGGAATGGCAACTTCAAATAATGTTTCTTTAATGAATGACATTTTTGTTCTCCTTATTTATTATTTCATTACTCTGGATATTGCGCCCAGAATGCCTTCGTTCGCTTTCTGCGGTTCGCCGATGGGCTGTTCCCAAGCGAAGGTCTTTTTCTCGCTGGCGGTCTTGATTTCTGCCTGTGCTTTCTGATACTTAATTTGTTCTTCCATACACAAAGCGTCAACGTCCCTTGCCGCTATGCTTGCGCCGATAAACTTGCCTTCCGCGTCAACCAAGTTTGTGTACTTGTCTTCTGCTGCGGCAGTAAGCAAGTTTGCACAAATTTCTTCTTTGAATTTGCAGTCTTCGGGGCGGTCCGCGTTAATCTGAGCAAGGCGCGCTTTGATAGCCGTCGTTGCCTCGTCGCGTCTGCGAACCTTTTCCGCTGCCTGCATAGTTTCCAAAGCGGTTGTCGCCGTCTGACACGTCTTGTGTTCGTCCTCGTACTTCTTTTCAAGCTCTGCGCAACGTGCCTGTAAACTTTCGGTAATCATTGCGACGGGAAGTTCTATTTTAAGTCCCCCCTCGTTCGCAAAAAGAATTACGGGGGTGATTTCCGATTTGCTACCGCAAATTATTTCGCCGTTTTCGCTTTTTGCCGACGAAAGGAAAAATTCGCCCTTTTCCGAAAGCAACACAACATTTTCGTCTTGCACCGCAAGAACCTTAAAGCCGGGGAATTTGCCGTCTAAGTCTTTGACTTTCAACTTATTCATGCTGTCTGTTCCTTCCTTTTTTAAATTTTTATTGTTTTGAGTTTGCGGCTCACTATTATCTACCTGCTCGTAAGAGGCAGCTCTTATTTTGAGTTGTTCCAGCTCGCCTATACTTGCAGAAAGTTTTCTGATATTTGCACCTGCGAATGCGGGCGGCACGTCAGTACCCAGAATTGTTACACCGACTATGCGATATTCTTCTTCGTACTCAACACCGTCAACAATGCGGTTTTTGTAAACGTCAGCCTCAATACTGACATTCATTTGCCCACCGTTACGCTCAATTTCGTCAATGAGTTCACGGTTGTAGAAATACCACAGCGTACCGATAGCAACTATCCAGTTCTTGCCGTCAATATTTTCAATGTGAGGGTTAAACTTGCCGTCTTCCGTTTCCTTTATCCAGCCTGCGGGGTGCTCACAGTTCGCGCCGATATATGACGGGTAGAGCTTTCCAGTCTTCGGATCTCTTACCATTTCAAAATCGTGCCCGTTTGCAATCTTTCCGTTAATTACTGAATAGAGAATAGGAATTTCGGCAACGTCGTTTAAATGGTCTTCTATGTGTTCAAACAACCAGTTATTTCTGCATACTGTGTCATTTAAAAGCATTAAAACGACTTTGCGCAACATAGGGTTTGAAGTTTCGCAAAGTTTAAGCTGACCGTCTAATATACGGTGAATAGGTTTTTCGATAGGTTCGTCCATAGTGTTACCTCTCAAAAAATGAATTAAGGGCTACGGGTACCACACCACTGCAGTACTCATAGCCCCTTTTGGCTCTTGCCGTTGCCCACTTGCAACGGCGATTATTTATTTGGTTGCAGAAGGCGGACTCGAACCACCAACCTCTGGGTTATGAACCCAGCAAGCTACCATTGCTCTACTCTGCGATATGGGCGGGCGCAAGCCCGCGTATATTATTGATTATTTATTTTTACTGTCGCAACCAGCTTTTTGCTGACCTCAAACACTTTAATACCGTCTTTTGAAGAATGCACTTCTATGTGATTCCCTCTTTTAAGCGCGGCGTTAGCTGCCTTTTCTATGCTTGGGTTTTTCATAACTTCTTGCAAATCATTCATTGCCATCGGTACTTTCACCCTCGCTTTGTTTCTGCACCTTAGTTTCTTCAACTTCTTGCTCAGTCTTCTGTGGTGCACCCGTCTGTTTGGGTGTTGCCGACTGGTCGTTCGCCGACTGTGTATATGAAGTTTTAGGCGGTATTAAGTAATCGAGTAAGCCACTTTCCTTAACCGCTCTGCTCATTGAGAGTTTATCAAGGATTGACTGTCCGTCAAGGGCCGCAAGCACAAACCACGCCGAAAGGTCGCCTATGTTTAACTGTTTCATTGCGTCTGCACGCATTGTAGCTTCCGCGTATATATCGCCAAACATTTGGAAGTGCCACTCATATTCAAGATTAAGACTCTCAAATAAGTGGTTGACCATATTTTCAAGCGTTCTATATATACAGATAGGGAATTGCGCTTCGAGCTTTGCGGAATACTGCGATATGCCTTGGTGCGGGTTCTCGTTTGCAGGAATTAGTGCGGTCAGCCCCGCCTTTTCCATTACATACGAATTGAAACTCGAAGAAATATCGTTTGCGTTTGCCGCCTCTGCGTAATCGTGGCTCTTAATGTTTTGTACTGGTGCCGTAAAGAACGCCGTACCACCCGTGTTGGAATTTGCCATAAGCATATTCCAGTAAATTTCAAACAGCTTTCGAGAGTCTAAGGAAAGACTGAAAGCGTCTTCTTCGGACGCACCGTCATTTTGACTGCGGTAAGGAATTTCGCCAGTAAAGATTTTAACGAGCGGGTTCACAACTATGCTGAGCTGTGCCGCCTCGAAGTCCGCTTGCTGTGTAAATGACTGCATAAGTCCCGACATAGGCGGCGCAATGATAGGTGTTGTATCGTCTATCTCGAACGTCCACACGCGGTCAATAGGTAACGTAACATCGTATGCCCAGCGTCCGTTCTGCATAAACATTTTTGGGTTGCCTGCGCCGCTACTGTTTACATTGTCGATATGCAGACAATATTTGCGGTTGCCGACTTCTATATTGCAAGTTCTGTCGGAAAGCTCGGTTGCACCATCTGTGGGTTGACCGCCAATTTTTTGACATTCGCTTGCGTAAACGAAAGCACGGCTTTTCTTCTCGTCTTTCTTCTTTTGGAAGATTGCATCGAAGTCTTCCATATACGGTTCAAACAGGTCGCCGTATTGCCGCCAGTCTGTACCGGGCTGAAGAAAGTACATTAAGTTGAAAGAGATTGTATATTTGGTTATGTTGTTAAAGCCTATGATTTTACACCACTCTTGAGGAAGTTGTTGGTAAAACATATACTTAACTTTATTGTGTGAGCGGTCTATATTGTGCCGCAGTATGTAAAATGATTTGCCGAATATGTTTGACTGTCCGTTTGCTTGATGCCCAAGTTGTTCAACTTTGACCGCTTTCTCGATTTTATCAACTAAACGGAATTCGCGCCAGAATTCGTCAGACTTTGCGCTGTCCTTTTCGAGATACTGGGGAATCGTGAAATGACGATAGGTTAATATGTCGGCATATAGTTTAGTTATTTTGAAGTACGGATAGACCGTAAACCTTAACGCCTGCGATATTTGCTGTAATTGCTTTTCACTTGACTGCGGTGCCGTTAAGAATTCGCCGAGTTCGGCTTTGCTGTAATCGGCAGGAAGTGGCGAAATAGTTTTTACACGTTGGTTCTGAATGCTCGCTTGATTTGCCATAGCGCGCCCCGCCCTTGTAAACGCGGAATAAAACGCGTCGTTGGGCAGAGAGCCAAACTTAGCCGCAAGTTGGTGAAACCGCTCTAATGTGTCGGCGGTATATGAAGTTTTAGGCTTGGGGGGCGGTGTATCTTGCGGTGCAGGTAATGTAACCGTTTGACCGCTCGCACCTCTCGTCCCTTTCTTTTTATTTCCCACTTGCGTCCTCGTATTTATTTACTTATGGATTACTGCTTTTTCTTTTTGGCTTTGGGTTTAGTGTTGTCGTTATTACTATTATTATTGATTTTTTCCTGCTCGGCGGCGAGTTCTTTCTCAACGTTGTCAAGGAAATTATTCAAATAGTTTGTATAAGATTGTTGGTTCTTTTGAATGGCTGCACTGTTTACTGCGTACTTGCAACCGAGCAACCATTCGTGTTCTTCTCTTGAAAGCTGGTCTTCGGGAACCTTTACAAAATCTTCGCCCGGCTTAGTGTCGGTATATAAAAGTAAATACTGCATGTGGCTCGGTATAAACGAATACTTTACACCTTTCGGCACTTCAAGGGTTCGCCCCGCATAGAGCTTAAATTTTTTTACTCTCGGCATTATTTTCTTCCACCAGTCCTTAAACCTAAAAGCCTGTTCCTTTCCGATGCTATTGTTGTTGGCGCACCGCCGACACCTATCGAACCGCCACCGCGCACCTTTGCGATTTCGTCTTCCCAAGAGCTCTTGCGCTTGTAGTTCGCGCTCTTTAATTTACCTTCAAGGATCTGCGCCATTCTTAACCCGTACTTTAAAGCTGACCAGTCGTCGCGTTGTACCGCTTTTGACTTCCTTTCTTCCTTTACGGTTGTACCTGCGGTTGATGCGCGCAGGTTTTGAATTTGCTGGCAGAGTTCGTCGGTTTTCTTGTAGGGAATAACTATTCTGGAATCTGCAAAATTGTCTTTTATATTGTGCTTGAGTTTGTACTGTTCAATGCCGTCGTAAATATTTACGGTGAGCAATTCAACGTTGCCTTGTTCAAACTCAATCTGTGCATAGCGTATCATTTCCGCATCTTCGTCGTGAGAACCGCGAGTACCCGCTTTTAAGGGATATATGACGGGCAATGCGTGTGGCTGTTCAAGTTCACGATAGCGCATGTGCTCATAACAGCAGAGCGGTAACGAACCGTCATTCGTGGGTTTCATAAGTTCTTCTATGACACTTTTGCCGTAGGCTTGTGCGTCGATAACAAGATATGTCGTGCCCGCCGAATTGCAACAATATTTGCGCCATAACGCTTTAAGTTTCATAGCTTGGTGGTAGTCGGTTGCGGGCGGTGCATAACTGTCCACATATACCACTTGCTTTCTGTACTTGTCGCGCTTATGTACTTGCGTATATTTTGTAAGTTTGATTACAGTGTCGGCGCACTTTGCGTTTTTAGCACCATCTTCATAAGATACGTCGTGCGCCACAATGTAGATAACTTCAGGGTCGCCGCAATGACTATCTTCCATAGCAAGCAGCTTACGACTTTTAGAAAGCGTTTCATCGGTTACTATCGGGTTATCACTCGAACCCGTATATGTACCGCTCATTTGGCGCAAGAAGTCGTCAATGGTCATTGTTCGGCGAAGGTCTTCAACATATGAGATACTTCGTATGTTTGTTATGACTGAGATTTCCCAGCTCATATCAATTACAAGCGCAAGTCCCATTTCGCCGCTTATCATTTGCTGTAAAAAGTTATTATGGTATTTATAATACGCTGCGTTGAGCCTACTGCTCGCGTTCGTGATTATCTTAATCTTGTTGTTAATATGTACGGGGTCAGGCATTTTATTGACGGACCTCGTTAAACGATTTGTAGGTAATACCTTACTTTCAAAATCGTTAAAGTCGAATTTCGGGTCGGTTTCCTGTCCAATTTCTTCCGCGTTCAACTGCGAGCAGTTACCGCCCTGAATTGCACCGATGGCAAGTTCCGAACCATATATCGTGATAATCTTGAATAGGTCTTTTGTTTCCGATTTGATTATCCAGCAACTTGCGAGCGCGGGGTAATTCTTTTCGATTTGGTGAAATGCCGTTGCTGCGAGTTCCGCACCTTGTTTAAGTGATGGTGCGTAGTATCTGATAACTTCACCCGGCGACAGTACACCGTCTATCATATCCGACAGCATAATGCAGTACGTTTTGGTTATGCCACGCGGACCAGTAATCATTGTTTTTTGGTTTCGCGCAAACGCTCTTAATATAAGACGTTGCGGAAGTTCCAAAGAATAATCGGAATTGTCGCTTTCGATTATGTCAAGAAAGTAATCGGGGTACCAGCGGAAAAATGAAATAAGAAGTGCCGACGATTCTTGGTTTATGCTTTCATAGTCAAATGCTTGCTGGGTGTCCTTGTCTATCCAGCGTCCCATTTGCTTGCTGTAAGTCTTTCCAGTCGGCATTATTCTTCACCGCCGTCGCTGTTACTGTCATTCTTTCTTATCGGGGTTAAATTCGCGTACTTTTTACGTTTCTTCTCATCGTCCGTTTCTTCTGACGAGAATTCCCCAAGTTCGTCGTCAACCGTCAATTCAGCAGGCAACTCATAGACTGCTGCAAGGTCAGCGTTCTGTCTTACACAGTTGTACATTTTAAGCATTGACTGGTCTAACACGTCAAGAGTGTAGTTGTATTTACGTTTGCGCAATAGATTTTTGTCTATTGCCGCTATGGTATCTGCAAGGTTAAGGAATTTTCCGTCAGCCATTAACCCTGCGCGTTCGAGCGCAACAACCCACGCATCGGGTCTAAAATGCTCAACAGGCTTCTCGTCTTTTTTGCGCATACTCTCGGCTGCGAGAGTTTTATCTATCATATCGGTTAGAGTTTTTGCGCCCGTAAAGTTACCCTTTTCGATTAGCTTATCTAACTTTAAACTCCACTTTGCAACGTTCATAAGAGCGTTTTCTTGTTGAAGTGTTAAGGTCTGCCCCTTAAAACTGCTTTCACGCGCCTCATAAAGACGGTCAAGTTCATCGTAATCTTCACTGGTCTTCCAGTCAGGGTTTGTGCCCCACTTCGCTCTTTGTTCGGGCGTGCCGGGAAGTTTACTGAGCTTTGCGCGCTCGTTGACGATATGTTTTACGAAATCTTTCTCGGTTAAATCTTTACCGAAGATTTCGCGCATATTTGTAACGCCGTCAAAAAAGGTAAGTATCTTTCTACCCTTGCGGTCTTCCTTTTTCTCAGAAAGGCAGTTAATATAGGTTATCCAAGGGTCTTTGCAAGTATCGAAATCTTTAACGTCTTCAAGTACAATCGGCTTGCAGGGCACATTCAGCGCGGCGCAAGCGTGGAAAAGTGCAATGTATCTTCCTTCGGTGTGAGCCAGCTTTTCATAAAAGTCTTGTTCACAGCTAATGCAAAGGTGGCTAAGTCCATTCACGCTAAAAGACGCAGAAACCTGCCGACAGTTATCTTCTGTCAGTTCTGCGCCGCAGCAATGGCAATATTCGGTTGTTGAAAAGTTTCTCTCACTCTCATTGTTTGACATAGAAAAACGCCGTACAGCATTGCTATACGGCGTGAATTCACAAAAACAAGTAAACGGAAAGATAGCAACACTGAATAATCAATGTTCGTAGCCAACTGCTTTGCAACGCATTCGCGGGTGGAAAATACATTCCGATTTACTGCATTAGTATGTTGTTGAAAATATTTAATTTTATTATATATTATCAACATTTATTTTTTTTTGTCAATAGAATTTTTCCTAAATTCTTGCACATTTTAGGAAATTTTTTAATTTTTCTTGACTTTCCAAATAGTTTCGGACTCAATTTTATTTTTTTGTCCACACCGTTCGCAGGTAATTGTAACACTGCCACCGTTCTCTTTTGTTGAAATTTCGACTGAACGTCCGTGCCGGGCGGTGGTTATTTTTCCGTCAGCTTGTATGTAAGCTAATATATTCGAGCACGGCTTTTCATTTAACTTTCCGCAACACCTTATTGCTATTTTTCCCACGATAGACCCCCTTATATGGCGCAAATAACGCAAAATTCAAGAATAAAAACTATTACTGTTGATATTGATAAGACAGACTTCATTTTTCTTAACATTGACCTTTTAAACCTCCCTAATATGACACCAAGGCGTGGGTGCTTGTGTGATATTCGCGCCGCAACGAATTGATTCGAGTGGGCTATCATTCAACTTATATTTGCACTTTCCGCATTTTTGTTTTTTATTCGGGCAACGGTGCTTAAATTGCCCAAGGGTCATAGGTTTATCAAGTATTGTAAGTTCTGATACATTCCAAGCATAATTGAAAGGATGCTTGTCGCTCTTTTCAAGTTCGTTTATTTTATCGCAAATGAAACTGAGTGGAACCTTGCCGTTTATGATTTCAAACTTCAATGACTGGTTAGGACTTGCAGGTATTCCTTCGCTGATATATGGCGCGGAATCGCCGTCCTTGATATGAAATAAACGTGGCAGTATTCCGTCAACTTTGAATGTTTCGTGGCTACTGCAGTATGCGTAAACCTTAAACGGCGGTTTAAGATAATGATGAATTACCCACGGAATATCCTTGATTTCCCCGTCAATCAGTCCCTTAATTATTCCTATCGGCAAACATAAAAGTATTGTATCCATAATCACTCGTCCTTCTTTGATTTATACGCATCGTCGTCTATCTTTAAGAATATAGGGTTGCAGAATTGTAACCGTGTTCCGTCCTGCTCTATGTAAGCACAAACAGTAGGCGAAAGAATTTGAACTATGTAAACGACATTGTTTGTCTGTTTATCTATTACCTTAATTCTCACTTTCTGCCTCCGTTGGCTCACAATTCTTATCTGTAAAAGTTATCTTTCTCTTTAGACGTTGCCAGAGCGTTAATTTTTCCTCTACTTTCCCTGTTCCTGTAATAATCTTGCACGGTAGCCCTATAATGGACTGTAATACGTCTTCAACGTCGTCAATAAGCACCTGCCCTTGTTTGTGCCTGTAAGAACTTCCAAGCTCTATCCCCCTTGATACGCAAGAGTATATACTTAATGGTGTAGGAATGTTTCGGTTTAAACGTTTAGCCATTTGTTCTATGAACTTACAGCGTTCGCGGCTCGCGCAAACAATAATGAGTTGGTCTTTTTCTGCCTCTTTTATAAGCTCGGTGGTCTTCCCTTTACCCCTGCGCCATATAATAAATTTACTCACTTTTAGCCTCCACGCCGTATTGTTTTTCGTATTTGTTTACTTCGTCTTCCGTAAGGTCGTATTGACGGAATACATTGTCGCAAAGTTCTCTCAATTCCTTAAAGAAAGCTATACTCTTTTCTTTCAGACTGTTATTTTCCGCTTGCAGATCCGCCAGCTTTTCGGCAGGGGTCTGCCCGTCCGTTTTTTGAATAGTTAAGGCATATCTGGCACCCTTTCGATTATCAAGCTCAACCGTAGTGGTGAAGAAATTCTTTCCGCCGTTCTGCTCGAATATCTGAATTATAGTTGCCATAAACGCTTTGCAGTGTTCGCTTTCAAGCGACATATCGATTGCGCCGTTTTGCATATTGAGCGCATAGAGTTTGACCGCCTGAGCGTCTTCCACCCTTTCTTTAAGAGAACTTATGTAGTCCCAAATATCTTTTTGTGTTCCTTTGGGAAGACCGCCTATGTACCGTTTAATTTGTTGTTCGCGTTCTTCGTCGGTGGCGGTCATAATATCCGATTCTCTGTATTTGCAAATCGTATCGTTTTGAGCGACGGGGCAATAATCGGTGCAGTAGGGGCACTTATCATTTGTACAGAATTCGTCTTTATACCACTTACACATTATCGTGTTACCTCTATATAGATTCCATTAAAAAAGTTGAAATATTTAATGGGAATTTCCCATTGTTGCGCGAGAAGTATTTCGTCTTGCATTCCCGCACTTATGTAAGTGCCGAATACCCAAATTTCGGCGCAGTGTCTTAAAATTTGCCTACCCATCTCTAAGGCTTTTCCTCGCTCGTCGGGGTCATTATCGTCTAAGAATTGCGGAAAAATTATATGCGGCGCAAGTGGTGTATGTCCTTGGTCAAAAACAAATCGACTATAATTTATAGCATTGGTAATATTGTCGAATTGACTATGCCCTTCATATTCTTTTAGGGGCGAACACACAAATACCAAATCGCGGGGTTTTCCATTCATTTTATAATGCCGACCAGACGAGCCAAGTAAACACGATTTGGGTAATGTGAATTGACTGGTCTGTAATAAGGTTAATTTTTCGCCTGTTTGCCTTGAAATCGTCCACGGTGGCGTGTATTGCCATATTTACTGCAAGCATTAAATAGACCGCCCAGTGTGGGTCCCAAGTCGATGCGTATAGTATCGGCAATGTAATCATAATAGCCCAGCTAAGCGCATGCACTATCAAAGCCGCTATGTAATCGTGTTTGTAGAGCTTATCAGGCGCATTTGCTTTCCACCAACCCTTTTGTTTCATTGACGCGAGAATGCCTTGCAAATAAAAGTCGTCAACTATATGGGCTAAAAACATTAGAATTAAAACTACGAATATACTCACTTTAATCTTCCTCCGTATTAAAAGGGTCTGTTTCGTTTTTGTCAGCTTTTTTCTTGCATTTGGTTTCTATAATTTCAAAGTCCAAGAAACTTAATATCGGCACAGTCAAAAACCATAAATAGTTCATATTCCCGGACCATATCGAAAGGAATACACTCATTGCGATAAACGCAAGATTTGTAATGCACCAGCAGATGATATATGCTATTTTCAATTCAGTTTCTCCTTGGGAATACACTCAGTGATTTTTGCACCACACTGGGGACAGAAGTGCATATTGTGACTTTTTGGTGTTCCACCTTCCATTAAGGTCCAAGCCTCGCCGCACTTATCGCATACCCAAGCCTTATCTTCGTCGCTGTTGCCCATAACTGTTTCTATGTAGTTGCAGGTTTCGCGCTTTTCGTAGCCTTCCTCTATTACAGCCTTAGCCAGAAAAGGAATGAATGCTTGTTCAAGAATATCGTTTATTACCACAGCCGATTTATCGTCCAAGTAATGTTCCTTACCTTCGCCGTCAGTGAATACGGGTTCAACGTTTGCGGAATTACTTTTCTCAAACATAAAGTTGTGTAGTTCTGCAATAGCTTTTTCTTTCTTCTTATCTTTAAAACTGCTCACAATTATTCCTCCGTTTTTATTTTGCGGTAGTTCCGCTTATACAGACCGTTGGCAAGCGTTGTGCTGTCGCACTGTCTGAAATTGATACCCATAATCTCGGTTATGTCCTTGACCAGTTCTTCAATTTCCTGCTCGCTCTGCTCGTCTATAATTTCTTCCATAGCCTCTCCTTTTCAATTAAGTAAATCAAATATACTCACTTGCGCGGTTTCCTGCTCGAACCACTTTGTCCCTTTCTTGAAGTAGCCTTTTGAAATCTCAAAACCTATGTATCTTCGTTTAAGTTTATGACAAGCAATTCTGAGCGATTGAGAACCAGCGAAAGGGTCAAGAATCAAGTCGCCTTCTTTGGTATAGTGGTTGAGCAACATAGTCCAAAGCTGGGTCGGTTTTTGCGTGGGATGAAAGCGGTAGTCCTTATTCGCCATATCGCCTTGTAGCATTCCGTTAAACATATAGTGGAATACTCGCGCCACACCTTGACTGCACCACGCAAGTTCACAATCGCTAAAACTGTTCCGTAGTTTATCGTCGCAACGCTTGTCCCATACTACCCAAGACTTCGTTACTGGAAGAACGTCTGTATAGTAGTTGCCACCGAAAAGAATTTGATTACCCGAAAGCTCAAATATCAGGTCGAAAAACTCTTTCCCGATTCTCTCGTTGTCCCAAAGATTATCTTTGCAAGTGTAGTCCCGGCGCGTTGCCGCAGCCTTACCCGCTATCGCCACGCCGTTCGTATATGTCATTGTTCCGACACCTATTCCGTAGGGCGGATCGGTTATGCACCAGTCGGCTTTTATGCCTTGCTCTTTCATAAGTTGCATACCGACCTTACAGTCCAAGTTGTAGCACTGGTTTACTTCGAGTTTCAACTTACACACACTGAACCTCGCTCTGCGCTATCGCTTGGGCGGTGGTCGCAATTACCTTTCGGCTTGTAATGCCCCCCCCCCGTCGGGCTTATGTCGATTTTAATGTACTGATTTTGTTTCATTCTTTTACGCTTTAATATTTAATAAAGTCCTTACCAAAAACCTTGTTAATTTCGTCAATGCAGTGCGCCATTCCCAAGCCGCCACCTGCGGGTTTCCAAAAGCCGTCCGAATCATACGCTCCGCCATCCATGCAATATTCATACTGACGCGGGTGAGTGCGCTTTAATCGCTGAAAACGCCCCTCACCTTTTTCCTCATACGCCCCGAACGCACAGTAGACGCACCCGGTTCTATGACAACCAGTAGTACAAAGTTTGCCACAGCCGTCGCATAGCGTACTGCCGTACAAATTGCCGTCCGCCCCACGCGTTACAACTTCGCCGTAAACGCTTGCTATCGGCAAATCGTAACGCTTTATGTATTCTAAAACGTCTTGTTCAGTCCAAAAGCTCATCGGTTTGCTCTTTGGCTTTTTGCTATTGAATGCGTTGCAGCCAGACTGTAACCAAGCCGTGCGTCTTAACATACTTTCTTCGGTCATTGTTGCCAGTATCGGCTTTTTCTTTAAATGACTTAATGGCTTTTTCTTCATTTCGCCGCAACAGCGGTGTGAAATCAAGAAGTCCATATCAAGCAAGGGTTTCCACTTTGAGAAGTCGTACCTTTTGCTAAAGAAACCCCCAGTCCCCAACAGTTGCCTTACTCTGACCGGGTAATTCTCCTGTGAGTTCGTAGTAGTGCTTGAAATAGCTGCCC
>CAPMFN010000003.1:0-41539 GCA_948658045.1 Christensenellaceae bacterium
ATTTTGGTTGTTTTTGTGCGTAAAAACAGCCCAAATATACACCTATTACACTAATCGGTGTACTTTTCTGCAAATCCCGGCGGCGGATAGCCCCCGACATATGGTTGAAATAAGCGTATTTTTACATAAATTTCTTAGACTTTCCTTTATTAAATTAAGGAAACGAACCACAGTTTAAGGAGAACCGAACCACAATGAAAACTTTATTTAATGGAAAAGGTAAGTTTCTACTTACCGTTTTGGTGTTACTATGCACAGTTGTTTTAGGCTGTGTAATTTTTGTGTGCATAAATTTATGTACCGAGAAAAATAAAATTTCCGCAGAGGAAAACAATAAAATTGAAACTACAAAGCTCAACATAAAAACAACGGCAACAGGACCTGATTTCGATTTTCCTACAAGCGTTACAGTTGGTGAAAGTTATTACTATACAAGTGAAATAAATACAACATTTGAAATAAAAGGCATAAGTTCATCCGATTATGAAATCACCGGCGGCGGATATAACGGAATGCATGGCTCTTCAACCGGTGCTACGCTTAAATTCGCATATTTCAAAATTACGGGTACTTATCAACAGTCATTTATGGTTGTAGGCACAAAAGACGGAGTTTCTAAAACACAGGTTGTTACAGTAAATGGATACTTACCAGCCCCGGCAGAAGAAATCAATTTACATTGTCCAAGCACAATAACTACCGGTGTAGAATTTCAAGTTGAAATATCCAAAGATGCATCGTTTAGTTTTAGCGGTTTAATTAGTTCTGACTACAATATAACTTATTATGCCAATAACGGACCTCATGGTAGTAGCGAATTGGCTACTATGTGCTACTATAAGGTAACTGTAAATAAAGCTGGAAACGGTCACATTACGTTAATTGCTGTGTCTAGTAAAGCAAAAACAAAAACACAAAATATTTTTGTGAAGGGCGATATTGATGTGCAGGTAGGATTGAGTATTTACGGCGCTAATATTTCTGATATAGCAGTTGGTGACAATTTAGCTGCAATAGTTGACACTACTTCGAATGGTTGTAATTGTGCAGTGTCGTATGTTGGTGTTGAATCTAGCGGTACTGGCGCAGTTTCTATAGGGTCGTTTACTCAGTCTAGTTCATTCGGTAATAATTATTATTTAGGTATAACCACAACAAAAGCAGGAACATTCAGCTTTTGTATAAAGATAAGAATTTCAGCGCATTCAACAACTATTGTAAAAACGAAAACTATAACTTTTACGATAAAAAAGGGTAATCAAACGCCGACGATAAGCGGAAACTCTCAAGTAACTTACGGCAGTACCTTACAATTGACGGGAAGCGGACAGGGAACATTGAGCTGGCGTGTTGCCACTGCAAGCGGCGGAGGTACTGCAACAATAAGCTCAAGCGGTTTGCTTACAGCTACACATGTGGGAACGGTTAAGGTAACCCTTACAGCCGCAGGAAATACAAACTACAATTCTGGGACTGCGACAAAAACCATAACCATAATTAAGGCTAATCCAACTTTAACCGTTACGGGCGTCAAAACTACATACACTTATACGGGTAGTTTGCAGACGGTAAATTCAGGCGCAACGGTAAATAATACGGAACAAACAATTAAATATAGCAACAATACTTTTACGACTGTTGCGGAAGGTAACGGTAAGGTGGTAACTATTTCTGTTGCCGCAAGTACAAATTATAATGCGGCAAGTAAGACAGTTACTTTAACCGTAAACAAAGCAAGTTACAATATGTCAAACGTAAGGTGGAGTTACAGCTCTGCATTTACATATAACGGAAACGCAAAGACAATTATCCTTACGGGACTGCCGAGCGGTGTAACGCCTAATTACTCAAACAACAGTAAAACAAATGCAGGTACTTATTCTGCAAGCGTAACTTTCAGTTATGACACCGCAAACTATAACGCCCCGAGCGCTGTTTCAAACTGTGTGTGGGTTATAAACAAAGCGACGCCCGTTGCTTCTGCAAGCGTTGCGTCGGGTACCTATTATATAGGCAACAAGCTTTCAACCGTAGGCATTTCGGGTAATTCAAACGTAGCCGGAACGTTCGGGTGGAATGCGCCTGAAACAGAGCTTACAAAAACTTCCGAAAGTTTCGGGTGGACGTTTACGCCCGAGGATACGGCTAACTATAATTCGGTAACAGGCAGTTTGACCGTTGTGGCGGAATACGCTTTGGACAGAATTGTCGTAACCAACGCCAAGACGGAATATAAGGCGTATGAAGCGTTTACAACTGACGGAATGGTTGTTACCGCCTATGGCGGAGGTTCTGCCGAAGCGGTTACGGATTATATAATTACTTTGCCTTACGCGGAGTCGGGACGGGGGCATTTCCTTGTTTCGGACGACGGCTGTAAAGTTATTATAACGTTCACGCGCGGACCTGTTACAAAAACGGCAGAAATTCTTATTTCAGTTATAAAAGCGGATTATGATTTTTCAAATGCGGTCTTCGGCGACGTTACGGTAGCTTATGACGGACAGCCCCATTCGATTACGGTCGGCGGAGTTCTGCCAACGGGCGTAAATCTTTCGGGCTATACCTATAACGGCGACAGCGTAACCGAAGTGACTGCGGCAGGCAGTTATACGGTTTTGGCAACCTTTACAATAGACGATACGGACAATTATAACGTGCCTGTTTTAAGCGCTGTGCTCACTATTAAAAAGGCAACGCCCTCAATCGACGTGTCGGGCGTTAATACGCAATACGTCTATACGGGCGCGCTTCAAACGGTTTCGGGCGGAGCCTTAGTGGATAACGCGGAACAGACCGTTCTGTATAAAGAAAACACTTTTACGACGGTTGCAGAGGGATACGGCAAGCAAATTATCGTCTATGTAGAGGAAAGCGACAACTATGAAGCGCTGAGCGTATACGTTGAAATTACGGTAGAAAAGGCTTCGCTTGATTTGACTTGGTCGGGCGGAAACGGAAAGTATGACGGCAGTGCGCATAACGCCGTTCTGACGGCAAGCGGAATGGCGCAGAGCGACGCGCAGGCTTTTGAAAGCGGATTGTTTAACTCTCTTATAACAGTAAGCTATACAACGCAGGACGGAAACGCCGAACGCACTAAGGCAGGAACATATGCGCCTGCGTTGGACGCAATGCCCTCGGGCGAACCCTATGCAAACTATAATGTAACCATAGTCAACCCCGGGTATACTTTCACAATTGAAAAGGCGGAGGCGGTGACGGGTATATCGTTCAACGACAAGACGGTTGTTTATGACGGCAAAACGCATACTTTGACCGTAGACGGCGCCTTAGGCGAAGATTTAACGGTTACTTATTATATAAGCGGCGGCAACGACCTGTTTACGGGCGCTGTGGACGTAAAACGCGACGGAACGGCTGTTGCAGGCTATTCGGTTACCGCTGTTTTTGAAAGCGTTTCAGGCAATTTCGAAGTGCCGAACGCTATGACTGCAATGCTGACGGTTACGCCGTTTACAATTACCGACGGCGACGTTACGGGCATTGCGAAAGAGTATGAATATACGGGCGAAGCCCAGTCGCCTGCGCCTGTTGCGGCAGTTGTGCTTTGGGGCACGGAAAGAACGCTGTTGGTTAAAGACAGCGATTATGAGGTGGAATATTCCACCGAAGTTCCCGACGCAGGCACGGTTGTTACCGTAAAAGTTAAGGGCACGGGCAACTATCAGGGCGAAGTTTCGATAGATTTTACAATAACCAAAAAACTTATAGGCGTAAGCTGGATTGGCACGGATAGTTATACTTACAATGCGTTTGCGCAGGGCAAAACTGCGGAATTTACGGGGCTTGCGGCAAAGGACGTCGGAATTGTAACACCTACGTTCAGTTACAGCGGCGCAGGGTATCCCGAAAATGCGGCTAAGCCCGTAAACGCAGGAAGTTATAAAGTAACGGTTACTTTGGACGAAGCTTTTTCCAACTATAAACTTGCGTATGACAAGGTTGAAAGCACGTTTACAATCAATAAAGCTAAAGTTACTGTCGATACGGAATACGTTGATTACGACCCTGCGACCGATAAGCTTTACCCCGACGGTAAACTGCCTCAGCTTGCAGTTAAGGGCGACGCGACGTCGGGCAGTTTAAAGGTGAGCGGAAACGTGCTTTGGGTCAAAGTGGACGGCAAAGAGCCTTGGCTTAAACTCAATACTCACCTGTACGCTTGGCAGTTCGTTCCCGACGACATAACCAATTTCGAAATATTCAGAGGCGAAAAGGAACTGACCGCGGTTGTAGCCCTTTTGCAGTCGATGACTGCCGAATGGAAGGACGGAGTTCAGCCCGAAATATTTACCTCGACGACGCTAGACAAGATTAGAGATTTCGTCATTGTGACGGGCATACTCGAAAACGGAGATAACTACGTTGTTTCGAATTATAACCTTACGGGAAGCTGGGGTTCGGCGGACGCGCCATCGGCGGCAGGGATATTCGATTTAGAGTTTTCAAACAATAACGGCGTGGGCGGAGCGGTTTTGCGCGCTTATTTAAGAGGCGTAAATTACACCGCCGTTGCGCTTAACAGACTGATTTATACCCCTGTTGACGGGGCGAGCTTCGATTATGACGCGTTCGCGCTGTTTGATAAGACCACAGTCACCGTAACCGCAGTTTACAACGACGGAACGGAGGAGGAAGTAACCGACTATACCGTCGCGTACATAGCAGACCACGAATTCCTTTGGGCAGGCGATACGCACGTTACTTTAAAATACGGCACGGGCGAAAACGAGAAAAGCTGTCAGATAACCGTAACCGTCAGAAAGATAGATTACGACTTGTCTTCGCTTCAATTTGACGACGTTAAGACCGACTATGACGGCACGCCTAAAAAGGCGGAACTTGCCTCTCCTTTTGCGGACGGCACGGTTGAGTACGTTTACAGAATCTGGGACGAAGAAACGCAGTCTTTCGTAACCCTTGCAGGCGTTACGGGCGTGACGAATGCAGGCAGGTATCAGGTTGTGGCGACGTTTACGCTTACGGGCGAAGCCAACCTTGCAAACTACCCCCACGACGCGGACGGAGTGCTTCCGCAAACCCTTACGGCGGAGATTGTAATAGGTAAAATAGATTACGCAGGCGTTTCGAAAATAGAGTTCTTCGACGCCTCGGCGGATTACAATTACGGCAACTCTGTTTTGGACGGATTGTCCGTCGTCAAGAACGTTCCTGCCGGCGTTACGGTCAAATACTCGTATTACGATAGCAACGGCGAAGAGGCGGACCCCGACGCGATTGTGAACGCCGGCGAATACTCGATTAAAATTTCGTTTACGTCCGACGCAAACCACAACCCCATAAAGGACCACACCGTAAAGTTTACAGTCAATAAAATCGACCCTTCGGTTACCCCCAAAATCAGCGGAAGCTTTACCCAGGGCACGCACCTTTATCAGCTTACCTGCGAACTCACCGATAGCGACACCGCAGGGCGCATTGTCTGGGATGATGACGAGCAGACTCTTGTAAAGGGTATGTACAGATATTACTATACATTCGTTCCCGAAGATTCGCAAAACTTCAACACCGTAAAGCTTTACGTCGATATCACCGCTTCGGCGACGGAAGAGGGTACAGGGCTTGTCGGCTGGCAGATTGCGCTTATAGTCGTTAGCATAGTTTTAGCCTTTTTCATAGCGCTTATCGCCTTGTATTTAGCAGTTAAAAAGAAGAACGTCGCCGCAGATGCGGACGGGTTCTACGATACCTATGACGGCGAAGAATAAGGCTTGCGCGGCTTAAAATCGGAAATCAAAAAGGTCTTTAAAAGCAATGCGCAAAGCTTAAAATTTGCTTTATTAAAAACCTCTAAATTTTTAATTGCCCCAGATATATGTTATAGTTTCCGCAATTTTGCGGTTACTTAGCGGCAGCTGTTACGCCCCTGCCGAACCGCTTTTTTAAGAAATAATGTGGTAATTGTCTCCGTAATATGCGGCAAGGCAGGGGCATGCTGCTTACCGTTATTATATTACCCCCGACGGATAAATTTTCCGTCGGGGGTAATCTTGCCTTTTATGCTGTTTATCTTATTTTTCCGCCCTTTTTCGACGGTTTTCTTCAAAAAAATGTAAATTTTTAAAACAGAAATTACCGCTTACGCCTTTTAAACGACCGTTAAGGCTTGGGCGGTTTTTGCTTTTTTCGTGCCGCAAAATTTTTTTTCGGTTTTATTACTGTATTTTTTACTGCCGTATTCGGTATTTAAACAAAATACAAAAAACGCGTTAAATCAAGCATATATTGGGGGCAATTGCGCAATATTTGCAAAATAAGCTATGTAAAAAGCCGTTTTTCGGTGCTTTTTGCTTGTTTTTCGGGGGCTTAAAAAAGTTTCGGTTAAAATTTTTTTAAAAAAATTTTATTTAAGGTATGTAATTCGGGCTTATAAATTGGTCAATAGATAAGGGAGGTATTTTATGATTTACTTTGATTGGCTTAACGAATGGCTCGCGACTTGGGTAAAACCGCTTGTAAAAGTCCGTACCTACGAGAAGTACGATTCGATTGTGCGCAAACAGATTGTGCCAAAACTCGGCGGACATAACGTTGACGAACTTTCCGCAAAAATTTTGCAGCAGTTTACGGCCGAACTTTCCGAAACCTATTCGGCAAACACCGTGGCCGGTATAGTTGCGGTTGTAAAAAGTTCGCTCATTTGCGCGCAGAATACAGGCAGGGTGGCGAAGCAGTTTTCGTCCTGCATAAAGAACCCGAAAGCGAGGGAAAAAGAGATAACCTGTTTTTCTTCCTCGGAACAGCGCAAGCTTGAGAAATATATTCTTGCAAGCGACAGGCCTAAGCTTTTCGGCATAACGCTTTGTCTTTATACGGGGCTTAGAATAGGCGAACTTCTTGCGTTGGAATGGGCGGATATCGACTTCCGCCGCAAGACGCTTACCGTTACAAAAACTTGTCGCGACAGCTGGGAGAACGGCGTTTTTACAAAGGTTATCGACACGCCCAAAACCGAGGCGTCCCGTCGGAAAATTCCGTTGCCGGCTCCGCTTATTCCGTATCTTAAAGAGATGAAGGCAAAAAGCAAAAGTCCGTTCGTCATTTCAGGCGCGCACGCCGAACTGCCCATACGTTCCTATCAGCGCACGTTTGAAAACATTTTGCAAAAACTCGGTCTGCCGCACAGGGGCTTCCACGCCCTCCGCCATACCTTTGCGACGCGCGCTTTGGAGTGCGGTATGGACGTCAAATCTCTTTCTGCGATAATGGGTCACAAAAACGCCGCCGTCACGCTCAAAAGATACGCGCACGCGCTTGAAGAGCACAGCGCCGTAATGATGAACAAGCTCGGCAAGATTTTTGTTTCGGGCGATTAGGTTCCGCATTGAATTTGCAGGCGATTAAGCCTTGAACCAAATTCGCATACGAATAGACTCCGACCGAATTTGCAGGGGATTAGGCACCGCATAAAATTTGCAGGCAATTGACAATTAGTTTTATGTCTGAATTTATACAAATAAAACTCATATGATTTTGCATCTTATAAAGCTTGCGTTTTGGTTGTCTGCGTCAAAGTTACCCGTTCAGATTTGCCGAATAGAAACACAGTCACAAATAATTAACTGTACCTTACAGGCGTAGTTTGTTGACAGTTTTGCGCTGTCTTGGTAAAATGTTAGAACCACATTAAACATAAACCAACAAAAACGCATATGATAGTGCAGTCTTTTGACGAGGTTTTTACCTTCGAAGCTATCTACCGCGCGCATTTGCGCGGTAGGCTTTCCAAGCGCGACAAAATCACTCTCGTCAAGTTCGAGTCTCACATGCTCGAAAACGTGTACAACTTGTACCAAAGTTTACATAAGGGCGTTTACAGGACAAGCGGTTACAGTCACTTTACCGTCTACGAGCCTAAAAAACGCGAAATTCAGACCCTTCGTTATGCAGACCGCGTCGTTCAACATGTTTTATGCGACGAGGTCTTATCGCCGTACTTTACAAAGCGCGCAATAATCGATAACGCCGTTTGTCAGGTCGGCAAAGGCACCCATTTCGCCTTGGACCGTTTCGAATCTCAGCTCCGTTCGTTCACGGCAAAACACGGCAACAAGGGTTATATTTTAAAGTGCGATATTTTAAAATATTTCCCCAGCATTCCTCACGACACTCTCAAAAACCTTTTTTGCGCGCATATACGCGACGATAAAATAAAAAAGCTTCTCTGTTGTATTATTGACAGTTATAATACCTCCGAAGACTACTTAAAAGCCTACGGCTACGATTGTCTAAACCCCGACCCCGTAAAGACGGGCAGGGGCGTACCGATCGGAAATCAGACAAGCCAAGTTTTCGGAATGTTCTACCTTAACAGCGTCGACAGGCTTGTTAAAGAACAACTTCGCGTCAAAATCTATTCGCGGTATATGGACGACTTTGTAATCGTGCACGAGGATAAGGAATTTTTAAAGTCCGTTCTTGCAAAAATCACGCAGGCAGTCCACGCGCTCGGTCTCAAATTCAATTCCAAAACACAAATTTTTCCTTTAAAGAACGGCGTAACCTACCTCGGTTTCCGTTTTTTTGTCCGTGAAAACGGAAAAGTTGTCAAAACCGTCAAACGCCAGACCAAGGACAGGCTGCGTTGGCGCGCGCGACTCCTCAAAAAAGCCGTGGAAGAAAATCTTGTCACCCCCGAACGCATAAGGCAGTCGCTATCCGCGTTTCACGGGCATTTGAAACACTCGCAAAATTACAGACTCGAAAAAGAACTTTACGTCAAGCTTTTAAAATATGCTTGCGCAGACGGAAAGGGGGTAAAGGTACTTTATGGAAAAAAATGAAGAACAGCTGGCAATGGAACAGCTTGAAATACTGCAAAAAGAAATAGCCGCGGAACTCAACCATCCCGAGGCTTACGGCTACGACGAACCCTATTCGGGATACAATCCCCAAACTTCCGCCGCGCGCAAGCCCTACCGCATTAATGATTTTGACCCTCCGCGCGACAAAGAAATGGCGGTTTTCACTCACGCAAAAAAATTGAGCGAGTACATTTTCGTAATAACCGAAAAATCGCCCAAAAAATTCAGGTGGAGTATAATCGCGCGCTTGCAGAATTGCTCGGTAGAGGTGGTTGAAAATTTATACCACGCCAATTTCGAGTATGACCTGACCCAAAGGTTGGTTTATCAGAAGAGCGCGGCTGTCAGTTTAAAGCTTCTCGACTTCTACGCCGAAACGGCAAGAACAAAACAGGCTATCACAATTCACCAGACCGCGGTCATCGCCGAACAGCTCGCCGAAACGGGCAAACTCCTGAATGGCTGGATAAGAAGCACCAAGCGCCCGTCAAGCCACCGATAACAAATTCCCCGTGTTCTGTTCGGTCGGGGTGCAAAACGGTCACACAGCGCAAATTTCGCCGTTTTAAAGAAATTCCGCCAATCTGTCATTCAGAGCGATAGCGAAGAATCCCCTAACAAAAACATTTTCTGTCACCCTGAGCGAAGTCGAAGGGTCCCCCCGATAAAGCGGTTTCCCGATGGGATTCCTCACATTCGTTCGGAATGACAGGTTAGACAATGGGATTCCTCGACAGGCTCGGGGTGACAGCAGGGGCTCGGAATGACAGGTCTCCCTGTCACCCTGAGCATAGTCGAAGGGTCCCCCAACCAAAGCGGTTTCCCGACGGGATTCCTCACATTCGTTCGGAATGACAGGCAGGGGGCGCAGTGACGCCCTTGTCACCCTGCCCGAGGGCAAAGCCCGAAAGTTTGCACACCGCATTGTAAGTTTTTCAAAAACTGCGCAAAGCGCAGTCGAAGGGTCTTTCCCTGTCATTCCGAGCTTAGTCGAGGAATCTCCCAATCAAAGCAGTTTCTGTCATTCCGAGCGATAGCGAAGAATCTCACCGTAAAGCGGCAACCCAAAAGAAAGTGAAAACCCAATGGGATGTTTCGACTAAACTTCGTTCCGCTCAACATGACAACACCGTGTCATTCCGAGCTTAGTCGAGGAATCTCTCAATCAAAGCAGTAAAACACATAAAACAATTTAATATTTTTCAGAAAAAGTCGGCAATATGCCGTGCTTTTAGGGTGGCAATCCGCATCGGTTCCTGGTTGCGCTCCGGCAATAACAATAACGCCAACAATGCTAATTGCGTCAATTCGTCAGGCAACAACAACAACTACAATGTGTCCGACGTCCGCGCCGTCCGCCCCGCGCTTCACTCACTTGCTTTTACAAAAGAAAATGAAGTAAGTTTTCCCGTATCCTAATGATATACCGTATCTTAGGGCTGATTTGATTTGAGATGAAGGGGGTTGCTGTCCTGCATATGCCTTTCTTTCGGCTATGCGAAACTTACTCAACCGTAATTTAACGGCTCGTCTTAACTGCCGAAGCTTTTAAATTATCAGCTTTTTTAAGCGGTTGAGTATTTTTTTTAAAAAATTCCGTTTTGTGCAAACTCGCGCAAGGCGGTTTTTTTTGCTTTTTTATGCTTATATCCCCTAATATGTGCCGTTTTTGCCCGTTTTTTGGCTAAAAAACCGACAAAAATCACAAAAAAAATTGCACATCTATTAAGCTAATAGATGTGCATTTTTTTGTCGAAAAAGGTCATTTTTTTCCGTTTTTGAATATTGTAAAAATAAAAAATTATGTTAAACCCCGTAATATGCTTGACTTTTCAAAAATATAGTGATAGTATTCAGGTAGAAATTGCACATCTATTAGCTTAATCTATGTACATTTTTTGTATAAAAATTCTGCTTTTTGGGTATGCAAAATCGTATTTTTTCCGCCCCGAACCAAGGCAAATGTGTCCTGTAACAACTGGACTGCAACGGTTTTTATTTCAACTCTTTTCACCGCCGTTGCATCGGTTAGGCGTTCCGCGCAAACGCGCGGAACGCCCTTAATCGGACATTCTAACCAAAGCGTTTTCTGTCACCCTGAGCGCAGTCGAAGGGTCCCCTCAACCAAAGCGGCAACCAAAACAAAGCGCAAACCCAATGAGATTCCTCACATTCGTTCGGAATGACAGGAAGAGACAAAGGGATTCCTCACGTTCGTTCGGAATGACAGTGAGGGCTCGGAATGACAGTGGCTCCATTGTCACCCTGAGCACAGCCGAAGGGGCTCCCTGTCATGTTGAGCGAAGTCGAAACATCCCTTAGGTTGTCACCCTGAGCGAAGTCGAAGGGTCCCCCAACTCAAGCGGTTTCTCAACGGGATTCCTCACATTTGTTCGGAATGACAGGAAGAGACAAAGGGATTCCTCGACAGGCTCGGAATGACAGCAGGGGCTCGGAATGACATGTTTCAATGTCACCCTGAGCGCAGTCGAAGGGTCCCCCAACCAAAGCGCAAACCCAAAACTTTTAACACATTAATTCGTTCCAATCAGGGTTGGTTGTTTCAATCAAAATATTCTTCTTACTTCTTGACCAGCCTTTTAATTGTTTTTCACGCTTAATAGCGTCGTCGATATTGCTGTACATTTCAACGTAAACAAGTTTATGAACATTGTATTTTTGAGTGAAGCCTTTGATTTCGCCCGATTTGTGTTCGTAAATGCGACGTTCGATGTTGTTTGTAACGCCGATGTAAATTACGTTATTGTTTTTATTCGCAGTTATGTAAACGTAGTAGTTCATACTACGATTTTACGGTTTTCTTATATTTATTGTCAAGACTTTTGCGTCGTCATATTGAGCGGAATGACTCCATTGTCACCCTGAGCGAAGTCGAAGGGTCCCCTAACCAAAGCGGTTTCTCAACGGGATTCCTCGGCAGGCTCGGAATGACAGGTAGGGACAAAGGGATTCCTCGACAGGCTCGGAATGACAGGTAGGGACAAAGGGATTCCTCGGCAGGCTCGGAATGACAGTGGCTCCATTGTCACCCTGAGCGAAGCGTAAGCGCAGTCGAAGGGTCCCCCAATCAAAGCGGTTTCTCAATGGGATTCCTCACATTCGTTCGGAATGACAGGAAGAGACAAAGGGATTCCTCGACAGGCTCGGAATGACAGTGAGGGCTCGGAATGACAGTGACACCAATGTCACCCTGAGCGAAGCGTAAGCGCAGTCGACGGGTCCCCCAACTCAAGCGGTTTCTGTCATTCAGAGCGATAGCGAAGAATCTTACCGATAAAGCGGCAACCAAAAAAGAAAGCGCAAACCCGATGGGATTCCTCACATTCGTTCGGAATGACAGGTAGGGACAAAGGGATTCCTCGACAGGCTCGGAATGACAGCAGGGGCTCGGAATGACGGGTTAAAACACGCAAAACCGACGGGAAACGTCCCCATTTAAACAGTATAAAAACTTTTACTGCCGAGAGGCAAAGGAGAGTAAATTATATGCAAAAATTCAGACAAGGAAGGGCTAAACCCATAGCGTTAGTTGCATTGCTATGTGCCATGATATGTGCCGTTGTCGCGGCATTTGCGGGCATTTTCGGCGGCTTCGGCGCTACTCAGTTCGCTTCGGCGAAAGTGTCCTCGACAAGCTTTAAAATAGCAGGTACGGACGGCGCTTTCGACGCGGCTGGTCTGCAAAAGCTTATGGGCAGGCTGATGAAGAAAGAAACAGCCTCTTATAACGAGCTCAGGGCTTATGTTGAAAAACAGCCCGAAAAGCAGATTAAGGCAAGCGCGTTCACGGGTGGCGCCCACTTCACGGTACAGCTCGGCGGCGTGAACTGGAACGTAACTTTCGGTTCGCTTGATACCTCGGGCGAGGTTATCGCAACCCTGTGGCAGGCGGATACCGACCTCTATTCACAGTGGCACACCTGGTATTCAACCGATAAAACGCTTGCGTACCCCTCTAACATGTACGGCTCAAGCTTTATAAGGGCTTCGCTCAACGGCACCACTTATTCGACAAGGGCGCTTAAAGAAGGCGAAACCAACTGGACGGGCAGCGGCAGTGGCGCAACTGCAAACGACCAGTTCGCATTCATAAGAACGGCGGACGAGGGTTCGGGCGCGACTTTAAGAAAAAAGAACCCCATATACGCAAAATATCATCCCATTGTGGAAAAATACGGCAAATATTTCGACACCCCCTCGCAGGTAAGCTGGCAGTGGTATCAGTCGGAACAGAAACAATGGGGCACCGCTTGGTGGGGTAACCAGAAAAACAGCGGTCTGTTCGGTGCGAACGGCGGTAACTGGTGGTCTCCTGCGGACGACTATACTGGTAAAAATATGTACTCCGCGTGGGGCGGCGACAAGCTTTGGCTTCCCAGCTCCTACGAAACAGGTTACTCAAACTACGAACACGGTCTTTGGGACATAAACAACGACTGCCGCACCCCCTCGGTTTCCGGCAACGTAACTAAAACCGCGGTCGGCGGTAAAAACACCACTGCCGGCGCCGAAGACCAGGACGGTAAAGATATAACCGCCACTAATGTGGATAACTCCACCTGGTTGCGCTCCGGCGCTAACACTTTCGCCGACGGTGCTCATTGCGTCGCTTCGTCAGGCAGCACCTACGTCTACTATGTGTCCGGCGTCCGCGCCGTCCGCCCCGCGCTTCATCTAAATCTCAAATCTGCCGCGTCAGCGGCGGGTCTGACGGTCGACGCGCCTGCCTTTGATACAGCGGGTAACACGACCAAAACAGTGGCATACACGGGCAATGAACAGCAAATAGCGCTATCTTCCACACCGACAGGTGTGAGCGTTACGGTCAGTTCCCCTGCGTCGTGGGACAACACCGCAAAGAAGATTAAGGTTCGCGACGCGGGAACATACACCGTAACGCTGACCGCAAACGCAGGCTACAGCTGGTCCGACGGAAGCATAGGACCCAAACATCTGACGCTGACCGTCACCCCCAAGGAACTGACGGCTGTCACATTCAAACACGGAACGACGGCGTTAAGCGGCGCAACCCCCGAGGTTGCGTACACGGGCAGCCCCGTGATAATTTCCGCCTCGGCGACAGGCGTAGGCGGCGACGGCACGCTGACCCTGCCCGTATGGTACGGCGGCGACAACGTCAATGCAGGCACGTTTACGGCTACGGCACTGAACGGCAACCCCAACTATAAAATAGCGGCAAGCCTGCTTTCCAAAAACATAAAAATCACCCCCAAAGAGCTGACCTCAGTCAGTTGGACGGTTGCAAACAACGAAGAAGTTGCCTACAACGGAAGCGACTTTACGCCCAAGGCGTGGTACGTTTCGGCTTCGGGCGAACAGGTATACCTGCCCGTAACGCTTGAAAAGGACGACGGCACAGGCACATATGTTTCGGCTTCCGACGCGGTAAACGCAGGCAAGTACAAGGCAACTGTTGCCGCAGGCACATACAACGGCAATTATCAGATTAAAACTGCGCAGTCGGTGACTTTCACCGTGACCAAGGCGCAGATTACTGCCGACGATATAGAGTGGAACTTCCTTGCAGGCACCAAGTTCGCGCCCAAGGCGGACCCTGCGATAAGCGCTCTGTTCCGTTTCGGCAACAAGGCATACAAACTTGATTTGACCGTTACCGACGCGACAAACGCAAAGGTAGAGTTCGGCGGCGACGGCACCCAGTGGGTTGCAGGCGACTATACGGCGACGGCAAAACTCGGCGCAGACGCTAAGTTCGCAAACTTTGAAATTTCAGGCGCGGTTTCGCGTATGTTCAGAATTACCGAATCGGCTTCGGGCAAGTATACGGTAATTTGGGAGGGTTTCAGCTCGGTAGTAAGCTATAACGGCGAGGACCAGAAACCCAACGCGTACATAATAGTAGACGGCGAAAAACTTGACGTGACCGTCGGCGTTGAAAAACAGAAAGCAGACGGAAGCTGGGAAACGGTTACCGAGGCAAAGAATGCCGGAAATTACCGCTTCACCGCGACAAAGACGGGCTATACCCTTGAAAACGATAAAGTTCTTCAAAGAATAGACCCCAGAACTATTTCGGTTGAATATACCAACCTTATGGGCTTACAGCACGGCGCAACTTTGAGCGACGGCACAACGCCCAGAACGGTTACGGCTTCCACAAGCGACCCTGTCGCTAAGGCGGAGCTTGACGCAGGTCAGCTCAACTTCTCGGTAACGGGCGGTTCGAACCTTGCCGGCACAAGGGTTGTAAGCGTTAAAGCTCAGGTTAAAGACGGCTCTGATTGGGTTGACTGCGGAAACTACGTCATTTCCAACGCAAGCGCCGTTCAGACCGTAAACAAGAAAGTACTTACCGATAACGACATTACCTGGTCGCCCAACGGACTTAACTTCACTTACGACGGCAACGTTAAAATTCCTCAGGGTACCGTAAAAACCTCTGCGCTGGCAGGCGGCGACACGGGCAACGTTTACGTTCTGTTTGAGTTCGTATATGCGGTCGAAGTCGGCGAATACAACGTAAAAGTTATAGGTATTTCAAACGACAACTACGTTTTCAACGGCACCAAAAAGATTACAATTTCCGCTGAAACGAGCCAGACAGTACAGTGGGAGGGCGTTCAGAACGGCGGCATACTGACATACAACGGTCAGAACCAACTTCCCAAGCCCTATATCGTAATAGACGGCGAAAAGGTTTACCTTGACATCGATTCGCTTGAAAAGGACGGCTCGCCCGTTACAGGCAACAATGCAATTCTTGCAGGCAGTTACAAGGCGACTGTAAACGCGGTTTCTACGGGCAACTGGCAGTTCGGCGAGAACGAGATAGAGTTCACCATCAATCCTTTCGAACTTAAAGGCATTTACCTTACGCAGAACGTTTACATCTATTCGGGAAGCAACCCTGTTATAGAAGTTTACGCGCTCGGCGCAAATAACGAAAAGATTGTTATAAACAACAAGACCATAACCAAGGAAGGCAGCAGCGCGAACCTTACCGATTATAAGGATGCAGGCAACTACGTTATAACCGTAGCAAGCGGCGTGTTAAGCTCAAACGCTAACTACAAATTCTCAAACGCTGTTACCACGACTTTCGTTATCAATCCTATGAACGTAACGGTTACGTTCACAACCACGGGAAATAACTGGATTTGGCAGGACGGCAAGAACACTGCCGTAACCGTTACGGCAAGCGTTCCCAACGCCGTTAAAGTAAGCTACGGCAACTTCGGCGCGGTCAATACAAACGTTACGGACAACGGTTCGGGTACGTTCGTTATCGCGGCAAACAGTATGACCAACCTTTCAGGCAAAGGTATGGTGCTTGCAAGCACTGTAAGCGGCAACTATCAGATTTCCGGTCAGAGCTTCCAGTCGTTCGACGTAGTTTCTTCTTCTGAAACGGCAACCGCCGAATTTAAAATCGACGGCGCGGCTTGGACGGAAGACGGCAAAACAATGGCTTATGACGCTGAAAGCGGCAATAAGATAGAAGTAAGCGGAAGCGACGGCGTAGAAGTTAAATATTACAAAGACGGCGTTCTTCTTGCAAATCCCATAACTACTACGGCAGGGCTTGACGCAGGCAATTACCTTATTACGGTAAGCTGCGCTTCGCACGAGCTTAAAACAAACATCAACGCCGTTTCGAGAAGCTTCACCGTTACCCCTGCGGAAATTGATTTTTCAAACGTTTCCTGGGTGCTTAACGGCGCGGCTGCGGCAAACGACAGGGTAAACTATAACGGACAGATTTACAACGCGACCCTTAACTTGGGAACGCTTGCTGATAAGTTCGACGTTTACTACACCAATGGTTCATCTAAAAACACGGGCAGTGTAACCACAACGGCTACAATCGTTCCCAAAAACGCAAACTACACGGCAAAGGACGCTAACCTCAGCTATACCTGGGCAATCGACTCTGTTGCGGCGACTGTCGCTTGGAACGAAGACGGCACGGTTGCAAGCATTACGGGCGACGATACCTCGGCAACGGGCGGAAGCTTCTTTGAAAAGAGCGGTTCTGCTTATAAGGTAGTTTACAGAAAGGACGGCGTCGTTCTTGACAAGGCGCCCACGGAAGACGGCAATTATACCGCAGAAGTGGTGCTTGCGCTCGGCAACGACAACAACGTTCAGGTTACTGCACAGAAATTTTCATTCTCGCTCAGCGGAAGCGGAATTGGCGGAGGAGAAACACTCAGCGGCGAAAGCTCCAACTGGTGGTGGATTGCGCTAATAGTTATCGCTTCGCTCGCGCTCATAGTTGCGTTTATCGCGCTTATCGTCGCAAACAAAAAGAAAGCGGCGGCGGCAGATAACGACGGCTTCTATGACGACGTCACGGACGAGGACCTTAAAGGCTGACGGTTACCCCGACGGGGGTTTCCATATCCGTGGTCCGCTTGCTTAGGCGTTAGAGTGGGTTTATGTAAAAAAATAATGTGGTTCTTATGATTTCGCAAAAACCGCGCTTTCGGTTTGGCGGACGGACTACGGAACATTTAAAAAAATCACGGCTTGACTCTAAGCCGTGTATTTTTTTATTTAAGTAAGCGGTATATTTTTATCATTTAATCATTTGGCACAAACTTTTCACTGTTTTTATAAGTTGATCATTTTTTTCTTTAATTTCTGTCCGCTCCTTTTATGTCACCCTGAGCGCAGTCGAAGGGTCCCCCTTGTCATGTTGAGCATTGTCGAAACATCCCCCCGATAAAGCGCAAGTCCCCGACCCAAGGCGCAACAACCGAAGAGATTCCTCGGCAGGCTCGGAATGACACTTAAAGGGGGATTCCTCACATTCGTTCGGAATGACGGTATATGCGCTCGGAATAATAAGAAGGCTAGGGGGTGACAGCGTAGACGGAATGACAGAGGACGGCACAGGATTGCATTGTCATGTTGAGCGCAGTCGTGCGAGCGTAGCGACGCTTTATAGAAAATATTTTGGCACCAGACAAAATATTTTCATAAAAACATCCCTCCGATAATGCGAATTTCCCTATTGACTAAATGTGCAGGCTATGTTAAAATTACTTTGTATAGCGCAAAATTGCAAAATATAAATAAGAGGGATATGTTATGAAAAAATTTGTTGCCGGCATTCTTGCCGCCGCATTGGCTGTTTCTTCGGCGATTTTCTGCGTCGCTTGTGATACGGGTTCCAAGCCAGACGATGGCGACACTCCGCCTGCGCTTCAACCCGAAGAACCACAGCTTGCGGACGCTTTGAAAACCAATCTTTCGGCGGACGGCTATGTAAAGGGCAAAATAGGCGATTTTTCCGCATATGAAAACACTGACGCATACCGCAAGGTAAAGACGGCGGAGGAGCTGTTTAAAGCTGTTTCAGACGCTAAAATCCACTATAAAAACGTTTGGGACGACGCTTCGGGCACTTATACGCAGGTTCCTGCCGACGGTTATACCGAAGACAACTTCAAGGGTACCGTTCGCGTTATCGAAATCGAAAACGACTTGAATCTGGGTTTTGACAAGCTCGGCGGCGTAAATACATACGGGGTTGTAGAAGATTTTTCAAGAAAACAGAAGCCGACGATTGTCTCGAAGTTCACGATGTCGGACGTTTATACCGAAAACGGAATTTCGCAGATTAAGGTTGAAAACACTTCCGACCTGTTGATTTATTCCAAAAACGGGGCAAAGCTTACCCACTGCGGTTTTAAAGTTACAAGTTGCAACAACGTTGCTTTCAGAAATCTGGAATTTGACGAAATATGGCAATGGGAGGACGCGTCCGACGCTTCGACGAACGCTGTCGGCGATTACGACGCTTTCGGCTGGGCTTATTTTAAAGTTGCGTTCTGCGGCTATGTCTGGATTGACCACTGCACTTTCGGCAAGTCCTACGACGGTCAAATCGACTACTCTAATCCTGATTATACGGCAAACGCAGGGGTGGCGTTCCGCGCGCCCTACGGCGCGGACGGCGGCAACGGCTTACACATTTCTTGGTGCAACTTCAACGGCGGAAGCGACGATAAAGACGGCTATCTTTACAAAATGATGAAGAAGATAGAGGACGAGTATCAGGCAGGCGGTAAAAATTATCTCTATTACAATGCTTTAAGGGCTAAGGGAATAAGCTTTGAAGAAATTCTGTACGGTCTGGCTATTCCTCAGAAAAAGGGCTTTTTGTGCGGCGACAGCGGCGACCCTTACGAGTACAACTTAAAATTGCAGGTTTCATTTTCGAATTGTAAATTTATTAACCTTGAAGACAGACTGCCCAAGCTCAGAGGGGGCAACTCTTATATGTACAATTGCATAGTTGACAGCTCGCAGTACATTTCTTACCGTTCCCTTTTAAAGGGCAGAAACGCGGCAGGAATTGTAATGGGCGTGAACAGTGGTTGGAAATGCGCGCTTGTCTCGCAGGGCATTGTATGCGGTAACGGCGGCAGTTTTATGGGCGAAAACTGCGTTTACAGAGGCATTGAAAGCCTTTTGAAAAATAATGATAAAAATACGGCGGATAAAGTTGAGGGCGGTTATAAGCTTGTAAATTGCAGTTACCTTTCGGGGGCTTCGGGCACGCCTTACGTCGGTTCTTCTTCGGACTCGGGCAACAGGTTTGCGAACAGCACTCCATCTACTCTAAAACCCGAAAATTTCTCATGGCATACCGAGGACGGGGAACAGCCCTTTACGATTGCGGCGACCGCGCTCGATAAACTCGAAGAAAGCTTGGCGGACGTAAAATACGGCGCAGGTGCGAAGAACGGTTTCTCGCTGTCCCTTCTCAAAAGCAAATATTAATCGGAATTAAAAAAAGCAAGGCAAACGCCTTGCTTTTTTTATGTCTATGCAAAAATTTCCAAATGTTGTAAATTAACAAAAAGTGAAAAAATATATTAAAATTGTTGACATGTTCATACAGTAGTAATATAATAATTATTGGAAACGTTTCCAATATCTGTAAATACGGGGGTCGTATGGCAAACTTATCGTTAAGGCACGTCTGCAAAATCTATCCTGCAAGAGGCGGAGCCAAGAAATCTATTTTCAAATTTAAAAAGAACAAGGCGGAGCCTCAGGCGAGAACGGGCGATTTTATTGCCGTTAAAGACTTCAATATGGAAATTGAAGACGGTGAGTTTATTGTCTTTGTCGGTCCGTCTGGTTGCGGCAAGTCAACGACCTTGCGTATGATTGCCGGTCTTGAAGATATTTCCGCAGGCGAACTTTACATAGGCGACAGGCTTGTAAACAACGTCGACGCAAAGGATAGGGATATAGCTATGGTTTTCCAAAGCTATGCGCTCTATCCTCATATGACTTCTTACGAAAATATTTCGTTTGGCTTGAAAATGAGGAAAATACCCGATATAAAGCGTGACAAAAACGGCGAACCCGTACTCGATAAAGACGGCAACGAAATTAAAATTATGCGTCACTACACCAAGGCGGAAATTGACGAAAAGGTGCAATGGGCGGCGGAAATACTTGGTATAAAAGAGCTTTTGCAAAGCAAGCCGTCCGATATGTCGGGCGGTCAGCGCCAGCGTATTGCGCTCGGCAGGGCTATGGTGCGCGGTCCGCAGGTATTCCTTTTGGACGAACCTCTTTCCAATCTTGACGCAAAACTGCGCACGACGATGCGTTCTGAAATAGTTAAATTGCATAAGGCGCTTAAAACTACTTTTATCTACGTTACGCACGACCAGGTCGAAGCAATGACGATGGGTTCCAGAATCGTCGTAATGAAAGACGGTTACATACAGCAAATAGATACGCCGACAAATTTGTTTGACTATCCGGAAAATAAGTTTGTCGCAGGTTTCATCGGAACGCCGCAGATGAACTTTTTCAGAGTAACCGTCATAAAGTCCGGCAAATCGCTTTGCGTAACTTTTAAAAACGGCGAAAGCGTTAAACTCAGCCTCGAAAAGTTGAGACCCGTAAACGAAGAATACCTTGACGGTCAGCCTCACGAAGTGTATTTGGGATTGAGAGGCGAGCATATCAAGATAGGCGCAACGGGCATTTCGGTTAAAATAAATATTACGGAAGTGCTCGGCAGCGATATGCATATTTTCTTTAAAATCGAGGGTGAAGAGGGCGATTTTATTGCCTGCCTTAACGACAGGGTATCAATTTTTTCTGACGACGTGCATTTCACTTTTGCGGAAGAAAGGGTACATATGTTCGATATTCAAACAGAAAAGTCGATTCTTGGTAAAGCGGAGTAAAATATGATTTTATGCGTGGGTGAAATTCTAGTCGATATGATTGGCGCACAGACCGAAAGCGGCTACGTCTACGAACGCAAAGCAGGCGGCGCACCTTTCAATGTTGCTTGCGGAATAAAAAAATTCGGCGGTAAAGCGATGTTTGCAGGCAGCGTAGGGGACGACCTTTTGGGTGAATTTTTAACAGATTTTGCAAAGTCAAGAAATTTTGACGGTTTGATAATCGATAAAAAATCGGATAAAAATACTACGCTTGCATTTGTGCAACTTGACGGAGAAGGGGAGCGTTCTTTCTGTTTTTACCGCAAAAACACCGCAGATTGTTTTCTGCCTTGCATTAAGGATGAAGAATTAAAAAAAGCGTCGATAGTGCACATAGGCTCGCTTATGCTTTCTGACGATTGCGGTTTGGAATACGCATTAAATACAGCCGACCGTGCGCACGCGCAAAATAAGCTTGTAAGCTTCGACGTGAATTACCGCACGGACATTTTCCGCGATGCGTCCGTAGCTAAAGAAAGGTATAAAAAAATTATAGAAAAATCCGATATACTGAAATTTTCAGAAGATGAAATAGAAATTTTCGGCGAAGATTACATAAACGGTTTGTATGGCAAGCTAATATGTGTCAGTCTCGGTTCTAACGGCAGCGAATGGCGTTTCGGCGGAAAATGCAATAAGGTTAAGACGATAAGGGTAACCCCCATCGATACAACGGGAGCAGGCGACGCATTTTATGCGGGTGTTTTGAAACAGTTGGACGGGGTGCATAGTGACGGCTGGACTGAAGATTTTTTGAACGGGGTATTTACCGTAGCAAATATCTGCGGAGCGTTGAACACTTTGGGTAAAGGCGCAATAGATTGTCTGCCCGACGCTTCCGCAATAAACGCGGTTTTGAACAAAATCTAATTGCAGTTTCTTGTAAGTCGATAAAAGGGGAGAGCTAATGGGAATCAAGAGAAAAATCACTCTGTTTGTTGCGTTTGCGCTTTTTGCGGCGTGTTTGATTATAGGACTTTGCACGGTAAGTTATAAAGCTTCGGCATATACCGAAAGAATCGAAATTACTTCAAACACGGGCGATACTTTCAAAACGGTGGAAGCTTCATTCGGAGAAAATGACTCGTTCGTGTTTTCCGCTACCGTAAACTTTAATAACGGAGACGCCGCCGCGTTGACTTTCGGCGGAACGGAAGACGGACTTTGGGCGTTCAATATCGACAGGGTCGGCAACCGCGTAAAACTTTTGTATTTTACGAAAACCGAGGAAGGATATGTAGCCGAAGAGCTTAAAAACGAACATTTCATCGGAAATGCCAAAATGACTCGCTCAGAGGAACTTATGGTAGGACCGAAAGTGCGTCAGGTTTCTGCCGTGCGGCTTAAAGTTATAGTGACGGCGGAAGAGGACGGAACTTATCTGGAATGCTATGCGGACGGGATACGCCGTTTTTCGTATACGGACGGAAGCAGTGAAGCCGCTTCGATTAATTTGGACGAACTTTCCGAAACCAAAGCGTATCGGGGAGGTAGTCTCGGCTATAACGTATGTAACGCAGACGTTTTCTTTGACGACGTTGTAATAGGTCGTCATGATTATTCCTATTATACCGAGCTTTACCGCAATCAGTTCCATTTCAGCCAGTTTGCACACTGGAACAACGATCCCAACGGGCTTGTTTATTACAACGGTTATTATCATATGTACTATCAGCACAATCCGTTTGCAAACGTTTGGGGCGATATGTATTGGGGACACGCGCGCAGTACTGATTTAATGCATTGGGAAAATTTACCCATATGTCTGTATCCCGAAAAGGGCGGCGAGGCAGGCAGTTGGGGAGACGGCGACGGATATATTTGGTCGGGTTCAGCGCGTGTATATCACAAAGGTGAAAGCGCGCTCATAGAAAGCCAGAATTGGTTTGGCGATTTGTCTGCATATAAAACGGGCGACGGTGTCGGACTTATCGCTTTTTACACAAGGGACGGTGCAAAGCAGGACCAAATGATAATGTCAAGCGACGACGGCGGACTTACCTGGACAAAGCGCGTATATGTTCCCTCGCAAAATCTATTAGGTCTCGGCAACGATAAGACCGACTGCCGCGACCCCAAAGTTTTTCAATACGATAATAACGGCTCGACCGTTTACGGTATGCTTCTTACCGGTATGCGCGACCCTTTTGACGTTTGGTTTCTGCGTTCGTACGATTTGGTAAACTGGCAGGCCGCCGGCGGATTCAAAGCAAAGGTTCCGCTTGTAAACACAACGGCGACAAACGGTCCTGAATGTCCCGATATTGCTTTTATAGAAGCGGATAACGGTCAAACGAAAACCGTATTGTCTTTGGCAGGCAGGGGTTACATTGTCGGCGACATTTTGTTCCGAGATAACCGATTTGTTTTAGAAGTGGACGGCAAAGACATATCGCAAATGCCTTTAAACGAAGTACCCGTAAAGCAAATGGATTTCGGTCCTGATTCTTACGCGACGCAAACATTCTACATAGATAGTGGAGAATATAAAGATAAAACCGTTTCGGTAAGCTGGTTTTCAGGCGTTCCAGGCGCAAGCGCGTCGGTAGACAGCGGTTTCTTTACGCAATTACGCAGTCGTTGGAACTGCGGAATGACCGTGCCCGTAGAATGGGGTCTGCATTTTGACGGTGTAACAGGCGAATACCTGCTCACTCAGACCCCCATTACAAAAAATTCAGATATAAACAAAAAATTAATGGCGTTCGTTACCGATTATGAAGTCAAAGCGGGTGAAAACGTTTTGCAAAACCTTACGGCTTCGTGCTTGGAAATAGACGCGCAAATATCCAATCCCCAATGCGGTTCGGTAGCTTTCCGCGTTCGCATCGGAGAAAGCGAATATACGGAAATCGGTTGGAACGAAACCGACGGATATTATGTTGACCGCGCTAATACGGCAAGCGGAAATATCAATTTGCCGAACTATGCGGAAAAATATGCGTCACATACAGGCGACGGCAGAGTTCTTTCATTCTATATTTTGTGTGACAGCGGCAGTTTGGAAGTGTTCTGCGACGACGGCGCGGCGCCCTTTTATGTCATTACTTTTTCGAATCCCGATTCGGTAGGAATGTCGTTTTCGTCCGAAAACGATGTTACATTTAATAAACTTACGGTCAATTCGTTTTCTTCCGTTTGGCAGGAAAAACCCGATAACTTCTTAAACGTCGGGCATGAAAAAATCGAGTTGGATACTACCCTTTGTACGCAAAAGAGCATTGTCGTATCAGCAGGCGGAAAAGTTACTTATGAGTTGGTTTCCGGAAAAAATGTTATCAGTTTTAAGGAAACGGAGTACGGACTTACGCTGTATGCTGAAAGCGCCGGTAAAGCCGTAATAAAAGCCGTATGCGGCAATGCCGTAGAATATATAGACGTTACGGCCTACTCCGGTTGCGCCGATTCGGATATCGAATTAACATCGGTAAATTCGGGCAATTGGTACGTTTCGGAAGAAGGTTATATAGGAAAAGTTATGGCCGGCGACGCTTTCGCGTTCTCTGAAAATGAGGGCAAAGACTTTATGTATTCTGCATGTTTCGATTTGAGAAGCGGAGTTGCCGCGGCTCTCGTATTCCGTGCGGAAGCCGATATGTCGCAATATGTAATAGTAAATTACGACTGTAACGACACAGGCAATGTAAAAGGCGCGGTAAAACTTTGGTCCAGCGCAGGCGACGGGGCAAAAGTACACAGACATCTCGACGATTTAAGCAACGTTACGCTTACGGTAATCGCCGAAGGAAAACTTATCAAAGTTTATCTGAACACCGAGTTCGTTTTAGAATACCGTCTTTGCGACGATGCGCCTGAAAGCGGTTTATTCGGTTTGAACGTTTGCGCGGCGGATGTGCTTTTCAAAAACGTATCCGTTACGGAAAACATAAACCGCGACTATACGTCAGGCGACGTAGAATGGAATCATACCGATGTTTCCGCATTCACGGTTATCAACCGTAATTGGAACAACAAAACCGTGGACGAGGGCTTCTATTCTGTCGAAGGAAGAAAAATTACCCTTTCCCAAAACTATATAGCTTCTCTTCCCGAATCGGGCAAATATACCTTTGAAATCCGCGGACGCAATTGCTTATACAGTTTTGATTTGAATGTTCAGTCTGTTCCCTCTGCAATTTGGCAGGATGTGGAACTTCAACAGGACAGTAACGCGGTTTTCTTTATAGGCAACGCGCCGTCCGGTGAAGTTAAAGTAAACGGAAAGACGTTGGACGGTTCTTTATATAAAATCGAGGATACTCAGCTTACCGTCTTTGCCGCGGCGTTCTCGGTCGGCGAAAATGAAGTTTCGTACTCTGACGGACTTCACGCAAAGGTTACAGTAAAGGGTACGCCTAAGCTTGAAGTCAACTTCAACGAGGGCAACGCAGGCGTTATTTCCACCGTTTTGTTTGTAATCATAGGAACTGTTATTTTGGCGGAAGGCGTGCTTATAGCGGTCATAATGCTTAAAAAGGGGAAAAAAGATGGCGGTAACAATTAAAGACGTAGCAAGGCGCGCCAATGTCGGCGTAGGCACCGTTTCAAGGGTGCTCAACGGAGGTTGCGTAAACGATAAAACAAGAGAACTTGTGCTTAAAGCTATAAATGATTTGCGTTTTAAGCCAAACAGCACGGCGCATCGCCTGCGCAAGAACAGAACGGGGGTTATCGCCGTACTCGTCCCTATAATAAATCATCCGTTTTTTTCTGAGTTTGTAGAGGCGGTGGAGGACGAAGCCGACAAGTTGGGTTGGTCGCTTTTAATAGTTTCCAGTCAGCAGAAAATAGACAAAGAAAAGAGCATAATAGATAAAATTCATAAAAAAGAAATCGACGGCGCTATTTTCGTGACGCACTATAAACACGACGAAGCGGATATGCGCGGATGTCCTTTTGTTTCGATAGACAGACCTTTGAGCGACAAGGTGCCGTACGTTACATCTAACAATTATCAGGCGACGGCGGACGCCATAGAATATCTTATTTCAAAAGGCTGTAAAAAAATCGGATACGTCGGCTCAAAACCCATAGTTGATTCCGAAGTGTTGCAACGCGAAAAAGCATATTTGGACGTAATGGCTAAATACGGTATGCCGCCGCGTATTGTCAACGACGTTATTATTCACGGCGACGAACGTAAAACGGTTGACTCGTTTTTCAACGATTATCCCGATGTCGACGGGATTTTTGCTTCCGGCTATACAATGGCGCAGACAACTTACCTCGCCGCAATTGAAAAGGGTTATTCCGTGCCCGATGATTTGCAGATTATAGCCTATGACGGCTCGTTTAAGAAATGGAGCAGCAATTATATTCTGACGGCGGTCGAACAGCCTATAGCCGAAATGGCAAAGACAATTGTGCAACGTCTGTCGGATATCATAGACGGAAAAGAAGTGCCGGTAAGAACGGTGCTCGAAACTAAGTTTATTAAAGGCAACACAACAAAATAAACCGACATCGGGAATTTTCAGTCCCCATGGGGACTTCTTACTGTGCAACAGTAAGAAAAATCATTAATTGATAAGGATTCGGAAATTATGAAAGTCAAAAAAATTTTTAGCATAGTTGCCGTCGTAGCTTGCGCGGCGATAGTCGTATCGGGCATTCCCGGTTGGTTTAAAAGCGATTCGGACGCCGAGGGCGAGAACGGTAACAACGTAGTTTCGGTAATGTTCCACGTTTCCTCTTCGTCAAAGGAAGGGCAGGCTTATAAAAAGCGTATCGATGCCTTTAATGAAGCTTATAAAGAAAGAAAAATCAAAGCCACGGCTAAATACATACCCAGAACTGACGGTTCCAGCGCTTATGAAACGGCTTTGATATCCATGAAACTTGAAAACAAGCTTCCCGATATTATAACTTTTGACGCGCCCAGATGTTCTTACTATGCCGCAAACGAATATTTGTACGATATAACGAGAATGGTGGAAGACATCAAAGACGAATTTTTCGAGGGCAGTATAAATACTTACGACGGAAAAATTTACGGACTTCCGATACAGGAATCGAGCGCAGGTTTCTATTATAATAAAGATTTATTTAAAAAAGCGGGAATTTCGGATAAAGAAATTTCGGATTACAGTGATGAAACGCCCTGGACTTTTGCGGAATTTACTTCTGTGTGCGAACGTCTGAAGCCTGTATGCGAAACAGCTGCCGTCAATATGAATTTCGGCGGAACTTCTGACGAAACTACCCCGTATCTTTTGTACCCGTTCATATACGCTGCAGGCGGAGAATTCGCGTCGCAGGACGGAAAAACGGTGAAAGGTTATTTGGACGGCGATAAAACTGTTTCGGCTTTCTCATATCTTAAATCGCTTTTGGACGGGGGCTACACATCGCCGAGTGTGGATGCAAACGATTTTTACAACGGCAAGGT
The DNA here is from genome assembly GCA_948658045.1 of Christensenellaceae bacterium. Lineage (GTDB taxonomy): Bacteria > Bacillota > Clostridia > Christensenellales > Borkfalkiaceae > Coproplasma. The sequence continues at coordinate 27,507 of CAPMFN010000003.1, forward strand.
AGGTATGTTTCTTTCCTCGGGATGGACAATAGCCGACCTGCGCAACAAGAACTATTCGGCTTTTCCCAACGGCACAAACTGGGGATTGTTGCCCTATCCATATCTTGTCGAAGGGTGCGAGTCGAGCGCCACAGGAAGCTGGTCATTCGGAATAACGCAGAATCATCACAAGGATAAATCTGCCGCGCGCGAGCTTTTGAAATGGCTTGTCAACGACGAGAGTTCACGCGTCATTACCGACCATACGGGAATGATTTCTGCCAAGAAGAGCGTAAACGAGGGCAGATATGAAGAGGGCTCGCCCGAGGAAATGCTTTTTAAACAGCTTGCAAACACGGGTAAAGCCCGTCCGCCTATGGTCGGATATGCTGTGCTTTCTACAACGTTTAACCAAATAATTTACGAATTAGGCAGAATAAGCGATATGAAAAGTTTCATTGCAGGAAAAACCGTAACATTGCAGGAAACAATCGATAAATTCTGATAGGGGGTAAGAATAATGGGAACAATAGCATTACTCATTTTCGGCGTGTTTTTGTCGGTGTTTCTCGGCGTAGTAGCTTATGACCTTTACAAAGCGAAAAGAACGGGTACGGTCTTCCGTATTAAACACTGTCTTACGGGATTTCTTATGATACTTCCGGCAGTAGTTCTTTGCTTTTTCTTTATAATGTTGCCTATGCTTTTTTCGCTCGGTTACGCTTTTACCGATTACAGTAAAATGCACCCCGACGAAGTAACGTTCATAGGTTTTGCTAATTTTGCGGAAATTTTCAAAGAAATAGGCGCAGGCGGCGAAATGCTGTCGGCAATAAAAAATACGGCTATATTTGTCGTCGGCGTAGTGCCTTTGCAAATATTAATGGCGTTGGGGCTTGCGATTTTCTGCAACCGTAAAGTGCGCGGTTCCGGAATTTTCAAAGTTTGTTTTTTTGCGCCGGTTGTAATTTCACTCACGGTCACTTCCTATTTATGGATGGATATTTTATCCGACAAACCCACGGGTCTTTTAAATTCGTTTTTGGGGCTTTTCGGCGTTTCGGAGCAGGCATTTTTAAAGGAGCCGGGAACCGCTATGCTATGGGTGGTCATAATAAGCGCGTGGCAAGGCTGCGGATATCAGATGCTGATATTCCTTTCCGGTCTTTCGAACATAAGAAGCGACTTATACGAAGCGGCAAGGCTTGACGGCGCAAACGCGTGGGAAAGGTTCATACATATAACAGTTCCCGGTTTGAAATCCTCTGTTTTATATATAGCAATCACAGTATTTATAGGCGCGTGCCGAATAATGGTTCAGCCTATGATTATGCTCGGCAAAAACGACGTAGGCTGGACGTTGAGCTTCTATATGTATTACATAGGTAATGACGCCGGTACGGGATTTGTCGGTAAATCTTCGGCTATCGCGCTTTTAATGACCGTATTTATAGGTTTAATTACTTTTATTCAGAAAAAGATATTGGGGGAGAAAAAGTAATATGTTCAAAAAGAAAAATCCGCTTCTGGACGCGGACGGCAATGAAATCGCTGTGGTAAAAAAGGGCTCTAAAAAGCTTATTGTCAATTTAATTTATTACATCTTCGGCGCGGTGCTTTCTATTTTCTTCCTGTTTCCTTTAATTTATATGCTTGCGGTTTCAACAAAGAGCGACGCGGCTATCTCTTCAAGCGCAGGAACGCTCGGTATGTTTTTGCCCGATTTTTCTAACCTGGGTTCGGCATGGGAGAATTACAAGACCGTAATTGTCGATTATGAAATGGGCAAATACGCGCTGAACAGCATAAGATACGCAATTATCTCGATTGTTCTCAACATTATCATAAACGGGCTTGCAGGATACGTTCTTGCTAAGTTCAGAATACCTGGCAAAAAGTTTTTTACTTTTATAATTTTATTTTTAATCGTGGTGCCCGTAGAAACTTCCATAATACCCTTGTTTATGGTCGTAAAGCAAATGCTTGGGTTCAGCGGCGCGACAAATATTCTTGGAATTATTTTTCCTGCGACGATAAGCGTATTCAATATGTTCCTGTTTATGCAATTTTTCCAAGGTATACCGCAGGACTATGAAGAGGCGGCAAGGATAGACGGCGCAGGCAATCTGAAAATTTTCTTTAAAATAATTCTTCCGCTGTCAAAGCCCATTGTCGCAACTGTTGCTGTTTTCTGCTTCATCGGCGTTTGGAACGATTATCTTTGGCCTTTGATGCTACTTGTTGATAACAACGATTTAATGCCTATTCAGGCGGCGTTGACGGTTATAAGGGCGGATGAAAACTTGTCTCAGGGCGCGCAGATGGCGTCTTTGGTTATTACAAGTATACCTATTTTCATTGTGTACATAGCTGCGCAAAAATATATAGTTCAAGGTTTCGGAACGGCAGGGTTGAAGGTATGAAAAAATCGGGTGCAAAGAAATTATTTTCATTGTTATCGGCAAGCGTTCTTACTGTCGGAGCTATGGCGTTCGCGCTTTCAGGTTGTGCGGAAGAGCAAAACAATCTTTTGGTTGCATATTCTTTTGACGAAACAACGGGCAACCGAACGATAAACGGCGCAAACGGAAAAAGCTACAAAATAGATTACGTTTTCAACGCGGAAAATCAGGATAAAATTTACAAACCTTCAAGCGACCCGTTACTGAAACAGGGTGTTATGGGTAAGTCGCTGTATATGGACGGATTTTCCGTCTGTATAGAAAACAAAGATTTTAAAATGCCTAAAAAGGAAATTACGGTGTCTGCATGGGTTGCGCCGAGAGTTTTCGAAGATTTGGGTAATTATACGGGCGATGCCGAAGGTTATAAAAGGCTTACTACCGTGCTCGGTCAAAGTTCTTTGGAAATTGCCGAAGGATTTTCGTTCGGTTACGGCGCTCAGGGACTATGGGGAATAGAATTTGCAGTAAACAACGAAGCTGGCAATGATGTCGTTTGGGGTTTTTACGACCCTATAAACGCGTTGCCTTTGTATGAATGGTCGCACATAGCCGCAAGCGTCAACCTCTCCGACGGTTATTTGTCGCTTTCATATAACGGCAAAATAGCTTACGAAACCGTATTGGACGATATGGCGCTGTCAAGTTTTGTAGGCAGTGTGGAAGAACCCTTGTATTTGGGCTATACGAAAGCACAGCAGGACGAAAACGGCGTAAATACGCAGATGCCTGCCGGACTTTTGGACGAGGTGAGAATTTATGACAGAAGTTTTACGCCTGACGAAATGAAAGCTCTTTATAACGAGGGGGCAAAAGGCGGACACCCTTCCCTTGATTGGAAAGAAGTAGCGATTGACAGCTCGCAATACGAGGGAGACAGATATCGCCCTCAGTTCCACGCAATGCCTCCCGGTGTATGGATGAACGAACCGCACGCGCCCTTCTATTACAACGGTAAATACCATGTCTTTTATCAGCACAATCCTGCCGGTCCGAGGTTTACGGGCTCTATGATGAGGTGGGGGCATATTGTCAGCGACGATATGGTACATTGGAAATACGTCAAGGACGCTGTGGTTCCGGCAGGGGTTTGTTCCAAGGGCGTTTGGACGGGCGGTTCGGTCATAGGCCCCGACGGCGCGCCCTGGCTGCTTCTTACGGCAGGTTCTGTTCCGGGCAGTTCTGGCAGCGGACAAAATATTGCGTATGCTCATCCGTCAGACCCTTCCGACCCCTATCTTGTAGATTGGATCGTAGAAGAAAAAGTGGCTATCGCCCAAGACCCCGACAATATGCAAGGTCAGGTGAACGAATTCCGAGACAGCACCTGTTGGAAAGAAGGGGATACATATTACTTGACAGTATCGAGTTCTAACCCTAACGCTGGCGGCGCCATTCCAATGTTCACCTCAAAGGATATGCGCGACTGGAAATACAGGGGTTACCTTTATGAAAACGCCGCACCCGAACTCGGAATCCATTGGGAGTGCACAATGATGCTTCCTGTAACCAACGGTCGTGAAAGCAAATATGTTTTGATGGTGATTCCGCAGTTTTCGGATAATTCTTCCGTAAGCATAGACACATATTATTGGCTAGGAACTTTCGATAAACTTACTTGCAAATTTATTCCCGACGAAGAGTATAAAAACACATTGCACAAATTCGATTACGGCGACGGGCATTTCAACGGTCAGGCAGGCTTTGTCGATACGAAAAATCCCGAAAATCCGAGGACGGTCCTTTACGGAATAGTTCAGGGTACGGATGCAGAATCTACCGTCAACTCAGGTTGGGCTCATAACTTTGCTTTTCCTTTGGAGATTTCTCTTTCAGAGGACGGAAAAGGGCTTGTCAGAAAGCCGATAGCGGAAATAGAATCTCTTTATTACGATTCCCCGTTGTATGAAATGACTTCGGCGGACATAACGGTTAAACAGCTTAACGACGCGATAAAAGATATCAGGGGTGATATGCTCCGTATCGACGCCAAACTGTCCTTGCAGCCGAAAGATGCGGAATATAAAGGAAGCATAGCTGTAAGATACAATCCTTATTCGACTGCGGAAGTCGCCGAACTTACGCAAATTGTATTCGACAACACAGGCGTATGGGTTGACCGTTCCAAGTCTTCCGTAACTCTTGTCAAAAAGGGCAATTCTCATGTTTGGGAAAACGTAAAAAACTCGTATGAGGTGACAATACTTTTAGACCGTTCTACTTTGGAAGTCTATGTGGACGGACTTATGAGTTTTACAACAAGAATTTATCCCAAATACGGAGATTCGGACTATCTCCGCGTGTTCGAAGAAAATTCTTCGCTTACGTTTACGCAGTTTACGGTGCGCAAATTGAAAGGCGCGTACAGGGATGAAGTAACTCAGGCATATTACGGAAACAGCGGTTTATTGCAGGAGGCGGCGAAATGAAGAAGCTTGTTATAAGTTTGCTATCTGTTACGGCAATTGCTGCAACAATCGCGGCGGCTGGATGTGCGTCAAAACCCGAGCATCCTTCCGTTGTGGTTAACGGCGGCTTCGAGTCCGCGGATTTAAGCGGATGGACTGTCGAGTACGGCGACGCTTACGACGACGACAGCGTCTCGTCGCGCAAGACGTTCTCTTATTCCGCCGATGTAGACCCTCACGGTTACGTTATTCCCGTAAACCAGACGGGAAACTGGTATCTTAGCGGAAAAGGTTTTGATAACAGTCGCCCTGCAACGTGTACGGGAGCGATTCGTTCGCAAACTTTCGTGCTCGGCGGCGACGGAACGATATCGATGAAACTTGCAGGTGGCGCGTTGGCGACTTCGCGTTCGGACAATGCAGAAGAGAAGCCTGCGGCGGAAGTCTGCTATGTCGGAATTTACCGCGCTTCGGATGACAAAATGATAGCAAGTCAGACAAACCGCTATTTTGCAGAGGACGCTTCCAATATTGACATAGCTGACTATGAAAACGGCACCTGTTATACGGATAATTTCTGTCAATACAAATTGGATTTAGTCGACTATATAGGGCAGGAACTTTACATACGCATAGTCGACAACGATACAAGCTATTATTACGGCTACCTTAGCGTGGACGATATTCGTATAGGCAATGATGCCGAAGCACAGAGCGAGGGCGCCTATTTCGCAAAAACGGCTAACAGGGGCGGCGTGTCGGCTCCGTCTAAGTTCGATATCGCCAACGGCGGATTCGAAACTGGAAACCTTTCAGGGTGGACGGTTCTTGAAGGACTTGCATTCTCTGATGACGGAGTGAATTCAAATCCCTATTGGTGGGCAGAACAGATTCCTTACGAAAGGGAAGGCAACTATCATTACGGTTACTTTAATCCTACGGCGACAGGGCGTATGCGCTCTTCAAGTTTTATAGTTGATGAAAACGGTAACGGAATTGTTACATACAAGCTCGGCGGTTGCGCTGATAACAATATGGCATATTTGATTTTTAAAGAAGCCGTCGACGGCGGAGAGGATAGAGAACTTTTCAGAGTTTCAAACTTCGCTTTTAAGGATATGCAGTTTCCCAATGTGCCTAACGGAATGCGCGTTATCAATATGAACCAATACAAAGTAGACCTTTCGCCTTTCAAGGGCAGAAGACTTTACATAGAAGTAGTAGATGAAAATTCTTCTGACAATATGGCAGGTTGCGTTGTGTTGGATAGCGTTATAACTCACCACGAAACGGTACCTCAGTTCAACGACTGCTTCGAAGTTATTTACGACGTAAAAGAGGATATTCCTGCAAGCAAGTATCAAATTTTAAACGGCGGCTTCGAAAGCGGCAGCCTTGCCGGTTGGGACCTGCAAGGCGATTTCGGCAGAGTGGTTTCAGACGATACCTGGTGGGCGGAAAAATTGCCCTACAACAAGTGCGGAAAATTTCTTTTTTCAGGACTTGATAACGAGGGCGGAACAGGAACTCTTACAAGCTCTTTATTTGAGGTCGGCGGTTCTGGTTGGATTACGTTCCGTCTCGGCGGCGCGCATGACCCCAGATTCTGCTATGTTTCGGTTTTGAAAGAAAACGGCGAGGAAGTTGCAAGATACGGCAATTTGCTGTTTTACGACGCAGGTCTCGGCAAAGTAAATAAAGGTACGAACCTTGCCAATATGGTCGTTTACCGTGCGGACGTATCAGCATTTATGGGCGAAAAATTAAGAATAAGAATAACGGATAATGCGACAAGCAACTGGGGGCTTGTTACCGCGGACAGCTTTATTACTTATTATACCGAAGACGATATCGACCGCTTTCCGCCGAACAGTGTGGAGGCAATTAACCTTTTGACTTGCGCTAACGGCGTTCCGCAAAACGAATATCAGGTTGCAAACGGAAATTTCGAAGCAGGAATATCACCGAGCGGCGAAATTCCGGGGTGGGAAAAGGAAGGCGACATAGGCAATATTTCATACGATTATCTGTGGTGGAACGAGTGGTACACTTTCAATAAAGAAGGTCTGTACTTTTTCAGCGGTTTTGCCGGTAACGAAGGCGCAACGGGGACCCTTACAAGTTCTGCATTTACCGTCGGCGGCTCGGGGATGATGACCTACCGCCTTGGCGGAGGTATGGATAATGAACTCTGTTATCTTGAAGTTGTCGACGCGGATAATCCGCAAGTGGTATATTACCGCTTCGGTAACGAAAGGTTCACGACTAAGGGCGGTGTATTTATTGGGTATCCTATAACCGTTGGTTGCGAGGGGTTCGGCGCAAATATGACCCTGTACAAGGCGGATATTTCGCCTTTGACAGGGAAGCGCGTTAAATTGAGACTTACAGACTACGCAGTAAAAGATTGGGGTTTGCTTTTTGCCGACGATTTTGTGACTTATTACGAAAACAAAGAGGATGTGCCTCAGTCTGCGGTTTCGGCGACTAACCTTTTGCCTGTGCCCGAATTTAAAAGCGGAGAATATACGCTTAATTTTGCTTATAATCACAACAATATAGTTTTGCGTCCGAGCAACCTTAACGCAGATTATACGTTTAAGTTCTCGCTTGTTGAAGAAAATTCAGAGATTACGTTAAACGGAAACGTTCTTACGTTTAATCCTGCGGACGCGAACTCGCCTGCTTTTAATAAAGTTTATGATTTAATCTTAAAGGTTGAAATCAGGAACTATGCGCGCAACGAAGTAACCGAGCAAACCTTAAATCTGAAAGTAAACGCTATAAATAACATTAATGTAATTTTGAACGGCGGTTTCGAGACGGGAGATTTGACGGGATGGACGGTAGTTGACGGACAAATTAAAACTGACTGTGCGATAATTTCCGACAGTACATTCTGGAATGAGAAACTGCCTTACAATAAAACGGGAGAATACCACTTCGACGGTTGGAGCGCGCAGAACAGAGAGAGCGATTTGTACTCTCTTCGTTCCGAAACGTTTACATTAGGCGGAAGCGGTTTTATAAGTTTCAAAATGGGCGGCGCAGCCGCAGTGCTGAAAGTTTACAAAGCAGACGGCACTAAAATTGCGGAATATGAAAATACGCAGTTTAAAAACGAAAACTTTCCGTATGTCGATAAGGGCTGTATGCTGGCTACTATGACTACTTACGTCGCAGACATTTCGCAGTATATCGGAGAAAGACTGTATATAGAGATTTGCGACGGTAAAGAGGTCGGGGCGTTCGGCGTTGCTGTCTTCGACGAAATAGTGACTTATTATGATACGGAACCGGACGTGTCGCTGTTAAAGGATATTGTTTACTTGAATGCGGCAACGTCTTCTACCGGTGCGGATTGTGAATTTGAAATTCAATGGGTTAAAGCAATAAATAAAATTTAATTATTTAAGAAAGGGGAAAAATAATGAAAAAATCAAAAAAATTTGTTGCGTTTATGTTGGCGGCGTGTATGGTATGCGCGTTTCCTACAGTAATAACAGGATGCGATAGCGGAGACGGCGACGGTACGTCGCAAGAGGATGTTAAGCCCGAAAAGATAAAAGACGGGACGAATATCACGTTAAATCTCGGAGCAACTCAAAAAATAAAAGTAAGCGAACACATCAAATCCAACGGTAAAAAAGTCGAGGTCAGCTGCAATAGCAATATTGCGTCGGCAACTCTTGAAGGCGATACAGTCACGGTAAAAGGCGTTGCGAAAGGCTTTGCAAATCTTATTTTAAAGTGCATAGACATTACAGTGACTTTTAATGTCAGTGTTCTCGGCGAAGAAGATGGGAAAAGACCTGCGCCTGTATTTGGGGACTTGAATGCCGAACTCGATTTGAATGAAAATTCTTTTGTAGAAGTGACTTTGGCGCCCGTTTCCGGTGGCGACGGCTTTGACGTCATTTACACGATAGCAAATAATCTGATAAACGGCGCGGAAATCAACGGCAATAAACTTAAGTTTGCGCCTGTTGCTTCGGGTAATTATGAAATCACGGTAAGCGCAAAATGTACAGACATTCAAAACCCTGCGAATGTTTACGAAAATATAACTTTTAAGGTTACCGTAAACGTAACAAAAACGGAGGCGCCTGTTTATTACACCGTTACGATTGACGGCAAAGAACAGCAGGTCAAGCACGGAGATAAGATAAAACTTCCCTTGACTACAGAGCAGGAAATTCCCGAAGGTAAGCAGTTTGCCGGTTGGCAAGTTGGTGAACAGGTGCTTTCGGGCGGCTCAACCGTTATAATAACACAGTCTTTGACTATAAATTCCGTTATAACAGACAAACCCAAAGAGGAACCTGTAAAAATTAAGGATATTGAAGATAAATCTTTCCGTTTGGCAGAGGGAAGTTATATCTTTGATATCGCCGATTATATTATTACAAACGGACACACCGTTTCCCTTACTTCTTCTGAGGAGGGCGTTGCCGTTGTCAGCGAAAGCGGAGGCACGGTTACAATCACTGCTATAACCGCAGGCAAAACGGAAATCTCGCTTGTATGCGGCAGTATAACGCTTAATTTCGGGGTGACGGTAAAAAATGCGGTGCCTGTATTTGATAACGGTGTTATTAACATAGACAGAGGAGTTTCCGATACCGGTACATTTGAAATCAAGCCTGACGGCGCGGAGACTTATTCTTACGAATATTCGGCGGACGGCGCAACGGTAACAAATATCGACGGAAAAGATATTTTAAGCTATACTGCCCAATCTACTCAAAACACTACTCTCACGGTAAACGTAACGGCAACGGACAGCGCTACGCAAGCTGTCGAAACTCTTACTTTCACGGTTCAGGTAAATGTCAAAGACACCTCCAAGTACCGCGTTAAAAACGGTGGGTTCGAAACGGGGGACTTGACGGGCTGGACGCTTTCTGACCCGTCGCTTGCGGAAGGCGTAACAGTGGTGCAGAGCGCTGAAGGCTATTGGGGCGGCACCGCTTCTTACAACCGCACAGGCAACTATCACTTCAACGGACAGGAGGGCGGCATAAGAGAGAACGCGACATATACGTTGACTTCCTCTCCGTTTACATTGGGCGGAAGCGGTTATATTTCGTTTAAAATAGGCGGACGCGCCGCGGTGGTTAAGATTTATGACAAAACAACGGACGTACTGTTGGCGCAGTATTCTAATACTGCGTATGCCGACCACGATGTGGGGCATGTCGAATTGGGGGCAAGACAGGCTACGATGTCGACATATGTCGCAGACCTGAGCGAATATATCGGACTTGAATTATATCTTGTGCTTGAAGATAATTTGACGGACGGTTGGGGACATTCTATAATGGATGACGTAAATACATATTACGAAACCGTTCCCACGGTCGATGGCAGGTTCGATACGGTAAAAAATCTTTGCGAGCACGGCGGTACTGCGAGCATACCGTGGGTAAAGGCGCAAAGCACGGTTGCGATAAACCGCTTGCAAATAACCAAAAAAATAACTAATACAGTTGCTGACGAGGGCGAGGCGGATTTGACATCGTACCTTGTTAACGCGGAGGGCAAGCTTGCCGGCAATGCGGATGCAACCGTAAATAAGCTTATTGTAAAAGTGCAGGAAGGCGAAACCGTTTATACGGAAAATTTAACGGCGTTTGCGTTGACGGCAGGTAAAAGCTATACCGTAACATACAAACTCGTTTCAGGCGATTATTCTGCGGAAGAAACTTTTGTTATTACGGTAAAAGACGATTATCAGGTAACAAACGGAAACTTTGAAACGGGCGATTTGAGCGGATGGATTTACACCGTTGCGGACGGCAGTACCGATTTCGGCAGGGTTGAAAATGCAAATTATTATTGGAACAACCCTACAAATCTCTTCAATAAAGAGGGTAATTATCTGTTTACAGGTATAGAGACATTACCTGGAACCAATATGGAAGCAGGTAAAGGCACTCTGCGCAGCAGTAACTTCACTTTGAAACAAAACGGTTGGATTTCATTCCTTCTCGGCGGCGCTCATAACGCGGATTGCGGTATCCGTATCAGAAACGCCGAAGACGACAGCATTTTAGCCGAATTCAATAACCTCGACAAGGGTTTCGACGGCGTTATGGATAGGTATAAATATCAGTTTACGGGAATGGACGCAAATACGCTTTGCTATGTAGAAATTTTCGATAATGCGGAGTCGGGCTGGGGACTTGTCGTTGTTGACGATATCCGGACCGATTGGGGCGCAAACGAACCCGAGGGAACTTTAATCGACCCCGTGACGTTATAAAAGAAAACTTAATTTGTGCCGCCCTGCTTAAATTTGCAGGGCGGCAAAGAAGAAATTTATGAGACAGGATACTATTAGACCGGCATTTCACATTACAGGACAAAAAGGTTGGATAAACGACCCGAACGGGTTGGTTAAGTTCAACGGAGAATATCACGTTTTTTTTCAACACTATTCCGAAAAAGTATATTGGGGTCCTATGCATTGGGGGCATGTCAAAAGCCGTGACCTTTTGCATTGGGAACATTTGCCCGTAGCCCTTTGCCCCGACGAACAGGACGACGGTTGTTTTTCAGGTACTGCAATTGTATGGAAAAACAAATTGTGGCTTTTTTACACAAGTTTTAAAGAGAACGGCGGAGGCGAATCTGTAAGGCAGTTGCAGGCGCTTGCTTCGTCTGATAACGGCGTTGACTTTATAAAGCACGGCATTGTAATAGGCGAAAAGGATTTGCCTGACGCGTATACCCCGTGCGACTTCCGCGACCCCAAAATTTTTATGCAAGACGATACGTTTTATTGCCTTGTCGCGGCGCGGAAAAGGGACGGCAGGGGAAGAATTTTAATGTTTTCTTCTAAAAATCTTTTTGATTGGACTTTTTGTTCAGACTTATTCGGACTGGATAGCGGCGGCATAATGATTGAGTGTCCGGACTATTGTTCCGACCTCGGTCTGCTGACTTATTGCGAACAATTTCAGCCAGCCGAGGGGCGCAAGCATCTTAACATACACAGCACTTTTTACCGTTTGGGAAATATAGATTGCAAATCCGCCCGTGCGCGTTTCGGAAAAAATGAAATTATAGACTACGGTTTTGATTTTTACGCCGCGCAGATTTTCGGCGATACGCCCGTAATGATTGGTTGGCTTAGTATGTGGGATAGGAATACCCCTTACGATAAATACGGTTTTGCGGGTATGCTTACCGTACCCCGTAAACTGAGTGTAATTGACGGCAAACTTTTGCAGGAACCTTTGTACTGCGGTAAAAAAATTGCAGAAAGCCTTTCGCCGGCAATTGCGGATAAAACTGTCTGCGGAGTTATCGAAATATCGGTAGAAGAACTTAAAGAGCTAACGCTTAAATTGCGCGTAAAAGGGGGCAACAGGACTCTTATTACCGTAACTGAAAATCGCCTGATTTTTGACCGCTCACGTTCGGGTGAAGAAATAACGGGCAAAGAAAGCGATGAATATTCGGTTGCTGGAATAAGAGAGATGCCGCTTGATAAGAGGCGTTTGCACAAACTCATAGTTGTAATGGATTTGTTTTCCGTTGAAATTTTTGCCGACGGAAAATCCCTATCTTCCGTAATCTGCCCTCCTTTGGACGCCGACGGAATAGAACTTTCCGCCGACGCCGCTTCTTGTAAGTACGTCAGATACGACGTTTCAGATTGTATGGGTATTAAATAATAAGAATACGGATAGGATTTTATTGCATTAAAATTTTCAGGACGGCGTGCCTATCTGTCGGAAGATTTCAAGACAATACTTAAAAAATTTTGTATACTAAAAAAGCGGTTTATTTAGACCGCTTTTTTATATTTAGCTTAATTATCGGACATAATTATTTAAAAAGAGAGGTAATTATGTGTACGGCAATAACTTTTAAAACTGAAAATTTTTACTTCGGGCGCACGCTTGACAATGATTTTTCTTACTTAGAGGAAGTGACCGTAACGCCGCGGAACTTTGTTTTTCGTTTTGCAAAATACGGCGAGCTTAAAAATCATTACGCGATGATTGGCACGGCATACATTCCCGACGGCTATCCGCTCTATTACGACGCGGTAAATGAAAAGGGATTGTGTATGGCAGGACTTAATTTCGTTTCGTATGCATTTTACGGCGAAGAAAAACCTGATAAGATAAATCTTTCACAGTTTGAATTTATTCCTTATATTCTCGGCAAATGCGCCTCTGTCGCCGAAGCGGTGAAAGAGCTTGAAAATATAAATCTGATAGGTCTTGCGTACGGAAAAGACCTGCCGCCTGCCCAGCTTCATTGGTTAATCGCAGATAAAGAAAGGGTGGTGACGGTTGAATTTTTGAAAGAGGGGTTGAAAATTTACGATAATGCGGTCGGGGTTTTGACTAACAATCCGCCTTTCGATATGCAGGTTTTCAATCTTAACAATTATATCAATCTGACCCCTGCGGAGCCTGAAAATTCGTTTTCTTCTGAGCTTCGTTTAGAAAATTATTCAAAGGGGCTGGGTGCGGTCGGGCTTCCGGGAGACTTGTCCTCTCAGTCAAGGTTCGTAAGGGCCGCTTTCGTTAAATTAAATTCGGTGTGCGGAAAAACGGAGGAAGAAAGCGTAAGCCAGTTTTTCCATATTCTCGGCGCGGTAGAACAGCCGCGCGGCGCCTGCGCTGTCGGTAAGGGCTATGAAATTACAGTTTACACTTCTTGCTGTAACGCCGATAAAGGTATTTATTATTATACGACTTACGCAAGCCGCCGTATAAATGCCGTGGATATGTTTAAAGAAGATTTGAATGCGGCTGAACTTGTAAGATATGCGCATATAAACAAAGAAAGCATAAATTTTCAAAACATTTGACCGCAATTACAGGAAAACGAATATCCCAACACAAAAAGCAAGGCTGATGCCTTGCTTTTTTATGTGACAGCGAAATTTCAAAAGACCGCTGAAATGATTAACTAACGTATAAGAATTTCCTTTTGGAATAAATTTCCTGAAAGGGGGTGTACAGATAAAATATTAGATGATATAATGTAATTATGAAAACGGTTAAAAGTGTTTTAACAATAACAATAGTATGTTCGCTTTTCAGCTTTATATTGTTTCTGTTCGGATGTTTTATCAACGATGATTCTACATTTTGCAAAGTGGTTTATATTGCAGGCGAAGGCGGAACTATAGACGGAATTGCCGAGCAGGAAATAAGGT
>CAPMFN010000003.1:41639-260260 GCA_948658045.1 Christensenellaceae bacterium
ATAGACGGAATTGCCGAGCAGGAAATAAGGTACGGAGAGGATGCAACTGCAGTTGTCGCTGTGCCTGATGTAGGTTATAAGTTTGTAAAGTGGTCGGACGGGAAAGAAAACGCCGATAGAAAAGACATTAATATAACTTCATCTATATCAGTAGTTGCCGAGTTTGAATTTTTGTATGGCGGTGGAAGCGGTACTGTATTCAGTCCGTATTTGATAGAAAATTATACTCATTTACAGAATATGTCTTATTATCCCGATGCTTACTATAAGCTTGTCAATGATTTAGACTTAGCAGGAATTGACCACGAGCCTATTTTTGATGATATTAACTACTTCGATGGTAGTTTTAATGGCAATAATCATACAATTAAAAATCTTACTGTAAATACTGAAAGTAATTTTCCCTCATTGTTTGGGTTTATAGGTAACGGCTCTGTATCGTATTTTAATTTGGTCAATGTAAGTGTTAAAACTGTCAACTTCAATACCGTTGAAGCAAAGCACAACTACTGTGTTGGGACGATTGCCGGAGTATCTTACGGATTTATTCACGATATAACTGTTTCCGGTACGATAATTGCAGACGGTTTATATTATGACGGCATAGCAATCGGTGGGCTTATCGGTATGGCAGGCGGCACGATTGCTAACTGTGCTACCGATATTCAAATTGAAATATCCAACATACAAAGAAATAACGATACAGGAATAACAATACCATATGTTTTCGGCGGTTTGGTCGGCGTAGGCGATAGCGCGTTAATAAGAGAAAGTGGCGCCAGTGGTACCATAACCTTGACAGAATCTTATCCTAAAGAAGGTGCGACCGGTGGCTTAATAGGTTATTATTTCACGTCACGAGAAGTCGAAACGAGCATAAAAGATTGTACTACTAATGTTGAAATCTACGGCGACACATATTATGATGCCGGAGGTTTTATTGGGCGCGTATATGTTTCAAACAATACCTCTTTGCAAATTTTAAATAGTGCAGTTTATGGCGACATAACTATGGGCAATGTCGGTGGATTTATCGGACGTGGAAGTTGTTTCGGGGTGTTAAATATCGAAAAATGTCATACGGAAGGTGTAATTAATATCTTATCACGAGGAGCAGGCTTTATATTTATGTATGACAGTAACAGTATGGCAAATGTCCTTATAAAAGACTGTTATTCGTGTGGTGATATCGTTGGTGGTGCGGATAGTTCTAAAGAAGGGCTTTATTCAGGCAGTGCGGCAGGTTTTTGTTTTGATGTAACTAATCTCAATTTAATAAATTGTTTTGCTTCAAATAATATTTTTGCAAATCGTGGATACGGGTTTACTTTTAGCTCTTATAAAACTCATATTGAAAGATGTTATTATATTGGGACTATTTTCGCAAAAAATGCTTCAGGTTTTACTTACGCAATTAACTATGGTACAATTAAAAATTGTTTCTCTAATAGTACATTTGTTAATAGTGAAAATGGAGATAAAATATATGGTTTTGCAGGTGTGATTCAAAATTCTGATTTAATTAATTGTTATTGTGTGGGGGATGCGCCTAGCAATGTAATTCATAGTCTTAGAAATTCGAATATAATCAATTTTCATACGTTTTTTACTGCTACTGATGGTTCAGAGGTTATAGGTCAAATTATTAATGAGCTTGGATTACCGATTGATATTACGATATACGAAAAAATTGAAGAAATGTACTTTATAGCAGAAAAATTAAATGATGAGGAGGAAGAAGTATGGATAAATGTTGAAAACAATTTACCGCAATTAATATATGAATTTGAAATAAAGATGTGTTCGTAGAAGATTTTGTACATGGATGCAATATAATAAAGAGCGGTCTCTTTTGAGACCGCTCTTATTTTATATTAATTTAATCAAAACACAATTTCTTGTATATTTCTTACTTCGTCATAGCTTCCTGAACGGCAACCGCAACGGCAACCGTCGCGCCAACCATGGGGTTGTTGCCCGAATGGGAGTACAAAATTAAATCGTATCAATCTGTCTTAATTTATGCCGATTTATCTTACACAAGAGGCGGTTAGTGTAAACAAACAAACCCAATTTGTATTAATCCATCTTTATCTGTTTTTATCTGTTTTTTACTGAAATGTTGACATAATGATGTACACGGTGGCACTTTTAAGCCTATGGTCATTATGGAATGAAATACAACCCTATGGTTAACAAAATCCATACCTATGGTAACCATTTACGATATTAAAATACAACCCGATGGTTACCATCATCTATATGTAATACATACCGATGGTACTATCTCGTTTCATATTATTAGAATTTCAGTTGTTTCGCATATGATAATTATTGTTTTATTTATTTTTTAATTTTAGTAGCTGATTAACAATTTTATCATAATCATTTTTCTTGTCGCAGTAAGTTGCTCTCTTTTTCCGCAATTCGTGTGTTACTGATTCTTTAATGATAACTTTTTCTTTTTCTGAAATTGTGTCAATTTCTTTGCATACGGTATTTAATTTCCTTTTTAATTGGGATGTAGAATAGCTGCTCTCGCTTTTTTGACGAGGAGGAGTGCCATATTTATAACGAATTCTTATCCGATCATTTGAAGAGTAGCGTGTGCAATTATTTGCACAGTTTGTTGCTTTAGTATTATTTCTCATAACTTGAAAGAAAGTATTTATTATTAAATATATAGATTGAAACCCTTCTTTAGCCCATTCTTTAGTTTGTTTACTGGCAAAATCGGACGTACTCAACGATTTATAACTCATCATAAGATTAAAATAATCGTGTACAAATTCATAATATTGTATACGAAAATAAATATTAAAATTGTCTATATCTGCCTTGATTTGGTGAGCTATTTCTGTCTTGCTTCCGCAAACAAAACGCTCGCTGCTTAATGCTATTCCATAGTTGGGCGTTGAAAGTTTTAGATTAATTTCTCTGTTAATAGGAATAAATAAACCACTATTTTCATCGATAGTAACATCAGTTAAAAAAATATCTTCATTTTCCAAAACTTGAACTTTGAATCCGTTTTCAGTTTCATAAACTAATCGAATAAAGCAAGGGAAATTTATACCTTCTAGAATACCATATGCTACTTTTGCTTTTTTATTTATCATTAAATATCACCTTGTTTATATATTTGTTAGCTATATCTTCAATAATATAGTAATATTTTTCAGCACTACCTAAATTATATGTTTGATAGTATTCTACGTTAAAATTAGGTTCGTCTTGAAAATACACATCAATATTTTGTCTCAAACTTTCAGGGCATATTAGTAATTCTATGTTTTGACTAGATAATTTTATATCTTTATTGACACTAATTTCTATTGATTTAGCTCGCTCATCAAATTTTTGTATGCCTCTAGCACCATATAAATTATAACAATCAGTAAGTTCTAAAGATAATGCAGGAGGTTCTTTTATTGTGGGTTTACCGTAATAGTAATCATTAAATTCTTCAAAAAAATAATTAAGGAATTTATCTATTGCTTGAATATTTTTAGGTAGCGTATAATCATCTAATTTTTTATGAGACTCAATAAATCCTTCATAAATACGTGCTTTAAATGCTCCTGAATCAAAAGGAAATACATTTTTAATTTCATTACTTTGCACTATTTCATTTTTTAAAATGAAGCAAACGGGAAACCATGCTTGATTTTCAATATTTTGATTTTTATAGCTTGGTTTCCCATAAAAAAGATATAACAATTTTTCATTAAAAACATTACATTGAACGCAAGATAAAGATTTATTGTCTAAAATCGATTGCATAAAGCTCAATACTGTTGAGTGGACAAGAGGACATTTTCCCCACTTGGGACTACTATCCAAGCTATTGACAAATTTAGCTAATCTTGACATTTGTTTTTTCCTTTGTGATTTATTATTTTTGATTAATATGTTTTAATTATATTATGTTTTGTAATTAAAATCAAGAATATTTTGCAAATTATTTGATACGGTAGATTTTATCGCTCCATTATATTTTAGTGAAATGCTCATAATATAGATATGTTAATCTATGAAAAAGTCTATATTTCGATGCTCTTACACGTTGACGAAGACGGTATTATGAAACCCGTTGTCGTTGAATGGTAGGACGGAACTAAGTATGATATAGATAAAATTTTAGATGAACGAAATGCTCCACCTGAGCATACTGGCGGAGTGCTTACAAGAAAATATAAAGTTTTGATAAAGGGCAAAGAAAAGGTAATTTATTTAGATAAACAAACGAATAGGTGGTTTGTTGAAAAGTCGTTGTACGATTAAGTACGACGGCTTTGCTCATACTTTGAGTATGAGAACGATACTGCATAGCGATTTGAACAACTTTTATGCTTCGGTAGAGTGTTTGCGTAATCCGGCAATAAGAAATAAGCCCGTAGTTGTTGTGGGCAGTAAAGAAGATAGGCACGGTATAGTTCTCGCAAAAAATATGATAGCTAAGAAACTCGGCGTAAAGACAGGCGATGTGTATTGGGAAGCAAAACAGAAATGTGGAGATACGCTCGTTGAAGTTCAGGCAGACTTTTCAACATATATCAATGTGTCGAGAGAGGTTCGGAAGATTTACAAGGATTATGCGGACAGAATAGAAGCCTATGGTATAGACGAATGCTGGCTTGACGTGAGTTCAAGTTTAAAGTTGTTTGGTAGTGGTAGAGAAATAGCCGAAACGATTAGAGAACGAATAAAGACTGAAATCGGGCTTACAGTAAGTATAGGAGTAAGTTGGAACAAGATATTTGCAAAGCTCGGTTCTGATATGAAAAAACCCGATGCAGTAACTGAAATAACTCTTGATAACTATAAAACAAAAGTTTGGAGCTTGCCCGTGGAGGATTTATTGTATGTTGGCAGAGCCACTCAACAAAAACTCAATAGAATAGGCATAAAGACGATAGGCGACCTTGCCCAAGCGGACGAGCAAAGGCTTATAAGCTTACTCGGCAAATGGGGCAGTTATCTTCATACCTTTGCTAATGGTAAGGACGAATCACCCGTAGCAAAAATAGGCGAAGAGGAAGCGATTAAATCGATAGGCAATAGTCTTACAGTTTACCGTGATTTGGTTGACGATGAGGACGTTGAACCTGTAATTTGGTTGCTTGCAGACAGCGTTTGTTCGAGAATGAGAGAAGCGGGATTAAATAAAGCTCGTACCGTTCAAGTTTATGCACGTTCAAGCAATTTAAGCGGCTATCAAAAGCAGGGCAAACTTCCTCGACCTTCTGGCGCTATGCAAGATGTGGCGAAAAAAGCGTTTCAACTATTTAAGGAAGTCTATAAATGGGAGAACCCCTTGCGAAGTATTGGCATAGCTGTTTCGGATTTTATATTCGGCGATGAGCAACTTGATTTGTTCGGAAATTTGGAAAAGGACGAGAAGCAAAAGCGGTTAGATAATGCAATAGATAAACTGCGTGCAAAATACGGCAACAATATTATTCAGTCCGCCATAGTTTACAAAGACCCGAAATTAAAAGACTTGGACATAAAGGGCGAACATACAATTCACCCTTATAGCTTTTTTAAAAACAATAAATAAAGCGCACCGCTATGAGTGCGCTTTAAGTTTAATTTGGTTGTCTGTTAATATGAAATGGCGGGCGAAGTCGGCGTCATTCAAATAGTAATCTTTTATTTCGTCACCCACGATAATGGGAATGCGGTTATGGTATTTTTCAACGGGTGGCGTGGATTCTTTAGTAAGAATTATAAACTTGTCAACGCCGTCCTCATTGCGGTAAAATCCACCTAAATATAAAATTTTTTCATCCGCACGGTTAAAGTAATATTTATGTTTTTCCGTATCCCACTCATAAAAGCCACTTGCGGGTATTAGACAGCGCCGTTCTAAAAAGCTCTTACGGAAAGTTTGTTTATCTGTTACCGTTTCAGCTCGTGCATTTATAATAACGCCTTTGCCGTCAAATCTCCCGAAGCCCCATTTGCATATAATGGGGTGTTTTTCTTGCGTTAAAACTGGAACGAAGTAGGTTGGGTAAATATCGCCGAACTTAATCTGAACGTTTTTTTCGCTTTCGGGAAGATTGTTTAAAATATCATGTATTCCCTTGTCGTTTATGCCCATGTGAAATCTTCCGCACATACATTAAGTTTGCGCTTTTTGCAAATTATTATTGTATGACAACAATAAATATCAATGACGGGGTTAAAGCATTTAAGGAAGATAAAAACGCCGTACTTTTGGACGTAAGAACGCAAGATGAATATAATGCAAAACACATTAAAGGGAGTATAAACATTCCCATACAATCGCTTGATAAAATAAGCATTAATGTTGAAAACCGTTCAACGCCTTTATACGTTTACTGCCATAGCGGAGCAAGAAGTGCAAGAGCGGTAAAAGCGTTAAAACGAATGGGGTATTCAAAGGTTACAGACATAGGCGGTATCAAAGATTACAAAGGCTAATATCTACCGTTATTTTTTAGCTTTTTGCGCAAACTATCGGTATGGCATACAGTTATAAAGTCAGCATTAGTTTCGGATTAGTTTATATTCCCGTAACGCTTCATAAGATCATAAAAAGCAACGACATCGGTTTTAATATGATAGATAAGAAGACCAACAGCCGTGTGCAGTATAAAAAGACTTGCGTAGAGTGCGGTGGAAGAGAAGTCAAGCAGGAAGATATCGTAAAAGGCTTTGAGTACGAGGACGGCAAGTACGTTATATTCGAGGATAAAGATTTTGAAAAGCTAAAAAGCAAAAAGGACAAGAATATTACTATTGAAAAGTTTGTTGAGCTTGCTGAGGTAGATCCGTTGTATTTTGAAACACCTTATTATGTTGTTCCTACGGGCGCGGAAAAGGCTTTTGCCGTGCTATTAAAAGCAATGGAAGAAGAGGGCAAGGCGGCAATAGCAAAGACCGTCCTCGGTACAAAGGAAACGCTTATACTCATAAGAGCCAAAGATGGGCAAATGCTTTTGAATACGCTTTTTTTTGAAGAAGAGGTTACTAAGAATCCCGCAAAGGAAATAACGGAAAAGCCGAACGCCGCCGAGCTGAAAATGGCAAAGTCGATTATAGAGGGAATGAGCGGTAAATTCGTTCCGTCCGAGTATAAGGACGAGTACCGCCAAAAGGTTCAGGAAGCGATAGAACGCAAGATTTTAGGCAAA
Organism: Christensenellaceae bacterium; assembly: GCA_948658045.1. Taxonomy (GTDB): domain Bacteria; phylum Bacillota; class Clostridia; order Christensenellales; family Borkfalkiaceae; genus Coproplasma. Next base: position 48,806 of record CAPMFN010000003.1, read on the forward strand.
CAAATTGTCGCGCCGAAAGACAGCAAAACGGCAACTGTTTCAAACCTTATGGACGCACTTACGAAATCGCTTGAACTTGCTCAAAAATCTAAAACTAAAAAGACGCCGACCAAGAAAACAACGTCTAAAAAGAAAGAGGCATAAATGGCAGATTTGTTTGAAGATAAAAAAATATCGCCTATGCTATTGCACGAAGTAAATGAGCCGTTTGATGACGAGGATTATATCCACGAATTGAAGTTAGACGGTATACGTTGCGTGGCTTATATTGACCCGAAATCGGTAATCTTGCAAAACAAACGATTTAAGGATTTGACCCCTATATATCCCGAACTTTCGGGCATTTGCGAGTGCGTTAAGAAGCGTGTAATACTTGATGGGGAGCTTGTCGTTATGACTAACGGCAAGCCCGATTTTTATGCATTGCAAAGGCGCAGCCTTATGGCGGACAGCTTTAAAATATCGCTAGCGGCAAAGAAAAACCCCGTCCAATTCGTTGCTTACGATATTCTTTATTTTAACGGTAAAGACTTAACCGATTTACCTCTTTTAAAACGCAAGGAAATACTTGCGGAAAACGTGAAAGAGGGCTTTAATTTAAGCATATCCCGCTATGTATCGACTTTTGGCGTTGATTTTTTTGAACTTGCAAAGAAAGAAAATCTAGAAGGCATAGTATCTAAAAAGAAAGACGGTTTATACCATATTGGTAAACGGACTCACGATTGGGTAAAGGTCAAGGTAATGCAGGACGAAGACTTACTTGTTTTGGGTTATCAACCCGACGATGACGGTAAAGTTAAAGATTTGATTCTTGGCTATTACAATGACAAAGGTGAGATTAAATGCCGAGGCAAGGTCTATCTCGGCATATCAAAAGAGGAACGTAGAATTATAGCTCAGTTTGCAAAAAAGAACACGGTCAAAAGACCGTGGTTTGATAAATATAAAAACGTGGTGTGGCTAAAACCGCAACTCGTTGGTACAGCACATTTTATGCAAGAAACAGAAAACGGCGGTATGCGCCAACCCGTTTGGAAAGGGTTGCGAGAAGATAAATAGTGATTGACAATGCTACGGAAATTTGCTAGAATGTAAAGGCTAAGCTAAATTGAATAAAAGCCACTCGTATGAGTATAGTTATTGGTAGAACTATACTCAATTATCGCTTACAAATCTCATACGGGGTTTCAATTTAGTTTAGCGACTTAGCGAGAACGGTATATTCTGCGGTGTCGTTCTTCGTGAGGGGAGCGGCACTTTTTTATTTGTAAGAATGTCTATCGTTCGTTCTGCCAAGCAGGTAATCAATTGATACTTCAAAGTAATCGGCAAGAATAATCAAATCATCAATTAGAGGTAAGCACTGTAATTTGTACCATTGCCGTATGTTGTTTCTATGAATATGAACATCTTTTGATAAAGCATTGTTAGCTGTCTTGCCCTTTTCGTTTCTAAGCTCGTCTAAACGTTCAAAGAATGTTTTGGGAGTATCACATTCTTCAAAATGCTCATTATCAGTTAGCCCCATTAGAAATTCCATTGAAATTTTAAAGTAATCTGCTATTTTAATTAAAGTAGGTGTTTTTGGAACAATACCGTAGTTATATGCACTTGAAAAGGAAGTGCGGTCTATACCGATATTATCCGCTTTTTCAGATTTATTTTTCCCGACTAATTCGTCGGCTAACTCTATAATTCTTTTTTGAAATTCTGTTGAAATAGCCATTTATAACCTTTGACAATATTATGTTTACATTGTCTATGCTTTATGCTACAATGCTTATCAACTTATTAAGACAATATGCGACTAACATTATCAAAAATTTTATGAAATCTTGTGCTTTTTTTGGACATCGAAATATGAATGTGGAACAGTATAGGGAGAAGCTGTTAAACATCATTGTCGACCTTATAGAGAATAAAGGGGTTGTTCAATTCTATTCGGGATTTAGGGGTGACTTCGATGTGTTTTGCAGTTACCTAATACACGAGCTTAAAGCTCGTTATCCGCAAATCAAAAACACTATGGTATTCTCATATCTTCCCGAAGTATCAGAAAATCCTGAATATAACTTTGAATTACCTAAATGTTTTGACGATTCAGTTTATCTTTTGGAAAGACAAGTTCCTAAAAGGCTTGCGATTATTGAAACGAATAAATGCTTGGTCGATAAAGTTGACTATATTATTGCAGGGGTCATAACTCACGGCGGTGGGGCTTATGCCGCTTGCGAATATGCCAATAAAAAGAAAAAGCCAATCATAAACGTGATTGACGGTTGGGAAATATAAAATGATATATAAAAAATTTGTCGTGATAGGTTTGACTTTTTTTGCAATATTATTCAATGTTTCGATTGCTATGTCTGTACAGGCTCAAACATTTGACAAGATAATTCCAACTTATGGTTTGTTTTGCGAAGATTCGGAACTTATCAAAAGCGGCACGGTAAACTTTGATTTGACGGATACGGAATTGCTGTCGAAAGGAATGGGACGAAAGCGGTCAAGTTATCAGGTTTCAGCGGCTAATCGTGAAGTGGAATTTGCAATACCGTTTATATCGTCCGCAAAGAACGTGCCGGCTATTTCAGTATCAGTCAACGGGCAAACGGTTGAAGGTGCGGTATGGTATGGACATAGTGGATTTTGGCAAGATTATGAATTTGATATTGATAAAACTTATTCACCCGTTTTAGATGAAAACCTTATTGGCACATTATATACCGTTATTCCAGATAGTGATACGATAACCGTTTCATTAAAATTCAGCGAAATTAGAAGTTATATTTACGAAACGTCTAGTGCGTATTCATCTTCACAAAGCGCAGACGGAAGTGACGTTTGGACTTTAAAGAATGCGCTTTCTAAATCATCGTATTCTTTTTTCGTTTTAGGCGATTCAACGGTGTGTACGTTTGAAAGCATTTGCGAATATCAAATTGAACAACTCACTTGCAAAGAATATGTAGACAGCCAATATAAGTATTATGAAGAATACTACGAGTATCTCGGCGGTGTTCCGGTTGAGCTTTTTTATTCGATAGTTAATAGAGTAATAATAAATAATACAAATATCAGTTATGAAGAACTATTTACTAATTCTATCAATACAAATAGGGTAAATGCTTATAAGTTTAAAATACCGCTTGTAAGTAATAGCATTATAAGTTATGAAATGCCCGTTAATGTTCAAGGGAATTTTGCATATAGTCCAATTATTTACGGTGTAGAGCAAAAGAAAGTTGGAAGTTACCCCATAGTTTACACCGTAGAACTAAGTAATGATGTTCCGTATATTATAGACTCAAGTATAGTAATGCAAAGGAATGGATTGAGTTATACGGCAGAAACTGCGGACGATTTTTCGTTTGTGGTTAGTGCGTCGGACAAGCCTATCAATAGCTCGGTAGGGAACAACAATGTGGAAACAAACAGAACGGTGATAATTGTGTGTAGTATTGTTGGAAGCATAGTGTTTATAGGAATAGTAGTTTTTATAGGTGTTACAATAAATCGCCGTAGAACTAAATAATACGACGAAAGGAGATATTATGATAAATATAAAAGATGGTAAGCTGTATGGTTCAAATTTTTCATTTGCTTTTCCGCAAGGGTTTAATCGCGTAGAGGGATTAGATAGTTTTAGCGATGATGATTTGGTGTTTGTGTCAGCAGACAACGATTATTTGAGTATTGTAATTTATTTAAAAAAAGAAAATCAGTCTGCAAAAAATCATATACAAGAAATGTTTGATAAAGATAGCTGTCTTATCAAATTAAGTGATTGCTTTTCAATTAAACGTGGGGAAGGTGAAGCTGTTGGAATTTTTTATGAAAACACGTTTGGTGCTACGCAGCATTACATAGAACTGTACGATTTCAAAAAGAATAAAGATGGTGAAACACAGATTTATATTGATATAAGTTTGTGGTCGGGTAGAGAGAAAGATAGGCAAACGATACAAGAAGTGTTGGAGTCGCCGACAATTAAAGCGTTTTTGGAAAGTATAAAGTACTTTTAAATACTCAATTAAGGTAAGCGCTGAGGTGTAATTCCAAATATTGAATATTGACAATTTTTGGTAATAATGATATAATTATACTTGGAATAAAACAATTTTTACTCGGGTTATAAATGAAATTAAAAACTATAATATTAAATTTAATAATATCTGTTTGCTTATTGTTTGTGTGTTGTATTCAAACGGTTGATTTAAACTTTAAATATGATTTAGATAATATTGCTTTTAATGCAAAATCTTGCGATATTGTTAGTGAGCGGGATTTAACAAAAGATAATGTACAGCTCGAAAGTGATATTGAATATGAAGTAGGAACAAAACATTTTTTTGTTGAACAATATATCAATAATGATGAACTAGAATTTTTTTTAGCGACAATCGGTGAGAATTGTGTTGTTTGGGTACAATATGAGATTTGGTACGATAATTATTTATCGGAAACAGATTATGAGTTAATAAAAGAACATACCGACAGTGTTTATCAAAAAATGACTACTGCCATTTATCCGCATTCACAAACGTGGGGAGATGTAGATAATGACGGGAAAATAAATATTCTATTATGTGACCTAAATAAAGGTGATATCAAAGGTTATTATCAAAAAAATGATTTGTTAGATGTTGCGGGTTCTAACAAATTAGACATAATTTATATTGATTTGTCGTACGAAACTGCTCAAGTTAATTTTAAAACTGATAGTGGTAAAGAATTATGGGCAACTATAGCACATGAATTCCAACATATGTTAAGTGATATTGCATGTGAGGGCGCAACAAACGAATTATGGTTAAATGAGAGTTTAAGCGCTTTAAGTTCTTATCTATATAGCACCGATTCGCATTATATTGATACATCATATTTTCAATATTCTTTAAGCGATTATGGAACGAATGAAGGGTTTTTATTTAAAAGATTAGGAGTAAACAGAGGGAAGGAATATTTAATGACTACTCTGTTTGGAATTTATCTATATAAAAATTACGGAGAGAATGTACTAAATCAAATATACAAAGAATACGAAAAAAATATTTACGGACAAGCAGCGGTTGAAAATATATTGAATGAAAAATTTGATGATTTTAAAAGTTTATTTTTATCATTTATTTTAGCAACGGTTTGTGATATAAATTTGGATGACAAAACTAGTTTACTCTATAGTGAACCTATCGTTTTTAATGAAAAATCTTATAATAGTTTTTATGAATTGAAATTAGAAAATGGTCTATTAAACTCTTCAATAAAAAATCTAGAAACAGCTACATATACGGAAAGTAAGTGGAGCGAGAAATTGTTTTACTATGAAAAGGAATTCTTCAGTAAAGCAGGGGATGTGAAAATTAATTCCAATGCGGACTATATTTTTTATTCCGTTGAACAACCATTGAAACTACAACGAACTAATGAATTTAATATGCATAATAGTTCCGATGTGGTTGTTTTGTTGATAAATTGCGAAAACAACGAATTGTCATATGAAATTAATTTGTATAAAGACACTTATGTTGTGAGAACAGTTTTCATAAGTATAGGTGCAGTAATATTAGGTTGTTCCGTTATATTTGGAGTGATTTATATATTAAAAAATAAGAGGGATAAAAAAAATGAAGTTGTTGAGTAAGAAAATTTTAATATCACTATTGATATGCGTTACGTTGGTTTGTTCTATTGTGGCGATTTGTTTAGCGGTCTGTATCCCTGATCAAATAATAGAAAACAATGTTGATGCTCCGTCAACGCAATCAATTGATTGCGAAACTGATGATGTGCAATTTTTAACAGACCAAGATAAATATGTGCAATTTGGTGTTAAATCCGATAATTCCATCACGTCAGCAAATATGAAAGATTATGTTACCGTTACAGATGTAAGCGGTAATCTCGTTTCTGTTTCTTACTCAAATGGTAATGTTTGTGCGCCGTCCAAAGGGTATAATGAGGGTGGCGCATATACTATTTCTTTAAAAAATGGAGCTAAATTCGTTGATTCTCGTTTTCGTGAAAAACAAGAGTTAGTTTTTTTGATACATAAAGATGAAATCTTTAATGCGGTTGTTTCAGAAAATACGAATGAATTGTCAAATGATGAGTACATAAGTTTTAATGGAACAGATAGGCTTGTTTTGACTACAAATAAATACAAACAAGGCGATATTGTCAAATTTGAGAGGTCGGATTATTACAATCAACCTGCTGCGGTAAAGGTCGTGTCTTCCCATCAAGTGTATGGTGGCACAGAATATGTTGTAGAGCAACCTTATATGGAAGAAGTTTTCGATGAATTAGAAGTGTCGGAAAATTATGATGTTCATGAAGAAGATTTTGAAATAAATGAGGAAGGTATAAAAGAACTTTTAGGAGAACTTGAAAATGTTCCCGCAATGAGCGATAATGGCTTTTTGAACTTTTTACCTGAAATTAAATTAGAAGTTGAACCTTGTAATGGTGGTATAAATGTTGGCTTGACCATTCGATATAATATTGCAAATATTTGGAAATGCAAGGACGGTATCGGCAAAGCTATTGCTGATAAGATAATTAATCAGTCAAATGGGGCATTGACGGGTAGTTTAAATGTCTACCTTATCTTTAAATTACAATTTATTAATGAATTTAACGTTTATCAAGATTTGGACTTGGCAACAGGGAATTTTTCAACTGTTGCCACGAAAACGACTACAACCAAAATAGGTTTCTATTTAGAAGTTGAAGGAGGAATTCTTGGTGCTTCTGATGATAATATACCTAAAACCAAAGGCAAGGACGAGTATGGAGATCTAAATAAATTATTTGATGAGTTTAAAGAAAAATACGATCTTCGTAAAGAAATTAAAATAGCGAGTTTACACGCTACTTATATGGGACTCGTTGGCGTAGGACTAGATGTAAATCTTGTTTTTGGTTTTTCTTTTAATGGTCAAATTGGTATAGAAAATACAATGACAACAGTTCAACAAGAGGGAATGATTGTTACAACTGATGGAGAAAAGCCTGTTGAAAACAAAAAAACAAGTTACAGCAATTGGGGACTTAGTGCGTATGGTGTTGCTCGTGCGGAATTTGGTATAAAAGTAGATATTTATATTGATTTTTTAGTAGTTTTTAAAGCAGGCGTTAGTATAGAAGCTGGAATTTATGCTGAAATAGGTGGTGCTTTTGCTGTAGAGTGGGGAGATGGCTATGTACCTACGACAAAGGGGGATGAAGTAAGTTCATATGAGCAATCTGTTTATACAGCCATGTACTTTGAAACAGGTGTTTATATAAGAGCATCATTTTTTGCTGAAGTAAATTTATTCATAACGAAATTTGAATTTAGGTATACGTTTTTAGATATTGAAATTAAGTTGATTGAAGTGGGTAATAAGGAATGTGTTTCTTTCATTCTTCCCGAAGATGACAAGACTTTGGTAATGGAAAATAATAAAGTTGACTTCCCTCAAATTTATGTTCAGCGTTATAATTTGTTTGAAGGGAAAAAATCAATAGAGCCTGTTAATTTTGATGATATAGAAATGGTATATGACACCAATGCCTTAAAAAGCTCGGAGAACGGTGGCTTTGTAGATGTTAGTGGTCAAACCGAAGCAGAATATAAAGTGGGTATAGGCTTATATGATTATAAGTTTGTTAATAACGGTACAGGTGTTGAACTTGAGTGGTTTAGCAAGTCGGTTATAACTCGTCAAAAGGAAGCATACATAGCTGACTCCATAGAATTAACCATAATAAAAGAACCTAAAGATATAGCAAGTTTTGAATTATCTGTTGTCGGTGATGTGAACACTATCGAAATAGGAACAAGTCTAGTCTTAACTCCTATAAATATACTGCCTTATAATGCAACGTTTTCAGCAATAGAATGTTCTTTAAAAAATCCTATAGACGGTGTTGAAATATCTGATAATGTTTTATCTGTATCACTTGATGCTGTACCCGACCAAAAAATTGTTATTTCAGCATGCACCGTAAAAAATAAAAAAGTACAGGTCTATTCAAATGAAATAGAAATTACTATTAAAGATGCTGTATTAAGCGATATAAGCATTTATCCTTATAATGCATTCGATATGTCTGAATTTAAAGGCGGTACAATAATACCTCTAGGTTCAGATATTAAGTTGAATGTAATAAAATATCCGGAAAATGCTAAATATACAAATTTATATTACGAGATTATAGATGGTGAGCAATATTTAAAAAATGCGTATACGGCCGATGTAATTACCTCTGACGGCGAATTGAGCGTATTGGACGATTTATCGGGAAATTGTAAGATAGCTATTGTGGCACATGCCATAAACACAAATGGTGAGGAGATAATTTCAAGAACTTTAACATTAAATGTTCAAGTAAGGGCAATTAAGGAAGTTGAGATAGTAACAAAAAGTGATATCGTTCATCAAGGTGAAACGATAAGGCTTTCTGTATCTTTAAAACCTTATACTGCAGAAGCTGATGAAGTACAGTATGCAATAATAAGTGGACAATCCCTCGCAAAAATAGATAAAGATACTGGCATCTTAACTGTCAATAATAGTGCTGACATTGGAGGCAAAATCAGTGTTATTGCTATTGCCGATGGCGTAGAAAGTAAACCCTATGTATTTACAATAACTGAAATTTTTGCAGAAAATTTGACTCTTGTTGATTCAAATGGAACATTAGAAACTGAACTACATTATGGAGAAACTGTTAAATTAAATGTAAGAATTTATCCGAATGATGTTACATATAAGAATTATGAGTATGAAATCTTAAGTGGTAGAGAAAACATTTATCTTGATTCAATAAACGATTTGATATCATTAAAATATAATTTTGACCCTACAAATCAAATTAGATTACGAGTCAAAAAAGTTCTTAATGATGGTAAAGACACTACAATTTATAGTAATGTCTATACTATTAACGTGTTAACAGAAAGTTTAACGGATTTTTATTTGTTGCCTAACATTGATAATATTTTGCCGGGCGAAGAATATAAATTTGAATATTCATTTAAAGAAGATGTAATAGACAAAAATTCAACGGATTATATTACAGACTGCAAATATGAATTAATTGAAGGTGCAGATTATGCATATATTGATGATTTAGGGAATTTAAGAATAGATGAAGAAGTTGCTCAACAAAATTATTGCGTAGTTTTAAGATGTACGCTTACTACTTATAATGGTATTTACACTAAAGAAGTAAAATTAAATTGTAAGATGGTTGCGAAAGAGATTATTGTTAGTTCAGAATCCCTTCAAATAATGACTTCGGAAAGCATGAAACTCAATGTCGCAATTCAGCCGCTTAGTGCCTATATTAAAACAGTTGAATATCAGTTCGTACAAGGCGATACATACGGTTCTATTGATGACGACGGAGTTTTAACTGTTTATGACGCACAAAATGTGGGCAAAACGATAAGTGTTAGAGCTGTAGTTACTAGTATTGGTATCGATCCTGTAAGTGGCAAAGAAATTGAAACTGTAGGGTATAGTATGCCTTATATGATGACAATTATTGAAAAACCTGTAGAATCGGTTGAATTTATAGATACAATTTTAACATTGCAACAAAATGAAAGTTATATGTTCGTTGCTAATGTTACACCTACAACAGCAACCTATAAAAATGTTTCATATTCATTAATTGACCCCAACAATTGCGCAAACATATCTTTTGACGGAACAGTAACCGTTAAACAAAATGCAAAGGTTGGAAGTGTCGTTACAGTAGTTGCAACTTCTCAAGCAGATTCATCCATAACTGCACAATATGAATTTACAGTAACAAAGGCAACTTTGAATTCTTTTGACATTTATATTCAAGATAGTACAGAGCTTTTGATTGCACCGAGCAGCGAAGTAAGGTTGATGACTAAAAATCCTTCACCTTCTTACTATCAATTTGATGATGGTGAAGTTGTTTATTCTGTTGTTTCGGGGGATGCAACAATAATAGGAGATAGATTAACTGTTGGCAAAAATGCTAAGGCTGATACAATAATTAAAGTAAAGGCAGTAGCGAACGATATCGTTTCATATTTTGAATTTGGAATAACGGTTTTAAGTTGGACTACTGCACCTAAGCAAGTAGAACGTGGTAGTGATATCATTATTTTAGCCGAATACGAAGGCGAAAATAAAGGTTATACTATTGAATACTACTTTGCAGCGACGGATGCTTTAACAAGCATATACGGTGAAATAATTAATAATAACTCTGTCCATATTTATGACAGAGTTACTGGTGGTACAGAAATTGAATTAATTGCTAGGCTTGGCAATATTGAAATTAAGTACACTTGTACAGTAAAGAAAATTACTTCTATAGTACTTGATACTATAAAAGACAGTAAAAACAATTTAATAACTAGTATCATTGAAGATGGAATAAATACAACTTCAATGTTGCATCCAAATTATAGATTAAATAGTAGTCCAGATACAATACAACTTTCTGTTAAGGCTTATTTAAGTGATAAATCAGAGGCTGATGTATCAAGCTATAGTGTTAATTATTCAAAAGGGGAGAATCCAACCTATTTGAATGTTGTTAGTAATACTGGAGTTGTATCTTTAACATCAAATTCATATTCGGGTAGATATGCAACGGTAAATGTTGAAATTGAAGGTAAAACAGTTACGATTTTGCGAATCTATGTATTTGTTCCGGCAGGTACAGATAGTGACTATGGAAAGGATGAATATTTAGAGTTGACAAATTTGACAGATGGGGCATCAATGTTAACTGTTCCCCAAGATGTTAGTAATGATGAGTATACTACATTTAAAAAAGGTGATAGCTATAATATAGGGAGATATTTAATTCCTCGAAATTATACAAATAATGAAGCTATAAGACCAACAAACTTAACTTATATAACTTCAAGCGGTAGTATTGATAATATGGGTTATTGGCAAGCGTCAGCCAATGCAGTTGGGGGATCATCTTTTATTGTGACCTTGTCTTCAAGTGGTTCTTACAAGGGTAGAGTCTATCATTCTGATATCTCTAAAGATGTTTCATTTACAATGCCTATTTATATTTATAATCAAAGTGGATTGAGTTCATTAAATAATAAAGACGGCGAGTACTATTTGAGAAACGATATAACGCTTTCTGGTTACTGGACGCCCATTGAAACATTTTCAGGGACATTTGATGGTGGTTGGCATACGATATCGAATATGCAAATTAATGTGTCTGATGATGGGGTTTTTGGTGATATATATGTAGGGTTGTTTAAACAGAACAACGGAACTATTAGAGATGTTTCGATGAAAGACTTTAATATATCTTATGTTTTAACATACTATAAAAATATACAGTGGGGAACTTTAGCGGCAATTAACAAAGGAACAATATCAAGGTGTTATACAAGTGGTTCACTATACACAGAAAGTAATGCAATGGCTTCTTTAGGTGGCATTGTTTATTCCAATAGTGGCACATTGTCTAAATGTGTTAATTCTGCGAACCTCACGGGTGAATCTGCTAATGGATTATATATTTTGAATACTGGGGATGTAAAAGAGTGCCAAAATACTGGTTCGATAGTTTCTTTATCGTAAATTGTAATTTTTTAAATTAAATTTTGAAATCATATTGACTTTTAAAATTTTTGTTATATAATTATACATATAGAATATAAAGGAGAAAAAATTATGACTAAAGTTATTAAAAAATGTGTTTTTATGATGCTTATGGTTGCGATGCTTGTTGGCACGTTGGTGTGTTTCAGTGCATGCGGTGATTCACGCTTGGGGACATATGAATATAAAGACTCTAATGGTAATGTTCTTTCTTCTATTAATGCTAAGTCAGAACATAAAGCTGATGTAACAAACCTCTACTATAATGGTGGAACTACAGCAGCAAAAACTGGAAGTTGGAAGGATTGCTATTTTAATTTAGATGATGACGGTGTGGTAACGTTAAAGGTTAAGGGCGTAGGTTATTTTGGTCAGCTGAATGGCACCACATTGTCAATGTCTAGTGAATATGGCGTTAACCCTTCTAGTGATTACCAAAAAAAGTAAATAACTAATATATTATGTATAAATATTTAAACAAACGAGTTGCAATAAGCATATTGTTGCTTTGCATATCGTTGATTGTGGTAAGCTTCTGTGCATGTGATAGGACGAATGAGAAAACAATATCGTTAGGTCGGTATGTATTGAATGACGGTGTGATCGAAATTAAATCAGATAGTATATTAACTATTGAAAACATTGATTTTTCTTCGCTCCAAGCTGAAATAGATACTGGAACCATAAATTTTAATGTTTCAGAATATTTGCAAGGTGATTTGGAGTATATAACTCTAAAAAATGATCCTACACAAATATTTATTCACATGCATCAGGGATTATATGCAACAATGGTTTATGATTACGATAATCAAACCATAGAGTTTTTAGAAAAAATCTATTATTTTGAAGCATAATTAAGTTTTAATTTATTATAAAATAGTCGGGATTAATGCCCGACTATTTTAAGTAATAGCTATGATAAAAGTATTAAAATTGTTTATTAACGAGCTTTTAAATATTTCTAAGTATGCGATAGCGTTTGTTGTTGTTGCTGTGTTTCTGTATACGCTTTCAATTAGTTTATGGTGCTTTTCTATAGGTATAGTTGATGGCTATAAAAGATTTTTAGATGATACAAATCCGACAGGAATAGAACTTAGCTTACATAATTATAACATAGATGATTATAAAAAATTAAATGCGCTTGGTGGTTATGTAGAAGCAATAATGAATGGGGTTACATATTATCCTACAATTTCTTTTAACGGAAAGATTTCACAAGAATTAAGCGGAACTTCGTTATACTTTCGTGATGAGCTTTTAAATTCGTATCAACAAACAGTATTTATTGGTAGAGCATGGAACAATAGTGATAATACTAATGACAATGGAGGCTATTCGATATTTTTAAGTGATGAAGTCGCCAATGAAATTGATGTGAACGTAAACGATATTGTTGTTTTAAACTATGTCGGTGGACAAGAAGAATTTAAAGTAGTAGGAATTTATGTGCAAACAGATAAAATATATGATTCGTTTGTTATTCCATTCAATTTCTTATATGATTTAAATACACAAGTTTCAAAAGATATTACTTTAGTATTTCATTTGGATATGGCTTCAGATGTTTTAACAATTTGCCCTGCGCTTCAAAAAATGGGAATAACATATAGTTCTTTGTATTTGACTGTTGAAGAAGTTGATCTTATGAATACTACAAAAATAATTCTATATGTTTTGGCAATTATTGTAATTATAATTACTTTTTTTGTTTTAAATAATGTCTTGACTTTAATATTGCAAGGGCGACAGAAATATATGGCGAGATTAAAAATACTTGGAGCCTCAAGTGCTATGGTCGCTATAATTTACTATACGACTTTAATTTTATCATTTTTAGTTGCATTTATATTAGCTGTTGCATTAAGTAGTTTGTTTTGTGGCTATTTTACTACTGTTGCAAATTCTTTGTTATCATTTGAAAGTGCTATAGTATTGCGTTGGGAAGCAGTAGTAGTTTTATTTTGTATCGGTTTAGTCTTTTTATCGATTTTCTATTTATTATTTTATAGGAAAATGAAGAAGATTTCTCCGTTATCTTATATAAGGTCATTATAATGAAGATTAGTAACATCTTATTTGTTTCTATTCAAAATATTTTACATAAAAAAAGAGCCTATTTTAAAGTTTTGGTAGGTTTCTTTTTGGTATTTTTAATAAACTTTACTATAATTTTTTATGCAGGTAGTCTGTCAAATGCTTATAAAGCATTTGAAAATGGTAACGCCAATTATGCAATGATACGAGCATTATACAATTTTTCCGACGAACAATTATCTGAATTAATATCTGATAGCAGAATAAAAAGCATTAGGTATGGTAACAGACAATATCTTGACAACGATTTAGATATAGACATAGCTTTTGGGAAAAATAATCTTTCAATTACTATTGAGGAGAGTAATTTTAATGTATTCTATGTTAATAAAAACGGAACAGTTTTACCAGAAAATATATCATTAGCATTTAAAGAAAAAACAGCTGCTGAACCAATTAAATATGGTAGGAATATTCAAAATACTGAAGATGTAATCATAAGTGAACAAATAGCAGAATCATTGGGGATTTTACCGGATGATATTATTGGTGAAAGAATAAAAATAGTTTGCGGTGAATATGAATTAAATGGAGTAGTGTGTGGTGTCTTAGACAAGCGTATTATGTATACATATAATTGGTGTTCTTCAGACATAATATGTTATCAATCGGATGAGATTGAAAGCAATGTTTATGAAATAAGCTTAAAAAATTTTATTGGAAATGAAGAGCTAATAGAAAATATCGCTAAAATGATTCCTGAAGGTAAAGGCGTTAGCTATTGGTTTGGAGATTATATTATTAATAAGATACAGGTTGTTGAAGCTCAGGAAGAGTTATGTTCCAAATTCCTTAGCTTCATGTCTGTGATTGTATTTTTTGTTATGTGTGTTTATGTTGGGTGCAATCAATTTTATCTTATGCGTAAAAACAGTGTGTTCTATGGTTTATTGAAATCTAATGGTGTAAGTAATAAAAATATATTCATAATCCATTTTTTAGAGTTGTTCCTATTATGTCTATTTTCTTTGGCTTTAGGCGTACTATGTAGTGTAGGTATATTATTTGTTTTACAGTATGCAATGGCAAATGCCTTTAGTATAAGCATATCATTTCCGTTTTTATCATTAATTTGGAGCATTCCATTATTTATATTTGTAGGGGCAGTATTATCTTGTCTTTTAACGCTTTATATTTATTTGCACATTTTAAAAAAGCCACCCATACATCTATTGAATACCGGACGTTAATTCATTGAAAGGAAATTATTATGATAACTGTAAATAATCTAACAAAAACTTATGGGAAATTCAATGCTTTGAGAAATATATCACTTGAAATAAATGATGGTGAGTTTGTCGCTATTATAGGTGAAAGCGGAAGTGGAAAATCTACACTTCTTAATATAATAGGACAAATAGATTTTCCTAGTTCGGGTGAAATTATTGTTGATGGGGAAAACACAGTTGGCTTAGATGATAAAGAAACTGCGAAACTTCGTAACAGCACATTCGGTTTTGTTTTTCAGGCTTTCTATTTAGAGCCCACATATACCGTTTACCGCAATGTGGAAATTCCTCTTATTTTAAAAGGTATGAAAAGAAAAGATAGAAAACAACGCATAGAGGAAGTTTTAAATTCAGTAGATATGCAAGACAAGCTGAAGAACAAAGCCTCAAATCTAAGCGGTGGAGAGATGCAGCGTGTGGCAATTGCAAGAGCTATTGCAAATAATCCTCCGATTATTATTGCAGATGAGCCTTGTGGTAACCTTGACACAAAAAATGGTGATGTAGTTATGCGGCTTTTAAGGGATTTACATGAGCAAGGGAAAACTATTCTGATGGTAACTCATAGTTATGAACATTCAAAATGGGCAGACAGGGTAATAAAATTATGCGATGGTAAGATAGTTTCCGATGAAAAGAATAATTAAACTATTTTTAAAAGAAATAAAACATATATATATTCATTCATTGATTTTTATTTTAATATCTACGATAATGTTTACACTTTCAATAAGTCTATTTTGTTTTTCGTTGGATATTGTTAAGGATTATAAAAATTATCTTGATGAGAGTTTTGAATATTTAAGCATCACATTGAGGGTTAACGATTTAGAGCAATATGACTCCTTTGTTAATATAGGTGACTATCTCGAAGTAGATTATGGTGGTTTAACTTACTATCCTACAATGAAGTTTGGGGATAAAGAAAATTCAAATACAATGGGGACATCGTTTATCTTTGATGATGAGTTACATGCCAATTTTAGAAAATGTAAGTTTATTGGTGCGCAGTGGTCTAAAAAAGATAATTTCAAAGAAGATAGCTATTATAACATTTTTCTAAGTAGCGAATTAGCTGAGAACTTAAATATAGCAATAGGCGGAAAACTTATTTTTAAATATTGGGCAGATAATGAATTAAGAGAGAATCAATTTAATGTAAAGGGTATATATAGCAAAGAAGATGGAGTTGTTAACGATTTTATAATTCCATTTGCTTTTATTTACGATGTGTATTCGAAACTTAATGATAAGGATTCAGCAAAGGTTAGTTTCTATGTGGGAATGGATAGACCATCAGATATTTTAAATGTTCTGCCAAAATTGCAGAGGTTGGGGATTGATTTTTATGCAGCTTATCCGTCAGTTGATGAAGTTAATTTGATGAATTTAACTCGTACAATTCTTTATGTACTTTCAAGTATTGTATTTATATTAACGCTCTTAATCCTAAACAATATTTTATCAATTACTGTAAAGAAAAGACAACAATATATGGCAAGACTCAAACTTTTGGGTGCGTCAACCGGAACAGTTGCTAATCTATATTATGTACTGCTTGTTGTTTCATTTTTAATAGCGTTTGTGCTGTCGATAATTTTAAGTATCCTATCTTGTAATTATTTTACTTATATAGCAAATATAATTTTAGATTTTAAGACAACTATTTCAATCCATTGGAGTGCTGTAGGTATTTTATTAGTTTTTGGCATCATTTTAATAGCAATACGATATTTATTTTTCTATAAAAAAGTTAAAAATATAACACCGCTAGCATTTATCAAGGCAGAGTGATGAAATTTAAAAGTCTTATCTATTTATCATTTAATAATATTCTTCACAAAAAAATGGCTTATGCTAAAGTTATTATTGGCTTTTTTTTGGCATTCCTTGTAAATTTTTTAGTGCTTTTTTACTCAAACAGTCTCACTAACGGATATGAAGATTATGAGAATAGCAGTGCGGATCTAAAAATGATAAGTGTTTTTGGGAACTTAACAGATGAGAATATGAGCGACATAAAATCATTTAGTCAGGTCGGTGGAGTAACCTATGGAACAAGTATTTATTTTGATTTTGAACAGAAATTAAAAATAAATTTTGGAGATAATGAATATGAATTGGATGACAACAACATAATTTATAGTTTGTTTTATCTTAATAAGAGTAGCGATAGCGGTATTCCATTAAACTACGATATCGTTTTGAAACAAACAACAAATCAATCTGCTATCCTTGCGGGAACAGATATGAAAAACGATAACGATATATTAGTGAGTGAAATCGTATTACAATACCTAGGAATTACAAATTTACAAGCCGCATTAGGCAAAGAAATTCAAATAGAAAACGGTGAATTAAAATTTGAAGGAACAATTTGCGGTATTTTAAATCGTCAACTGATTGAAGATCAAAACTTTTTAGAGTGTTTTGTAGCTTATAAATCGGAAGATTGTAATATATCGGATGATTATTGCTATATCAGTTTAACAACATTTAAAAATAGCAATAAACTGGTTTCTTTCATAGAAAGTATATTAACTGATGATAGCGACTATTTTTGGTTTGGAACTAATATTGAAGAAATTATGGCGATTATTGAGTCGCAAAAAGAATTATGTAACAGCTTTTTAAGTTTTTTGAGTTTAATCATCGTGCTTGTAATTTGCATTTATATCAGTAGTAACCAATTCTATCTTCTTCAAAAAAATAGTTTATTCTATGGAATACTTAAAGCGCATGGTGTAAATAATAAAGGTGTTTTTTGGGTATTCTTTTTAGAGTTATTTCTAATGTGTATACTTGCTGAACTGTTCGCAATATTATTAAGTATAGGAATATTTAGTGCGATTAAATCAATTATAAGTGAAGTTTTCTTTATAGATCTTGGTTTACCGCTAAATGTCGTGGCTTGGAGTGTACCTGTATTTCTTGCTTTGGGATTATTTTTATCTTTAAGTATTACATTTTTTGTTTATTATAAGATTCTAAGAAAATCACCTATATATTTATTAAAATGTAAATAGAAATTAAAGTAGGCTAAATGCCTACTTTAATTTTTTATTATAATATATAAATCTTGACAAATAATGGCACATTAAAAAAATACTTTAAAAAAATTTTTATTTAAAGAAATCGCCGAAAATCCCCTTGACATATAAAACATATAGAATTATAATAAGCAAGCAAATAAACAAATGTTTTGTTTATGCGGTTTCAATCGTTCTGCCCCGTTCGATTGAAATTTTACGAAAGATGAGCTTAAGAAGCTTTGGAACTGGATACCCCCAAACCGTTCATACAGCCGTTAAATATCAAGCAACAATCTTTTATATTGGGGAAGGAGGTGTTATATGGATTTTAGTAGTACAAGCCCTGTGCGGTTATTTTGTGCTAACTGTGGCGCAAAGATAATTGGTTATAAAAGTAGTGACGGAGCATTAAGAATAGATTGTCCAAGATGTTTTATCAAGATTTTTAGCAAACAAAAGACTCCAAGAGAGATAGATATTAAATTAAAATTAGCTAATTAAAATTTAATAATTTCGTGTATGTACACCGATTCGTAGGTTGTTATTGAAATAGTATAACGGGTAAATCCTACGACAAGAGCATACATAAGTGTTTGTGAAGCACAGAACGTGCAAGAGCGGAAACAAGAGTTCCGGCAAGCAGATAGAATCCTTTAAGGGTTTAATCTGTTTGCTGGATTTTTTTATTTTAATCCCGATGTGCTAACCCCGATTGCAAGGATTTTATCGTCCAAGCAGTCGGGCTTTTTGTATTTTTAAAAATTAAGTGAAATTTTGAAATTTTCCGATAGAAATTGCCCGCTGAAACGATTATAGGGCAACTCAAAAAATTTTGGAGGATTTCAAAAATGAAATGGAACAATGGCACAGAACGCATAGCGTTTGAAAAAGAGCAGGCAAAAAATCGTAAGGCATATCTAAAAGCGGGTATGACAGAAGAGCAGATTGAAGAAATGTATGATTTTGATAAACAATGGTACAACAGTTGTCGCAGAGAAGCTGAACATACACAAAAATTTGATAATGCCACTTTTTATGATGAAGATGATAATTCGTCAAATAATCCACTCTATAAAAAGTTTTTACATAATTTCACAACCACGGACAAGTATTGGAGTGAAGAACGCTTTGATTGGATTGAGAAAATAGAAAATAAAGAACTATATAAAGCTGTATGCAATATGTCAGAAGAAGATAAAGAAATATTGACGGAAGTATTGTTTGACGGCTTTAACCAAACGGAAATTGCGGCTCATTTAGAGATAAGTCATCAAGCAATTTCTAAGAAATTTAAAAAATTTAAAATTATTTTTGAAAATTGGTTGCAAAAATGACTTCTTACTCGGCTACCCATTGTAGGGACATAAAAATTACGTTTTGGAGAACGATATGAAAAATAAATATTATTCTGAATTTCCGCACCAGATAGAAACGCCATCAGAGAAGAAAATGCGGGAGATAGCGGAGCAAAACAAAGAAAGCGGCGAGAATTGGGAACAGAGCGCAGATTTTGTGCGTCTTGTCTTTGATTCGAATGAACTTCCGAGCCGTAGATTTATGAGGAGAAGAAATAATGGGTAACGAAAGACTATTAGGACGTAATGCGGCAATAGCAAATATGTTCACAGATAGTGATCAGCTTAAAAACTATTACCGTTTCATAGCATTAAATCCGCATATAAATCTTCACGATGCTTGCAACATTTTATTAGCAAGACCTAACGCAACCGTTTGCTATCCGTATGAAGAGTGGAACGAACTCGGTAGACAAGTCATAAGAGGTAAAAAGAGCATTGCTTATTACGATTATGATGGTTATAAACAGTTCGTTTTTGATGTAAGCGACACTCGTGGTGATAGTCAATATAATTGCTCTTTAATGTCTAGGGAACACTTGCTTGAGGGTTTGAATGAATTAGTTGATACAGACTTATTAGAAGCAAGTGATAGCGATTATACAAGCATTCTAAAAGCTACTAAATATTATTTAAATGAGCAAGGAATTGCTTCAGAAGATGAATTGCGTTCCGAACTGTTAGCGGAAGGTATAGCTTATTCGCTCTATTCAAAAACGGGGTTGCACCAAAATGAATATATAGAATTACAAGCTCTGCCTTTTTCATTTAAGGAAAATGCCGAATTTGTAAAAGAAGTTTATGTTCAAGCTGAGTTACTTGCACAAGAAATCGAGGACGCTTATAAAAATAAGCAAGAAGAAATTAAAGTCCTTTATGATACGGACGAAGAAACTTTATCGGACGAACCCAAATTGCCCGAATCTACAAAAACGATAGTGCAAACACATTCGGCAATTATAAGCAACTATAAAGGCTATGACGTACTTTTACGTTGGATAAACCCCGAAAAGACTGATAGGGAAGCGGAAGTTTATCTTGGCAAAAGAGAAAATTATGATAACAGAGGTCATTACGATGATTCAGATAATTCTCTTGTTTTAATTTCAAAGAATGAAAGAATCTTCGATTTCCTACATTCTTCTGAATGGGTATTCAGTCAGCAAGAAATGATAAATAAAGGCTTTTTAACTGAAAAAGATTATAAAGAGTTTTATGAAC
Source organism: Christensenellaceae bacterium (assembly GCA_948658045.1). Classification (GTDB taxonomy): domain Bacteria; phylum Bacillota; class Clostridia; order Christensenellales; family Borkfalkiaceae; genus Coproplasma. The sequence continues at coordinate 69,358 of CAPMFN010000003.1, forward strand.
TTGAAAACGGTGTACTCAAAGACTTTGAAAAAATAAGCGAAGTCAAGTTTGCTGTTGATGTTAATGTAAACGGTAGCGGCGAATCGTTCAAATACCCGAATTGGCAGAGCGAACAAACTGCCGACAATACGGAGCAGTCGCAGTTGACTCCGTATTATCAAAAATACATAGATGCGCAAAAATCAAGACCGCAAGCAATAGTAATTATCCGTAACGGCGATTTCTATGAGATGATGGGTGATAGAGCAAAGATTGTATCAAAAGAGCTTGACTTAACGCTTATGGGTCGTGAAGTAGGGTTGCCCGAAAGAGTACCAATGTGCGGTATTCCTTACCACGCATTAGATATGTATTTGAACAAAATACTCGCTAATTACGGGGTATTGCTAATAGACGGTGAAGAAGAGCCAACGTACATTTTTTCCCACGCAGAGGCATTGGAACAGAGTGCAAGGGTAGAAGAGAAACCTCAATCTAAACTTACGGAAATAGACAGCGACGAACCCTCGCCGTTCGACGACGAGCAATCAACCGATGATGATTGGCGCAACGAGCTTGCAGAAGAGCTTGGCGAACTAGCAGATGAGCAGTCTAACGAAGAGTTAGATGAAACAGACTCAAGCACGGACGAGCAAGATGGGGACGAAGATTTAGAGCAAGAAGAGAAGCCGATAATTGAGGGTAAGCAAAAGCCCACGCAGAAGAAACCTGAAAAGGGTATTAAAGACCGCAAGCGCAAAGAACAATCCACCGCGTCATTGTTTGATTTGCTTGAACCGCAAGAGAAAAGCCGTGAAGCACAAATGATAGAACGCCAACTTAAAGGCGGTAGCGGCTTTCAGCACAGTAAGTTTCGCATTTTTGACAAATATAACGAAAACCCATCTACAAACGCGTTTGCAGACTTTTTGAAAAAAGAGTACGGAATAGGTGGCTACGGTAGATGGGACGGAGATAATCAGACACATAATGCAAAAGGCATAAAAATGTCTTTAAGAGGTGAACAAGGCGAAACGCTTGAAGAAAAGTTTTTAAAGTGGCCCGAAGTAGCAGTTCGTATAGCAGACCTTATAGACGATGACAACTATCTTACTGAACAAGAAAAGAAAGATTACATCGAATATAAGGTAGAACAGAATCGCTTGCGTGAGCAACGTGCGGAAGAGCAACGCAAAAAGAACGAATTTATAAACCTTGTTATTACTTCAACGGACGAGAATAGGAAACAGCGCATTTTAGACGAATATGCAAAGACAACAGAGCTTACCGAATTTGCAAAGTTCTTGTGCAACGAATACGGTTACAGTTTAGAAGCAAATGCCGGCTATCATGCAAAGTATGATGCAGCGGGAGTATGGCTGTCTAAATACGATAGTAACGGAAATACAGACATTCGTACCTTTCTGAAATGGGAAGAGTTTGCGGATAAGGTTTGTACTCTTATAGAGAACGATAGATATATAGAATACAAACCCGAAGAACAATTATCGCCAGAACAGCAGAAAATCAAGCATATTGTGGGGGCAATTGTAGAAGAGGGTATAAAAAAGACTACCGATGGTAAGTGGTTCAATTTCTTTGAAGATTTCAAAGATGATGAACAATTTGTAAGGGAATACAAAAACGAAATTGCACAACAACTTGTTTTAAGGGAAGAGGTTGCGGAAGTTGGGATGGACGATAACTGTATCGATACGACATTTCACCTTGAATATTGCTCTAACTATGATTGGAATGCTGACGAAGAGGCGGAAGAGCAAGAAGAGAATACAGACCTTGCAAACGTATTAGACCAAAGTGAGTTAGGAGGTGCAAAGACAAGATTTCGTAACAACGTGGAGGCAATTAAACTCGTAAATAGGCTTTATGCCGCCAACCGCAACCCTACGGAAGAAGAAAAGAAAGTCTTGGCAAAGTTTGTTGGTTGGGGCGGTTTATCGCAAGCCTTTGACGAAAAAAACGAAAGTTGGAATAAGGAATATGCCGAACTTAAAGGCTTGTTATCGCAAGAAGATTACGAACAAGCAAGAAGTAGTTCGCTCAACGCTTATTATACGGCAAAAGACGTTATAAACGGCATATATATGGCACTCAATCGCTTTGGAGTGCGTGGAAACAACCGCATTTTAGAGCCGTCAATGGGTACGGGAAACTTCTTCGGTTTTATGCCAAAAGAGATTGCAGATGGCGCAAAGCTATACGGTGTAGAGCTGGACAACCTTACTGGCAGAATTGCTACTAAGTTGTATCCGCAAGCAAACGTACAAATTAAAGGCTTTGAAGATACAAATTTCCCTGATGACAAGTTCGATATTATAGTCGGCAACGTGCCTTTCGGCGGTTATGGTGTCGCAGATAGTGCCTATAACAAGTACAATTTTAAAGTTCACGATTACTTTCTTGCGAAATCCATTGATAAAGTCAAGCCTAACGGAATTGTAGCGATAATTACGAGTAAAGGCACAATGGACAAGCTCAATCAAAGCGCACGAAAATACGTTGCTGAGCGAGCTGATTTGATTGGCGCAATTAGACTTCCAAATACCGCTTTTAAACAGACAGCAGGCACAGAAGCTGTGGCGGATATTCTATTCTTTCGTAAGCGAGAAAAAGCGATTGCCCCCCATATATCATCAAATGAATGGATTTCAACGGGTAAAACGGCAGAGGGCTTTGAAATAAATCAATACTTTATTAATCACCCCGAAATGGTACTTGGAACTTTGGCGGAAGAAACGGGATTATACGGCGGCGTAGATACAACCGTTAAACCAGACGGAAGAGAGCTTACTGTTGCGCTTTCGGAAGCAATAAATCATTTACCGAAAGACATCTATAATAATCCCGAAGTCGCACCCGAAGCGGAAGTAGCAACGTTAGAAGATTACAATATAAAGCCATTCTGTTATAAAGCAATAAACGGCAAACTTTATATGCGTATTGGCGATGAATTGCGGGAACAGCCGATACCGAAATATCCCAAAGACGCTTATCAACGCATAGAGGGAATGATAGAACTGCGTGAAGAACTTCACCACGTTTTGGATATGCAGTCGGGTGGTTGTTCTGACGAAGTATTAAGAAAAGAGCAATCCAAACTCAATAGACTCTACGACTTGTTTGTTAAACGGTACGGAAATATAAACGGGCAGACAAACATAAGGCTTTTCAAAGATGACGGCGATAGTGCTTTGCTTTTTGCTTGTGAGGACATTGACGAAGAAACGAAAGCAATTACAAAATCCGATGTTTTCAGTAAGCGTACTATAAGACCGTATATTGTTCCAACAAACACAGATGACTGCTTTGAAGCGTTGCAAATTTCAAAGAACGAGCGTGGTAAGGTGGATATTTCCTATATTGAGGAACTTACCGGCAAAAGTTACGATGACGTAATATTCGAGCTTGGCGATTCTATATTCCGTGATCCCGAAATTACGGACAGAGAAGATAAGTACTCCGGTTTTAAAACATCAGAGGAATATTTATCGGGGCTTGTAAAAGATAAGTTACAAACCGCACGTCGTTATGCCGCAGAGTTCCCCGAATATCAAAGGAATGTTGAAGCATTGGAACAGGTACAGCCAACGCCATTAACGGCAAGTGAAATTGCCGTAAGACTTGGGCAGACGTGGGTAGATAAGGATTATTATAAGCAATTCTATTGCGAACTTGTCAAAGTGCCGTGGTATATGCAAAGCGACGTGGAGCTGTTTTACAACCCTCACGATAGCAGTTGGCGGTTAGACCAAAAAGACAACGTGCGATACAATACGCAAATGTACCAAAAACAAGTTTACGGTACAACCCGTGCGCCGGCGTACAGATTGTTTATTGACAGTATGAACCTAAGACCTACGACCATTTACGATACGGTGGTCGATGCGGACGGTAAAGAGCGCAGAGTATTGAACCAAGCTGAAACTATTTCGGCAAGGGAGAAGCAAAACAAAATTAAGGAAGAATTCGTTAATTGGATTTTTGCAAACCCCGAACGTAGAGAGGAATTAGAAGCAACCTACAATAGGCTGTTTAACAGAATAAAATTGCCGAGTTATGACGGTAGCTATCTCAAATTCCCCGAAATGAATCCCGCAATAGAATTAAAACCGCACCAGAAGAATGCAATACACCGAATTATCACGAGCAAAGACAGTACGCTTTTGCACTATGTTGTGGGTTCGGGAAAAACTTACACCATAGTTGCTTCGATAATGAAAATGCGACAGTTGGGGCTTTGCAAAAAAGCTATGGTAACAGTACCGAATCACCTTGTGCAACAATGGGCAAGTGAATGGCGGAAATTGTACCCCAATGCAAAAATCCTTGTAGCAACAAAGGAGGATTTAGAAAAGGACAACCGTCAAAAGTTTGTATCGAAAGTTGCGATGGGCGATTGGGACGGAATAATAATTGCGCAGTCGAGCTTTGCAAAGATACCTATATCTTCTGAACGGCAAATTAAAAAATTGGAGGAAGAAATCAAGAGCGTAGAACTTACCATTATGAACCAATGGGAAGAAAAAGGTATGCCCCGTGGCGCAGTCAAGAACTTAGAGCGCATAAAAAAGAGCCGCCAAGCCCAGCTCAAAAAACTTATGGATGACAGCAAAAAGGACGGCGTACTAATTTTTGAAAAACTTGGCGTTGATTACCTCTACGTGGATGAAGCTCACTACTATAAAAATCTATTTTTGTTCTCGAAAATGAGCAACGTTGCAGGAATATCAAATGCCGCAAGCCAAAGAGCAAGCGACTTAAAGTTGAAATGCGAGTATTTGCAAGAACTTCACGGCAACGATAGAGGTGTTGTGTTTGCAACTGGAACGCCTATTTCAAACTCAATGACAGAAATGTACACAATGCAGTCTTATTTGCAACCGAAAGTACTTAAAGACACTAACATAATGTTTTTTGACGGTTGGGCGGCAGATTTCGGCGAAACCATAACGAGTATGGAACTTGCACCAAGCGGTCAAGGCTATCGTGCAAGAACTAGGTTTGCAAAATTCACTAATCTTCCCGAACTTTTAACAATGTACCGTAGTTTTGCAGACGTGCAAACGGCTGATATGGTAAAGCTGAACGTTCCAGAAGCAGAGCGCAGAGTTGTAAATCTGAAACCAAGTGAAACTACAATACAACTTGCGGAAGAGATAGCCGAGAGAGCGGAAATGATTTACGGAGGCAATGTTGATTCGCATATAGACAATATGCTTAAAGTTACCTCAGACGGAAAAAACTTGCCCTTGATCCTCGATGCTATGTGCCGACTTCTGACGATGAGCAAGGTAGCAAACTGAATGAAGCGGCACAACGCATCCACGAGGTATGGGAAGAAACCGCAGAATCAAAAGGAACGCAGATAGTATTTTGTGATTTATCCACGCCGAAAAGAAAGTTTGAAGAGTATGAGTACGGTAAACACTTTGATGCATATAACGAACTCAAATATAAGCTCGTACAAAAAGGTATTCCCGCCGAAGAAATAGCTTTTATTCACGACGCTAACACGGATGAACAGAAGCAAGCATTATTTGATAATGTCAATAGCGGTGAAATAAGAGTTCTGATAGGCAGTACGGAGAAATGCGGAGCAGGAACAAACGTGCAAAAACGATTGGTCGCTTTACATCATTTAGATACACCGTACAGACCAAGTGATATGGCACAGCGTGAGGGTAGAATTATCCGTCAAGGAAACACAAATGACAAAGTACAGATTTTCACATACGTAACCGAGCGCACGTTTGACAGTTATTCTTATCAAATTCTTGAAAACAAGCAACGCTTTATTTCGCAAATAGACAGAGGTGATTTAACCGTGCGAGAAGCGGAAGATATAGACGAAACTACGCTTTCTTATGCAGAGATAAAAGCAATTACTGCGGCTAACCCGAAGATAAAGCGAAAAATGGAAGTTGATACCGAAATAGCAAGGTTGCGAGTTTTGGAGGGACAGTACAGAAAAAACCTATATGATTTACAAGATAAAATTCGTAAAGGTTTCCCCGAAGATATACGCAAGCAAGAACTTTTAATAGAGCGGGTAACTTTGGATTTAATGCACTTTGAAAGTAGTAAACCAAGCAACCCCGAAGAGTTCAAAATCAGCGTAAACGGGAATGAGTATACGGACAAGAAAGAGGGCGGTCAAGCACTTATGGACGCCCTATACGCAAGCAAACCCGAAACGGTTGTTGCCGAGTATTGCGGTTTCAAGATAAGTATGAACCCTATAAAAAATATAGCGGGCGAAAGAGAAATTACGCTTATAGCCAACGGTCAGTATACTTTGAACATCAGCGATAGTGCTTTCGGTAATCTGCAAAGAATGGACAACTTTTTAAATGACTTGCCCACTCGTAAAGATAGACTTGAAAAACGCTTGAACCAATTAAACCAAGATTTTGAGATTGCAAAGGAACAAGTTGAAAAACCGTTTGAACAAGCAGAACAACTGTCTGCACTATTAAACGAACAAATTCAACTCAACACGGAACTTAATCTTGATAAAAAGGAACAGAGCGTAGTAATAGAGGACGGGAACGATACGGATGACGTTAATTACAGAATGTTGCCCACGCAAAAGGATATAAGGGAGGTAAACATAATAGACGAAGAAGATAAAGTGGCGTCAATGAAAATAGAGGTGTTGCCGGATTACTCAATCACCCAAGAAGAAATGCACGATTACGGCTATAAGTGGGACGGTATGTTGCCGCTTAGTCGCAAAACTGCTTTAAAACTTTGGAGTATGGGATTGACGGTTTGTAAACTCAGTAAAGATGACGACCATTTGGAAGTTGATGATTACAGCGATTTTGACAGCGTTAGTACTACCTTATACGGTATAGAAAAACCCGTATGGAAAAACTATTTGAATAACGAAAAATCAATACCGTATTTAATGGCGAGATTACAAGTTGCAAGCGCCGTAAGAAAAATGATTTCAAACGATATGAGCTATATCGACGATAAATTCATAGGCAAGTTTAAAATTGAAAATTCCAAAGAACTTACCGACTTGGAAAACGTTTTGCAGAATGTAAATCAGTTTGACAAAGACATGGTTAAATCTGAATTTTCATATGTTTTGGACGAATTTACGGAACGGCTATGGTGTGAGGAATTTAAATACTACGGTTGGATTAAAAGCGATATTCCAAAATCGATAGCGGAAAACGTTACCGATGCAGAACTGAAAGAACTCGCTAAAAATTTAACAAAAACTTATGATGCCAAAAAAGAGCTTATGGTAAAACTTGGCGGTATGAGTGACGAAGAAATCGACGCGTTGAATTTGCCGGTATTTGATGACGAACTCACGGTAGTAGGCAAAGAGCCGTCGGTATACCTTGACTATGAAAAATATTTGCCGGGCGTACTTGCTCTACGCAATGAAATTACGGGCGATTATTACGTTATAAATGATACTTCGGCAAAAGGTAAAAACGGTAAAGAGCTTGAATTCGGCGATAAAACGGACGTGGAAACAATACTTGCATATGACGGATTAAATAACGGAAATCCGCTTAAAGAGTTTCGTTCAGAAAGTGAAGCGAAGACGTATTTTCTTGAAAAGGTAAATGCAATTCGCTCAGTTGTCGCTAATAGTACGAACGTTCGTGAAGCTGTGAAAAGCAGTACGATTTTAGAGTTTGATAAGTTCAAAAAAGAAATGCTGAACAAGCCGTCTGACGAAGTGTTCTTAAACAATTACAAAATACATTGTTTCAACGAATTAGGAGCTGTTATAGAAGATGACGAAGAGTATTTTTCGGACGACGATTATCAGGCTTTATATCGGGAACGGGGACATATTCTTGAAAGTCTATATAATGATTTTCTTACTACGGAAAACTACAACCTTGAAGATTATGATAGCAAGCTAAGTTTTATAAAGGACTATTGCGAGTATTACCATAGTGATATTTATTGTAATAAGCCCGTTTATTTGCAGTCTGCGGGCTATGCAGTTGACCACGATGAAATGGGGATTTTTCGTAGCTCATATGAACTAAGTTTTAAATGTAAGACTGAAATAGAATCAGCTATCAGCAATAACTATGACGGCATGTATTTGAAAAGCGGTTTCGAGGACGAGCTTATTAAAAAGTACGGCATAGAACGTGTAGCTTGTATAGTTGCAACAACAATACGGGAACACGCAACAGACGGACGGTTTTCAAGGGCAAACAAGGATTGGGCAAATACAATTCCTATTTTCGATAGTGAAACAGACCGTAGGACATTCAGCTTAAACGTGCATCCGGCAGTATTAGACGGGTTTACGGATAGAACCAGAAAAAAGATAAAAGAAAAGGAGAAAGCAAAATTGGAAGAAAACAAATTTTTAAAAGTTACGCCGCAGGGGTACAAAGTTCTGAGCATAACGAAAGATAAGGATGACCGCAATATAGCGATTATTCACAGAGAACAGCAGAACGACTACATCGTTGCGGCAAGATACGATACTACGGACGGGAAATGGGCGCAAGGCGAGTATTGCGCTACGCTCAAAGCGGCAGAAGAGTATAAATACGAAAAGTATGACAAGTTCGTACTGAAAGATACGGGGAAGAGGAATTGGATTTTTGCCCACGTTGCAAAGGAAGCGTTGGTTGCAAAGCATCAGTTTACTTCATTCTTCCGTTTCCCTACTTATAGTCCCTATGCCGGCTATGGTTACAGTATCTTCAATAACCGTATTAAGGAAGGCAGACAGATTACGGATTTACAAAGCGACTCAAGGGAGCTTTGCTATGACATACGACTTGCGGAGGACGAGGAGATAATTCTCAAACATTCGACCAAAGAAGAAATAAAACTTACGGCAAGAAATCTTATGGAGCTTGTTTCGGGAACGTCTTCAAAGGACTACGACCCGAAACCCCGTGTAGAAGTCAATATTCCCAAAGAAGCTAAACGCAACGTGTATGAAAATTCTACTATGTTCGTTTTACCCAATTCGGCGGCAGAAGATAGCTTTACATACTTCATTCCCAACAGATATATCACGAACGGCACGGACGAGAACGAGGGCAGAATTATTCTTTCCATTCCCGAAGATTTTGAAATCAAAGCTCAGAACAAGGATGAGGAAGAAATAGTTTATACCTTACAAGAATTCACCGATTTATGTAACGGCACAACGGCGGACGATTATAAAGGCGAGGAAAACGCCGATGGCGAAACGGACGAAAACAGCAGTTGGCATTATGTTTCGGTAGATAAGTCGGCAAGAGTGGCGCAGTACGATAACAGCTCACTTTTCAAAATGCCAAAGGGCGAATTGGAGGGGTATACATATTACATTCCTAACGGTTTTATAAAGGAAAACGAAGAGAAGGGAACTATCAGAATCGGTCTGCCCGAAGAGTTTGTAGTTAAACCCAAAGACAACGTGTCGGGCGATGAAAAGAGTATGACGGTCGAAGAGTTCGTGGAACAAGTTAAAAACAAAAAGTCGAATGCTTACCGCTACTTTCAAAAACCGAGTGATGAAGCGAAAGCGCAGTTCGTTAAAGTAGAAGAAAGACTGAGAAGAAACATTCCCGAAGAAATGCAAGAGCGGCCCAACTGGGTGGCAATTGTAACTTTCGAGAAAGAGAACGGCAAGCTCGGTAAACGCCCAATTGATTGCAAAACGGGCAAGTACGCATCCGACAACGACCCTGCAACGTGGGTAGACTTCGATACCGCTTGCGATTTTGCAAGAGATAACGGCGCAGTAACACTTGCTTACGCATTAGACGGTAAAGATAAAATTGCTTGCATAGACCTTGACGGCTGTATGCAAGATGACGGAGATTTTACGGAACTTGCTCAGAAAACGTTTAACCTCGGTAAAGGAACTTATTGCGAACGCTCGATAAGCGGTAAAGGATTACACATATTCGGCAAAACGGACGGAATGGATTTGCGCTCGTTCTCAAAAGACGGAGATATGGAGTTTTATCGTAAAGCTCGTTTCATAGCCGTTACGGGCGATTATTACGGCAGCTCGGAATTAAAGAGCTTCGATAATGCAGAAATGAAAGGTTTGCTTGAAAGTAAGTTCGATAAACGCCCCGAAATCAAAAATGCGGGCAAGGGCGTTGAGGGCTTTTCGACAATGAGCGATAGGGACGTTTACGATAAGGCTTGTGCGTCCTATCGTGGCGAAAGATTTAAGTCATTGTTTGAAGGTCAGGATTTACAGAATAACCATTCCAACAGCGATATGTCGCTTATGAATTTGCTTGCATTTTGGTGCAATGGCGATAAAGAACAAATGCTCCGTATGTTCTCGGCGAGTGGTTTATATCGCCCCGAAAAATCCGCAGACTATTACGAATGTACAATGCTTAAAGCGTTGGAGGGGACTACGGACAGATATAACCCTCAGCCAAAAACCGAGCAGAAAAAGCCTACTAACAATAACAATTCCGGCAACAACGGAAAAAGATAATTGAAAAGAGAAATGGCTACGGCTGTGAGCCGTAGCTGTGGAGATTAGGAGGAAGAGTTGAAAAACGATATAGAGATTAAACCCGAAATCGTAATTCCGAAAGGCTATTCGATAGATGAAATACTTGATATGGCAGACGATTTAGGTGACGAAAAGCCTATGTTTCAAGAGGAGGTAAAAGTTAAGTTTGAGTGAAAGTACGGGAAAAACCATATACGATAAACTCACGCCACAGCGTAAACAGCTTGTCGATGAGATTTTAAAAAATCTTGAAAACGGTTTGGGTTTATGGCAGCAAGGTTGGCAGTTGACGGGTGTACCTATTTCCGCTATTACAGGTAAGCGTTACAACGGAATAAATAGGCTTTTTCTTACTGCGGCTACGATGTCGAGGGGCTATAAAGACAACCGTTGGTTGACTTTTAATCAAATGGAAGAAAAGGGTTGGAGCTTCAAAAAAGACGAAGAGGGCAACAACCTCGGCAAGGGTGCAGGAATACCAATCGAATTTTTTGAATTACGAGATAGGGAAACGAAAAAACCGTTTGACAGCCATACTCTTGACGGTATGACAGAGGACGAAAAAGACGCTTACATTGACGAGAATGTTTATGCGCTTAGGAAATATTACCGAGTATTTAACGGCGATATTATTGACGGAATTCCCGAACGTGAAAAGCGAGAATTAGACCCGAACGGTTATAGTGAAAGAGCGGAAAATATTTTACAGCTTTGGAGCGATACGGAATCGAAAATCATTTACGGCGGTGATGAAGCATTTTATAGGCGCAGTAGTGATGAAATCCATTTGCCCGAAAAGAAAATGTTCAATGACTTGCCCGAATTTTACGCAACGGCGTTGCACGAAGTTGGGCATAGTACAGGACATAAGAGTCGTCTTAACAGAAATATAGAAGGAGCGTTCGGTAGCGAAGAATATGCAAAAGAAGAATTGTGCGCCGAAATAGCTTCGATGTTCATTGAACAAGACTTAGAAATTGCGGTTGCCGAAAAGCACATTCAAAACAACAGCGCATACATACAGCATTGGAAAAAGAAGATTAAAGAAGATCCGAATGTACTTTTTAAAGCAATAGCTGATGCCGAGCGAATAACGAAGTTCGTGATGTCAAAAGAGAATGGAATAATCAATGCCGAGGAACAGGAAGAAGAAATTGTAGAAGAAAAATCTGCAATATATATTCCACCCAGCGAGGTTGCGGCTCAAGTTGCAGAAGCGGCGGCGGTTGCTGAAACAGTTGCTACCGTGGAGTCGGCAGGCAAAGGAATTGAAAGCCTTACGAATATGGACGATAGGGACATAGTTGAACGTGCAAGTAAAACAAAACACGGCGAAAAGTTCTTATCATTATTTAATGGCGAATCCGTGTTAGGGGACGAGCAAAAAGACGAACGCTCATTGATGGCAAGGCTTGCTATGATGACGGGCAAAAATGAAGAACAGCTTTTGCGTATTTTCCGTGCTTCGGGTCAATTCAGAGAGGACAAGCCTAACAGCTATTACGAAAAAATGGCAAAAGAAGAAATGAAGTTTGTTGCAAGTCTGAGAGCAAAAGTACCCGTTGCGGCAAACGGTAATTCTAGTGGTAGCCGCTTTGCAAACGTGAAATAATTGGAGGTAAAAAAATATATAAAGACTACATAAAGCAAGGCGATTGTTTGGAACTTATGAAAGAACTTCCCGATGCAAGCATTGATATGATTCTTTGTGATTTGCCTTACGGTATAACATCAAATAAATGGGATGTACCATTACCGTTAGATAAATTATGGGAAGAGTACAAACGCATAATTAAACCTAACGGGGTTATAGCGTTATTCGGTCAAGGAAAGTTTTACGTTGACCTCGTAAACAGTAACCGTAAGTGGTTTCGTTATGATTTGGTTTGGGACAAAGTAATGATATCAGGTTTTCTCAATGCAAATAAAATGCCGTTGCGAAGACATGAACAAATTGCAATTTTTTATAAAAAGTTACCGACGTATAATCCGCAGTTTTGGCAAGGTCCTCCTATACATGGTACAAGTGGATTGCGTTATAGGAAGCGAGAAGCTAACAACAATTACGGAAAATTTAAACGAATCAGCACAAGACCGGCAGGAACAACCGAGCATTATCCGACAAGCATTATACAAATTAAGAAATTACATCAGAGCATAGTAAAACATCCAACAGAGAAAGCTGTAGAGTTGCTTGAATATTTGATAAAGACATATACAAACGTTGGTGAAATTGTATTAGATAATTGTTTGGGAAGTGGAAGCACGGCAGTTGCTTGTATTAAAACTCAAAGACATTATATCGGCTATGAACTTGATACAAATTACTTTAATTTGGCTAAACAGCGAATAATAGAAGCCTTGTCAGAGGTGAGCTGATGTTTAACGATATTTTTACATCTGACAAGAAATACGACATAATTTATGCTGACCCGCCGTGGTCATATAAAGTATGGTCTGATAAAGGCGATAGTCGGTGTGCAGAAAGTCATTACCCGACAATGCAGAAAGCTGATATTCAAAGGTTGCCGATAGAGAGAATAGCGGCAAAAGACAGCGTATTGTTTTTGTGGGTAACAGCGCCGTGCTTAATTGAGGGAATAGAACTTATTACGGCTTGGGGATTTACATATAAGACAGTTGCGTTTACTTGGGTGAAGCAGAATAAAAAGAGCGACAGCATTTTTATGGGAATGGGTTATTACACCCGTGCAAATGCGGAGTATTGCTTAATTGCTACAAGGGGTAAAGTCTTAGAGCGGAAATCGCACAGCGTATCTTCGGTTGTGTTATCGCATATTGAACGGCACAGCAAGAAACCGAACGAAGTAAGAGATAGGATTGTCGAGCTTTTCGGTGATTTAGAGAGAATAGAGTTGTTCGCAAGAGAGTATGCGGACGGGTGGGATTGTTGGGGGAATGAAGTTTCATAAAGGAGAAAAGATGAAAAACAAAATTTTAAAAATTACGAAAGACTATAACGGTTTCATTAAAAATATGACGGACAAGCAAGCGAGTGAATTTGTAAAAGCAGTATGCGCCCGTGTGTTTGAAAGCAAGCCGCTTGTAACGAAAGATAACTATTTGAAAGGTGTGTTTGCTTTTGTGGAGAGAGATTTAACGATAGCGGCGCAGAACAGTATAAATGGCAAAAAGGGTGCAAACGTTCTTGCAGAAAAACGGCGTGACGCGGTATCGGCAAATATAGAGGTTGTAGTAATTGCCGAACCGTCGGGAGCGGCAAAGGTTGAATAGAATTTTATTTGGCGATGCCGTAGAAAAACTTAAAACTCTTGCCGATGAAAGCGTGAATATGTGCGTAACTTCACCGCCTTATTACGGGCTTAGGGATTATGGTGAGAAAGGGCAGATAGGAATAGAGCAAACACCAGATGAATACATAGCTAAACTTGTCAATGTTTTTGACGAGGTAAAACGAGTTCTTAGAAAAGACGGAACGCTTTGGCTTAATATCGGGGACAGTTACGCAGGTAGTGGGAAAGGCCCGATGACTCTATCGCAAAACGGTAAAAACAAAGATGTTTTCGATATGAGTAACCGCATATACGAAGTACCTAAAAAGTGGAAAGGTATTAAGCCAAAAGACTTAATCGGCATACCGTGGATGTTAGCTTTTGCGTTGCGTGAAAGAGGTTGGTACTTACGTTCAGACATTATTTGGCATAAAACAAACTGCCTACCCGAAAGCACGAAAGACCGCCCGACAAAATGTTACGAGCATATATTCTTACTTGCTAAATCCCGTAATTACTATTTCGACTACAAGGCAATTCAAGAGCCAATAAAAGAAGTCAGCAAAGAACGTTATAAGCGTGGCAGAAGTGCAAACGGAAAGTATGCCGGTATACAAGGAATATCGAGCGAAAAAGACAACAGCCTTGACTTTGACCAACAGTTCCGGCGCAAGCGTGACGTATGGGAAGTGAGTACCAATACTTATCGAATGGATGAGCATTTTGCTATGTTTCCCGAAAAGCTGATAGAGCCGTGCATACTTGCAGGAAGCGCAATCGGTGATACGGTATTAGATCCGTTTTTCGGTAGCGGAACAACGGGAGCGGTAGCCAAAAGGTTAGGGCGGGAATTTATCGGAATAGATATTAACGCACGGTACTTGGAAAAGGCACAACTGCGAATAGATAAAGTAAATTGCGAGGTTTAGGGAGCTATGGGAGAAGTGTTGCAAAAAGTGAGGAACTGTAAGCAGGTAAAGGGAATTGCCACAAAAGTCAATTCCGAACCGTCCGCAAGCGGACGGCGAACAAGCGGGAATCCCGCTTTTCTTGGGAGGTTGAATGGGTAGAAAAAGTACACAGACAGATAACAGAGCAAGGCGATATATTCGTATTTTAGACGATGATAAGTGGTCAAAAATAGATAAGTTGTCCACGCTTGAAAAGTACGGCAACAGCTTCAATCATTTAATAAATAATGCGCTTGACTTCGGCTTACCGTTGCTTATTAAAGCTGAGTTTGGCGAGATAGACGAGGAAGAGGAAGAAAGAATTTATTCAACCGTTCACAGTAAAGACGAGGAATTCTACGGGCAAGTTGTAAGACTTTTCGGCGAAGTGATTATGAACTTAAACATAAACAAATCCATATTGTCATCGTTGTTTGAAGCGAAACGTTTAGAGCTAACTCACCGCCCCGTTAGTGGAGAAGCGTTTGCGACAGGTTGTTTTCAAGACACGCCTAAGTTTGCGGAAGAATACGAATTGCGAACTCTACGCTCTTTAAAAAATTGAGGGGTGATAAAGCATAAGTAATCAACCGATAATCTTCGACTTAAAATACACACCGTACCGTCCGCCGAAAGGCGCAACGAAAGAAGAGCGAGAGAAACATGCGGACGAACGAGCTTTTTACGATATGACGGGAGAGAAAAACGTTTTCGATTACATAACTACCGAGGGAAAGCGAGTAGGGAAGAAATTTACTGCCCTTGATTATCTGCAAAAGAATACGGGCGTGTTCAACGAAAAAGGAATGATACAGCAAGAGCAGGTTGACGAAATGAAAGCCCGACTGAAAGAAAATAAAGGGCATATCTGGCACGGCTTTATTTCTTTGAACGAGGAGCAATCCCCGAAGATTGATACCCCAGAAAAATGTATTGAGTTGGTGAAACGAACATTCCCAAAATTTTTGGATGAAGCCAATTTAGTCAAAGAGAATATAGACCTTATGTGTTCATTGCACTTAGACAGACCACATCACTTGCATATACATATTGTATTTTGGGAAAAAGAACCGATATTAAAAAGCAAGTTTGACAGTACTAAAAGACAGTACAGAGTGAAAGGCAAGATACAAGAATCGGCGATAGACAAGATGTTTGTACGATTAGGGCTTTACCTTGATAACGATAAAAGCAGATTATATCAAACTCGTGATAGAGCAATTTCAAAATTGCGACAACTGACAAGTGTAAAGATAGCGATGTCGAGTGGTGAGGTAATTAAAGAAAAAATATTTGCTCTTGCTAAGTCGTTGCCGGAAAAGGGGCGGCTTTCATACGGAAGTAAAGATATGGAGAAGTATCGTGAACGGGTAGATGAAATCGTAATGATGCTTTTAAATTCAGACAGTAAAGCTCGCCGAGCCAATAAGCGTTTTTATCAAGCGTTAGAAGAACACCGACGAAAGGTTTTGAATATTTGTGGTGAAGATTTTTCGTTCACGGAAGGACTAAAACCATCTGAAATAGCGAAAAGGGAAGCAGACAAATATCACCATAAAATAAACCCCGAAAATATCAAGGTAATTAAGGAAATTGAAGCTGATTATAAGCGCAGACAAGGCAATCTAGTTTTAAGTCTTGCAAAGTTTATTAAGCCCGAACTGTTCGAGCGCAAGCCTTATAAAATTTACAAATCCAATGATGACTTTTTAAAGCGTAGGCTTAATATTTGTCGTAGGAGCGTAGACCGAGCTTGTAAAAAGTTTATGAACTCTTTCGGTAGAGATACAGAATTTTTGGAACGGGACTTTTCTCATCGTTTGCAAGAAATAGAGGAAGAAATGAAACGTGAAAAAGACCAGAGTTCTTCGGGCAACGGGAACGGTAGTGGAGAAACTAAATAATTGGGAGGAGTACAGAAAAATTTGAATGAATAGAAACGAAGCACACAAACACAAGAAGCGCAAGTCTTGGAAAACGGGAATAATCATCGGCGCAGTTATAGCGGTGTTCGTGAGCGCACTTATAGCATTAATATTTTCGTTGTTCGGTAATGACTTTATCGGAATATTCGTTAACAGAAATTACTGGCTGACGGTAGGGGTAGTCAATGGACTGTTGCTTGTCGGCTTTCTTATGCTTTATCGAATAGATGCACAGAATTTGGCATTGAAAGAAAACGATTTGGAAGATACCGAATGGCTGACAACAAAAAAACTCAAGAAGCTGCACGAGTTCACGGTAACGACTTGGGACGGCATTGCGAACAAGGACGATGAAATAGTAATCGGCGCAGAGAAGAAAGGAAAGTCAGTAGAGATAATTTCCACGAGTCAGTTACACGCTTTAATTGTCGGCACAACGGGAAGCGGTAAGACTACGGGGTTCGTTGATCAAAACATCGCTATCTTGGGTAAAAGCAAAGGCAAACCAAGCCTTATAATTGCCGACCCTAAAAAGGAATTGTATGTAAAACATTCAAAGAACCTTGAAGCTAACGGCTACGGCATAACTACGCTTGATTTGCGTGAACCGTATTCGTCTGCAAGGTGGAATCCTATGAATGTGCTGATTCGCAGAATACGGCTTGTTAAAAGTTTGCAAAACAATTTTGAACAAAGGGACGGAAAGTATTACGGTGCAGGCGAAGTGTTCTTATCCTATAAGGACGCAAGAACGAGAGTTCAAGAATTAAAAGACGAGATATTCGAGAACGCTATGGACTTGGTGTATACATTATGCCCTATTCAAAATAAAGAACAGCCGAACTGGGAGCAAGGCGCAAGAAACTTAATTTTTGGGCTTGTGCTTGCATTTTGCGAGGACTGTATAAAAGGGAAAATGGAAGAAAAGCAATTACAGCTTTTTAACGTGTACCATAACATAACCAAGTATTGTTCCGAAGATACCACCGCTTTAAAAAAGTATTTGCTTGAAGGACGCGACGAGTTCTCAAAAGTAAGGGGACTTGTAAACACCGTACTTATTACGAGCGACAAGACATTAACGAGCTATCTGTCAGAAGTGAACAGCTATATGCAACAGTTAGCGGACGACGGTATTCTTTCAATGACGTGCGAAAATGATATTGACATCGTCAATATGGACGAAAGCCCGAAAGCAATATTCGTAATCGTTCCCGACGAGCGTTTTACAAGACACCGCTTTGTTACGTTATTTATAACACAGGTTTATAAAGAGCTTGTAGAAAAGGCGAATTTGAATTTGCGTAGGCACGAAACCGATACGGCAATTTTAAAGCGGAATACCTATTTCATTTTAGACGAGTTTGGCAATTTGCCGAAGTTTGAAAATATAGAGGGAATGGTAACAGTAGCCCGTTCAAGGGGTATAAGATTTTTGTTTGTTTTGCAGTCATTTTCGCAATTGACCCCCAAGTATGGCAAAGATATTGGGGAAATAATCAAAACGAACTGTAACGTAAAAATCTTTATCGGCTCGGACGATGCGGAAACTCGAAAGGAATTTTCTGAGCTTTGTGGGCAGAAAAAAATTAAAAACTTTTCCGTTAATACGAGTACGGAAGCGAACGCGACAAGTAATACGGGCGCAAGCAATCAGCCGCTTATAACGGTTGGAATGTTGGAAAGGTTGAACGGCGATAAGAAAGGCGACGCAATCGTTTCCGTTAGAGGTTATGAACCCATCTGGACTCAATTCACCCCCTCATATATGCTAAATAACGTATATTTTGCTGCGGGAAAAGCGGACATAGCCAAACGTGAAGCAAGGCTGTTTGAAAAGCAAAACTATGTGTTCGATATTATGGGCAACGAGGTGGATGAAGAAACCGAAAGAATGCTCGATGGTATAGAACACAGAGAACAAGAAGAGCAGAAAGATGACAGCGCAAAAAAGAAGAAAAAGCTAGAAGAACTCGATAGGGAATGGGACAAGATACATTCTGAAATTATAAAGCGTGTGGAACAATGCGCCTATTTCTTAAAGGGTAAGCACGCACAAGCTCTCAAAGCCGCAAGCCTTGAAAACAAAGTACCATTGCTACATTCGTTTATGGAAGAGTATGGGCAAACGGAAGCGAAACGTATTCAGAATTTGGCGGATTATATTTCGATGAAACTGCCTAAATTAATAGACTTGCAAGAGCAAGCAAAAAAATAAAAAGGAGAATTAAATTGACAAAAACTAAAAAAGCATCAATTACGGCATTAGCCGCAAGTGCGGCATTATTTATTTCCGGCTTTGTTTGTACCGGATTTACATTTGAAAAGA
Source organism: Christensenellaceae bacterium (assembly GCA_948658045.1). Classification (GTDB taxonomy): domain Bacteria; phylum Bacillota; class Clostridia; order Christensenellales; family Borkfalkiaceae; genus Coproplasma. The sequence goes on from CAPMFN010000003.1 coordinate 88,290, forward strand.
ACGCAAGCGCAGATACGGGCTGTACCCACGCATACGAAGTAACCGAGGTTGCGGCAACTTGTACGGAGCAGGGCTATACGCTTTATACTTGCACAGATTGTGGCGATACAAAGAAAGATAATTATACGGAAGCAAGCGGACACGATTATACAGAAACATCAGTTGCCGCAACTTGTACTACGGGAGCATATAAGCTCTACACTTGCGTAGATTGCGATTATACATATACGGAAACCATATCGGCGGCAACGGGTCATAATTTTAAAGATATTACAGTTCCCCAAACGTGTACGCATAAGGGTTATGTTACGCATTTTTGTATGACATGCGGTTACGAATACACGGACAATTATTTGGACGAATACAATCACGATTATGTTGAAGATGTGGTTGAGCCAACATGTTCGGACAGAGGCTATACTGAGCATAGATGCACGATTTGCGGAGACGTATATTTCGATAATTACGTTGACGAACTCGGTCATAACTATGAAGCGGTAGTAATAGAGCCTACTTGTTTAGAGGGCGGCTATACTACCTATACTTGTCTGAACTGTTATGACAGCTTTATTGCAGATTATACAGAACCCTACGGACATACACACACAGAAACGATACATAACGCAACGTGCATTTCTTACGGTTATACCGAACATATTTGCGATGATTGCGGAGATAGATTCGTAACCGACTATGTTCAGCCCAAAGGTCATAAATACTTGGACGTGCTTGTACCCGCAACAGAGGACAGTTTAGGTTATACAAGACATATTTGTATCGATTGTAATTACAGCTATATGTCCGATTACGTTACGAGCGGAGATATCGGCTATATTGTACCGCCCGAAGAACCCGTAATTCCCGAAATCCATAAGCATACTTACGAATTACATACCCTTGACGATAGTGTAAATATGAGCTTGGTCGTTATGCGTGTTTGTAACTGTGGTGATACGAAAAGCGGATATTTCACGGTAACTTTTACAGACGAGGACGGCATTGTAACGGAGAGTAAAATTGCGGGGAATAAAATTGATTATTCCGCATTTTACGGACAAGTCTTAATTTCTATAACAGACGAAGAGGGTACAGATTTAAAGACTACGCTTGTTACGGCAAACGAAAAGGTTGCAGAGCCAACTGTTCCCGAACAGCCTGAACAACCTATTGAACCTAACAAGCCCGTTGAACCTGAACAGCCCAACGAACCGAGTATGCCTATTGAACCCGAACAGCCTAGTCAGCCTGATGAACCTATTACGAATACAACTGAATCAAACAACAGTAGTAACAGCACGGCGGTTGCATTATTCATAATAATTATTGTGCTTGCGCTTGGCGGTGTCGGCGGATTTATTCTTTACAAGAAACTTAAAAACAGAAAGCAGAAATAATAGGGGGAAAACATTGAAGTTAAATTTATTAGCGGTAGATGATGGCTTAAACGGTAGCCTTTCGCAAATCACAGATAAGCTCAAAAGCCTTATGGACAGCTTTTGGGTGTACATAGTAATTGCGCTTGCGATAGTTGTCGTAATTTGGGGTGCTTATATCGGAATCAAGATTGCAATAGCACATCGAAACGAAGAAAAAATCAATGCAAGAGATATGGTAAAGAACCTCATAATTGGCATAGTGATAATATTCGTTGTCGCTATGGGCGCGCCTTTACTCATTAACGGTTTATCGGTTTGGGTAGGTGCTTAAAAATAAAAACTGTCTTAAACAAGGTGGCAACCGCTACCTTGTTTAGTGGACGGTAAAGGAGGTTAAATTGCTTATATTTTTACAGGAACTTTGCTTACAGTTGTTCCTTTGGCTATTAATGCTCATAGACGGACTTATGGAAATATTTTCGGCAATATCGGGTGTTACAAACGTGAACTATCACGGGCAATCTATAAATATTATAGAGTTTCTTTCAGGTAACTCTACTGTAATGACAATATTTTGGTGCATATTCATTTTAGCAATAGGCTTGACTTGTATTTTTACAATCGTAGGGCTTGTAAAGAATATGGTTGCCAACAATCGCAATGTTAGTACGATAGTAGGCAAGTTGTTTTTGGCTTTGCTTGGAACAATGGCTATGCTTGCCGTGGTGTTCTTAGGAATATTAATCGCAAATGCCCTTTTGCAACTTTTGGCAAAGATATTTCAAATAGGCAACACTACAAAGCTATCAAATGCTATTTTTAACGCTTGCGTAAAGGATTGGCTTAATGGATACAACATTGGCAAAATAGATGTAACATCACTATCTGTGGAAGATATATTCGGTAGCTATAAAACAGCGGCGTTTGGAATTTGGCCCACGAGTTGGAAATGCAACGGTATGGTTAATCCTAATACGTTTATGTGTTTACCGGCTTTAATCGCAGGAATTGCACTTTGCATTGCGCTTATTATTGCCGTACTCAATCTTGCGAAACGAGTTTATGAAATCATTTATTTGTTTTTCTGTATGCCTGTTTCTATGTCCACGCTTCCGTTGGACGATGGGGCGAGGTTTAAAAATTGGCGAGAACAGTTTTTAACAAAGATAATTCTTGCATACGGAGCGGTGTTATCGGTAAACGTGTTTGCGCTTGTTTTACCGTTTATTCAGCAAATAAGTATTCCAAATGTAAGTGAATTTGGTAATGCGGTTTTCATAATTTTTATGACAGTAGGCGGAGCTATGATTATTCCTGCGGGTCAGACGTTGTTTGCAAGACTATTTGGAACGGCAGATGATATGCATGCGGGTGGCGGTTGGCTCAGAAGCGCATTTTATGGCGGAAGAGTCGCCGGGGGAATGGTTATAGGCTTAGGTGTTAGAGCAGTAAGAGGTATTGCCCGCGCTGTAAGTAATAACAACAACTCGAACAACGACGGCGGATCGCCCGATAATTCAGACAGCTCAAATTCCCAAGATGAAAAATATACTGATGACGGTGGTTCTGATGCAACGGAAGGAGGTAGTGAGTGAGAATAATACCTAAGAAAATTAAAGTTAAAAACACAGTATGGAAATGCTATTCAATGGTTGACGTCATCGTTGCACTTTTTATATTTGCGTTAATTTTTATTGCGGTAACTTCGGGGCAATGGGCAATAGCGGCTATACTTGGTTTAGTAGCAATAGGTATGTTTATGCCAACACCAGACGGTATTTTCTATACTTGTGTGTTTGAAAATGTAAAATTTCTTTTAAGCAAAAAGAAATATACGGCTAAGAGTAAAAGTGCAAAAGAGAATGTCGATGTACTTATAGATTTAAGAGAAATCAAAGATAGCGGTTTGCTTGCTTTTAAAGGTGGTTTGTACGGTAGGGTAATTAAAATAGGGCAAAAGAATTTCGGCATCGAGGACGTGGTTCAGCAAAACATAGATATTAACTATTTTGCAAACGCTCTCAAATTGTTAGACCAAAATCAAAGTGCAGACATTGTAAAAATAGACCGTCCTGTAAATTTGGACGGTTTTGCAAGCGAGTTGTTTGACAGACTTTCGGCAGTAAATGATAGCGAAGAAGAAAGCGGAATTAAAGAAATCAAATCGGGCATATTGCAAGAGCGCATAGACCGCATTGATAAAATGAACAACATCCGTAAGCAGTTTCTATCTGACTACTACATTATTATATATGGCAGAAACGAGCTTGACTTAGATAGTATGGCGGTAAATGTAGCAAGTGAAATTATGAAGTGCGGACTCAATACACAACTTCTCGGCTTAAGAGAAACGGCGGTATTTTTAAAGTACAGTTACTCCCGCAATTTTGATGAAAGGGAAATTAAAGACTTAAAAGACGACGAGCTTCTTGCTTGGGTTAAACCCAAAGAGATAGTTTTCCACGCAAACAAATACAAAGTGGACGGAACGGAAGCCGCAGTTTTAGCGGTGTCTGATTACCCGTTACGAGTTAAAAATGCTTGGGGAGCTGAATTATTTAATATTCCAAATACAAAAGTCGTAATGCATATTAAACCCGTAGATAAATTCAAGGCTATTCGCCGAATAGATAAGTGTATTGGCGAAATGGAAACCAAACGGATTATCGCCGATAAAGCAAGTGAAGCTAATAGTGCGCAAACGCATAGAGCAACGATGGACGAGCTTTTGAATGCTTTACAAACAGAGAACGAGAGTTTATTCGACGTTACGGTTACGGTGACAGCTTATAATTACAAGGGTAATGATAATTATAAAAAGAACGCAAGGCGAGCTATGCTTACGGGCAATTTCAGACCGTCAACGCTTTATGGTTTACAAATCGAGGGTTTTAAATCGGCAAGCGTTTCACCCGTTTCCACGCTGAAAAGTCAAGAACGGGGAATTAACAGTTCAAGTCTAGCGGCTACGTTTCCGTTTGTGCGAACTTTTGTAATGGATGACGGTGGAATTATGCTTGGTGAGAACAATAAGAGCGGTTACCCGTTTATTTTCAATCTTTGGAAAAGGGGTAATTTGTATCAGAACTCAAACGCTATGGTGATTGGTAAGTCGGGTTCGGGTAAAACAACTTTTCTCAAAGTGCTTATTCATAACGAATGGGCGAACGGAACAAGAGTAATTATTCTTGACCCCGAAGCGGAATACCTTGCGCTTACAAGGAATCTGTACGGGAACGTGATAAACGTGGGCAATGCAAGAGAGGGCAGAATTAATCCTTTCCATATATATAAAATACTCACGGAGGACGGGAAAGCGGCTGACAGTAAAGTTACGTTCAATACGCACCTTAAAATGCTTGAATCGTTTTTTAAAATTGTACTTGCGGACGCACCGTTGGATGTAATAGAACTTATCAATAACTTAGTTGTTGAAACTTACGAAAGAATGGGCATTACAGAAAAGACGGATTGCTCAAATTTCCCTGCGGATTATTTTCCGTTATTTTCGGACTTGCTTGATACTTTGCAAAGTAAGGACAGAGAAAAAATGGACGCACTTACGCAAAGGGATATGCGCACGGCGGAACTGTACTTGCAGAAATTTGTTAGTGGTAGGTATTCCGATATTTGGAACGCACCTTCAACTTTGCAAGTAAGCGCAAACCTTATTGACTTTGACTTCCAAAGTCTGTTTGCAAACAAAAATAATGTAGTCGCAAATGCGCAGATGTTATTAGTGTTCCGTTTTATCGAACAAGAAGTTATAAACGCACGAGAACAGAACAGAAACGGTGCAAACTTGCGAACGCTGATTATAGCGGACGAAGCGCACCTTTACATAGATCCGAAGTTCCCTATTGCTCTTGATTTCTTTTATTCAATGAGTAAGCGTATTCGTAAGTACAACGGTAGCTTTATTCCTGCCACGCAGAATATAGCCGATTGGAACGCAAATGAAGAATTAAGGGGCAAGACGAGTGCGATTATAAAGAACAGTCAGTACACGTTTATCTTTAAGCTGTCTGCACCCGATATGAAAGACGTATTGGACGTTTATAGAACGGGAGATAGTTTTAATGAAGAAGAACAGAGAATGATAATTTCGGCAGTTACGGGACAAGCGTTCTTTGTTGGGTCAACTGAATTAAGAGCTTGCGTGCGTATACAAGCGAGCAAGTATGCGAGCGAATTATTTGACGAAGAAAAGAGAGATAAGGAGGAAGAAGAGAATTAAAAGAAACAATTTAATTATCGTAACTTTATTTACTGTATTATTAAGCATATTTGCCATAATCCTTGCTGTTGTTCCGAAAGATACAACTACGGCAAGTGCGACAACAAATTCTTCCGCGGTTTTAACAACAAAAGGTAAAATAGAAAATTCAAATGGAGCAGTTTTAAGAGATGCACCTAATGATAATTTTACTGTTACAATGCAGTCTTTAAACTCAAACGGAAGCGGTACGATTGAAAACAATGCAATAATTGATTGGACGTTTGTAACATTTAAAGTTAATGTATCAAACATTAATAAACATCAAAATTATACTTTGGAGAAAGACGGGGTAAATATAGCAGGTAGCGATTTATCGGGTAAAGAGTCAATAACTTTGTATTCGGGTACATTGAGTAATGGAGATTATACACTAACTTATGTTAGTACCTATACTGTCAATAATTATGCCACTTATTCGGGATCAAGATATGTCTTTCGATTTACCGTAGATAATACAGCGCCTACTTATGAATTAAAGTCGAATGGGGGTATTATTTCGAGCGGAAGCGTCACCGCGAAAACTATTACATTTAGTGCATTTGATTCGCACTTTAATAGGTTGTATTACAAATCACCTATGGTAAATAGTTATAGTTCAACCACTTATTCAACTTATACGGTAGAGCCGACAGTAAGCAATTCGGGGTGGTGGTACTTTTATGCAACCGATACGTTGGGGCAAAAATCGACAACGGTAAGTGTATACTTGGATTGCAATGCACCGACAATGACTTGTGCAAACGGTATGAATTTCGGGACAACCGTGGGAGAAGCAATCAAAGTTACCGCAACAGATGAAGTAAGTACGGCTAAACTGTACGTTAAATTTGAAAGTGAAGAATGGTTTTCGCCGGGGAATACTTATACCATTCCAAAAACAGAACGAAACGGAAGATATTATTTCTATTCCGAGGACGGGAACGGCAACCGTTCGGAAACATATTGGATTGTATTAAGTACAGAAGAACCGGTAGGAAGCCTTATAAAATCGGATTCCGATAACAGTATGTCATTCGTTTGGAATAATGAATATTGGTCTGCCACATTGGACGGAACAAATTATACCGAGGGAAGAATTATAAGTGCTGAGGGGCAACACGAAATTATATTATCCAACAATGCAAATAAGACAAAAAAGTACACGTTCAAGATAGAGCATTATTACAAGCTAATAGGTCAGACTGCTGCGACTTGTTTTGAAAACGGCGTTTCCCAATACGAATGTAGTCAATGCGGTGATACTTACGAAGAAACAATATATTCAAGTGGACATACATATAACGTGGTTTCAACGCCCTCGTCTTGTACAGAAAGTGAGCATATTGTTTATAGGTGTAGTAAGTGTGGCGAGAGTTATGAAACGGAGGGTAAATATCCTACGGGACACAGTTACGTTATAACTATTTCAAAAGAACCGACATGTACAGAAGAGGGTATAAGATTAAATACTTGCGAAAAATGCGGTGATATGTATGAAACGAAGATTGCCGCTAACGGGCATAAATACGGTATAGCTGAAATCCAAACATCAAAAGGCAGAACTACAAGAATTTATACTTGCGAAATCTGCGGAGATAAATATAAACAAGAACTAGGTGACCAATACGAAGAAGTTTCAAATTATGTTGAGTATCTATTTCAGCAGTACAGCCCTTATATGTGGTGGGTACTACTTGCTTCGGCGGGAGTTTGGAGTATAGCAATAGGTGTTATGATAGCTATAGCCAAAAAGAACGATGAAAAAGAAAAAGCTAAAAAGATGCTTGTGAACTATGTAATTGGTTTGGTTGTGATAGCGGTTATTGTTGTCGCTTGCCCGTATTTAATTAGGGGTATTGCTTCGTTGATTACTTAGCAAAATTTTTAAAATTATTTCTCCAAACCCCTTGACAACTCTGAAAAAATATGATAGTCGTATTAATACGACGAAGAAATTTTTAGGAGGACGCTTATGAACGAACAGAAAGTAAAAGTTGAGCAACAAATTTATGGTAAGTATGGAACACTTGCTAAGCAATACCTTGAAGAACACAACTTCGGTAAGCTCTTAACGATAGAAAACATACCTAAATACTTGCACGGTATAGATAGACAAGCGGAAGAGATTACAGACACTATGTATGCAAGGTTGTCCCAAGATGAGCGTTATAAACGCACAAATGATTTTAGGGAAAACTTCCGCAGATTAACCGAAATAAATAAGCTCATAGAAGAAGAAATTTTATACGAACTTGTGTATGTATAGTGTGGTGTAGTATGAGAGTAGTAAAAATAATATTTAAAAGTTTGTTTCTTGGGTTTATCATTATAGGTACATTTATAATGAATTGCATAGGCGCAATAATTTGTGCAATAACGAGGGGGTAAGGAGATAATTATGGAACGTAAAGAAGATACGCCAATTCGTAATAGGCGTAGGAGATACGAAAAAAATCATAAAGAAGAGCGGCAAGCCGCTCATAAAGTTTGGGGAACGAGCATAGACAGCTCGCTTGCAGAAAGAATAGATGAATTTTTGACCCAACACAAAATAAAAAAGGTCGAACTGATTTATGCGGGGTTTGAAGCTCTGCTGAATCAGTACGGCCCAAAAATTGAATAGCAATAATATAACGGAATACGGGTTATTACTTGTATTCCGTTCTAATTGGAGGGGAAGAAAATAAATAATCAGACGATTGAAAAAAGATTATATAGCGTTATCGAGGTTAGCAAAATGCTCGGTATCGGTAAAGCAAAAGTTTACGAACTCATAAACTGCGGACAGTTACCTGCATTAAATTTGGGGGGCATAAAGGTTCGCAAAGAAACCATTGATGAGTTTTTAACAAAATACGAAGGCTACGATTTAACAGATATAAATAATATTGTAAGGATAAATTCTTAAAAAATTATCAAGGAAGGTTCTGTATGATTGATGTTTGTGTAAGAAAGAGGTATAGGAAAAATGGGGAAAAAATGTATGAATACCGATTTGAAATAGCTTCTATTGACGGTAAAAGAAGATTTAAAACTAAGTGCGGTTTTAAAACGGCAGTAGAAGCCCGAAAAGCGGGTAATGAAGCGTTGCGATTGTATGAAAACGCAGGGCGTATCATATCAAAAGACAGTGTTTCCTTTGCTGATTTTCTTGATGAGTGGTTGGAAAATGATTGTGCTATTGAATTAATGCCAACGACAATAGCGAATTATAAAAAAACTATTGAAAATCTATTAAAACCTAAGTTAGGGCATTATCGTTTAAAATCCTTAACACGAGAGATTTTACAAGCATTTATAACAGATGTTTTTGATTTAGGTTATTCTCATAATTCAATAGTAAGTATTAAAGGTGTTATCACAAAAAGTTTAAACTACGCAGAAGATCACAAATATATTGCTTACTCACCTGCTGTAAGACTTAAAATACCAAAAACGAAAAAGCCAAAAGTACCTACACGGTCTGCGCCCCATTATTTTATTAAGCCTGAAATAATGCAAAAAGTTTTTGAGCGATTCCCTGAAAGAAATCCAAGCCATATTCCTTTGAAACTTGGCTATGAATGTGGATTGAGATTAGGTGAGGTGTTTGGCTTGTGTTGGGATGATGTGGATTTTAAAAATAAGTTAATTCATATAAATCGTCAAGTCCAATGGCTACAAGATAAGGAAAGAACTACTGTAGATAAAGTATCAAAAAATGGCTCTGCCGAATGCGGTAATGGATATTGGTATTTCTGCCCGCCTAAATATGATTCGTATAGGACTATTGAAATAAGCGATGAATTGGCTGATTTGTTATTTAAAGAACAAGCAAGACAGTGTCGTGCAAAAGACTTCTATAATCCTTATTATACAGAGTATGATGTCGAAGAACCGCTGACATTTGATGGAATAGCACCTAAAAATCTTGCTGTTATAAATAGAATAGGAACAAGTGGTGAAGGGTATCCTATACATCTAATCTGCGTAAGGGACAATGGAACATTTATAAGTCCAAGAACTATGCAACATGTTACGAGGTGTATAAAAAAAGACATAACAGAGCAATTTGATTTTCACTCACTTCGTAAGACTCACGCTTCAATGCTTAATGAATTAGGAATAGACCAAAAGTACATTCAAACAAGATTAGGGCATTCAGATATAGACATCACTGTAAATAATCAATATGGACACACAATAATAAACAATATAATCAAAGCAGTCATATTTTAATGCAACATTTAAAGGGCAATCGGGATAATCGGTTGCCTTTTTGTTGGGTGCAATGCTTGAAAATATGCAGTTTCAATTATTGCCTAATTGCATTAAAAGTGCTATAATATAGTTGCTCAAATAGAGCGATAAACAGTAATTTTATAATAAATGGAGACTTGTGGATATATGGAAATTACATTTATAAATCCGGGTGTAGACTATATGGTTCAGCAAATTATGGAATTTCAGACCGAAGGCGAAACGAAATTTTGGTCGGAGCCGTTATATCACTTTTATCCGCAGCTTAATAAAGAATATGCCGCGAGCTTATCTTTTCCTGAACGGAAGAACTATATTGAGAGTATTTTACGGACTGTTTATATTGGGTTGGAGAACGAGATTAATGAAAAGACGGCGGTGTACGCTCAATATTGGGCAGTATGCAAAGGACAAATTACAGCGGCGCTATCGGATGCTTTCAATATAGATTGCGCAAACTTATTTAACGATTTGCGTTGCAACGTAAGCATAAATCCAATCAGTCCCCGTTTCTTAGAGGAACGATGCTTTGACGTGTTCTATCTTAACAGCGAAAGAGGCGCTATCGGAATAAGCATTCACGAGCTTGTACACTTCGTTTGGTTTCACGTGTGGAATCAACTGTATAGAGATAATTACGATGAGTACGAACGCCCGTCTTTGAAATGGATATTGAGTGAAATGGTTGTTGAATCGGTGATGAAAGACTCTCGGCTCAGTACTATCAATCCATACTTCCCCAGAGAGAACGGGGGTTGTATATATCCTTATTTTTTTGATATGGAAGTGGACGGCGTTCTAATTCTTGATACTTTGGACAAGATGTACGAAAGGCAGAACGTTCGAGATTTTATGCTGAATAGCTATTCTTATTGCCAAATGCACGAAACGGAAATCAGAAATCACATTTTGCACAAAGAAAGTCTATAAATTACAATTTATCGGACAGTCAGCTTTTTCGACAAAACTTCCTAATAAAAGACAATTTCATTGCCCGTTTATGGGCAGTGAGTATATTGCAACAGTACAAAGTTTGTGATATAATACATCTTGTACCGTGATATAGTAACGAGCGGTACAGTACCCTTTACGGGGTTGAGTTTCTGCGGTGGGCGTTAAAGAGTATGCCCATAGGATGCAGAAGGTTTTGGCGGCAAAACCGCCGTGCCTTAGCTTACGAAAAGAGCGTAAGTTTTTTAGTTGTACGCAAAATTCGTGAGCCGTTATAGGCTTTTATAAGTGTACAATTTTTTCGGAAATAACGCTTATATCCACTCTCAAACTTAATAGAATGGCTAACCACCATAGAGCAAACTAAATGCTAAATACGGTTAGAAGTCGGTGATTACGTTGAAAGTATCAGCGGCTTTTTTGTACCCTTTTTCCGCTATCTACCACCCTTTGCGTGGACGAAGATAAATATAAAACTCGGAGGAAAATCAATATGACCATAAGACCACCATAGTACCGTTTATCTGTATGGCGAGGTACGCAAGTGGCAAGCCACTTGCCGAACTGCGTTCGCCTCGTTAGGGGAAATTCTTTCCCCTAATACCCTTTGTTTGTTTGCGGACGAACAGTAATTTTCAATAAATTTTTGGAGGTAAAAACTATCGAAAAGAGAGTAAACAGAGCAAGACCATACGCCTATTCTTTCAGAGTATCGGAAGAAGAAAAACGGCTGTTAGACGAGAAAGTAAAATCGAGCGGACTGAACAGAACGGACTATCTTATACGAGCGTTGTCGGATAAGCCTATCGTCAGTATCGGGAACGGAAACGAGATTTTGGCGGAGTTGAAACGGCAAGGAAACAACCTAAATCAAGCCGTAAAGAACAACTACTTTGGGGACTTAACCGAGCAAGATTTGTTAGCCGTTGTGGACGATTGTAAGAGCGTTTACCGCAAGTTATCTTCCGCCATCGGGGGAAGTTAGAAATGCCTTTATTCAAAGGAGTGGCAAGCAAGAGTACGCCGAAGAAAGCCATTGACTACATAACTCGTCAAGATAAAGCGGCGTTCATAAGCGTAAGAAATTTATTCGAGGACGAAGATTATGCCGAACAGTTTGCGGACACAATGAGCAGATTCAGAAAAGGTAAAAAGTTTGACGAGCGCAAGTACTATCACTTCAAATTGTCTTGTGCGAGAAAAGACAATGTAAGCCCCGAACAGGCGCATTTGTATGCGCAGGAATTAGCGGCTATTCTGTTCCCCGACGACGAATGCGTAATAGCAACCCACACCGATACCAAGACGGTACACAGTCATATTATCGTGAACGCTGTCAACCCTATCACGGGCAAGAAATTAAGAATTACGGAAAGCGATTATACGAAAATGAAAGACGAAGCCAATCGTTTGGGTAGCGAGTTCGGGTACACAAAAACAGACTTCCGAAAGAGAGCGCAGAACAAGCGCACGACGCAAGAAAGTCATATCATCTTGAAAGGCGGCACGTCGTGGAAAGAAGATTTGCGAGAAGTTATCGAGGAAGCGAAACGCAGTTCGTCCACACAGGAAGAATTTACGGAACACTTGCAAAAGTACGGGGTAACATTGACAAGGAACGGCAAAGACTTTTCCTACCTACACCCCGAAAAGAAAAAGCCTATTCGAGGGGCGAAGCTCGGAGAAAACTATACAAAAAGCGAGGTATTAAATGCCATTAGTAAACAAGGAAACGGGAACGACGGCTACGCCTTTAACGGCGATAGACGAAATCAGATCGAGAAGCGACAGGTATCGGGAAATGACGGACAATCAGTTGTTGCGAGAAGCGTTAGCGACATCGAACGACAAATGCAACGACTTGATAAGCAGGCAGAATACGCTCATCACGGTCTTGACGGAGAAAGTGAAGAACGTAAGCGTCGGGAACGAGAAGAACGTGAACGACTTAAAAGAGAGCGTATCGAACGCAATCGTCGCAATGAAGAGCTTGCAAGACGAAACGAGAACGCTGAACAAAACAATAGCAACGGAAACAAGTCAGGCAATAAAAAGAACGACAACTACTTTGGAAAGTGAGTTGCGAAGAACTATTGCCGTTCAGTCCGATGCTGTCTTTACGGAAGTCAAGAAAGAAATTGACGAAAGCAAAAAGTTACTTGAAACCACACGGGAAGAATTACGGTTACAGCACGGCTTCCGCAAGTTTATGTTTTGGGCAACACCCATACTCTTGCTCGTTCAGACGGCTTTAACGGCGTTCTTGTTGTTAAAGTAAAAGACAAGACAATTCAATAGAAAAAGGTCAAAGACCGTGAAGCAAGGTGTCCGTAGAAATATGAAAAGGAAATCGGACTGAAAGAAGCGTTCACGGCTTTTTTATACGAAAGTTACCGCCTTTGAGCGGATACGCAAAATATGGAATTGCGTTTAGGTACGCGCATAGGATCGCGGAGGAATTTAATATGAAAACTGAATATGAATGATTATTAAAGTTATCGGAGGAACATTTACGAACAAGACGTTGCAACAATTACGGGAAGAATTTTCGGGTGCGCCCACTTCCCAAAAAGAATATATGATTGAGGGAAAAAGATACATCGTAACAAGTCATTACACGGGGAAAAAGAATGTGAACAAGGTAATAAACGATATAGCCTTGAAAAGAGCGTATGCCGATATGGATAAAATAACGGCATAAAATCGGTCGGGCAGCTTGAAAAATTCAATGCGTTATGGTATAATGATAACGCATTGAATAAGGCTGCTTTGATTCAGAGGAGTAAAATAAATGAAATCAAAGCAATTACAACAGAATAAGAAAGCAGGAACATATTTAAGGCTTTCCAAAGACGACGAAAAAGCGGGCGACTCGCTCTCTATCGAAAATCAACGGCTTATCTTGCAAAAGTACGTTGCCGAGCAAGGCTGGGAACTTGTGGACGAATACGTTGACGACGGTTACAGCGGAACAAACTTCGACCGTCCCGACGTGCAACGGTTATTAGAGGACGCCAAAAACGGAAGAATAGACATTATAATCGTCAAAGACCTTTCCCGTTTCGGCAGAAATTATATCCAAGTCGGACAGTACGTCGATTACATATTCCCTATGTACAATATCCGCTTTATCGCATTGAGCGATAACGTGGACACGGCGGACACGAACAGCTCGGGTATGGATATGATGCCCATAATGAACGTGTTTAACGAATGGCACTCGGCAAACACAAGCAAGAAAATTCGGGCGGTTATCGAAGCGAACGCACGGGCGGGTAAATATCGGACTACTTTTGCGCCCTACGGGTATATCAAAGGAACAGACGAAAAGAAATTGCCCGTCGTGGACGAACCTGCGGCAAGTAACGTAAGACGCATATTCGAGATGCGGGCAAGCGGCATAAGTCCGAAGAAAATATCCGAAGCGTTTAATGAAGAAGGCATTTTAATTCCTACGGACTACCGCTGTCAACGGGACGGAACGACCACGAAAAAGCAGACTTGCCACTTATGGCAAACGGACATCGTAAAACAAATTCTGCACAATCCCACTTATCTCGGACATTTGGTACAACTTCGTTCTACAACCGTTTCGTATAAGAACAAAAAGCACGTCAATCGGGACGAAAGCGAACAAGTTATTATACGGAATACCCACGAAGCAATCGTAAGTCAAGAGTTATGGGACAAGTGTCGGGAAGTCGAAGCGTCCGTCAGTCAGGGCAAGCGCAACAAAGCGGGCGTAACGCAACCGTTATCGGGACTTATGTATTGCGCGGACTGCGGCGGTAAAATGAGGCTCGGTTGGAACAATACAAGGCATAAACGCACCGACCCGCGAACGTATCTTCGGGAAAACTACAACTGCGGAAATTACAGTCGTTTCGGAAAATTCTATTGCACAAGCCATTATATCAAACTTAAAGACATCAATACGCTTGTGTTAATGGATATTCGTTCAAAAGCGCAACTCGTCATAGAGGACGAAAAGCAAGCACGCGAGGACTTTCTCAAACGTAAAGAACGGTTATCGTCGGCGGAAAAAGCAAGCGATAAGAAGAAATTGCAAACGGTGCAAAGTCGGCTTTTGGAACTTGACAGGCTTATTGTTTCGGTGTACGAAGATAAAGTCTTGAAGAAAATTCCCGAAGAAATTTGCGTAAATCTTTTGGGTAAGTACCAAGCGGAAAAGAACGCTTTGCAAGCCGAAGTCTTAATGCTTGAAAAGAAAGTAGCCGATACCGCAAGGGAAGAAAACGATGTGGACGAATTTATCCGCAGACTCAAACGCTACACCGACGTTTCCGAACTGACACGTGAAATGTGCCTTGAACTCATTGAGTACATCACGATAGACAAGTGTCCGGGAAGATTTGTCAAAACGCCGAGAGAAGTCCACATCTACTACAAACTAATCGACGAAGCCCACGACAAATAACGGAATACCGAAATCTTGTGTCCTTTTCGGGTTTCCACCACAGTAAATGTCTATGAGTGTGTAACGGATGTAATGAGAATTCGTGGACGTAATGCGCTAAATACTATGTTTTCAAATATATAAAATATAAAATAGGTGCATAAAAAAGCACCTATTTTTTTGTATTAAAAAACCGTGTACATCATTATGTCAACATCATGTCAACATATATCGTGTCAACATCGAGTTTTGTGTCAACATTAAAAATAAAGCCCGTGTCAACATTTCAATTTCTCGTGTCAACATTTAAATCCGCATCAACATTTTTGACGAGAAATCATACAAAATTTCTTAAATCCGCGTCAACATTTTTGTCCCCGCGTCAACATTATGATGTACATTGAGGTCGTTTTATACCTATGGTTACCATTGGTATAAAAAAGCGGCTTCCGAAGAAACCGCTATATTTTGTATTTAATTAAATCTAAACACTATATATTGTGTTCCGTTACTTCGTCATTGCCTCTTGTACGGCAACCGCAACCGCAACGGTTGCACCAACCATCGGGTTGTTGCCCATGCCGATAAGACCCATCATTTCGACATGCGCGGGAACGGAAGACGAACCTGCGAACTGCGCGTCGGAGTGCATTCTGCCCATCGTATCCGTCATTCCGTAAGAAGAGGGACCTGCCGCCATATTGTCGGGGTGTAAAGTTCTGCCCGTGCCGCCGCCTGATGCAACCGAGAAATATTTTACGCCGTTTTCGACGCACCATTTTTTATAAGTGCCTGCAACGGGGTGTTGGAAACGGGTGGGGTTGGTGGAGTTGCCCGTAATCGAAACGGAAACGTTTTCCATTTTCATGATAGCAACACCTTCGGGAACGTTGTCAGCGCCGTAGCATTTGACTTTTGCACGGGGACCATCCGAGAACGCCACGCTGTCCGTTACTTTAACGGTTTCGGTGTAGGGGTCGAAGCTCGTCCTGCAATAAGTAAAGCCGTTTATTCTGGAAATAATGTAAGCCGCGTCTTTGCCCAAGCCATTCAGGATGACTCTTAAAGGCTTCGTGCGGACTTTATTTGCGTTTTCGGCAATTTTAATCGCGCCCTCGGCAGCGGCAAACGATTCGTGCCCTGCAAGGAAGCAGAAGCAGTCAGTTTCTTCCGAAAGGAGCATTGAACCGAGGTTTCCGTGTCCCAAACCTACTTTTCTGTTTTCGGCAACTGAACCGGGGATGCAGAAACTCTGTAAACCTATACCGATTTTCGTTGCGGCGTCAGCGGCTTTTTTGCTGCCTGTTTTAATAGCGATTGCTGCGCCCACAGTATAAGCCCAAACTGCGTTTTCAAAGCAGATAGGTTGTGTTCCGCGAACTATTTTGTCTACGTCAATTCCCTTTTTAAGAGTAATTTCTTTGCATTCTTCGATAGATTTAATGCCGTATTCTTTCAATACGCCCAAAATTTTGGCTTCGCGCCTTTCGTAACTTTCAAAAAGTGCCATTATTCTTCAACCTCCTTGTCTGTTCTGGGGTCAATATATTTAACGGCGCCGCTTTCCTTGGAATATCTGCCGTAAGTTCCTATCGCCTTGTCGTAAGCTTCGGTAGGGTTGAGACCTTTCTTTATAAAGTCGGTCATCTTTCCGAGAGAAACGAATTTATAGCCGCAAACTTCGTTGTTTTTATCGAGAGCAAGAGCAAGAACATAACCTTCAGCCATTTCAAGATATCTTACGCCCTTGTATTTGGTGCCGTACATTGTGCCGACCTGAGAACGCAGACCCTTGCCTAGATCTTCAAGCCCTGCGCCTATGGTAAGACCGTCTTCGGAGAAAGCAGACTGCGTTCTGCCGTAAACTATCTGAAGAAAAAGCTCCCTCATTGCAGTATTTATCGCGTCGCAAACAAGGTCGGTGTTCAAAGCTTCCAAAAGGGTTTTTCCGGGGAGAATTTCCGCAGCCATAGCGGCGGAGTGGGTCATACCCGAGCAGCCTATGGTTTCAACCAAAGCCTCTTCAATTATACCGTCTTTAACGTTAAGCGTAAGCTTGCACGCGCCCTGCTGGGGTGCGCACCAGCCGATGCCGTGCGTAAAACCTTTAACGTCCTTGATTTCTTTTGCCTGAACCCATGCGCCCTCTTCGGGAATGGGGGCGGGTCCGTGCTCGAATCTGCCGGAAACACCCTTGGCAATGCAAATCATATTTTCAACATCTTTTGAATATTGCATTACAAATCCTCCAATAAAATTGTCAAGCACATTATAGCACGAAGGAAGTTATAATACAAAGCAATTAAGTAAAAAAATTACAAATTAATTTCAAAAATTTTATAATTGCCCTTCAAAAGCTGTTTATTGTAAGCAAAAATATATTATAATATAAAAGAAGCGAAAATCCGCGCGCTTGAAACTTATAAGTTGATAACAATTCAGGCGTCGGGCGGAAAGTTTAAAAAAATTTTAAAAGGTTATTATGCTCTGTCAACGTTGCAAAAAAAACGCGGCCACCGAAAACTATGTTGAAATAATAAACGGCGAAAAGTTCGAAAGTCATCTCTGCGCAAAATGCAGTTCTGAACTGTACGGCGAACTTCACTCGAAAATGAGCGAAAACGTCTGCGCCTGGCTTTTCGGTTCATCGGCGCCCAAAAAGGTTTGCCCGGTGTGCGGTACAACATACGCCGATTATGAAAGAAGCGGACTTTTAGGCTGTGCAAGTTGTTACGACGTTTTTAAAGAAGAGCTTCTGCCTGCTATAAAAGCTATTCAGGGCAAGGTGGAGCATGTTGGCAAGGTAGAGACGAATAACGATGATTTGGGGCTTCACCGCCGTTTAAAAAGTTTACAGGTACAACTTGAAGCCGCATTGCGTGAAAAGCGCTATGTTGACGCAGGCAAGCTCAATAAACGCATTTACGAAATAAATAAAATTCTTTACGGGGGCGAAAATGACTGACGTTGACAAGACGGTTATTTCGACAAGGGTAAGGCTTGCCAGAAATCTTGAAGGCTACCCGTTTCCGTCGCACTTAAAGGACGAAAAGCAGGCAAAGGAAATAATAAGGCTTGTAACTTCGGGTCTTTCACGTCTTGACGATTTCCGACTGTACTATATGGACGGGATTTCGGAAGCGGAAGCTCTTTCCCTTAAAGAAAATCACCTTATAAGCCCCAACCTGATTAAAAATAAAAGATATTCCGCCGCGCTTATAAACCGCGAAGACAGCGTGTCCATAATGATTAACGAAGAGGACCACCTGCGCGAGCAATGCATTGTCAAGGGGCTTGACTTGAAGCTTGCTTACGAAACGATGTCGGAAATAGACAACAGAATCTCAAATTCAATGAAGTTTGCTTACGACGAACAGCTCGGTTTTTTGACGGCATGCCCCACAAACCTCGGTACGGGATTGAGGGCGTCGGTAATGGTCTTCCTGCCTGCTTTGAGCATTAACGGTTTGATGCCGAAAGTTATAAAGTCGCTTTCACGCCTCGGGCTGACCGTGCGCGGAATTTACGGCGAAGGCAGTCAGGCAGAGGGATACGTCTACCAGATAAGCAACGAGGTGACTCTGGGGCTTTCCGAAGGATTTATCATTTCTCAGGTGCAGGAAGTGGTGGAAAAGGTGTGCGCTTTGGAAGAGGCTGAACGCGCTAACTTGAAAAACGGCTCTTCTGCGCTCGACTTGCAGGACGGCTGTATGCGCGCTTACGGCATACTTACAAACTGTGCTAAGCTATCAACGGACGAGCTTATAAGTCTTTCTGCGAGCGTCAAGCTCGGAGCTTGTCTGGGATATATAAAGCTTGACGACGTTTCGCTTATAGACGAACTTGCAGTAAGGATGAGACCGTCCAACATAAACGCCGCTTCGGGCAGGGAACTTACTCCTGCTGAGCGCGACGTTTACAGGGCGCAATACACTGCAAAGTATCTTAAAAAACATACTCTGCCTTAGTAAAAATTGCGTTAATTCAAGTATATTATGGGGGCAATTGAAAATTTTGTCTTAATAATAAAAAAGGCAAAAAATGGGTTAAACTCAGGCATATATAGGGGTGTACGGTGTTTCCAAAAATTTAAAGCTCAATGAAAAAATCGCTTAAAAATATGCGAAACTTAAACATATATGGGGGTGTAAGCCCCGAAAAAACAAAAAGGAAGGTGAAATTATGGAGTATATAAATAAATTTACCGACAATCTTCAAAAAGTAATAAAGATAGCCGAACAGGCGGCAAAGCTGTACGGCAGCAGTTATATAGGTAGCGAACATATCGTATTTGCAATGTTAAACTGCCCCGAGTGTACGGCTTACAAAGTGCTTAACGCATGCGACGTTTCAGAGCCTGCTTACCGCGAATATTTTGCCCGGTCTATAGACAGGCAGTCCAATATAAACGGATATACTCCGCGCACGAAACATATGATAGAGCGCGCGTTGGAACTTTCCATAGATATCAACGGCGAGGACTCACTTGCCGGCACTGAGCATATGCTTCTGTCTGTAATGTCCTCTAACGAGTGCCTTGCCGCGCGTATTCTGCGCGCCTTGGGCGTCAATACCGCTAAACTTTCAAGCAAGGTGGAACTTGCTTTGACGGGTGGGTTTCAGGATGACGAAGAGGACGACGAAGAAGATACGGAAGATATTTTCGGCATACATTTTTTTAATAAAAAACCCAATGACGCGCCGAAGAATAAACAAAGGTCTTCCGCTTCTCTTGACAAGTCGGTTCTTCAATACGGTTCGGATTTGACCCAAAAAGCGCGCGAGGGGAAAGTGGACCCAGTAATCGGCAGGAAGAAAGAAATTGATAAAATTATACAGGTTCTTTCCCGACGCACTAAAAACAACCCCGTGCTTATAGGCGAACCTGGCGTAGGCAAATCTGCCGTAGTAGAGGGGCTTGCGCAAGCTATCGTCAAAAACGAGGTGCCCGACCTTCTTAAAGATAAGATTGTATTTTCGCTTGATTTGGCAGGAATGGTGGCAGGCGCTAAATACAGGGGCGATTTCGAGGAGAGGCTTAAAAATGCAATCGATTCGATAAAGAACAGCGGAAACGTAATTCTTTTTATAGACGAAATTCACCAAATCGTCGGCGCGGGAGCCACTTCCGACGGAAACATGGACGCTGCGAATATTTTAAAGCCTATGCTCGCAAGGGGCGAATTGCAGACGATAGGCGCGACCACGTTGGAAGAGTACAGGAAGTATATTGAAAAAGACGCCGCGCTTGAAAGGCGTTTTACGCCCGTTCAGGTGGATGAACCAACGGTCGAGGATACCATTTCAATTTTGCGCGGACTGCGCGACAAGTATGAGGCTCATCATAAGGTTGTAATAACCGACGAGGCGATAATCGCCGCGGCGACACTTTCACACAGATATATAACGGACAGGTTTTTGCCCGACAAAGCTATCGACCTTATCGACGAGGCGGCTTCGCGTGCGCGGCTTGACAGCCTTAACAGCCCTGCGGAGGTCAAAGAACTCGAAGAAAAATTGAAGAGATTAAATCTTGAAAAAAACAAGGCTGCCAAGGGCGAAAATTATACTCAGGCGCAGAAACTTGTTGACGAAATAAACGATGTGCAGGAACGCATTAAAAAGCTTACTTCGGATTGGCAGGGCGAAAAGCAGACTACGGCGCCGAATATCGGAAGCAACGAAATTGCGGATATCGTAAGCGGCTGGACGGGCGTTCCCGTAGTTAAGCTTACCGAACAGGAGAGTGAAAAACTTTTGCATCTGGAAGAAAATCTGCACAAACGGATTATCGGTCAGGATGAGGCGGTTTCCGCGGTTTCACGCGCAATACGCCGCGCAAGGGCTGGGCTGAACGAACCCAATAAGCCGATAGGCTCGTTTATTTTCGTCGGACCTACGGGCGTAGGTAAAACCGACCTTGCAAAAGCGCTTGCGGAAGCGATGTTCGGTGACGAAAGGCTTATGATAAGAATGGATATGTCGGAGTTTATGGAAAAGCATTCCGTTTCCAAACTTATCGGCGCGCCTCCCGGATATATCGGCTATGACGATAATAACGGTGGACAGCTGTCGGAAAGGGTGAGAAGAAAACCCTATTCGGTTGTGCTTTTCGACGAGGTGGAAAAGGCTCACCCCGATGTTTTCAATGTTTTATTGCAAATTCTTGACGACGGCAGGCTGACGGACAGCAAGGGAAGGGTTGTAAACTTTAAAAATACTATTATCATAATGACGTCAAACGTCGGCGCAAGCCAGATTAAAAAGATGTCAAACTTCGGGTTCTCTTCGGGCGACGAGGCGGACGCAGGCTACGATAATATGAAAGACAACATAAACGAAGCTTTAAAGGAACAGTTCAAACCGGAATTCTTAAACAGAATTGACGACATAATAATTTTCCGCAAACTCAGTAAAGAAGAAGCAGGCAAAATATGCCGTAAAATTATTGACGGGCTTTCCGAAAGACTTAAAGACAGAAATATTTCTTTGAATATTTCCGATGCGGCGATGGACGCGCTTTTAAACGAGGGCTATAACGATTTGTACGGTGCGCGCCCCTTGAAAAGAGTTGTGCAAAAACGTATTGAAGACAGACTTTCTGACGAAATTCTTGCAAATCACGTTTTGCCCGGCGAAACTGTAACCGTAGATGTAAAGGACGGGGAACTTGTCTTTCGTTCGGACAAAAAATAAGCGTTAATTCAAGCATATATTGGGGGCAATTCAAATTTTTTGAGTTTTTTAAAGCTTGTTTGTGGCTTTAAAAATTTTAAAGCGTCGCCTTGGTTTATGCTTAATATGCGTGTGAGGACTATTAATATTGTTTCTCTTTTTGTGGGCATTTAAAAAAATGGTTTATATCCTTAATTAAACCGAAATTATATTGCACGGAATGCTTTTTTGGTCTTTTGTTCAATTTTTGTAAATTTGAAAGTCTTATTTATAATATTTGACTGTAAATCCGCAGAGCTCTGCGGATTTTTCTTTCTTCCAAATATTTGTGGTCTGTTTTTTGATATATTACTATATCTTGTATTACGCTAAAATATTTTTAACAATATTTAGTGTTATTCTGTTGACAAAGTTAAACCTTATTGATATAATAAAATTCCTGAATATAAATCTGTGCGGCAACTGACGAACTTATGCGAAACGACGCAAGGGAACCGTGCGGAATGTTAAGTCGTTCGTCTGGGCTAATTTCTCAAGAAATAGCCCCTTATTTTTTTACGGAGGACGTATGCTCGGTCAAATTCATTCGTTCGAATCGTTCGGTACCGTTGACGGTCCGGGTATTCGGTTTGTCGTATTTATGCAGGGCTGTCCGATGCGGTGCAAATACTGCCATAATCCCGACACTTGGGTTTGTTCGGGCGGAAAAAGTTATACCGCAGACGAAGTTTCAGCCGAAGTTATGAAGTATAAAAGCTATATAAAAAGCGGCGGAGTGACGGTCTCGGGCGGAGAACCTCTTCTGCAAATTGATTTTGTAACCGAGCTTTTTGAAATTTTAAAAAGCCGCGGCGTGCATACCGCTTTGGATACTTCTGGTATAGTGTTCGATAAGTCTGATAAAGCGATGGTTGAAAAAGTAAAAAAGCTTTTAAAATCAACCGACTTGGTTCTTTTGGATATTAAACATATTGACGACGAAAAACACAGGGCTCTGACGGGTCGCAGTAATAAGAATACGCTGGAATTTGCCGAGTTTTTATCGGAAATGGGCGTAAAAACGTGGATCAGACATGTTATTGTAACGGGATATACTGACGATGACGAAAGCCTGAACAGGCTTAAAAGCTTTATTGACAATTTAAAAAACGTGGAAAAAACGGAAGTTCTTCCGTACCATTCTATGGGTGAAGTCAAATACGTCAAACTCGGCATAGAGTATCCTTTCAAAGGTATGCTACCGCCGGCGGACGACCGCATAAACAACGCAAGAAAAATTTTAAACGCAAACGCAAATACTAACTGATAACGAGGTAATTTTATGAATTGCAAAGCATGGGAAGGTTTCAAATTAGGAAAATGGAGCGAAGAAGTCAACGTTAGAGACTTTATTCAGCGCAATTATACGCCATACACGGGCGAGGGTGATTTCCTTGCGACCGCTACTGACGCGACAAAAAAACTTTGGGACGAAATTTTGCAACTTTCCGACAGGGAAAGAAAAGCGGGCGGCGTCCTCAATGCGGACACAAAAACCGTTTCCACGCTTTTATCGCACGGCGCTGGATACATTGACGAAGCTTTGGAAAAAATCGTCGGCATACAGACTGACGAGCCTTTCAAGCGCGCTTTGCAGCCTTTCGGCGGAATAAAAATGGCTGAACAGGCTTTGAATATGTACGGTTATGAAATAGACCCGTCCGTAAAAGAAATTTTTACAAAGTACCGTAAAACGCACAATGACGGCGTTTACGACGCTTACACGCTCGAAATGCGCCGCGCTCGACGCGCTCATATAATAACAGGTTTGCCCGATACCTACGGCAGGGGCAGGATTGTCGGCGATTACCGCAGGGTTGCGCTCTACGGCGTAGACTACCTTATAGAGTGCAAGGAAAAGGATAAACTTTTGAAAGAGGGCGAAATGACCCCTGACAGAATAAGGGACAGGGAGGAGCTTTCCGAACAGATAAAAGCGCTTAAAGCTTTAAAAGGGCTTGCACAGATTTACGGACTTGATATTTCAAAACCTGCCGAAACGGCGCAACAGGCGATTCAGGCGCTTTATTTCGGTTATCTTGCCGCGGTCAAGGACCAGAACGGCGCCGCTATGTCCATAGGCAGAAACTCCACATTCATTGATATTTATATAAAACGCGATATTGAAAACGGGACGCTCACCGAAGCCGCGGCGCAGGAGCTTATCGACCACTTTGTAATGAAGCTGAGAATTATAAAGTTTATGCGCATAAAAGAATATAACGAACTTTTCTCCGGCGACCCTACTTGGGTTACGGAAAGTATAGGCGGAATGGGCATAGACGGCAGAACGCTGGTTACGAAAACTTCTTTCAGAATTCTGCACACTTTGACCAATTTGGGACCTGCGCCCGAACCCAATCTGACTGTGCTTTGGAGCGCAAACCTTCCCGAGGGCTTCAAGCGTTTCTGCGCCGACCTTTCAATAAAAACTTCGGCAATCCAGTACGAAAGCGACGATTTAATGAGACCCGAACTCGGCGATGATTACTGTATTGCTTGTTGCGTCAGCGGAATGAGGGTGGGCAAGGATATGCAGTTCTTCGGCGCGCGTGCCAATCTTGCAAAATGTCTCCTTTACGCAATCAACGGCGGCAAGGACGAAATGATGCTTGATAAAAACACAGGCAAGCCGTTTCAGGTTGCGCCCGAATTTGCGCCTGTCAAAGGCGACGGAAAGCTTGACTATGAAGACGTAAAAGTTAAGTATGAACAGATGATGGACTGGCTTGCAGGTCTTTATGTCAACACGCTTAACCTAATTCACTATATGCACGACAAATACAGCTATGAAGCGCTTGAAATGGCATTGCACGATACTGAAGTGCGCCGTTTCTTCGCAACGGGTATTGCAGGGTTCTCGTGTGCGGTAGATTCGCTTTCGGCAATTAAGTACGCTTCTGTTTATCCGATTAGAAATGCGGAAGGTATTGTAACGGATTTCAAGGTCGAGGGCGACTATCCCAAATACGGCAACAACGACGACAGAGCCGACGATATTGCAGTGTGGCTGTTAAAGACCTTTATGGGTAAAATTAAAAACTATAACACCTATCGCGGCGGCGTGCATACGACTTCGATTTTGACGATAACAAGCAATGTCGTTTACGGTAAAAATACGGGTAATACCCCCGACGGCAGAAGGGCGGGCACGCCTTTGGCTCCCGGGGCTAACCCTATGCACGGCAGAGACTGCTGCGGCGCGCTCGCATCTTTGGAGTCGGTTGCAAAACTGCCTTACGAATATGCAAGGGACGGTATTTCCAATACTTTCTCTGTTACGCCTCAGTCGCTCGGTAAAAACGAAAAACAGCGCATAGAAAATCTTGTGGGGCTTTTGGACGGTTATGTGACCGACGGGGGCTATCACCTCAATGTAAATGTTTTCAACCGCGATACGCTCCTTGATGCTCAGGCTCATCCCGAAAAATATCCCCAGCTTACAATAAGGGTTTCGGGCTATGCGGTGAATTTCAACAAGCTGACCCGTGAACAGCAGAACGAAGTAATTTCAAGAACCATACACGAAAGTTTCTGATAATTTAAAAAAAATATTATATAAATCGGCGCGGACATCAGTCCGCGCCGATTTTGTAAAACTGCGTTAAACGGCACATATGTTGGGGGCAACGCGATTTTTTGGCGGTTAAACTTATGAATAATATGACACCGCGCCCTTGAAAACAGCGTATGCCAGACGTGATTGGTAATCTTCGGAAATAAGCAGTTTTTCGTCTTCGGTATTCGATAAAAAACCGCACTCGACTATAACCGAAGGGTTCTCGGTGCATTTAAGCATATAGTAATCGCCGGCAAGCGCTTCGTTTTTGCTTGCGCATTCTTCCATTCCGTTCAGGCTGTTCTGTATGCTTTCGGCAAGCCGTTTTCCGTTTTCTCTGCCTTTGTCGAAAAATACCGTTCCGCCCCGTCTTGAGGGTATCGGGCATTTGTTCTGATGGATGGAAATTACCATATCCGCTGAATTTTCTTCAATGATTTGTTTGCGCTTTTTCATATCGCGCATTTTAAAACCGCTTGTAGATAGTCCGTAAAGTCCGCCGTTGTCGCTTCTTGTCAGTACCGCTTTAAATCCGGCTCCTTCAAAATAGCCTTTAAGCTTTTTAGAAATCGCAAGATTCAAATCGCTTTCTTTAACGTCCGTTTTTACGCCTCGCACGCCTGCGTCTATTCCGCCGTGTCCTGCGTCTATCACAATAACTTTTTCTTCCGCGGCGTAAGCCTGGCGCGCGGTGACGCTACAACATATCCCCAATGCAATTCCTGCCGCAACTATGGCGGCTGCCGTAATTAAAATGCTTTTTTTGAATGTTATAATTTTCACGCTATATACTATGGAATTATTGCATTTTTTATGATTATGTGCTACAATTATTCTTGGGAGAAAAGGATGTTTAAGCTGTTTACCACGCTTACCGAAGCGCAGATAAAAAATATCAGCCCCGTAACACTTGCGTTCGTCGGCGACGCTGTGTATACGCTTTATGTGCGTGAAAAGCTTGTTACCGAGCACGATTTTACTACGGGGACGCTTCAGAAGCTTTCCTCTGAGGAGGTTTCGGCGCGCGGACAGAATGCGCTTTTAGACGGTATTCTGCCTCTTCTTACCGAAGAGGAAACGGGCGTTTTCAAGCGCGGAAGAAATGCCAAAAAACCCACCCGTTCAAAAAACGCAACCGTTGCGGAATACAACAATTCCACGGGTTTTGAAGCGCTTGTGGGGTATTTGTATCTTACTGGCAGGTATGACAGACTGGAAACTTTGTTAGGCGTAAATTAAATGAAATTCGAGGGCAGAAACGCAGTTTTGGAACTGCTTAAAACTGATAAAAATATAGATAAAATCCTGATGGAAAAAAATCCGCAGGGAAGTCTTCTGAAAATCTTTTCCGAAGCGCGCAAAACGGGCGTGCGCGTCCAGTTTGCGGATAAAAAAGCTTTGGATAGAGAAAGTTCCGAAGGCAGGCATCAGGGCGTAATAGCTTATGCGTCGGATTATGCTTATTCTTCGCTTGACGATATAATTTCATCGGCAAAGGAAAATTCTGTAATCGTTCTGTGCGACGGGATAGAGGATGTACATAATTTAGGTTCTATCATAAGGGTTGCCGAGTGCGCGGGCGCGGACGGGGTAGTTATTCCCTCCAACAAGTCGGCAAGCGTTACGGAAGCCGTTGTGCGTATATCTGCCGGCGCGGCGGAACATATGCGCGTGGCCAAAGTCAATTCTCTTGCCTACGCTGTGGACGAACTTAAAAAATCAGGCTATTGGCTGTACGCTTTGGAGGCGGACGGCGAAAATATTTATGAGTGCGACCTTTCTGGTAAGGTTGCCCTTGTAATCGGCGGCGAAGACAGCGGAGTAAGGCGTCTTACGCGTGAAAAGTGCGATTTTTGCGTTTCGTTGCCGCTTTACGGAAAAGTAAATTCATTGAACGCTTCGGTTGCGCTCGGAATAGCCGTTTACGAAGTGATAAGAAGAAGATGACAGACGAGCAATTGGCGCTTGCGGCGCAAAACGGCGGCAGGGAAGCGCAGGAGGCGCTTCTCAATAAATATTCCGATATGGTCAAAGCTGTCTCTGCGCGGTTTTTTCTGCACGGCGGAGAAAACGAAGATTTGGTGCAGGAAGGAATGGTCGGTCTTTATTCGGCGATAAATAACTTCGAAGAGGGCGGCGCCAACTTTTCCACATACGCTTACGCCTGTATAAGAAACGCCGTGGTTGACGCTATTAAAAAGAGTCTCGGCGCAAAAAACGCCGCTTTGAACGATTTTGTGCCCATAGTGGAGGTCGGCGGCGAAATTTCCCCCGTAAGTCCTGAGGAAGAAGTAATTCTTCGGGAAAACAGACGCGAATTTTTACAGAAAATTTCAAAAACTCTTTCTTCGACGGAATTCAAAGCGATTGTTATGCGCTTTGACGGTATGAATACTTCGGAGATTTCAGAAGCGTTGTGCAAATCGCACAAAAGCGTTTCTAATGCTCTGAGCAGGGCAAAAATAAAACTGGAAAAACTTTATTTGAATAAGCTTTAAAAGCAAAAGGAGACGTTTTGGCATATCTTGCGTTTTACAGAATGTTCCGTCCATCTACTTTCGACGAGGTGGTGCGACAGGAACACATAGTCCGCATTTTAAAAAACCAGATAGCGTCCGACAAGGTCGGGCACGCCTATCTTTTCTGCGGTCCGCGCGGTACGGGCAAAACTACGCTTGCCAAAATTTTCGCTCGCGCAATAAACTGCGAAACTCCCGTAAACGCCTCGCCTTGCGGTAAATGCGCAACTTGCCGCGCGCTTGCAGACGGCGCGAACTTAGACGTTTCGGAAATAGACGCGGCTTCAAACAACGGCGTTGACGAAATGCGCGATTTAAGGGAAAAAGTTCAGTATCCTCCCGTTGCGGGCAGATACAAAGTTTATATCATAGACGAAGTGCATATGCTTACGCAGTCGGCTTTCAACGCGGTTTTAAAAACTTTGGAAGAGCCGCCGCGCCACGCCGTATTTATTCTTGCTACAACCGAACCGCAGAAAATTCCGGCTACGATACTTTCGCGCTGTATGCGGTTTGATTTCAAACTTATACCACAATCGGATTTGGAAGAACTGATAAAATCGGTATTCCGCAGAACTGGCAAAGAGTATGAGGACGCCGCCGTGGCGGCAATTGCGCGCGCCGGAGCAGGCAGCGCAAGGGACAGCCTTTCCATTGCGGATATGTGTGCTTCATATTCTCAGGGTAAGCTTACTTACGACGACGTAAACGCTGTTTTGGGCAGCGCAGAATGGGCGAAAGTGGCGCATATATGCGGATGTATTTTAAACGAGGACGCAAACGGTGCAATGACCGCAGTGGAAGAAATACTTTCTACGGGCAAGGGTGTCGGCGTTCTTATCAAGGATATTTTAACGTTTTTAAGCGACTGCGCGATAGTAAAAGTCTGTAAAACTGCTAAGGAAATCGTCAATTTGCCTGACGAAACGTATAATAATATAGAAAAAATCGCCGACAATTCGGACGGACACAAAATTTTGCGCGTAACTGAAATATTTGCGCGCGCAGAAAACGATATGCGCTATTCGGTAAACGGCAGAATAACCCTGGAAACGGCCGTTTTAAAGGCTTCTATGCCGCAGTGCGATTATAATATAGATGCGTTGATCGGTAAGATAAATGCGCTTGAACGCGCCATATCAGGGGGGCAATTGGTAAAACAAACCGTTTCAGTGCCTGTTTTGGCGCAGGTGAAGAGCGAGCCTGTCGCAAGAAAGCTTGTTGAAGAATCGTCTCGGGATAAATTCGTTGAAACGGAAACGGTGCGCAAGCCCGTACTTAAAGAGGATACAGCCGTTCAACCGCAAATTTTCGACGATATGCCCGTGAAACAGCGCGGCGGAAACATTGCTGCAAACGAAAAAGATAAAATTTTTGCAAAATTTATTAAAAGTTTGCGTACAACGCGGAAAAATGCCGTACTTTTTACTCTTTGTATGGACCTTGACCACGGTTTTGAGGGCGAAAAGCTTATTCTGTTTACCGAAAGCGAAGCGGTTTTAAAGTCTTTGAACCGCGCCGACAACAATAAGTTTATCTCGGAAGTACTGCTGGAATTAGGTGTTTCCGACTTTGAAATCAGGTTCAGGCAAAGGGGCGAAAGCGATTACGAAAAGGCTTTGAAACAGCTGAAAGAAAACTTTACAGGTATTGATATAGAAATCAAATAAATAATAAAACTTCGGCATATATCGGGGGCAATGCCCCGAAACTGATTAAATGGAGGCGAAATTATGGCAGGATTTAAAGGCGGAATGGGCGGTATGCAGAATATGCTCAGAGAAGCGCAGAAAATGCAGGAGCAGATGCAGCAGGCAGACGCCGAGCTTGAAGAGTTGGAGGTCGTGGGGCTTTCCGGCGGCGGCGAAGAGGGTGACGAAACAGTGGTTGTTTATATGAACGGCAAAAAAATAATTAACGGCATAGAGTTCGGAAGCAAGCTTTCTTCGCTTGTCGATATTTCCGACGAAGACGACGTAGAAATGCTCGAAGACCTTATTATGGCGGCTATCAACGACGGTTACAAAAAAGCCGACTCTTTGTACGAAGAAAAAATGGGACCTTTTGCAAAAGCAGGCAAGGGTTTGATTTAGTTTAAATCTGTAAAATTTCGGGAAGCTTGAATTATGGATGAAAAAGAACGTTTGGCTGACGATATTGTAAAAAGCGCGGCAAATAACGATAGGGCGGCGGAACTCTGCGCCCGTGCAAAAGAACTGTATTTTGAAAAGAATTACGGTGAAGCGGTTAAAATCTGGCGCGAGGCGGAAAAACTTAACAGTGCCGAAGCTTTTTATATGCTCGGCATATGCTTTAATTACAATCAGGGTATTGAGGATGAAATTCCCGAGGACGAAAGAGGCGCGGTTGCCTCTGAATATTTTTTAAAAGCCGCGGAACTCGGACACGCGGACGCGCAGTGTTTTACCGCGCTCTGCTATAATTACGGCATAGGCGTAGAAAAAGACGAAGAAAAGATGCTTTATTGGTTCAGACGTTCCGCCGAAGGAAACTGTACGCAGGCAATGAATAACCTTGCGTATTTTGCCGAAAACGGAATAGGCGTTGAGAACCCCGACAGAAAGTATGAAGAAGCTTTGTTTTGGTACAAAAAGTCGGCTGATTTAGGGGACGCTACAGGTCAACTCGGCGTAGGAAAGGCTTATTCTGACGGCAAGGGAGTACCAGTCAGCGAGGTGGAAGCTTTTAAATGGTTTTCGCTTTCGGCCGAGCAGGGCTTGCCTGAAGCGCAGTTTCAGTTGGGTTGCTGTTACGATTACGGCAACGGCGTAAGGCAGAATTCCGCAACGGCGTTCGGCTTTTATAAAAAAGCGGCGGCGCAAAATCATGCAAAGGCGCAGTGCTACGTCGGATACGGTTATGAAAGCGGCGAAGGGGTCGCAAGGAATATTTCCGAAGCGGTCGCTTGGTACGAGCGCTCGGCGGCAAATAATTATTTTCAGGCTTTCTGCAATCTCGGCTGTCTTTACGAGCAAGGTATAGGCGTAAAAAAAGATATAAATAAAGCTATCGAAATGTACAAAAGGGCGGGCGATTTGGGTTGCGCCATGGCTGACTGCAATATTGCAAAAGTTTACGCTTTCGGCAAAGGCGTTAAAACCGATTTGTCTCTTGCGCTCAAATACTACGAAAAAGCGGCGCGCGCAGGTGACGCCGAAGCGCAGTTCAATCTCGGTCAGCATTATTACAAAGGTTCAGGCGTTGAAAAGAACGATGAGATTGCCGCTTATTGGTTTTTACAGGCAGCGGAAAACGGCGACGCGGACGCTCAATGCAAAATCGGTACGTTTTATATGCAGGGCATAGGGGTTGACGAGGATGAGGAAGCAGGTTTTGAGTGGATTCACGAAGCGGCGCTTCAGGGCGATGCTGACTCGCAGTATCTTGTCGGTCTGTGTTATGAAGAGGGTATGGGCGTAGAACAGGATTTATCCGAGGCGCGCGATTGGTATGAAAGAGCGGCTGACCAAGGAAATAAAAGCGCGAAAAAAGCTTTGAAAAAATTAAAATAATATGTCTTATATCAACAGGATTGTAGATGAAATAATTGAAAAATTCGGAAAACAGGACAGCGAGACCGCCGCGCACAATTCGGTTGAACGGGCAGAAACGCCGAATTTTATAAAAGAGCGATTTCAGGCGGAAGAACTATACGGTAACGGCGATTATACCGCGGCGTTTAAACTTTGGATGTTTGCCGCCGAGCACGGCGACGCAACAGCACAGCTTTGCACGGGGCTTTGCTTTTTAGACGGAAGCGGAGTAGATTGCGATGACGATAAAGCTGTCGAGTGGCTTGAAAAAGCCGCTTTACAGGGCGAAGACTCGGCAGAGTATTATCTTGCGTCTTGCTATGAAAACGGCGTGGGTGTCGAAGAAAATAAAGAGCTTGCGGCGTATTGGTACGGTAAGTCCGCGGAACAAGGCAATTATTTTGCGCAGTTAGCTTACGGCAAATGTTATTTTTACGGTCACGGAGTTGACAGGGATTACAGTTCGGCTGTCCGTTGGTTTATATCGTCGGCAGGACAGGGATATGCTCCGGCGATGTATCTGCTAGGCAAATGCTATCTCGACGGCACAGGCGTTGAAAAGGATAGCGAAAAAGCTTTAAAACTTATAAAAGCTGCGGCGGAAAAAGAATATGAACCTGCGGTTCACATTCTGGCTGAATGTTATGAATACGGCAACGGCGTTATGAAAAATATTCTAACCGCCGCCGAATATTATAAAAAAAATGCTTCGGCAGGCTTTGCTCCGTCGCAGTATCGGTTAGGTTTATTGTATGACAACGGCGAATTCTTACAAAAAGATTATTCAAAAGCGGCGGAACTGTATAAAGATTCTGCCGAACAAGGATATGCCCAAGCCCAGAATGCGTACGGTTGGTGTTTTGTCGTCGGCAAAGGCGTAAAACAGAACTTTTTTGAGGCGGTTCGGTGGTTCAGAAGAGCCGCAAAACAGGGCGATATGCGCGCGCAGTATAATCTTGCTATGTGTTACGAGGAAGGTCACGGAATTTCTGTAGATACAGTGAAGGCTTTTGAGTGGCATATGAAAGCGGCGATTCAAGGCGATGATAGAGCTCAACTGCATGTCGGGTGGAGTTATCAGGTCGGCAACGGCGTAAAGCCCGATAAAAAAGAAGCTTTCAAATGGCTTTTTGAATCGGCGCGGCAAGGCAACGTTCAGGCTTTAAGCGACGTGGGATACTGTTATTACAACGGAATAGGCGTTAAAAAAGATAAAGTTTCAGGGTTTTCGTATTATATGAAAGCCGCAGAAAAGGGCAGTTCTATGGCGGCTTACAATATAGGCTGCGGTTACAGACACGGCGACGGCGTTAGAAAGGACAAGCAAAAAGCTGTTGAATGGTATAAAAAAGCCGCCGAGCTCGGCGATACCGACGCGATGCTCTGCTTAGGCAGAATGTATGAACGCGGCGAGGGCGCGGTTAAGGATTTGTACGAAGCGCGCGGCTGGTTTGAAAAAGCTTTTGAAAAAGGCGTTGAATGTGCGGCGTACTGTCTTGAAAAGAAAAAATATAAAAATTTGACGGGCGTAAAAAATCAGCCCTGACGGAAAATTTATGGATGTATTTATTGAGCCTATCGGCAGACTTATAAACGAATTTTCAAAACTTCCCGGCGTTGGTAAAAAGACGGCGCAAAGGTATGCTTATAAAATTATCGGTATGAGCGAGGCAGAAGCAAAAGAGTTTGCCGAAAGTATAATATACTGCAAACGCAAGGTGCGCTATTGCAAGGTTTGCGGCAACTTTACCGAAGAGGAAACGTGCGACATCTGCCGCAGACGCCAGCCATCGGAAATTTGCGTTGTCAAAGAGCCGAAAGACGTTATAGCAATGGAAAAACTACACGAGTTCAAGGGCGTTTATCACGTTCTTCACGGCGTTATCAGTCCTATGGACGGCGTAGGACCAAACGATATACGCATTAAGGAACTTCTTGCGCGCATAGACGGCAACGTCAAAGAGGTTATTATGGCAACCAATCCGGACGTGGAGGGGGAAGCTACGGCTATGTATATAGCAAAGCTTTTAAAACCTTTGGGCGTGAACGTGACGCGTCTTGCGCACGGCATACCTGTCGGCGGCGAGCTTGAATATACGGACGAGGTTACTCTGTCGCGCGCGCTTTCCGAAAGAAAGAGTATTTAATTAAAAAACCGCAAAACTTCGATATATATGGGGGTCAATTATGAAAATTTCCGTTTTAGGATGCGGACGCTGGGGTTCGTTTATTGCTTGGTATCAGGCTACGGTATTGAAAAATCAGGTAATAAGCTGGGGACCCGAAGGCGAATATTCTTACGAAATTTTGAAAAATACCGGTAGAAACGATTATGTGGAATTGGACAAGTCCATAACCTTGACCTGTGATTTGGAATATGCCGTAACGAACAGCAACGTTATAATTATTTCAATTTCCTCGCAGGGGCTGCGCGGTTTTATGCAAAAGATACTTCAATATCCCGTAAAAGACAAAATTTTCGTTTTGTGTATGAAAGGAATTGAAGAAACTACGGGCAAACGCCTTTCGGAAGTTCTTATCGAAAGCGGCGTTGACAAAGACAAAATCGCCGTATGGGTGGGTCCCGGGCATATTCAGGCGTTTACGCAGGGCATTCCGAACTGTATGGTTATAGACAGCTATCAGCCCGAACTTAAAAAGTATCTTGCGCATAACTTCAAGTCCAATTTAATCCGTTTTTATTACGGCAACGATATTATAGGCACCGAGATAGGCGCGGCGGCAAAGAACGTGCTCGGCATAGCCGCAGGCGTTTTGGACGGAAGCGGTTACGTCAGTTTGAAAGGTCCTCTGATGGCAAGGGGCGCTTACGAAGTGGGCAAACTTATCAAAGCTATGGGCGGCGAGTTCAACTCAGCTTACGGGCTCGCGCATTTGGGCGATTACGAAACGACGTTGTTTTCGGAATATTCGCACAACCGCCGCTACGGGGAAATGATGGCGCACGGCGCAAAATTCGATAAGCTTGCCGAAGGGGTTATGACCGCAAAGGCGATGAAAGAACTTGCGGACAGGCATTTTCTCGAAATGCCTATAACCGAAGCAGTGTATGAAGCTTGCTTCCTTTCCAAAGCTTTTGAGGGTGGCGACGGCGCAAAAACGTGTATGGAAATTCTTTTAAAGCTTTTTGACAGGGAAACAAAAAGCGAATTTTAAACGCAGTTTTCAATTTGATACAATTTTTTATATATACGAGGCATTATTTTGATTAGAGAAGATTTAAGAAACGTTGCAATTATAGCTCACGTTGACCACGGCAAAACGACGCTGGTAGACGCTATGTTGAAGCAGGGAAACACATTCCGCGAAAATCAGGCGGTTGAAGAAAGGGTTATGGACTCGGGCGATTTGGAGCGTGAGCGCGGCATAACCATACTTGCCAAGAATACGGCAATACATTATAAAGGCGTAAAAATAAACGTCGTGGATACACCTGGACACGCCGACTTTTCAGGCGAAGTAGAGCGCGTTATGATGATGGTAAACGGCGTGCTCGTGCTTGTGGACGCCGCTGAAGGCCCTATGCCGCAAACCCGTTTCGTAATGCAAAAAGCGCTTGAAATGGGTCACAGACTTATTATAGTTGTAAATAAAATCGACCGTCCCGACGCAAGGCTTAACGAAGTTCAGGACGAAATTTTAGAACTTTTGCTTGAACTCGACGCGTCTGACGACCAGCTTATGTCGCCCGTCGTCTGGTGTTCGGGCAGGGACGGCACCGCAACTTTGGATTTGAACGAAAAGGGCAAAGATTTGACGCCGCTTTTCGAAACGATTTTGACCCACATTCAGCCTATAGACGCGGATACCGAGGGCGCAACGCAAGTGCTTGTTTCATCTATCGATTATAACGAGTATGTCGGTCGTATAGGTGTAGGCAGAATCGAAAGGGGCACGGTTAAGGTGGGTCAGGCGGTCACCGTATGCAATTACAACAATCTGCAACTTAAAACACAGGGTAAAATAGTAAATCTTTATCAGATTGACGGTTTAAACCGTGTTGCGTGCGAAAGCGCGCAGGCAGGCGATATAGTTTGTTTTTCGGGTCTTGAAAAAATAAACATAGGCGATACGGTTTGCTCGACAGACTGCGTCGAACCTCACAAATTCGTAAAAATTACCGAACCTACGGTTGAAATGACTTTCTCTGTAAACGATTCTCCGTTCGCCGGCAAGGAAGGTAAAATGGTGACCACGCGCCACTTGCGCGACAGGCTTTTCAAAGAACTTTTAAAAGATGTTTCGCTCCGCGTTGAAGAGACGGGTTCTGCGGACAGCTACCGCGTTTGCGGCAGGGGTGAAATGCACCTTTCGATTTTAATTGAAAATATGAGAAGAGAGGGTTACGAATTTCAGGTTTCCACTCCGCGCGTAATGTATAAGGAAATAGACGGCGTAAAATGCGAGCCTATGGAAAGGCTTATTGTGGACGTCCCCGACGATGCGACGGGCGCAATTTTTCAAAGTATGGGCAACCGCAAGGGCGAGCTTTTGCATATGTCCGCGATAGGTTCGCGTACGCGCCTTGAATTTATAGTTCCTGCAAGGGGGCTGTTCGGCTACAAGTCTGAGTTTCTTACTTCGACAAAGGGAGAGGGCGTAATGAGCAGTGTCTTTTTCGAATATCAGCCTTTTAAAGGCGAACTTTCAAGGCGCAGTACGGGTTCGCTTGTTGCATTCGAAACGGGCGAAGCCGTGACTTACGGGCTGTTTAACGCGCAGGGCAGGGGCACGCTGTTTATCGGTGCCGGAACGCCCGTATACGAAGGTATGATAATAGGCGAAAGTCCCAAAAATGAGGATATAAACGTAAACGTCTGCAAGACCAAACATCTTACAAATACCCGTTCGTCCGCCAGTGACGACGCGCTCCGTCTTATCACTCCGAAAAGAATGAGCCTTGAAGAATGTCTTGAATTTATCGGCGACGACGAACTTTTGGAGGTTACGCCCAAAAACATTCGTATCAGAAAGCGCATATTGGACAGCGAACTGCGCGCAAAAGCAAGGGCAAAGGAAAGAAAGCAATAAATTAAAATTTAACCGTTTAAAAGGCATGCGCTTAGTTGCGATGCCTTTTATTTTTTAATTCAAATATGCCATAAGGTTGTAAGTGGGGCAGGTGCACACTGCGTTTATCGTCGTGTATTTATGCTGAAAAGCTGAAAAGTCATAAAACCGACAAAATAATCATATAATTAACCACTCTTGGAAGAGTGGTTTTTTAGCGAGGTTTTTATGGAAGAAGGACACAATTTAAGCGTTGAACAGTGCAAAAGAATATCGGCGAGTGCCGTTTCCAGCGTGGACAGTTTTTCTGATAAACAGATAGTTTTAAGCTATTCTGGCGGCAGAATACTTGTAACCGGCTCAGGTATGAAAATAGTGAATTTCTCTAAAACAAGCGGTCTGTTTTCCGCCACGGGAGAGATAAACGGAGTAAAATATATGCAGAAAGGCGGAAGCCTCAGGCAAAAGCTTTTCCGCTGATTAAAAAACGATTAACCGAAATTTTATTTATAGAATTTAAGTGTATTACGTTTCGGCGCGGCGATAAGCCGAACTTTTAACGTTTCCCGTTCGGGACGGCGCAAGGCGCCGAATAGCAACAAAATCAGTGGGTAGCCAACACTATGCAATTTTTCATTTTTATGGTGTGCCTTTTCTGCGGCATTTTAAGCGGAGCGGTATACGACGTGCTGTATATTGCGCGGTGCTTTCTGTGCGGAATAGACAAGCAAAGCTACACCGTCAAGGACAAAATTTTTATAATAGCCGCCGATATTTTTTATTGCCTCGTCTTTGCCGCGGGGTTTATTTTCGTGTCGGTAATGTTCGGGTTCGGGACGCTTAGGCTGTATATGCTTTTGGGCTGTCTTTTGGGTTTTCTTTTATATTTAAAAAGTTTTCATTTTATTGTTGCATTTTCCGTTAAAAAAGTTTATAATGGTTTCACTAAACGAAAGGAGAAACTCGGTGGACGAACAGAAGAAGACCCGTCTTGCGGCGGCGCTGACGGTCAACGTAATATTGCTGGTGGTAATTCTCGCCGTCGTCATCATTTATCAGCTGGCGGTAATAGTGTCGGTAAACAAAAAGTCCGCCGAAATAAAAAGCGAGATAGAAAGATACGAACAGCTGATAGAAAACGGAAATAAGGATTTGGATTACCTTAAATCCGAGCAGTATCTTCTCGACTACGCTATGCAGCAATTGGGATTTATTTTCCCTCCTAAAAACTAAGATGAAAATTTCTGCAATAGATATTGGTTCTAATTCGGTCCGCCTTGCAATGTTTCAAGGCGGAAAAACTTTATATAAGAGGCTTAAAACCACAAGGCTGGGAGAAGGGCTGTCATTTACGGGCAGTTTAAAACCCGAAGCTGTGGAACGCAGCGCGCAAGCCGTTGCCGAGTTTTTAAAACAGGCGCAAGAGGACGGCGCGGAAAAAGTTTATGCCTTTGCCACCGCGGCGGTGCGCTCTTCTTCAAACGGATGCGATTTTGTAAAACGCGTCAGGGAGCTGTGCGGTTTGAACGTGGAAGTTCTGAGCGGACAGGAGGAGGCAGAATGCGGAATTTTGGGCGCTTTGGGCAATAGCGACGGCGGAATAATAGACGTAGGCGGAGCAAGCACAGAGGTAACTTTACGCAAAAACGGCGAAAGAATTTATTCCGAAAGCGTAAATATTGGTACGGTCCGTCTCTATGATTGCGCAGGCAGGAACAGGCAGGAACTTCAAAAAATCATTGATGAAAAATTGACGGCGTACGGTGACTTTTCCGCCGCAGACTTAAAAATGTACGCGATAGGCGGAACGGCTTCGCGGCTTGCGTCTGTAAAACACAATCTTACGTTATACCGCCCAGAAATTACCGACGGAACAAAGATAAATATACGGGAAATGGAGACGCTCGCGGACAGGCTTTTGACAATGTCTGTCGAAGAAATCCGCGCTACGACGATTTGCCGCAATTCGGCGGACGTTGTCGGCGGAGGCTGTCTTTTGATGCTCGGAGTTATGAAAAAGTTCGGCGTAAACGAAATCACCGTTTCCGAAAGAGACAACTTAGAGGGCTTTGTGATTTTGAAAGAGGGCGCGTTATGAAAAAGCTTAACGCCTTGCTGGCGATAGTACCTGTCTGTACGGCGGTTGTCTGCGCTGTATTTTTTTGGTATGAATACGGTTTGATTTCGCTTGCGTTTGACGCGGCGATAATACTTTTTTTGCCATTTGCAAGTCTGTTTCACGAATTGGGACACATTTTTTTCGGGGCTTTGGTCGGGATAAAGGCCGTGCCGAAATTAAAACTTTTCGGTTCATCGAGCTGCAAAATAATCCCAAAAACGTACAAAAATTTAAGACCGAAAGTCTTTTTTACGGCAATGGGCGGAATAATAGTAAACGTACTTTTTGTAATTACGGGTATCGTTGCCCTGTGCGTTCGGGGCTGTCCGTCCTGGCTTGCCGTTGTTATGCCAACATCTGTTTGGTTGTATCTGATAAATATCGTACCTGTGCGCTATTCCGGCGGCAAGACCGACGGTTTGATTCTTTTCGAAATTGCCAAAAACGATGATACGGCAAAAGTAATGCTTGCCGTTCTGTCCGTTCAGGCGCAGGTTTTAAGAGGAAAGCCCATTCAAGAAATTGACGAAAATCTTTTGTTCGGCGTTCCGCAGATTGCAGAGGACGAAGAGGCGTTTATAGCGCTTACCGAACTGAGGTACGAATACTTTAATGCCAAAGGCGATGAGCAACAGGCGGAAAAATACAGGCTGCGCTTTGAAGAATTGAAAAACGAATATATGTAAAAAGCCCTTTCAAAAGGGCTTTTTTTGTTGTAATTTTATAAATTTCCGCAGTCGTTTAATATTGGTTAAAATCTGTAAAATAGAATTTTTTACAGTGCGTTGAGCAATTCGAAATTAAATTTTCAACTTATTCTGTACAGTTTACCGAAGCAGTGCGGACAGATTCTGCCCCACAATTCCGCTTGTGTTTTGCAAACGTGGTTGCCGCAGTTTCCGCACTCGAACAGGTTGTTTATTACGTCGTTTCCGTCAAAGTTTTTACAGCTTGTCTTTTTCATAAAAAAAGTATGGGTAATTGTGTTTTTTTAATACGCAAAAATATAATTTTTACTTTAAAGTCTTGCATTTGATTATATAATATGGTATAATAAATCAAGCGGATTGAAAGGCTTTTTAAATGCTTTCTTACATTCTGCGTTTCCGCCTTTAAAACTGCGGAAAACAAAGTAAATTTTTTTCAAAAAGGGGACTTATATGCCTGAAAAAATCGAAAATAATTACGACGCCAACTCCCTGCGCGCATTAAAGGGATTGGAGCCTGTCCGTGAACATCCCGGTATGTACATCGGACCTACCGACGAAAAGGGTCTGCACTGTCTTGTGCGTGAAGTTATCGATAACTCTATCGACGAAGCTTTGGCAGGTTACTGCGATACGGTTGAAGTTACAATTACTGCCGACGGCTCCTGTTCGATAAAGGACAACGGCAGAGGTATTCCCACAGGTATTAATAAAGAGGCAGGAATAAGCGGTGTCGAGCTTGCTTTGACCAACCTCAACGCGGGCGGCAAATTCGGCGGCGGCAACAAAGCCGGCGGTTATAAAATTTCGTCCGGTCTTCACGGCGTGGGCGTTTCCTGCGTAAACGCGCTTTCGGATACTCTTACCGCCGAGGTCTGCCAGAACGGGCATATTTACCGTCAGGTTTACCACTGCGGCATACCCGAAGAACCGCTTAAAATCGTCGGCGACACTTCGGAAACGGGAACAACTATAATTTTCCACCCCGACCCGACAATTCTTGAAACGGTTGATTTCAACTACGATACCCTTAAAACGCTTTTAAGGGAGCTTTCCTATCTTAACAAGGGGTTAAAGCTCACCCTTTCCGATTACAGAGGCGAAAAAGAGCGCCATGACAGCTTTTGTTACGAGGGCGGCGTAGTTCACTTTATAGAGGATATAAACAAAGGTAAAAACGTTTTGTTTGAAAAGCCCGTTTACTTTGAAGAAAGCGAAGGGGACGATAAGTTCCTTGAAGTTGCAATTCAGTACAACGACAGCTATTCCGAACAGATTTTCCCTTTCTCAAACAATATCCGTCAGCCCGACGGCGGAACACATCTTGACGGATTCAAAGCCGCTTTGACGAAGGTAATTAACGACGCAGGCAAAAGGCTTAATATTTTAAAGGAAAGCGAAAAGCTTTCGGGCGACGACGTGCGCGAGGGTATAACCGCAGTTGTCTCAGTAAAAATTGCCGATGCGCAGTACGAAAGTCAGACAAAGTCGAAGCTTTGTTCCACATATGTCAGGGGCTTTGTTCAGAAAGCGGTAACGGACAAGTTCGGGACATATCTTGAAGAACACCCTTCCGAAACGCGAGAGCTCATTATGAGCTGTATAACCGCGCAGAGGGCGAGGGAGGCGGCAAGGCTTGCAAGAGAGGAGACGCACCGCAAAGGCGTTTTAGAGAGCACAAAGCTTCCCGGAAAACTTGCCGACTGTTCGGACAAGCGTTCGGAACTTTGCGAAATATACATCGTTGAGGGCGACTCGGCAGGCGGTACTGCAAAACAGGGCAGGGACAGACGTTTCCAGGCCATACTGCCGCTGAGGGGTAAAATTCTCAACGTTGAGAAAGTAAGAATAAACCGCGTTCTCGAAAACGAGGAAATCAAAGCTATGATAACCGCTTTCGGATGCGGCATACAGGAAAACTTTGACGAAAGCAAGCTCCGTTACGACAGAATTATCATTATGACCGACGCCGACGTAGACGGCTCGCACATAAGAATACTTCTTTTGACATTCTTTTTCCGCTATATGCGTCCGCTGGTTGAAAACGGTCACGTTTACGCCGCACAGCCTCCTTTGTACAAGGCTTTCGGCAAGGGCGTTCCCGATACCTATCTGTATGACGACAAGGCGTTGGAAGAGTTCAGAAAGCAGTACAACGGCAAATTTGAACTTCA
Source organism: Christensenellaceae bacterium (assembly GCA_948658045.1). Classification (GTDB taxonomy): domain Bacteria; phylum Bacillota; class Clostridia; order Christensenellales; family Borkfalkiaceae; genus Coproplasma. The sequence continues at coordinate 129,908 of CAPMFN010000003.1, forward strand.
ACGTTACAAGGGCTTGGGCGAAATGGACAAAGAACAGCTTTGGGAGACGACAATGGACCCTGCTAAGCGTACTCTAGTCAGAATAAACGTAGAAGACGCCGTGGAAGCCGATAAGATGTTCTCGCTATTAATGGGCGAACAACCCGAACTGAGACGTCAGTTCATAGAAGAAAACGCAAAATTGGTTGCGGAATTGGATATTTAACGGAGGAAAGGTCAAATGGCAAAGAAAGAAACCAGTCCCGAGCTTACCGAAGAATTCAAACGCACGCTCGAAATGACAAAAATGCTCGACGTCGAAGTGGACGAAGAGCTTAAAAAATCGTTTATCGCATACGCTATGGCGGTAAACGTATCACGCGCTATTCCCGACGTAAGGGACGGTCTTAAACCCGTACACCGCAGAATTCTGTACTCTATGCATGAATTAGGCTTGACGTACGATAAGGCGTTCAGAAAGTGCGCCCGTATCGTCGGTGACTGCCTCGGTAAATATCACCCTCACGGCGACACGTCCGTTTATGACGCGCTTGTAAGGCTTGCGCAGGATTTCTCGATAAATTTTCCCCTTGTAGACGGTCACGGTAACTTCGGCTCGGTCGACGGCGACCCTGCCGCGGCTATGAGGTACACCGAAGCGAGGATGTCAAAGCTTTCATCCGAAATGCTTCGCGATTTGGATAAAGAAACGGTTGACTTCTACCCGACGTTCGACGATACGGGTATGCAGCCCTCGGTGCTTCCGTCACGTTTCCCCAATATGCTTGTAAACGGCTCTGACGGCATCGCCGTCGGTATGGCTACAAATATTCCGCCCCACAACCTTGCGGAGGTTATAGACGGCGTTATAGCGCTTATAGATAACCCCGATATAGATGTTGACGGGCTGATGGAATATATTTTCGCGCCCGACTTCCCTACAGGCGCGTTGATAATGGGCAGAAGCGGTATTAAAAAAGCATACAGAACGGGCAGGGGAAGCATTATAATCCGTTCGCGTTGTGAAATAGAAGATTATCAGAGCGGAAACCAGACCAAAACCCGTATTGTAGTTACCGAAATACCCTATCAGGTCAACAAGGCAAGACTTGTCGAAAATATTGCAGACCTTGTAAAGAACAAAAAGATAGAGGGTATTTCCGATATAAGAGAAGAATCCGACAGGGACGGTATGCGCATAGTCATCGAAATTAAAAAAGATGCAAACGCGCAGGTTGTTCTCAATCTTTTGTACAAGCACACTAACTTGCAGGTTTCCGACGGTATAATAATGCTTGCACTTGTGGACGGCACGCCCAAGGTTTTAAACCTTAAAGAGTGTCTGTATTACTATCTTGAACATCAGAAAGACGTCATTGTCCGCCGTACAAAGTACGATTTGAACAAGACTGAGGAACGCGCCCACATTTTAAGGGGCTTGGTAATAGCTCAGGCAAGCATAAACGAAGTCGTCGAAGTTTGTAAAAACGCAAAGGACAAGACGGATTGCGTACAGCAACTTACCTCAAAGTTCGAGCTTGACGAAAGGCAGGCTACCGCTGTTGCCGAGTTGAGGCTTTTCAGAATTTCCCACCTTGAAGTTGATAAACTTACAGACGAACTTTCTAACCTTGAAGCCGCTATTGCGGACTATAAGGATATTCTTGCAAACGAAAGCAGGGTGCTTGAAATTATCAAGACCGACCTTCTTGAAATCAAACGCAAATACCCGTCCGAAAGAAAGACAGAAATTGCTGTCGATTTCAGCGGAGATATCGAGGACGAGGATTTAATTCCCGTCGAGCAGGTTGTGGTATCTATGACCCACACGGGCTATGTAAAACGTCTGCCCGTTTCCGAGTATCACGCGCAGAACAGGGGCGGTAAAGGCATTACCGCGCACAGACCCAAAGAAGAGGACTTTGTGGAAAGGATGTTCGTATGCTCTTCGCACGACTATCTGCTTCTGTTCTCCGACAGGGGCAGGGTTTACAGAATAAAAGCTTATGAAATTCCCGAAGCCCAGCGCACTGCAAGGGGCAGGGCTATTGTAAACCTTGTTCAGATTGACCAGAACGAAAAAATAACAACGATTATTCCCGTCAAGGACGGAGCGGAAGGCTTTATCGCTTTTGCTACAAGAAACGGCTTAATCAAAAAGACTAAAATCGAAGAATTTGCGCGTATCAACAAAAACGGTAAAATCGCAATTAAACTCAACGACGACGATACGCTTATTTCCGTACAGTTCACTACGGGAAGCGACGAGCTTATGATAGCTTCCAAGGGCGGTAAATGTATCCGCTTTAACGAAGAGAACGTCCGCTCGATGGGCAGAGATACCGCAGGCGTCAAGGCTATGAAAATAGGCGAGGGAGACGCGCTTGTGGATATGCTTGTAGTAGATGAAAGCAAGGACATTTTAACCGTTACAACGGGCGGTTACGGCAAGCGCAGCAGGGTTGAAGATTACCGCGTGCAGGGCAGGGCAGGCAAAGGCATAAAAGCAGGTACATTCAATGAAGTAACGGGCAGTCTTATAAACCTTAAACAAGTCACCGACGAAGATGATATTATGATTATTTCGGACGGCGGTACAATTATAAGAATGCACTGCGACGCTATTTCAACCATAGGAAGGGCGGCGCGCGGCGTGCGTCTAATGCGCCTTAAAGACGGTATGGTTGCAACGGTTGCTGTCACCGAACGCGACGACGAAGCCGAGACTGCGGCGCCTGAGGAAGCCACTCCCGAAGATTTGGCTGAGGGCGGCGCCAAAGAAGAGTAATAATATTAAACAATGTTAAAACAGTCCGACATTGCGGCGTGTTTGATAGGTAATAAAAGCAAGGATAATAAATTGTCCTTGCTTTTTATTACGGTTTTGCTATAATGAAATTACGATAAACAGAAATTTAGCGGAGAAAATTGCATGTCAAAAAGGAACATGGATAAAAAAGTTATAATATTAGCTATTCTCGTGTTATTTGGCGGAGCGGCGTTTACTGCGACCTCGTTTTGCATATATTATCTTGTTAAACCGCTTAATGCGACATGGTTAATAGTGCTCTGCGTTGTCGATTTTCTCTATAATCTGTTTGCTACTTGTTTGTTTTTCAAAATAATGGATGCTAATAAATGGCTTTTAAAAGGCTTTCTATTATCTGCAATATATACAGTGGCGTTTATTATTGTTGCAGTGCTTTTCACAGTTTTTTGCGGTGCTATTGAATTTCTGAAAAATAATATCCTTGGAATTATATTTTATGCGTTTTTTACGGGTCCGAGTATTTTTATTGTGTTGACAATATTTTTCTTTTGTTTGGCGTACGGGTGAGAAACACTAAAAATGTATTAATAACTAAATCAAAATTCATTGTCCTGAATAATGAAAATAAAAAGTATAGCCCATTAACTTCGTTCGCAAAGTTAATGGACTATTTGTTTGTTTACGGATGAAAACCATATTATACGCGTTCATTAATCTGACGCTTTTTTATTTTCAGTCGTTTTCGGCTCTGTCAATTTCGTAATCGCATTCCTGCGCAAGTTTAAGCCATAAATTTCCGTCGATGAGCATTAAATACTTTGTTTTGTATTTTTTAACGGCGTTCATAGTTTTGGTATCGAATTTTGCGTTTGTTATGAACAGCCCCTTGGTTGCCTTGCTGTCCGAAGATAAGGTCAATAAAAATTGCAGTAATTCGTCCGCGGACTGTAATTTTTTGGGGTTTTCGCGGTGTTTCATCTGCATTATAATTCTATGTTCGTAGCCCAGCCCGTCTTTGCCTGTTATTACGCCGTCGATTCCGCCGTCTCCGCGACCGCCCGTAACCAGCCCTACCGTTTCGGTGTAGCCGTATTTTTTGTACCATTTTCTAAGCATTTTTACGCTGTGGCTTTCAAATTCCGGTCCGCTGAGGGTATGTATCAGTTCCTCGTTCGTCCGCTTTTCGGGCAACATATATTCGCCGTCTGTCTTTGTAACTTTTTCTTCTTTTATGAGTACGGAAAGAACTCTGCCGCCGTCGCTTTTGGGGTCTTTTATTTTAAATTTGTTCTGTTTGCATTTTTCAATTACGTTTTTAAGAAGGTCGCCCTTTTTAAGCCTGCCTGCGGTCAGCGCCGCGATTATAATTTCCTCTATTTTTGCATCGTTATCAAGGTTTTCTTCAACTTCCTGCTGGGTCAGTTTGGCTTCGGTTTCGGATAGGGAAATTATTTCGTCCTCGCTCTGTTTGATATGACCGCTTGCAAGCAGTTTGGTAATTGCTTTGCCGAATTCGCATTTATATTTGTTTAGTTTTTCACCCGAGCGTTTGTCTTTCATTTCTTCGGGTGTGAGGTTCTGCGTTTTTACGCATTTTTCTATTAACTCTTTCCTGCTTACGGGCTTTTTTAATTGCTGTATGATAACTTTCTGCGCGTTCGCGCTTGAAATAACCGATTTCTTTTCCATAATTTATCTCCTGAGGCATATAAAAGCCGTGCGCTTGCGCGCACGGCATAAATTTTATTCCGTAACTTGTTTTTTTGTTTTTGCCGCCCTTTTTCTGCTTGTAGAAGGGAACAGGACGTGCGATAAATCCGTAAGCCAGCCCGAAATAGGGAAAGCGGCTTCCGTTACGACTACGATTATCAAAACTTTGTCGTAACTCCATTCTGCAACAATTTCCGTCCAGCCCTTGTACAAAAGTGCGTCGGCAAGCGGCGAAATACAGTAACACCCGACAATAATGCCTAAAACGCCGGCGCAAAGAACGGCGCGGTAAACGTTGAACGGCTGACAAGTTCTGAATACCATAACAAAGCCCGAGAACGTCATTGCAATCATACACATCGCGCGGTAGTGCGGTCCGAATGTTTCGGGGTCTATGGCGTACGTCAAATACATTGCCATAGTGCATATTATCATCAATAGCGCGCCTGTAACCGCTCCACTCATAACGTGCGTAATAAACTTGCCCTGAACCCTGTCTTTGTTGGGCTGCAACGAAATAAAGAAAGAGGGGGCTGCTATAATCGCCGTTTCAAGAAGAAGCATGTTCTGCGGCATAAACAGATAGGGCTGACCCATACATATGCAGATAAACGCCAAAAGCGCGGTAAACAGCGTCTTCATAAGGTACAGCGAGGAAGAGTTTTTAATGTTGTTAATAACTCTTCGTCCCTCGGCTACAACCTTAGGCATCGAGTTGAAGTTGTTGTCCATTAAAACAAGGTGAGAAACGTTTCTCGCCGCCTCGCTTCCCGATGCGACAGAGATTGCGCAGTCGGCTTCTTTTAAGGCGAGGATGTCGTTTACGCCGTCTCCCGTCATTGCAACGGTGTTGCCCTGCGCCTTGATAGAGCGTACGAGTATTGCTTTCTGTTCGGGCGAAACCCTGCCGAATACCGTATACTTGTTTGCGACGTTTTCTACTTCGCTGTCGTTGAGACCGTCAAGCGAAATAAACTTTTCGGCGTTGGCGATGCCTGCGCGTTTGGCTACTTCCGAAACTGTAACGGGGTTGTCGCCCGAAATAACTTTTACGTTTACATCGTTTTCTTTAAACCATTTAATGGTTTCGACCGCGTCTTCTCTTACATTGTCTGCAATGGAAATTATTGCAAGCGGTTTCATTATCGCCGGCAATTTATCGCCGACGATAGGGGAGGGAGAGTGAGCAATCACTATGACCCTGAGACCCATCTGCGCATACTGTTTGACAATTTTTTCTACCTTGGCAGGGTAGGGTTTCAATACGAATTCCGGCGCGCCCATAGCAAATGTGCCGCCCTCGTCAAACGTCACAGCGGACAGTTTGCGCTTCGACGAAAAGGGTATTTTCGCCGTCGCCGAATATTTGTCGTTATAACCGAAATGGTTGTTCAGCGCAATAGAGGTCTGGTTGTTTCCGTCCAGCTCTCTTAAAAGGCTTCCCATTATGTCGTTAAGCGACATATCGCCCACGGTGTTCAGAATAATCGTATCGTTTACGCGCATTCTGCCGTCTGTAATGGTGCCTGTCTTGTCAAGGCATAAAACGTTTACCCTTGCAAGCATTTCAAGGGAATACATATCCTGTACAAGCGTGTTGGATTTTGCAAGCCGCATAATTCCGACGGCAAGCGCAATACTCGTCAATAGTAACATACCCGACGGAATCATTCCTATGACGACCGTACAGGTGCGCTGTATCGCATAGTTTACGTCAACGTTTATACCGCCGCCTGCTTCAACGACTTTCATATAAGTTTCGTCGGCAGGGTTTATGTTGTGAAGAGTGGTAAGGAACGTGCCGATTGCAATGGGAATTATAAGCAAAGAAACGCACTTTATTATGAGCTTTGTCGAGTTCATAAGCTCGGAGTTGGGGCGTTTGTATTTCTTTGCCTTTGAGGTCAGTTTTTCAAGGTAAGTTTCCTTGCCGACCTTTTCAACCCTGAATTTTCCGCTTCCGCTCGCAATAAAGCTTCCTGCGTATAAAATGTCACCGACCTGTTTTTTAATGGCTATCGATTCGCCCGTCAAAAGGCTTTCGTTTACTTCAACCGAACCCTCTGCCAAAATAACGTCGGCAGGCACCTGACTTCCGAGTTCGAGAACTATAACGTCGTCAAGAACGATTTCCTGTACGGGTATTTCTATCGTTTCGCCGTCACGCACGACCTTTACGGTATTTTTGGCTAAAATCGAAAGTTTGTCGATTGAAAGCTTGGAACGTATTTCCTGTATTATTCCTATTGCGATGTTTGCCGAAGTAATAAAAATTACAAGATAGTTCGAAAAACCTTTGGTATTGGCAACAAGCAGGGCGATAGCCGCAAAAAGACACAAAAGGTTGAAAAACGTACAGATGTTTCCGATAAAAATACTTGCGTATGAACGGGAGTATTTCTTGTTCGTATCGTTGAACAGGAACTGTTTAAATCGGGTTTCAACCTGCGCGTTCGTAAGCCCCTTGTTAAGCTTGGGTGAAAACCTTTCAACTTTGGTAGAAACTGCTTTCTTAGGGTGTGATTTGAAGTATTTTATTATTTTTTGTTTATCGAAAGGCTCTTCTTCTTTTGATTTAGGCTTTTCTTCTGTTCGTACAGGCTGTTCGTCGCCGGGGAACAGCGCTATCTGTACGGCTTCTTCCGCAGAAGAAGCGGCGGAGGGCGCAATCTCTTCCTCGGCAAAAGCTTTATCGTTTTGCTTAGGTTCGGTTTTCTGCGCGGACTTGGACTTTTTATCGTCTTTGTCCTTGTTTTCGCCTCCGTTGATTCTGAAAAATATTTTACTCATGCTGACTTTCCTTGAAATTCCCGCTTTTTTAGGCGGATTTTTCGGTGTTTACGGTTGAAGCCCTTAATAAGGTTATTTTACCGTATAATATACAATTTTATTCTATCACAAAATTAACTGTTTTTCAAGAATTTAAAGCTATTTATTTGCATTCAGTCTTTATTTTAAGTATAATAGCTTTAATATTTAATAGTAGGAATTTTAAAATGATTGACTTAAATCTTATTCGCGAAAATCCTCAGCTTGTAAAAGAAAACATAAAAAAGAAGTTTCAGGACTATAAGCTTCCTCTTGTAGACGAAGTTTTAACCCTCGATAAGAAGAAAAGAGAGCTTCAGCAGGAGGGCGACAACCTCCGCGCACAGCGTAACGTTCTGGCAAAACAGATTGGCGCGCTTATGAAAGAGGGCAAAAAGCAGGAAGCGGAAGAGGCGAAAGCAACGTCCAAAGCAAATAACGAGCGTATCGCCGCTATCGAGGCGGAAACCGCGGAAGTAGAAGCGCAGCTCAAAAAAGATATGATGGCAATTCCCAACATAATTGCCGACGATGTCCCTTTGGGCAAAGACGACTCTTTCAACGTACAGGGCAAAGTTTTTTTGAAGCACGAAGAAAAGCCCTTTGACGTGCCCTATCATCTCGATATATTAGAAAGCCTCAACGGTATTGATTTGGATAGCGCAAGAAGGACAAGCGGAAACGGCTTCTATTATCTCACGGGGGATATAGCGCGTCTGCATTCGGCGGTGCTTTCCTATGCAAGGGACTTTATGATAGATAAAGGTTTTACCTATTGCATACCTCCTTATATGATTAGAAGCGATGTCGTTTCGGGCGTTATGTCCTTTGAGGAAATGGACGGAATGATGTATAAAATCGAGGGTGAAGATTTGTACCTTATCGGTACCTCCGAACACTCTATGATAGGCAGGTTTATGGGTCAGATTATTCCCGAAAACACCCTGCCGCAAACGCTTACTTCGTATTCGCCCTGTTTCAGAAAGGAAAAAGGCGCGCACGGACTTGAAGAAAGGGGAATTTACAGAATTCACCAGTTTGAAAAGCAGGAAATGATTGTTTTGTGCAAGCCCGAGGAAAGCGACGAATGGTATGAAAAACTTTGGAACTATACGGTGGAACTGTTTACTTCGATGGAAATACCCGTACGCCAGCTTATCTGCTGTTCTGGCGACCTTGCGGATTTGAAGTATAAAAGTTGCGATATAGAGGCGTGGAGCCCCCGTCAGAAGAAATATTTCGAAGTTGGCAGCTGTTCCAACCTGACGGATGCTCAGGCGAGAAGACTCGGCATAAGATATAAGTCTTCAAACGGTAAAAACGAGTTTGTTCACACCCTTAACAACACTGTTGTGGCTCCTCCGAGAATGCTTATAGCTTTCCTTGAAAACCATTTGCAGGCAGACGGAAGCGTTTACGTTCCTCCCGTACTCCGTCCGTATATGGGCGGCAAAGAAAAGCTTACGCCTAAGAAGTGAAAAATAATAAATGATTAAAAACGGCGTAAAAAATTATTTTGTCTGTCTTAAATATATTCTGACGCCTTTGGGCGCGATGTTCCTCGGTATAATAATCGGAATTTCCGTTTTGCTTCCCGTTGTGCAGTCGACGTTTGCCGAACTTATAACGGAAGTTAAAACCGTTCTGGAAGAAGTGCAGATTGAGCCGGAAAATCTTCTGGAAGAGTTGGCCGGCAGCTTTTTGGAGCTTGATTGGGGCAATCCTCTACAAGCCGTGAAAACCGTGTTTTCAGACGGTTGGTTGCAAAACACCATATTTTTAAGTCTTAGTTCGATTTTTGTCGGCGGCGAAACAACTCAGCTCGAAACAGCGGCGGCAGATGCGGCAACGGGCATTTTTACAGGCGCGGCAATATTTATTGTTATAGTTGTCATATTCGTTATAGCAGGGTATTTTATCGTCAAATATCAGATACGTAAAACCATTGCGGATAGGGCGTTCTGGAAAGCGGCGATAGCGGCGGTGATTGACTGTATTGCGACTTTTGCGCTGTTTTATCTTAATATTTGGCTTGCGCTTTTATGGACGCCGGGCGTAGCGATATCTTCCTTGCTGACGTTTTTTATTCTTGGCGGAATTTCGCTTTTTGAAGCTTACGCGGTGCACGGTTATAAAAAGTTAAAATTAAAAAGCGTGTTGACGTTAAAAAATATAGGGCTTCTTGCGCTGACTAACTTTATAATATATCTTATATGGTTGGTTATTACAGCTGTGATTACTTTGGTTTTAAATAATTTCGCAGGGGCGGCTATTGGCTTGGTCTTGCTTGAAATAGCAAGCATAGTAATGGGGCTGAACGCCGAATCGTATGTAAAAAGCCGTGTTGAACGTAAAGTTGCATAAATTTCTTAACGAGTTTATTTAAATTGAAACAGTATTCAGTATGTTAAAAAGCGCCCGAACAAAATGTTCGGGCGCTTTTAATTTTAAATTTCGATTAACTTATTATTTCGTAAAGCTTTTTTATGCATTCGTCGCTTTCGCACATATAGTCGGGAATAACAAAATCGTCGGAATTGTTTTTGTCTATTCTGTACCATTTTTTTGTCGATATCTGAACAAAAATACCTGTGTTAGGTAGATAGAAGTATGCGACTTCGCCGTAGCCGTTTGCTGAGTTCGAAGAGGGGGCGCCTATGACTTTGCCAAGATTATTGTCCTGTATAAGCATTGCAAAATCTTTTGCCGAAGAAAAAGAAAGACTGTCGGTCAGCACATAAACGTTTCCTTCAAACGTAAGGTTGTCATAGCGGTTATTTATTGTTTCGCCGTCGCTGTGAAAGTTTAAAAATCCCCACCGCCAATCAAAAGAAATGTCCGAATATCGGTCGACGGGCAGGTATTTGATAAATTCGTTTGCTACCAGAGAACTGCCGCCGCCGTTACCGCGCAAATCAACTGCAATGTTCCGGATATTATTTTCTTTTGCTTCGGTAAACATTGAATTTACGCAATCGATATAAGCCTGATTATACTCGCACTCGGTCAAAGTAAGAACTGCAAGACTTTTTTGTTTGTCGATTTCATAATAAACAAAATCAGTCTGTTCCGACGGCGTAAAGTATTCGCTGCGTATTTCTACAAATTCTTCCCAGCTCACGAAATCATTTGCAGAATAAGTTTCGTAAACTACGTTTGTTCCGTTTGACCATTCGTATTTAAAGGGTTTGGAATAATTCAGAAAATCGAGCGTGGCAAGACTGCCTAAATCAAAATCAATCCAATCTTCCGACTCATAGCAAAAATAAGGTTTTGCATCCTCTAAAATTTGTTTTACTTTTTTACCGTTTATCCCTGCGATACTGTATCCTTCGCTGTATTTTTTCGGAATGGCTTTCAGATAAGTATCGTTGCCGAAGCTGTTATAAGTTGTGGTGTGAGCATCTCCGATAAAATGTAAAACTGATTGAATTTCCCGCCTAAGTCCGTTTACGGTGATGGTTTCTTCATTCTGCAATTTTTCCAAAGACGCATTGAAAGCGTTTTCAACCTCTTCAGAAAGCCCGTCTTTGAACTTGGGGTGCGTTTTTTTAAGATAATATTTAAGTGCGTTCAAATCTTCTTCTGCCGCGCTGTACTGGATTGTTTCGTCATAATTCATTATTACGCCGTTAAAGTCTTTAAAAACGTATGAATTCCAATAGGGTAGAAGATAGGGCAAAAACGAACACACTAACGCGACTATCAAGAAAACTGCAGGCAGAATTATTTTTGTAATAAGTTTTGTTTTGAAAAATATTAAGTATGCAATCAATCCGCCGCAGAAAATTACGCTTAAAAATACGGGAACCCATTCGGGGAAATCGGCGCAGTAGACATTAATCGGTATCAAAGCGCAAGTAAGGGCGGCGGTTAAACCAAGCGCTGATAAAATTATAATTTTTATTGATTTCAAATTTATTTTCATAATTTTTTTGTCTGCAATCAGCCGTGGATTTTTTTAAGTAAGATTTTGGACTTAAATAATTTATTTTTTAACTTTTTTTCTGAACTTATTGTACTGTAGAAAAGATATTTTAAAATTCTTTTCTCTTAATTTTGCAAGTTTTGCCAAAGTAAAACGTTTTTCAAGCGCAAGATATAAAACGATATTTTCTTTGAGTTTTCTGTCAAATTCCACAAGTTCTTCGGCATAAATTTCCTTACGGAAAAGCGCAATCATCGCGCAAATATAAAAGGTTTCAAGCCGCGCGCACAAAATGTCGAAAATAAAAGTATAAACGGGCTTTGGCAGTTTTGCTTTGCTTTTTTTAAACTCTTCCAAAGTTTCCGTAAGAATCTGTTTGTCTTCTTCGCAATACTGCGCGTGCTGAACGGTAAAATTAAAAGGTTTAAGCGCCACCGCAGTAATTGTTTTCGAGTCGAAAGCAGCGTAAATTTCGGCGCCGTATCTGTCGGAATAAAGCTTAGACGGCACGCCTTTTAAAACGGAAGTTTTAAGCGCATAGCCGCCGTCGAACGCAAGTATGTCTGTATTGCATTCTTCGGCGACGCCCGTAAATTCTTCTGTCTGTGCGAAAGTCAGGTCTGTGTCGGCAATAACAGTATATTTGCCTTTGGCTTGTTTAATAAGTTCATACAAAGCTTTGGGGCTGTCGTTCGCCTGACTTTCATCCGCAAATAAAAGTTCGATATCTTCTTTCGGGGCGGTTAAGTCTTCCCCTGTGTGTTTGCACAGCACAATTGTGAGCAGCTTCTTCATAAGTAAGAAAATTATATTATAAACCTTGCCAAAAGTCAATATGCGGAGTTTGATATTTTATGCTGTCTATGATATAATGTTAAAGAATATGAATTTTGTGTTTTTCGATATAGAATGCGCTGGCGTACATAAAACTTACGCTAAAATATGCGCTTTCGGTTATGTTGTATGCGACGCTGATTTTAATATTTTACAGAAAGAGGATATCCTTATAAATCCGCGCGGAAAGTTTGAACTTACCGACAGAAAGGGGGAAAAGGGCATAGTTTTGCCTTACGATTATTCCCAATTTTCAAAGTGTCCGCAGTTCAGGGAAGTGTATCCTGAAATTAAAGCGTTGTTGGAAGATAAAAACAATATAATAATGGGTCACGCCGTTTTAAACGACGTAAAATACCTTAATCTTGAAACAAGGCGTTTCGGCTTGCCGTCCTTCAATTTTTCATTTTACGACAGCCAGCTTCTGTTTATGGCAAGCGACGACGATTTTTCGCGTCAGTTCGGGCTTGAATATATAGCCGACGCGTTGGGGGTTGAATTTACGCCTCACAGGGCGGCGGACGACGCTTACGCCACAATGCGCATAACAGAGGCGTTGTGTAAAAAGCACGGTTGCGGTTTTGAAGAATTAAAAAAACTTTTCGGCTGTACGGCAGGCAGGATTGCAGACGGAACTGTTAATCCGCCTCAATGTACGGGGTTTAAAAAATACAAAAAAGAAAAATCGGAAGCAAAGCGTATCCGTTCTGAAAGCCGTGTAAAATTTTATAATAATCTGTCGCGAAAACGCCGAAGAAAGCAGGGCAGGCTCGCGGGGAAAAGGTTCAATTTTTCGCGCAAAATAGAGGACGATACTGAAATTTCCATTCCTTTCGTTGACCTAATCTATGACTTGGGCGGCTCATACCGCCAGCGCGTAGACGAATGCACGCACTACGTTTCGCCTGATGGCGACGAAACCGACCGCACGAAAAAGGCGAGAGAGTGCGGAAAAATAATGCTTTCTTTAAAGCAGTTCGAGGAGTTGCTGAATGGTTGAACTGCCTGACGAATTTGTTAAAAGAATGCGCGCGCGCCTTGGCGCTGATTTTGAAAATTTTTTAAAAAGCTACGAAAAGCCGCCCGTCAAAGGCGTGCGAGTAAACACGCTTAAACTCTCCGAATCGGAATTCGAAAAAATTTCACCTATAAAGCTCTGCGGTAAAGTAAGTTGGGCGGACGGCGGTTATTATGCCGAGGGCGACGGCTTGGGTAAAACAATATTACACGCGGCAGGGGTATATTACGTTCAGGAACCTTCCGCAATGTGCGCCGCGCCGGAATTGCAGGCGAAAACAGGTGAAAGGGTATTGGACCTTTGTTCCGCACCCGGCGGAAAGGGTACGCAGATTGCCCAGTATATGCAGGGCGGCGGAACACTCGTTCTCAACGAAATAGACGCAAGAAGATGTTCGGTTTTGAGGGGCAACGTTGAAAGAACGGGCGTTAGAAACGCTTGCGTAAAAAATTCTTCGCCTGAAAACCTTGCGCTTGTTTACAAAAATTATTTCGATAAAATTCTCGTCGACGCGCCGTGTTCGGGCGAAGGAATGTTCAAAAAGGAAGATGCGGCGGTACGGGAGTGGAGCGTTAAAAACGTTCTGTCATGCGCGGCAAGACAGAGTAAAATTCTTGAAAACGCGGATAAAATGCTTGCCGCAGGCGGCAGGCTTGTATATTCCACCTGCACGTTTGCAGAGGAAGAAGACGAGCGGCAGGTAGAAACTTTTCTGAAACTTCACCCCGAGTACAGACTTTTAAAAATGAAAAAACTCTATCCGCACGAAGTTAAGGGCGAGGGGCATTTCTGCGCCGTAATGGAAAAAACCGACGGAGCGAGGGCGGAAGATTTCCGCGCAAAGCCCGTTAGAAACCGTCCGCCCGAATTTGCCGCGGCTGTAAAGGAATTTGAAAAATTTTCAAATGAAACGTTTAACGCCCTATTTGGTAACATAACTCCGTTTAAATACGGCGCAGGCGTAAGACTGTTTTCCGCTGTGGACGGACTGCCGCCTGACGAATGGTCGGGAGTGTGTCTAGGGGACTTTTTAAACAGAAGGTTCGTGCCAAATCACGCGCTTGCAATGTGCCTTAAAAGGGAGCAATTCGAGGGCGTAGAGGCAGACGCGGAGACCGCGCTGAAATATTTAAAGGGTTTGACTTTTGACTGCTCGGCAAAGAACGGTTGGCGCGTCGTTTCATATATGGGTTTCCCGTTGGGTTGGTGCAAGGTAGTAAACGGAATTGCAAAAAACCACCTTCCTCAGGGAATCAGAATTTAATTGCAATATAAAAATAAAAAACACCGAGTTTTACCGTAATTCCAATAGGGAATTTAATAAGACGCAAATAAAAAGATTTAGGCATAGCATCGTTAAGATGTACCTTTTCAGTACTTTTTTTGTGGACGAATTAGGCTACTTATTTATGCAAAAGGGCATAGCGGCTGTCGCTTTTCTAATGTCTGAGATTGCCGCGCTCACTGCGTTCGCTCGCAATGACATGTAAAACCAAACCGGTCATTGCGAGCGAGTTTACGAGCGTGGCAATCTCCTGCATGGAACATGTAAGGCGGTTGTATACGACTACAGTTAAATTTCAATTTAGAGGCATTAAAGTGATTATTGAACTAATTAAAGAGAGCGAAATACAAGAAGTCTGCGATATGGTTATTCGGGCGTGTAAGTATTCCGATTTTGCCAAATTCTATCCGGCGCAATATTTTTATTGTACATACGACGAAATTAAAATGAAAATGGACAACGGGCATTTTTACGTTTTCAAAGATAACGGCAAAATTATCGGCTGTGGCGGAATAGCCGCATATTGGGACAGTCTAACCGAGAGTTGGATACATACTGTTTTTGTTGCACCCGAATATCAAAGAAATGGTGTCGGCAAAAAGATTATCGAATTTTTGGAAAACGACGAATACGCAAAGAGAGCAAATAGAATTGAAATTCACTCCGCAATGTCGGCAATTCCGTTTTATCGTAAATTAGGTTATGAACATAAGGACAGACAACTAATTTACGCCGACGGGCATTTTGACCTTGAAAAATTTGTATAATAGAAAGATAAATTTCAATTTATCTTTGAAAATAATGTGTATTTAAAAAGCTCTCGAACATATCGTTCGAGAGCTTTTGTCCTCGTTTGAAAGTACAACTCTTAAAAATTTAGTATTTAATTCCCTATGAGAA
The DNA here is from genome assembly GCA_948658045.1 of Christensenellaceae bacterium. Taxonomy (GTDB): domain Bacteria; phylum Bacillota; class Clostridia; order Christensenellales; family Borkfalkiaceae; genus Coproplasma. The sequence goes on from CAPMFN010000003.1 coordinate 145,140, forward strand.
GTGCACTTTTTCGCTTGGTGTTTTTTATTTTGCTGTATTATTCTTTGTTTTCTTCGCCGCCGCCAGAGGTTTCTTCAACTGTTGAAGAGGGGTTCTCTTCATCAGCGCCGTCGTTGGTTTCTTCCGTAGTTGTTGTATCGTCGGGAGTAACTTCTTCCGAGGTGTTTGCGTTATTTTCCGCGCCGCCGTTGTCGTCGGAAGTTTCAACTTCGGTTTCCTCGTTCTTTACAAGGTGAAGTTTTCTGATATAACGGTCGCGCTTGCGGTAAACGTTTTTATTTGATGCCGCGCTGTTTTTCTTTCTTCTGCTCTTGATATATTGCGTAATGCCTATGGATACAAGGGTTATAAGAAGAACAACTACAAGAACTATCGAGGAAATATAAAGCCCGAGTTCTGCCGAGCTTGCCGCCTCGTCGTCGGTATCGCTGTCGTCGCCATCGTCGGTAGCGGTGTTTTTTGTGATGCTTTGGTCAACCGCCGAATAGTCTACGAATACGTTTCTGGAATGCTGCTGTTCGTCGTCGAATTTAAGGAACGCAAGCTTTTCGGTGAACAGCGACGGGTCATAGTTGTAACCCGTTTCGCCATCGCTTGCCGTGTCTGCGTTGAAAGGAACGTAAGCCGCCGAATCGTAAAGAGTGTAGGTGTAGTAGTTTGCGTCGAAACCGTAATCTGCTTTTACAGTGTCTTCGATGTCGTGCTTTTTAAGAAGCTCTTCATATGCCGAAATATTTTCCGTTTTGATTTCGTCGAAAAGCTTAGTCCCGTCGGGAAGACCTTTTATAAGGTTGTAATAAGCGTTAAGAATTTCCGTTTCATACTGTTTAAGACGGGTTTCAACGTTGTTTACGGTGTGCTGGCTGATGTCGAAAGCAACTGCGCTTGTGTTGGCTGCGCTGCCTTTTTCGTCTCTTGCGCCGTTCCATAGTTCAAGCCTGTAATCTTTTGCGTCGCTACCTGCCTGAATAACGAAGTTTACCGTAATCCATCCGTTTTCATCGCCGAATTTTGCGCAGTCTTCCGCGGTTATTTTTACCGCAAATTTCTTGTCAAGCGCAGTATAATTATATCTTGCAAGGTCTTTATCAAAGGCGTTTACTTCCGTAAGGGGCTTCATTTTGCCGTCTTCCGCGTCTTTTACAAGATAGAAATACTTTCCGTCTTTGTACTCGTAAACATTTTCGCCGTTGCTGTTGCAGAGGTAGTGGTCCGCAACTTTACTGCGGTCTGTCGCGCTGAGATAATAATCTTCGCCGTCTTTAAGGTCGTCGTAATTTACGGGATTGCCGTCCTTATCAAAGAAGTTATTGTGCTCGAATTTCGAATCTTTATAAGTCTTTATAAGGTTGTGCAGGTTTGCGTAAACCTTACCGTCTTTGCCGTCGTAAAGCCCGTCGTCCCTGAGTGTGTAAACAATGTGCTTGCGGTGGGTTTCACTGTTCCAATCGCTGTCGAACTCTTCGTCAAGAACGTTACCTTCTTCGTCATAATAGAATGTGTAGTCGGGCGTGTTGTAACTTAAAATGTTCTTGTCGTCGGGATTGACCAGATAAACGTAGGCAAATGCGTCGGTGCCTGTAACTTTGACTCTTACGCTGACCGTTTCTGCATTGTTTGCGGAAACACTCTTCTTTTCGCCGATAAAGCCGTAGTTTGCAACTTCGCTCAAAGTGTAGTAGGTTGCGTTTTCATCCCATGTCGTGCCTGCGGCAGGCTTATATTTTTTGCCGTTTAAAGCGGTGATGATATCCGCGCCTGTTTCGTTTTCGCCTGCTTCAAGATAATAATTGCCGTTATCGAACGTTTCTTCGGTTGCGTCAGCTTTGTCTGCATATTTTCTTAAAACGTCGTTTATTATGATAAGGGGCTGATAGCAGTTTTCGCCGAATACGTCGTTCCAATTGCCGCTTGCTTTACCGAAGCTTGTCGCAATTGTGCTCCAATTCGCGTAGCTTTCTGCGTGTTCTTTATTAATAAGACCGGCCAGAGCGTTTGTATTGCCAGCGTCGAACGAAGGCTTGCTGTCAGCGTCCGTAACGGAAGAGCTTCCGCCGTTTTTGCCTACATACTTGTCGGGCGTTGCAATTCCCGTCTTTATGTCGGAAGTTCCCGTAGCCTCGTCCATAACTTTTCCGCTTTCGCTCTCGTCTTCGTTTGAGAATGAGAACAGGGCGGTGGTAGTGCCGCTTGAAGCAAGGTCGTAAATTTCTTTATCTATTTCAAGCGTCTGCATGTTTGCCACAACCGCCCAACCTGCGTTGTAATTGCCTGCGGCGTTAATAATTGCGGTGGTGCCGAAACTGAAATCGATTTTAAAGTTTTTAGCTACGTCTGTGTCATTCTTTACAAAGAAGAAACACTGTACCCAGCCTTCATATATATCTTTCTGGTTTTCGAAATTCGTCTTGTTGCCCGTCGTGTCAATTGTCAGCGTCTGCGCGCTGTCCTTTATGGGCAAACCGTTTTCGTCTTCCTCGTAAATTTTAAGGGTGGCGGCGGTGCCGCCGTCCATATCGCTGGTTTTTACCCAAAGAGATACAACATAATAGCCGTCTTTATCGGTATCGCCTACGCTGAACGAGGGGGTAATTGTTGCGGTATAGGGCACGCCCCATTCGGAGAACAATGCAAGAATGTTTCCGCCGTCTTTTGCAGGAAGTTTGTCCAATCCTTTGACTGCGTCGTTAAGTTCTTTGGCGTAAGTTCCCGTAAAAGTATGGTTCTTTGCGAACGCGCCTATAATGTCTTCGCTTGTGGGCAGAGGCTGTGTATCTTTTACAAGGTTTAAATCGCTCTGCGTCTTTTTACCTACGTTGGTCGTGTTAAAAGAGTTGGTGGTAGCGGCGTAAATTTTGCCCTTGCTGTCCTTTTCTGTCGTAAGGGCGGCGGTTACATTTGCGGCGCCGAACTCAAACGAGTTGTAAACATTGCCTGCGCCCTGTTCGGAAGCAAGGTCGATGAGGTAGCGGAAGTCGTAAGCGTGCCTTGTATCGCTGCTGCCTCTTGTCAGAACGTCGGCATAGAAAATTTTATCGTCCGCTTCCGAGGTAAGGTTGCAACTTGTCCCTTTTGCCGTTATTTCGGAAGCATAGTCGCCGTAACTGCACTTTTCGTCTTCGAGAGAGCGGTATTTGGTAACCTTTACGTCGTCAAAGAAAGCGTAACCTGTAACTTTTTCGTTGTTGTCGCTGCCGCCGAGACCGAGCCTGATTTGAACGGTGCTTGACGCAAAGTCGCATGCGTTGACGTAAACGGTATAGTTGAGCCAGCCGTTGCTTTCAACGCCGTCCAAAGCGTTGTCGGGCGCGCCTGCAATAATTTTTTCCGTGTTTATGGCTTTAACGGAAAAATTGTCGATTGTCGTGCTGTTGACCTGTTGAATAATTTCCACATACGCGCCTTTGTCTTCGTCTTCAAGCGCGCTGTAACCCTTGTCGAATTTAAGGTCTGAAGTTTTAACCCAGAACGAAATTTCCGCCGAGGTGTTTGCTTCAAGGGTTATTGCGGAAGCGGTGTAATATTGGTTTACGCCGTTAAACTTAGTGTCGGTGGGGGAGTTGTGTATCATAAGCACATTGGAAACGTAATTTTCTTTTCCGTCGCCGTCCTTATAATACAGGCTGCCCGTTATATCTTCGGTAAGAAGGTCGTATTCTTTGCCGTCAACAGTAATTTTTGTGTTGTCGTCATTGATATCGTAATGGGTTTTGGGATTTGAGATAGTCTGCTTTCTCACATACTTGGTAAAGTCTGTGTCGAAATAGAATTCCCCGTCGTCCTCGTTCTTGTAAACTTGGGTTTTTCCTTCGCCCTCGCCGATATAATAATTATCGCCTTCCTGAACAATGCCGAAGTAAGCTTCATAACCCTGATTTTTAATCCAGCTGTCTTTTACGTCGTCCGCTTCGAGCATAGCGGCGTAGTTGTCCTTGTAAAGAAGGTCCCTCGAACGCATACCGTTATAGTCGACGTATTCTTCGTTGTCCGAAGAAAGGTCGTTGTTATAATCGAGTTTGCCCGAAAGCTCTTCATCGGTTATGTCTTTAAAAGCCTTGTCCGAAACGTTTATAACGCCCGATTTGACGGAAGTGTCTCCGCCGAGCGACCAGTTATTTACGTTTCTTATAAAGTGCACGGCTTTGTCGGGAATTGCAAAATGCTCGAAGTTTCCGTTTTTCAAAAGCTGTGTGTCGTCCCTTGCGGCGACGGCGTTGGATTGCTCGTCGTCTTCTCCGTTGTTTGCGCAGGCTGCCGCAAGTCCGGTGCAGGTAACCGACAGCGCGCAAAGCATAGCTATTAGGGATTTTCTCGTTCTGTTTTTATTAGAGTAATTTTTAGCCATATAACTCCTGGGTTCATATGCGGTAAAATGGCGTTTGTTTTAAGCCGCCGCATTTAAATCTATTATATAAATATATAATCGTACCATATCATTTTAATATAATCGTAGAGTTTAAGCAAGCGTTTACAATACCGATAAGGCAAAAAAATTCATTATTTTAATAATTTTGCCGATACTGATAATGATTATGGCAACGGGTAAAAAAACTTTTAAAGGAACGGTTACAGGTCTTGTAACGGGCGCAGTGAACGGTCTTTTCGGTGGCGGAGGAGGAATGGTGGTCGTTCCTCTGCTCAAAAATATGCTCGGGTATAAAGAGAAAAACGCCCATGCAACCGCTATTCTTATAATTGCGCCGATATGCGCTGCAAGCGCGGTAATTTATATAATCAACGGATATTTTTCCGCGGAAATAGTGATACCTGCCGCAATAGGTTCGGTTGTGGGGGGACTTTTGGGCGCCTTTCTTCTGAATAAACTGCCCGAATTCGTTATAAACCTGCTTTTTATAGCGGTAATGATCGTTGCCGGAGTGAGAATGATATTATGAGTTTCATTTTGTATCTGCTTGTTGGGTTTCTCTCTGGTATGTTGGGCGGAATGGGTATGGGCGGAGGTACGATACTAATTCCGGCCCTTACGATAATTTTAGGCGTTGAACAGCATGTTGCGCAGGCTACAAACCTGATAGCTTTTCTGCCTATGGCGCTGTTTTCGCTGAAATCGCATAAAGATAGCGGACTTTTAAAAACGGACGGTATTTGGAGCGTAATAATCCCCGCCGTAATAACGTCTGCGGCGGGGGGATTTATTGCTGTATTTCTGCCTGCTCAGGTTCTTAAAAAGCTGTTCGGCGCGTTTTTGGTCTTTCTTGCGGTAAAAGGCGTTTTTACGTTGAAGCTTTTACCTGATTCTTCTTTAAAAAAGAAGAAAAGTTGAGCGCAATTACTTTTTAGCTTTTCTTGCAAACAGCTTTTTGAAAGGGCGCGACGAAACCATTTCAAGGCAGTAAAGCGCGCCCAAAGTGAAGCCCAGAATAAGGGGCGCGCAAATAAGAATCTGCCATATGGGTGCAAGATAACTCGATATTATGCCATTCAGCAGCCAGCCGAAAAGGCAAGCGGCGATAATTACCATAATGCCGTGCAAAGTGTATTTAAGGTAGTTTATACCCGTGCATTTCTTTTTAAGCAGTCTCAGGTTAAGCGCCGCGGTTATTAGCATGGAAAGTCCGAGTCCGAGAGCGTAAGAATATACGCCGATATACCTTGTCAAAAACAGTACGCATGCAATCATTGCGGCTGCGCCTATGCAGAAGAACAGAAGAGTCTTTTTTTCGCAGTTCATGCTGTTCAAAATCGTATTTGTCATCATTGCGATGCACATAGGCAGTATGATTATACAGCTTCTTTGCACCAACTGTCCGCACAATTCGTTTTCGAAAAGGAACACGCTTAAAGCGTTTCCGAGAACGAATAAAATAGGTATCAACACCGTTGCTATGAAAACGGAGGCTTTAACTGTCTTTTCGATATCATAGCGGACGGCTTTTTCTTTTTTGCGGTAATAGTTTTCAGACAGTTCGGGCGCAACAACTACCGCAATTGAGCCGATGAGTGCGCTGGGAATGAAAAGCAGAGGAACAGCCATACCCATAGCTACACCGTAAATACTCAAAGCTTCGGAATTGCTGTAACCGCAGGCGCTCATTAAAAGCGCAGGCATAAGCACGGACACCGCCGAATTTAGAAGAGAGGTTGCAGTGCGCATTGCGGTTATGGGAGTTGCGGACGAAAGTAGCGGTTTAAGCTGTTTTTTGGGGTTTACAAACCGACCGCCCTTTTTAAAATACCAGAACAGGGAGACCGCAAAAGAAAAGACGTAAGAGATAAGGACGGCAAAAGTTGCGTTTCTTGCTCCGATTACGGGGTCGGTAACTCCCCATATGAACCAGATACCTACGCCAACCATAACCGCGTCTTCAAGAAGTTCTATAACCGAATAGGGCAGAAATTGTTTATTTCCCCAGAACGAACCGCGTATTACCGCGTATACAGAGGTGAGTATAAGCCCCGGCAACAGAAGCACGAATATCTGTATACAGCGTTCGTCGGAAAACAAAAACCCGAAAACGCTTTTGCCGAAAAACAGAACCAGCGCGACGGGCACCGTGATTAAAAGGGTGCACAAAACGCCTGCCGTGACCGCGGCGTGCTTGCCGTTTATGTCGTTCTTTGCGTTGGATTTCGCCATAAGGCGAGAAACGGTTACAGGCACTCCGCTTGAAGCTACAGTTAAAAATACCGAAAAAACCGTGAGACAAATCTGGTAAATTCCTATTCCTTCGGCGCCTATAATCCTCGTTAAAATTATTCTGTAAACGAAGCTTAACGCTTTTTCTACTGTTGAAAACGCCGTAACTTGTGCGGCGGAACGGTAAATATTGTTTTTCATTTACAATATTCTACAAATTTCCCGTTAAGATTATGAACAAATAATCTTTAATTTGCGTAGGATATACCAAATGTTTACGCTCGTTACGGACAGAAGCAAATATTTCAGGGTCAAACGGGGACAAAGCGGCGAGGAAGTGGAGTCCGTTTTGTGCTGTCCCGTTTTCGGGAAAGCTTTCTGCGGAGCCATAATAGAAACGGGAGAAAAGCTTACGCCTTACATAGCGCTGCCGCTTGAAAATTATAATACGGTAGCCCGTAAGTTCGGCGTATCCGCAGAGGAGCTTAAAAGAGTAAACCGTTCAAAGCCCGTCTATCCCTCGTGCAAGCTGTTTGTGCCGTGCAAAAAATAGTGCGTGAGCATATAATAAATTAACGACTATAAAACGGAGGTTAAAATGTCATTTTTTTCCAACTTTCAATCGGATAAATGCCCCGGAACCATAAGCGGCAATCCCCTTAACGGAATGTGTGAGAAAGTGTGCATTCAGGCACAGAAGATTTTTGATGCCTGCATAAAGCAGATTCAGATTGAAAATTATTCGCTCACGCTCACGGATGCAGTTCCGGCTAATCCTACATATCCTTTAACATTCATAAGCGCAAGGTCAACATCTTCGACGGGCAACATCACGAGCCTCAATATCGAAAGGCTTCCCGACAAACCCAATTGCGCCAGAGTGCAGGCAACCATAAGCATACCCGTAGAAGTTCTTTACACGGACGCAAACGGAGTGGAGGGCGTCGCGCAGTCAACCATAAGCGTTTCGGAGGACGTTCTTCTTTTTGTGCCTGCTCCTTCAATTATGCCTTACAGAGCAACAAGCGAAGTTTCCGCAGTCTGCGCCGAGGGGCGTTTTGTAGAGGGCGGTACTTTCTCTGTAAACGTCTGCCTTACGGTTATTCTTAAAATAGCGATAGACGTAGAAATCCTTGTACCCAGCTACGGCTATTGCGCTATTCCTCCTGCACAGGACTACTCGCAGGAAGTTTGCGCAGGTTTCTTTGAACTTCCGCTGTACCCTCAGGGCAAGTGTTCGAAGTAATTTTAGAATCGCCGCGTTAAGTTTCAACCACAACGCATAAAACAATATTTCTTCTCTCTTCCCCCTCAAAACCGAGGGGGAAGTTACATTTTTGATTGTTTATATAGTACTATGTTACGCATAATCAGTTATTTATAAGACATCTTGTCTATTAAATCGTCTAGAAATAACCGATAAAAAACGCTTTGTCAATTTTTTAAAAAGTGGTACAATATTGCTATGAAGATATTTTCAATCAGCGATTTACACCTTTCCGGAATGTCGGACAAGCCAATGGATGTGTTCGGGTCGGGGTGGGAAAATCACTTTGAAAAAATTAAAACCGATTGGCAGAACAAAGTTTCGGACGAGGATATCGTGCTTATCGCCGGCGATATAAGCTGGGGTACAACGCTGGATGAAGGGCTTTACGATTTGAATTCTTTAAAGGATTTAAAGGGAAAAAAAGTCTTTATAAGGGGCAACCACGATTATTGGTGGAACGGTATAACCAAGCTCCGCCGCGCCGCGCCCGACGATACTTTTTACTTTCTGCAAAACGATTGCGTAAAGTTCGGCAACGTTGTTATTTGCGGCTCGCGCGGTTGGTGTTGCCCCGGCAGCGCGGACTTTACCGAACGAGACGAAAGGCTGTATAAAAGGGAAGCCGAACGTTTTAAACTATGTTTCGGACAGGTTGAAAAGGTGCGTTCCGATGGCGATATTCTGATTGCGATGATACACTATCCGCCCTTTTCCCAGAAGTCGCCGACGACTGATTTTACACGAATGTTTGAAGAGTACCGCGTGGATAAGGCGGTGTTCGGACACGTTCACGGCGAAATATTTTTTCCGTTCAGGACTGTAAAAAACGGAATAGAGTATATACTTACCTCCTGCGACAAAGTGGGTTTTACTCTGCAAAGAATACTTTAAAACGCTTTACTTTATAAAAGTAACGTGATATAATTTTATTCGACTTTAAAGGCAGAGTAACAGAATGAATTTTACTTATGTTGGAAGGGGGCTTTACCCTGAAAAATCATATAACAAGTCAAGCGGTGAAGCTATTTGAAACAAAATAGTGTCTTTGCCGCTTTTTTTTAAGCAAAATAATTTACGGGAGGGAAGAATGTTAAAACGTAAGGACCTTTTGGGTCTGAAAGAGTGTTCGGCAGAAGAAATTTGCGAAATTTTAGATACCGCCGAAGAGATGAAAAAATTGCTTTTATCTGATAAAAAACAGTCGGATTTGCTCGCCGGCAAGGCGTTGGTAACTTTATTTTACGAAAACAGCACGCGCACGCGTTCGTCTTTCGAACTTGCGGCGAAATATCTCGGCGCAAGCGAGGTGAACATTGCGGTCGCAAACAGTTCTGTGCAAAAAGGCGAAACTCTTATCGATACGGGCGAAACGCTCGACGCTATGAAAATAGATTACATAGTAATCAGGCACCCTATGGCAGGCGCGCCGGCATTGCTTGCAAAGCACGTCAAGGCAAGCGTTTTGAACGGTGGCGACGGAATGCACGAACATCCCACGCAGGCGCTTTTGGATATGTGCACCGTCAGGGAAAAGTCAGGCAGGATAAAGGGACTTAAAGTTGCGATTTTGGGTGACATAAAGCACAGCAGGGTTGCTATGAGCAACCTGTACGGTTTTACCAAGCTGGGCGCTGAGGTTTATATGTACGCCCCCTCCACAATGATACCAAAAGAAATTGAAAAACTCGGCGCACACATAGCAAAAAGCCGTGAAGAAGCACTTGAAGGCGCAGACGCGGTCATGGGGCTGAGAATACAGCTTGAAAGAATGAACGGCGGACTTTTTCCGTCGCTTTCGGAATATTCCCGTTATTACGGGGTAAACGACGGTCTGTTGAAGTACGCTAAAAAGGACGCGATTGTTCTTCATCCGGGACCCGTCAACAGGGGCGTAGAACTTACGCCTCAGGTTATCGACGGCGAAAAATCTGTCATTTTGGAACAGGTTACAAACGGCGTAGCGGTCAGAATGGCTTTATTGAAACTTCTTGCGGAGTACAGGGAGAAAAATTTATGAAACTGTTGATTAAAAACGGCACTGTAGTTACGCCGGAAGGCGAAATAAAGGCGGATTTACTTATTGAAAACAAAAAAATAGTGAAAATTGCGCCGAAAATCGAAGAAAAATGCAAAACTATCGACGCAGGCGGCAAACACGTTCTTGCCGGCATAATTGATATGCACGTTCATTTGAGAGAGCCGGGTTTCGAGGGTAAAGAAGATATAAAAAGCGGCTCTGAGGCTGCTGTCGCAGGCGGTGTAACGCAGGTTTGCTGTATGCCCAATACAAACCCCGTTTGCGATAACGCTGTTTTGGCAACTTATATAAAACATCGCGCAAACGAAGTGAATTTGTGTAAAATTAACCCTATAGGCGCTATTACCAAGGGTCAGCAGGGCGAAAGTCTTTCGGAAATAGGTAAAATGAAGTCGGTCGGCGTGGTTGCGCTCAGCGATGACGGAAAGTCAGTTGAAAACTCTTACATTATGCGTCTTGCAATGGAATATGCTTCCGATTTCGGGCTGAAGTGCCTTTGTCATTGCGAAGACAGCCGTCTTGTCGACGGAGGAGTTGTGAACGAGGGATATAATTCCACAGTTTCGGGGCTTAAAGGTTCTTTGCGCGCCGCCGAAGATATTATGATTGCAAGGGATATAGCTCTTGCGGAAAGCCTTGACATTCCCGTTCATATCTGCCACGTTTCAACTTACAGCGGAGTTGAAATTATCCGTAGCGCCAAGGCGCGCGGCGTTAAAGTTACTGCGGAAACCTGTCCGCACTACTTTATTCTTACCGACGATATAATAACTTCGTACGATACAAACACAAAGGTAAATCCGCCCGTCCGCGAAGAAAAAGACAGGCTGGCTATAATAGAAGGCTTGAAAGACGGTATTTTGGACTGCATTGTTACAGACCACGCGCCCCATTCTTTAAAAGATAAACAGGTGGAATACAACTTCGCGGCGTTCGGTATAAGCGGAATAGAGACAAGTTTTTCACTAAGCTATACATATCTTGTAAAATCGGGTTTAATGAGCCTTTGCTCGCTTATGCAGAAAATGAGCGCTAACCCTGCGCAAATATTGCAGCTTGAAGGCGGCAAACTCGAAGAGGGCGCGGCGGCGGATATAACCATAGTCGACTTGAACGAAAAATACGTTATCGACAGCGATAAATTCCTTTCAAAGGGCAAAAATACGCCTTTTAACGGCTTTGAGGTATACGGAAAAGTGTGCTGTACGATAGTGGACGGCGAAGTTAAATTTGAAAGAATTTAAATTATTGAAATAATTTAATTTTTTCTGTTTTAGCGATATGTGCGGCATTGAAATTTAATATTGAGTTTTTGTTGTGAATTATTCTTAACGGACTTCGGTATCTGTTTGGTTTGCGTAACGTCCGACATAACTGAAATTTTAAATTTAAAAGAAAAAATTGAAAGGGAGGCAAAACCTATGATTGATAAATTAATTAAAAGAATAATCGAATTGCAGAACCCGACCTGCGTAGGGCTTGACACAAGTTTCGATTATCTGCCCGATGAAATGAAAAAGGGCGTAAAGGACTTTGACGGCGCGGCAAAAGCTATTTTAAAGTTTAATAAAGGGATAATAGACAAGGTTTACGATGTGGTTCCGTCCGTAAAAGTACAGATAGCTTATTATGAAATGTACGGCGCAGCAGGCGTAAAAGCTTTTGAAGAAACTGTAAGCTATGCAAAGAAAAAGGGACTTATAGTGATTGCGGACTGCAAACGCAACGATATAGGGTCTACGGCAGGTTGCTATTCCAAAGCTTACCTTGGCGAAACGGATGTTTGCGGCAACAAAATACGCGCCTTTGAAGCGGATATGCTTACTGTAAACGGTTACCTCGGCTATGACGGTATCAAACCGTTCGCGGATGATGTGAAAGCGCACGATAAAGGCATTTTTTCGCTTGTAAAAACTTCTAATCCGTCAAGCGGCGAATTTCAGAACCTAAAACTCGAAAACGGTAATTACATTTACGAGCAGATGGGCGACCTTGTTTCGGATTGGGGCAGGGACAGTATAGGCGAATACGGATATTCGGATGTCGGCGCGGTTGTCGGCGCGACACATCCCGAGGAAGCGGAAAGATTGAGAAAGAGACTTCCGCATACGTTTTTTCTTATTCCCGGGTACGGCGCCCAAGGCGGAAGCGCGCAAATGCTTAAAGTCTGTTTTGATAAAAACGGTTTAGGCGGAGTGGTGAACTCTTCAAGAGGAATTATCTGCGCATACAAAGACGCGCGTTATTCCGGGCTTGATTATGCTGAGGCGGCGCGCGCGGCTTGCATAGATATGCAAAAAGACCTGTCATCTGTTATTGGTAAAATGGGCGTTTGAGTTTAAAATAAGGAGTTTTATGAAAGATTTGCTTTCAACGGTCGTTTCCAACAAAGAAATTGCCGAAAATATCTACTCGATAAGCTTGCGCATGAGCGAAAGCGTCGGCGAAATTCACGGCGGACAGTTCGTCAACCTTGCGACAGGTGATAACTCTCTGCTTTTGCGCCGTCCCTTGGGCGTGTGTAAAGTGGAAGGCAACGAAATCACGTTGTGTTATCAGATAAAGGGCAGAGGTACCGAAAAATTAAAGCAGGCAAAGGTCGGGGACGAGCTGAAAATTCTTTTGCCTTTGGGCAATTGGTTTGACCTTTCGGCTTATAAATCGGTTGCGGTCATAGGCGGCGGAGTGGGAGTTTTTCCGTTAATTGCGGCTTTAAGGGAAAATTACGATAAAGATTTCTATTCCTATATAGGCTTCCGCAATAAAAACGCCGTTTGTCTTTTGGACGAGTTCAAAATGAGCAAAACCCTTACCGTCACGACGGATGACGGCAGTTACGGTAAATCGGGTAATGCGGTGCAGGCGTTTTTAGAAGATTACGGTATATTTAAAGCTGATGCGATTATCGCATGCGGTCCCCCCGTAATGCTTCGCGCGCTTAAAGCGCAACTCAGTGAGAGAAAAATAGATATTCCTTGCTTCGTATCGCTGGAAGAAAGAATGGGCTGCGGAATAGGTGCTTGTCTCGTCTGCGTTTGTAAAACTTCTGACGGAAAGAACGCTCGTGTCTGCAAAGACGGACCCGTGTTCGAAATAAAAAAAGTTGAATTATAAAAGGAGATATAAATTATGAATGAAGAAAAAATCGGCAAATACGTCAAAACAATGTATATTATTACATACGGCATTTTTTTGGCAGTCGGCTTAATTTTTACGGTGATAGGCGTGATAAGCCTTATCGGGGCGCTTGCGGCACTTGACGGCAAAGCGGTTAATTATACTATTTTGTTGGGCGTCTTGCTTATTGTTTTGGGCTTGATTATGGTGATAGGCGGAATCTTTTGGCTTGTATACTTTATTAAACTGCCTGAAAGCCCCATTATTTTAAAAGACGGAAAACTTACATTTATAAAAGCTGGCGTTCAGTGTTCGCCTACGGAAGTGGAGAATTTCAACACGAAATCACACGGTTTGGACGGCGCGATTTTCGGTTTTGGAAAAATTCTTTTAACGGTAAGGGGACAGCGCATAAAAATTGGTTTTGTAAACAATCCACAGGCTGTTATCAAAAGACTTTACGAGTTGAAACTTGAATATTCCGTAAAAGAGAGCATTGCTTCAAAAAAGACGCAGAATCCTGAAGAATCGGTCGCTAACACGGTATCCGCGCCCGAAGTTTCCGAACAGACAGAAGTGCAGGAAACCAATAAAACGGAAGAATAATATGGCTGATTTACAGGTTGAAATTTGCGGCGTAAAATTTAAAAACCCCGTTATCGGAGCCAGCGGCACGGTCGGCTTCGGCAGGGAGTTCAACGAACTTTACGACATCGCTTCGATAGGCGGAATAAGCACAAAAGGAATGACGTTAGAACCCCGTTTAGGGAACCCTGTACCCCGAATAGCTGAGGGGACAAGCGTCATTTTAAACGCCGTCGGATTACAGAATCCGGGGGTTGAGCATTTTATAAATTACGACTTGCCGTTTTTAAAAGAGAAAGGCGTTGTTGTAATTGCGAATGTTGCAGGCAAAACGCTTGAAGACTACGGCTTAATATGTAAAAAGCTTGACGGGCTTGCTGATATGATTGAGCTGAATATTTCCTGCCCCAACGTTAAAGCAGGCGGCATGGCTTTCGGAATAAAACCGCAGAGTATTGAAGATGTCACAAAGGTCTCAAAATCATCGCTTAAAACCACGCCTTTGATTGTTAAGCTTTCACCTAATGTCGAAAGCATACCTGTCAACGCGCAGGCGGCGGAACGCGGCGGCGCGGACTGTATTTCACTTGTCAATACCTTTACGGGTATGGCTGTCGACTTGGAAAAACGCAGACCTGTAATCGCAAACAATACGGGCGGAGTATCGGGGGCCGGTATAAAACCCATAGCTGTTAGAATGGTTTATGAAGCTTCCCATTCGGTTAAAATTCCCGTCATCGGTATGGGCGGAATAATGACGGGTGAAGATGCCGTGGAGTTCATGATGGCAGGGGCTAAAGCGGTGCAAGTCGGAACGGCAAACTTTGCGGACGTTTATGCAATGCCGAGAATAATAGGCGAATTGAACGCCTGGCTTGACAGACACAACATAGAAAGTGTAAGCGAAATTTGCGGAGTGTTAAAACTCAATTAATACGTTAGTTGCGGCATATATTGGGGTCTATCATTTTAGGGCTAATGTTAAAATAAACGTCAGACCCCCGTTAAATCAAGCATATATAGGGGTCTAACGCAAAAAACACAGAATTATTGCAATTTTATATTAATCGGGAGAAATTTATGACTTATAAACAGCAGTTTATTAAATTTATGGTGGAGAACGGAGTACTTAAATTCGGAGAGTTTACGCTTAAAAGCGGAAGAAAAGCCCCGTATTTTATCAACACAGGCAACTACAAATCAGGTTCGCAACTTTTGAAATTGGGCGAATATTACGCCGCGTGCATTGCCGAAAACGGCATTAAGGCGGACGCTCTTGTAGGTCCGGCCTATAAAGGCATTCCGCTTGCGGTTGCGGCGGCTACCGCGCTTTATGCCAACCACGGAGTTGACCTCGATTACTGTTTTGACAGGAAGGAAGTTAAAGACCACGGAGAGGGCGGTCTGTTTGTCGGTAAACAGCTCTCTGACGGAGAAAGAGTCATTATTGTTGAGGATGTAATGACGTCGGGCAAGGCGTTAAGGGAAATTCTTCCAAAGCTCAAAGCTTCGGCAAACGTGGAAATTGCAGGTATGGTTATTTCGGTTGACAGAATGGAGCGCGGATTAGAAAGTTCACTTTCCGCTGTTCAGGAAGTATATAAAGAGTTCGGCGTAAAAGTTTACTCTATCGTAACCATGGCTGACATTATCGAGGCGATTGAACAGGGCGTGATAGAGGGGAAAGAGTATCTCGGCAAAATGAAAGAATACCGTAAAACTTACGGCGTATCATAATAGAATAAATTTAACCCCCGTCGCAACAGGCGACGGGGGTTTTAAATTTACAAACTTTTATCAGAACGCCGCAAAAGTGTAATTAAGACTTTTATAATATTTTATTATGTCTTTCAGCGCGGCGGCAGTCGTCAATTTGTCTGTGGTGTCATGCGCAAGCATAACTATGTGCTGTCTGTTTGCCGGTGTGTTTACTGCCGATTTATACAGTTGTTCGGGGGTCGCTCCGCAAATTTCCGCGTCGCGCGTAGAGGCGTTCCAGTCAACATAACGCATGCCGTGCGTCGTTACCGCTTTAACTAACGATGAGTCGACCCAAAAACTTCCGCCGGGAAAACGGTAAAGATTCGTCGGTTTGCCTGTTATCTCTTTAATTAAGGCGTTGCATTTGTCAATGTCCTTTAAAAGGCTTGACTTGTCGGCATAAATTTCGTCGTATTTGTGCGAGTATGAGTGTACCGCTACGGTGTGTCCCTCTTCGAATTCGCGCTTTATAAGATATTTTCTCGTTTCTGCGTGTTTTCCTACAATAAAAAAAGTGGCTTTTACGCTTTCTTCTTTTAAAACGTCTAAAATTTTGGGGGTCACTCTGTCGCTTGGACCGTCGTCGAAAGTCAGATAAATCAACTTACCCGTTCCGCTGTCTGCACCCCCTGAAATTGTTTCGGCAGAATTCTCCGTATAGTTTTCGGCAAACCCAACCGTGCCTTTTCCCATCTTGGGGCTGACGTAAAAAACAATCAGAATCGCGCACATCAAAAGCGCCGCGCAAATTGCGGTAAAATTTCTGTTCATATCCTTAATTTGCGCTAAGTTTGCAAATTAATACAGTTTAACGTTTATAATTACGTCTGCAATTGCAATCTGAAGTTTACGCAAATCTTTGGAGTAAACATAATCTTCGCGCACTTCGTCGCATATAGCTATAAGCCGCCTTAAATGCTGTGAAAAGCAGTTGTCTTTGTTGGCGTTCAATAAGCCGTTTAAACCGCTTTTAACGTTTAAAATAACGCTTTTTGCCTGATTTTGACCGTAGGTGCCCGTGTCAATGGCGTTTGCGCATTCGTATGCAAGTGTAGAAAGGGATTGTAGTGTATTAAGATTGCCTGCATACAATGCATTGATTTCGCTTGAAGAGTTGGAAACGGAGTATTCATCAGTCTCTATTTTAAGTACTTCGCAGTTTAAATCTCTGTTTTTTAAACTTTCGCAAACCGATTTTGCGTCGTTCTCTTTATAGTAACACGCAACTGTGACATAAAAAGAATCTCCGTATTCCAGAATGTAACCGGCGCCGCCGTAATTTGATACCGCGCCAGAAATCGAGCCTGCCGATACCGAGTTGTCTTCGTTGCGGTAGCAAACAAAGTAAAATGCGCTTTTGAATACAAGCTTATTTACCCTGCATGAGACCGCGATAACGCAGGTAATTACAGTCGCCGTAATTACCGCGAATACCGATAATATAAACGGTGAAAATTTTCTGTTTAATATTCTCATATAATAAGATATTTTAATTGATTTGTTTTTATGAAACATTGCTTAACAGCGGCGCGCCTTAAAAGGCGCGCCGCTGTTTCAATTTATTAAATTGTTGTTTTGCGTTTTTTGTAATTATATAAGAAATAACCCCTTTGAATATTTCAAAGGGGTTATGGAGCTACTGGCCGGATTCGAACCGGCGACCTGCTGATTACGAATATATTTTAATTCCGTTTTTAATACTTTTATTATCGTTTTTTACGGTAAATTCCAATGATTTTGGTCTCCCTCGTAAATTGGGTGGTATTGCGCTTAATTTATAAACATTTTATTTTAAAAAATCAACTAAATAACTTTTGTAAAGTCGGTAATATTTTTTACCGACTTTTTTACAACTTAAATAATTGTAATTTCATAAATTAATTAATATTTTTTTGTCGAAACGTGTCTAAAAATGTAGTTTTTTGGTAATGATGATAATAGTACAAAAAATACAATTTATAAGGAGAAATTGGAAATTGGTTACAGAGAAAAACACAACCCAAACAAGAACGCTTAAAGTAGAAATTTTAGAAAAAAACAGATGTACAATATCAACGCGTGATATTAAACCTTATGACCGTCAAAAATTTGATTACACTAAAAACAAAGATAAAATTATGGGAATTTATATGAGAACAAGGAGTTATGTTCGCAATTTGAAATCTTTTCATAAAAAATTATGGGATTTGCATTTTGATAATGGGAATTACTATCTTATCACTTTGACATTTAATGACGAAATCCAATTTAGATATATTGAGCAAAGATTAAGAACATTTCGTACTGCTTTAAAAAGACGATACGGAAAATTTGAATATGTGAGAGCAATAGAACTAACTAAAAAACATTCTTACCATATTCATATGATTGTACAGTTTATTGATTTTCCGTTAGATTTAAATAAAAATAATATCGAGGCTTTATGGAAATTAGGCATATGCGATATTAAACAGGCTTATGATTTAAGAGGTGGTATTCAGTATATTACCAAATATAAAGAAAACAGCATACATTATTCCGATGATGAATATTTAAAACCCTTTAAAAGTGCCATTCAAAAACGAGATAAATACTTGACCTATTTTCCTAAAAACGCTAACCTTTTTGCTAAAAGTGATAATTTTGGAAAAGAAACTATCGATAAAGAAACAAAAAAAATAGTAACAACAAAAGAAAAGTTTAAAAATTTTTTAGATTATTTAAAAGAGAGAAATAAACAAATTTTTACTCGAATAGACGGACATAACTACCTTGATAAAGACGGTAAGCAACGCTACTGTATGGACAAGCTGTATATTCGAGGTTCAGATATTGAAGAACTACTCAAAATTTTAGCTTCTTAATTATTATTGAACGCATTTTATCTTGATTTTAATAATGTCGTGATGTGTGACAGAATTAATAAAAAAAAGTAGTAGTTATTGACATTAACTACTACTTTTTTATTCATATTAAACAAGCTAAACATTTAAAAAATCATTAAACTTTTGAGCGGCTTTTATATCTTCTTCTTTAAGAAAATGGGTATAGATATTTAAAGTTATATGCTCGTCTGCGTGTCCTGCTCTTTGGGAAACCGCTTTAATTGGAACACCTGCCATTAATTGTAATGTTATACTCGTATGTCTTAAAGCGTGAGGTGGAACGTGCGCTAAACCGTGTGCTGTTTCAAATTTATCAAGCCAAGTTCTCGGTGTACAAGGGTGTAAAGGTTTTCCGTCATCTTGCAAAAACAGTCTATCAGCATTGTACCATAAATCACCGTGTAATTGCTTTTGTTCAGACCACCAAATATAGTATTCGTTTAAGATTTTCGTTAACTGTTGGGGCATATACATTGTTCTTTTAGAGTTCTTTGTTTTGGGTTCTTTCGTTATAATCCCAAATTCTTTAAAATACAATGAGTTTCTTTCTATCTTCAAAGTACCGTTTTGTAAGTCAATGTCTTTCCATTCCAAACCACACACTTCGGCATTTCTCAAACCCAAGAATAAGAACAAAGCAAATACAGTTTTCTTGCGTATATCTTTTTCCTGCATAGCAAATTTTAAAAATTCTTTTGCTTGTTCTTCGTTGTAAATTTCTTTCTTTTTAATAGTACCTGTTACAGGGTTTGTGTAGTCTTTTGTCGCATAATTATGTTCAATTAACATACGCTTTTTAGCCGCATTTAAAATCATTACAAGCGTTGTTTTAATTCCTTTATTGGTAGCACAGGAATACTTTGTTTCTCGCTGTTCTATCGAAAAATACTTATCCAAAGGAACATTAAAATAATTCGCTACACATTTAGCCGTCTGCATACTCACTTGATTTCCAATAGTTCCAGCAAGTCTTAAAGTAAGTCTGTCTATTCCACATTCTTTTGCAACTTTATATTTTGGTAATTTCTGTGCATTGACAAGTTCGTTTATAGATTTTTTTACAAACACATAAGTTTTTGTATAAGTCCTTGAACATATAAAATTATAAAAGTTTTGAATAACATTAGGCGATATATTTTTCAGTAAGTAATTGCCAAAGCATAGCTTAATTATCGTTAAATGGTTTTTAGCACTTGCGTAACTGCCGTAGGATTCTTCTCGGTTTTTAATTTCTTCAAGCCATTGGTCGGCAAAGTCCCCAAAACGAATATTTTCATCTGTAACGAAAGTTCCTTTTGATTTCTTTTCGCATTCGTTTACAAATTCAAGTTCAAACTTTTTGCGTTCAACCTCAATTTCTTTTTTACTTAAATTCTGCGGTACTTTCCAAGTAGCGGTGTATTGCTTGAATTTACCTGTTAATGGGTCTTTACCGCTGAAATGAAACCGATAAGAGATTAACTCTCCGTTTTTGTTATAACGAGGATAACACATATTAAATTTAGACTTGCTCATTTTCGTTCTCCTTTTCAAAATTCAGATAGTTAAGTAAATCGTCGTAATTTACCAAAATTTTAGTGCCTGTCATAAAGTGTTTAACTTTGTTTTCCTTGCAAAGACAACGGATAAACCAACTTGTAATTGCCGTGTTTTCGTCTAACTTTTTGATTTCCGCAAAGCATTGTTCAACTGTTTTCATTCTTGTTATTTTTTCCATAAAATAACTCCTTTTTAGTTTTGATAATAGAAGATACAGTCCATTTTCTAATTTTTAAGAATTTTATAAATTTTTTAAAATTTCTTATATTTTTATTTTAAATCGAGGTTTTAGGAATGTACAACACGGGGCATTAAGGGGGTAAAGTTTTTAAAAAGTTTTTTAGCAATAAAAAAGACCGCTTAATAAAGCAGTCTTAAAACACTTTTAAAAATAAGCTCCCAGTTTAAACCTGTGACTTGTTTTATCTTTAATGATAATTTATATTAACAATTAATTACCGTGTCATTCTGGTTTATTTCTGTTATCCTCATTAATTTTTATAGCAAGTTTATAAGTTTCATAATTATAAAGTACAAGAGTAATGCCAATTTCGATTTTGTCGAACTGTGAAAGCGTTTTAATGGCAACTGTCAAAGCCTTTTCAATAGGGTAGCCATAAATACCCGAAGAAATAAGAGGAAATGCAATAGTTTTAATTCCTTTACTTATAGCAAGATTTACTGAATTTCTATAACATTCCGTTAAAAGTTCTTCTTCTCTGTTTTTACCACCATTCCAAACAGGACCAACTGTATGAATAACATATTTGGCAGGTAATTTATAACCTTTCGTAATCTTTGCCTGACCTGTTTCACATCCCCCGAGAGTACGACATTCTTTTAAAAGCTCATACCCTGCCGCATAATGAATTGCACCGTCAACACCGCCACCGCCAAGCAAGCTCGAATTTGCGGCGTTCACTATCGCATCACCCTGAAAAGTTGTTATATCGCCTTGAATAAGAATAGGGTTCATTTTATACCTCGCCATTTAGTTTAAAAATATTATATATCAAAATATAGTGTAAGTAAAATACCCGATAATAAAATCGGGCATTTAATTACTTTAATTGATTTAAAATATCTTGCTTGCGCTTTTCGTTTGTTAAACCCTTAACGTGTGCCATGGGCGCAGGGGCGAAAATGACTTTTTTGCCGTCCGTAAATTCTTCGTCCAAATGGTATTTTATATATTCTTCGGCTTTTTTGCCTACGACAACTATGTATTTACCTTTAAAAATCTTTAAGATTTCACGCAACCACTTGTTAAAACAAGTTTTTTGACAATATGGGGTAACTCCGAACTCTCTTGCAGACTTACAATGAACTATTTCTGTAACCGCTATTTTGTCAAAACCAACGTCGGGAATTATCCAACCAGCCCATTTAAGAATAGTGCGCCAATATTTTGACCATTCATTTTTGGGTGTATTCTCAAACCTATTTTCAAAGAACGAAATAATATCTTCGTCCTTCCAACTTGCGGTAGGATAATTTTCTTTTGGGTCGATAGATGGATTTGAGCTTATAAAAAGTATTTCCGCCGTATCCAAGTGACCGTTCCACGGTTCGGGGAGTTGAAAGTCTCCGCTCTGGCTTGTAACTATTTTATTGCAAGCGTGGCAAGTATCAACTTTCGCCTTTTCAATTTCGCCGCATTTAGCAATTTCAAGTAAAAGATTTTTCATAACGTTAATTATATAAAGCTGAATCTACTTTGTGTTTGTATTGGTTTGTAATTTCTACAAGTGATTTTTTTCCGTCTTTGAATATGATTTCGTATGTAGTAGAAGTATTCGTGCTGTTTTTAATCGTATAAGATTCAACGTCAGTGCCATCAAACCTAAATTCTTCTGGCTTTGTAAAGAAAATAAGCGCTTCGTCTTGTCTTACTGCACCTATAGAAACAGATGATTTAGTACTTTTAGTTCCAAAGCCAACAGAGACACCTTTATAATCGCCGCCGATTACTACACCAATTTTTGTTGCCATTGCTTTGGCAAGTGATTGAAAGAAACCCATTTTAATTCCTCCTTTGGGTAATTAGTTATTTAAAATATAATATATATTACGATAAAAGTCAATAATATCATATATAATACGATATTTTATTTTGTTTGAATTAAAAATGGATTAATAACAAAGATTAAGTTTAACCTACTTTAATTTATACTTTTAATAGCAAGTTAATAAGGGGTCAATCTTATGGAATTGAGTACGCTAATAGAACGGATAGGATATATCAGAATCAGAGCTAATTTATCTGCCCGAAAACTGTCCCTTATGATAGGCAAGAACGCAGGCTATATCCATATGTTAGAACAAAACAAAAACTTTGCTCCCACATTTGAAACTTTAACAGCTATCCTTGAAGCCTGTAATACTACAACCGAAGAATTTTTTTACTATGACATTGAAGAATACAAAAAAGACAGCCAAATTATTGAACTACTGAAAAAGGTCAAAGACGAAGAAAAGAAAACAGCAATTTTAACTTTATTGAATAAATAACAAGGCAGGTCATTTCGACCTGCCTTGTTACTATAAGTTATTTTGTTTCTTCTATATATTTTCCCCAATCGTTATATTCGTCAAAAATTCCATTAGTTGAAGTAATTTTATCTATAAAATTTTCAAGAATATCATTATTATCTAACCAGTTCAAATAGAAACATAATAGCTGTGTAGTAGTAATTAAACATTGTTCTTTTTTTGTTGCATACGGCAACATTTGAATAGGGAACGAATCCTCAACTCGTTCTTTTAATGGTAAATTTCTAAAAGTATTTACTATTAGAACCTGCTTGGGGTGAATATCATAATCTTCAAAAAATTCTGTTTCCCACTTTTGAAGTTGATTTGAATTCTTTTCGCCTGCACTTTTCGTCAAACCTTTTACTTCACATACAAAGCAATTGTCATTATATTTTAAATTTATATCACTTCGATTAGGTCTTGAAGGTACGATTTCAAAGCCAAGTTCCTCAAATATAGTTTTAGTAATATCTTCTAATTCTGTTCCTGAAGAATAAAGCAATTTTTTGTATTTGAAATTATTGTCGATAGTAAGTTGTACTTTGTTTTTCATTGTTATTAATTTTTGTATTTGTTTTTCAATTTTATCTATCTCTAAAACATCAGCTTTCTCATTAGATAAAATACAATTGTTAACCCATAAAGGTATTTCACATTTTTGACTTAAACTATCATCAAGAGTTCGAATATTTTGTAATACAAATTCAACATCATTCAAATATTCATTTTGTCGTTTTTTATCGTATGAAGCTTGATTTACCAACTCTGGTAAAATAACTTTATATCCTTCACAACTTTTTGCAATACCAGAAATAATATTCCCTGCATTGGTTGTCGTAATTGCTGGTTCAAAGAATTTGCAATTGAAGTATGCTTTATAGTAGATAAATTGTTTTACATTTTTAATAAATTCTGAGAGTTTTGTATTCGGTAAAATGTCAACATTTTTCCCTTCGGAACTTATAATTTTTATCTTTTCCTCGTTCAATAAATATTGGGCTATATCCATCTCTTCTACATAATTTGTTGTTCGAGCATTTCTACCTGTTCCAGAAACCGATTGTTTATATGTATGATAAACACATTTAAATTCATCACCTAAAATGAAATATACATTTTTACCTGTGGCAAGTAATGAATTTATCTCTATCTTACGTCTTTCAAGGTCATTAATAAAATCTCTTGATTTAGATTGGTCAATTAATTTATAACCACTGAATTGTTCAGCATTATAAGAATAATATTCTAAAATAATTTTTCTATTTATGCCAATAACAGCAATGTCATAATCAAGTAAAGATGTTTTACTTGAAAAATCTATATTATCAATTTTGGCTTCTGCGTCTTTATAAACAATATTAAAATTTGTACTTACTAAAACAATACTCTTCATTAGTTTTCTATACCTTTTCATTTTATAGATTATTCTAAATGACAAAAAATCAAACTACTTAAAATATAAAAATAGTTTGATTTGAGTGGAGCTACTGGCCGGATTCGAACCGGCGACCTGCTGATTACGAATCAGCTGCTCTACCAGCTGAGCCACAGTAGCATAAATTATTAAGTTTTTACATTGATTTTTACAAGTTTTTTACACTTGTTTTTGAAAAGTAACCCCAAATAGCTATTTTTAAGCTCTGGGGTACGGTTTTAGCACATTTCTACTGGTTAAGTAAATAATTACGAATCAGCTGCTCTACCAGCTGAGCCACAGTAGCAAGATGTAATTAATTTGCGGTATTGCTGAATTCGGTTTAATCATTTTATTGCGTATACGGCAAAAATCAAAAACATTTTAACAACGCTGACTATCTTATTATATCAAAAATTTATTAATTTGCAAGCGTTTTTCAGGGATAAAAAGATAAAGCAAATATAAAAAATTTTTAATTGATATTTACAAAATTAAACTATCAGCAAGAGGAGGGCGGAGTTCTAAGGAATAAAAAAATTACAAAACCGTGCCAAACGGCATATTATGTAATATTGCCAAGAGGTTTAATTATGTCGTTAAGCGTTTGTCTTATAGTAAAAAACGAACAGCCGGTAATTGCGCGCTGTCTTTCTTGCGTTAAAAAATTTGCAGACGAAATAATAGTCGTCGACACAGGATCAACGGACGCTACCGCAGAGGTTGCAAAAAAGTTTACGGATAAAATATACAGTTACGAATGGGAAGACGATTTTGCTTCGGCGCGTAATTTTGCGCTTGGAAAGGCTTCCTGCGAGTATGTAATGTGGCTTGATGCGGATGACGTGGTTTCGGATGAAAACGCCGATAAAATTAAAAACTTAGTTGAAAACCAAAGTTTTGATATGGCGTTTTTACAGTACGCCGTTGCTTTTGACGGCGAAGTGCCGACGTATGTTTATTACCGTGAAAGAATTTTTAAAAGATGTAAAAATTACAGGTTTGAAGGCGCCGTTCACGAGGCTGTATCGCCCCAAGGCAAAATTATATATTCGGACGCCCAGATTTGGCACAAAAAGCTCGGAAGCGGCGAACCGTTACGCAATTTAAGAATACTTCAAAAGCGTATTGCCCTCGGTATATGCCTCAACGAACGCGAAAAATTCTATTACGGACGCGAGCTTTTATTTAACGGTATGTACAGAGAAAGCATAGCTGTTTTAGAGGATTTTTTAAACGGAAACGGTTGGGTCGAAAACAAAATCGAAGCCTGTATCAATCTTTACCGCGCGTATTTAGGTATAGGGGATGAAAAAAAGGCTATTTCGGCGCTTTTCGGCTCCTTTGCTTTCGATATTCCAAGGGGTGAAGCATGCTGTATTTTGGGCGACTATTTTGCAAGACAAAACCTTGTTAATTGCGCCATATATTGGTACCAATCTGCTTTAAGCGGAGCAAATAATTTAAAAAACGGCGGTTTTGTAAACCTTGATTACTGCGGTTTTATTCCCAATATTCAGCTTTGCGTTCTGTATGACAGGTTGGGTGACAAAATTAAGGCAAATGAATACAACGAAGCGGCAGGTAAAATAAAGCCGCACGACAAAAATTATTTGGCGAACAAACAATATTTTCAGACTGTAATAGGTAAAGAGGTATAATTATAAATGAAAGAATTAAGTATTTTTTTTGCATGTAATTCCGATTGCGGCTGCGGATGCGGTTCAGGCTGCGGCAGCGTAAAAAGAATTTATGTAAACACTTTGACCGGTATCACCGGTCCCACAGGCGCGACCGGCGCAACGGGACCTGCAGGCCCGACGGGTCCTGCAATTACCGGCGCAACTGGACCTACGGGAGCAACCGGTCCTACAGGTCCGACAGGTGTAACAGGTCCCACCGGCCCCACAGGTCCTGCGGTTACAGGTGCTACCGGCCCCACCGGTTCCACTGGTGTGACGGGACCCACCGGACCTACTGGCTTAACAGGTCCTACGGGATTAACAGGTGCGACAGGTTCTACCGGTGTTACAGGACCCACGGGCGCTACGGGTCCCACCGGACCCACTGGTCCTGCAATTACCGGCGCAACTGGCCCCACAGGTGTAACTGGTCCAACCGGTCCTACCGGACCGACAGGTGTAACAGGTGCCACTGGTGTAACGGGTCCCACCGGTCCCACGGGTCCTGCAATTACCGGCGCAACCGGTCCCACGGGCGCTACCGGTCCTACAGGACCGACTGGTGTGACGGGACCCACCGGACCAACCGGCGAGGATGGTGATTCGGCATCCGTTGTTGTCGGTACAACTGATACCGGAGAAGCAGGTACTGCCGCAATCGTTACTAACAGCGGAACTCCTCAGAACGTTGTGCTTGACTTTGTTATTCCGAGAGGCGCCAACGGCGTTACGGGTCCCACAGGCGCGACGGGCGTGGCGGATTTGAACGCTTAC
The DNA here is from genome assembly GCA_948658045.1 of Christensenellaceae bacterium. Lineage (GTDB taxonomy): Bacteria > Bacillota > Clostridia > Christensenellales > Borkfalkiaceae > Coproplasma. The sequence goes on from CAPMFN010000003.1 coordinate 171,317, forward strand.
GGCGGTCTGTATAACACTACTCCGCAAACGTTAAACCTTACTTTGGGCGGAACTACGCAGCTGCCTCTTCCGACGGCTATGCCTTTGAAAAACGTGACAAGTACGCCTGCAAACAGCTTGACGGCAACTGTCGCAGGAGTTTACGAAATAAACTACTATACCAACTTGTCTGCGGCTGTCGGCACAACCGTTACAATGTCGGTGCGTAGAAACGGAACGGCTATTCCGCAAGCTTCGATATCGCGCGTTCTTGCCGTAGGCGTTGGGTCGCTTTATAACGGAAGCTTTATTATTTCGCTTAATGCCGGCGATGTAATCGATATGGCAATTTCCGCCTTGGTTGCTTTGGGCGTTACGCTTGGCGGCGGTGTGAATACGACTTTGACAATTAAACAGATAAGCGTATAAAAATTAATTAGCAAATGGGTCGGTTCCGTATTTTTTGCGGAACCGATTTTTTAACGTAAACATAACTTGTCGCTGTTAACCGTTGCGGCGTAAAAATTAAAAAAATATTTGACAGCCAATAAAAAATATGATATTATACATTCATATTTTATTCGTGCGACAGCACATCGGAGAAGATTATGGACGACGGCGACAGTTGTTGCCCGGAACCAAGTAACAACTTTATAATTTTATTTCGGCTTATAACGTAACGCCTCGGTTTTCCGCAGGTGTTACGTTTTTTGTGTTTCAAGGAGGTTTTAAGGAATGCAACCGGCAACGATTATAGGCATAACGGCAGCGCTTATAGTTCTTTTAATTTTTTCTGCTTTTTTCTCGTCTACGGAAACGGCTTTTACAGGTTTTTCGCAGATAAGAATGAAGCAGCTTGCCAAAACAAAAAAATCAGCGCGTCTTGCGCTGAAAATGTCTGAAAATTACAACAGACTTCTGTCAACTTTGCTGATAGGCAACAACATAGTAAACATTGCGGCAACCACGCTAGCAACAATGCTTTTTGTTGGACTTTCGCCCGATTACGGAGCAATGCTGTCAACCGCAGTAATGACTGTTACCGTGCTCATTTTCGGTGAAATAACGCCCAAAACGCTTGCGCGCGAAACGCCTGAAAAGTTCGCGATGTTCGCCGTTTATCCTCTGCGTGTGTTCAGTATAATATTTTTCCCTGTTGTATGGCTTTTCGATTTGTGGAAAAAACTGTTGAACCTCATTTTCCGTTTCGATAAAAAGAAAGCTTTAATGACGGAAGAAGAGTTCAATTTAATGGTTACGGACCTGACGGAAGAAGGGGTATTGAAAGTCAGCGAAAAAGAGCTTATTCAGAACACAATACGTTACGACGATATGACGGTCGCAAATTCAATGACAAAGCGCGACGGAATAACTTATGTAAGAAAGGGCGAACGCACCGAAAGCATAAAAAGAATGTTTTTACAGACAAATTATTCGCGCGTGCCTGTGGTGGACGGCAATCTTGACAACATAATCGGTATTATGTACCGCGCAGATTTCTATGAAATGCTTTTGTCGGGTCATAAAAACGTTATGTCTATTGTTAAACCTGCATACTTCGTAGACAGCGGCGAAAAGCTTTCCGCAGTGCTTAAAAAGATGCAAAAAGCAAGCCAGCCCGTCGCCCTTGTCAAAAACGATGGCAAAATAGTAGGGTTGCTTGCAATGGAGGACATAATAGAAGAATTGATAGGCGAAGTTCAGGATATTTACGATATTGTGCCTAACGACCAAATGGTGGAACCTTAATCAGGCTGAATTTTTGCTTCGTGGTTAAACGTAAGGTCAAAATTCATTATAACTTAAATTTGAATAAGAAAACTACGTTTCCGTTGACATAAATTTATTTTTCAAAAAAATAAAACCGCTTGTTGAAAGCGGTAATTATTATCTGTTATGACTTAATATTGTTTTTACTATTTTAATTCTATTCTCTTTTTCTTGAACTTAAAGTCTGTTAAATATTTGCTGTTTTTGACTATCTGTATTCTTGTTTTCGGATAATAATTCTTTAAATATCCTTTAAACCAATTAAATAATCTGCGCTAATCTGAAAATATTCGGCAATTAAATAGACATTTTCTACTGTCGGCTGAATCTTTCCCGTAGACCAATCCGAAATACTTGTCGCCGATACGCCTATTTTCTTTGCAAGCTCTCTTTTTGATATTTTATTTTCAGTAAGCAATTCATTTAATCTTACGGCAAATTTATTTTTCACAAAAATATTGTAAGACATATTTTACAAACAATGCTTGACGTAAGGTATATCTTACGTTTATAATGCTAATCGGTCAACTTAATTTAATTGAACAACGAATTATTGACATAAAATTCTTTTTTTGCTAAAATAACAATTGCCAAATCATTTTTATTTATTACTCTCATTGAGCATAGTAATGGTAGAACTATGCTCAGTAATCGTTTACAATCTCAATGAGAGTGTAAAAATGGTTTGGCGACTGACGATGAACGGTATAATCTGCGGTGTCGTTCTTCGTTACGAAGGGCGGCATTTTTTTAATTATAAGGCGTTTTATCGTCTGTTCTGCCGAGTAGGTAATCAATAAATACTTTTAAATAGTCGCTTATAAATTCCTAAAAATCATTTTATAAGTTGTGGTTTATTGACATAAAACTCTTTTTTTGCTAAAATAGCAATTGCCAAATCAAAAATGTATTATTTTTATGCACAAGGGTATAGCTACTGGTAGAGCTATACTCTGTAATCGTTACTTTATTTCCCGTGTGCGAAATACAGTTTTGGTTTGGCGACTAACGATGAACGGTATAATCTGCGGTGTCGTTCTTCGTTACGAAGGACGGCATTTTTCTAATTATAAGGTGTTATATCGTCCGTTCTGCCAAGTAAATAATCAACCGAAACTTTAAATATTTCTGATAATTCAATTACATTAACAATTGACGGGATATACTTTTTATTTTTCCAGTTTGTAGTATAGCTTGTTGTAATGTGCAACTTTTGTGCAATAGCGTAATCTGTCAAATTTTTTTCAGATTTTAATACTTGATATCTATTTAAAAATGTTGTTTCCTTATCAGCTTTTAAAAAGAATGCATTATTAGTTCTACCCAAAAGATATTCAACAGAAATATTAAAGTAATCGGCAATTCTAATTAAAACCACAGGTTTTGGAATAATACCAAATTCCGTAATCTTGATAAAAATATTATAGTCAATGTTTAACATTGTTGGAATTTCTGACTTTTTACAGTCTAAATCATCAATAAGTTCTAAAAATCTTTGCTTAAAAATTTCCGAATGTTCCATAATCATTATGCTACATTTTATTTTTGGCACAATAACTAATTTATAATTATAAAATAGCTTAATTTTATTAAAAAATTAGTGTTATTATTTTGGTATTGATAAGTCAGAGCGTTGCACACAATAAATAACACAAAAAATGAAAATAAACCTATCGAGCATAAAGACATATACAAAGGAGAAGATTATGAAAAAGAAAATAATAAAGTATATATTAATCGGCATTTTAATATACGTTACGGTAACGCTAATCGAATTTGGTTGCTTTTATGCAGTGCAAGGGGAAGATATATGGGATAATCTAAAAAAATTTTGGTGTTGGTATAAAAAAGTGTTATGAAATAGATTAGAAAAATACCGAACAAAAAGAAAGTTAAGAACGCGCACGAAAGTTGTGTGTTAAATATTTTAAAGTACAAAAAAAGCCTGAATTGAAACGGTTTAACTCTTTTCAATTCAAGCTTTTTTTGGTTGAGGCGACGGGATTTGAATCCATCGTCAAGCCATTAAATAGGGCAAAACTAACTTAATTGTGCTTTTATAGACTGCTTTTGTTAATATTTTGTCGGCTTTTAATTAGTTTTTCTTTCAAAATTTGGGGTAATTTTGGGGTAGTAGCTTTAATATTTAAACTTTTGTCCTTCTAAATATAGATATTCAAGCAAATTTTTGAAATAATCAGGGTCATTTTTATCGGTATATGCTTTTTTTAGCTTATTGCCATCAGCGTTATTGTTTTTACCGATTTTATTTCCCATCATTAAACCGATTGCTTTATCTTCAATTTTGCATTGGTCGCACCTTGTTTCAAATGTAGTTCGCATATCGTAAAGTTGATGATTAGGAAGCACTTTTTTAAAGCGATTATTTAAAACTCTTGGCTTCGGCATATTGAGTTCGATAACGTTTTGCAAGTAGGGTTTAAGCATTGGAGTAATAGGTATATACTTGAACTCAACTTTACCGTCTTTACGCTTTCCGTTTTGTGCTTTAATAAAATTACCTTCTATTGCAGCAGACAAATATTCGCAGGGTCTTAGCCCTGTATATCTTGCAACAGCAAAAGGAATTTCCCATTCGGTTCCTTTATAGGCATTGTCAAGTTTTCGTTCTTCTTCAAAAGAAATAGCAACGCCGTGTTTTTGCTCGTAATCGTCAAGAAAACACATTCCAATAGGATTTAGCTTAATTAAACCGTGCTTAACAGCACAATCAAGAATTTGTTTAAGTATAGAATGCAAGTCTTTTGCTGTCTTGCCTTTGCCGGGCGCATTATCTAATAAGTCTTGTATTATAGCCATATGCACATCTTTGACTTTAAACTTTGCAAACCGTTCTTTAATATGACGATTATAAAGTTTTATATCGTGGTCGTAAGTTTTTTCTTTGACCTTACGTTTATGTATTTTTTCAAGCCAATACATTGCAAATTCGTGAAAGTCTTTCGGAACGGTGGGGGCGGTATCGTCCTGCGGAACGTAATTATTCAACTTTTCGATAAACCGCGCTTTTGCAATTTCAAGCGTTGCGCCGCTTGCCGAAATGGGGTGCTTGTTGTATGGTTTTTTTGCGTAACGAATTTCGAAACTGCATTTGTATCTTCCGTCTGCTCTTTTGCGAACGTGTGCCTTGTTTCCGTCGACACGGAAAATTTTTCTGAATGGTTTAGGCATTTTTAAAATCTCCTTTTCGGTGAAATTTAAAAAACCTTTGAAATCTTTATCTGAAAGCGGCGTTCCGCCGTTCTCGTCGTTAATATTCTCTGTGCTATCAATCTCCTTTAAATTAATTATCGGGCGGTGCAGCTCTCCGAACTGTCGCGCCCGTTCTCTTTCCCAATTGTCAATTGACTGCTCGTTCCGCAGTCTGAACAGCAAAATAATTGCTTGCTCCAAAATTTGCGTTTGCTCCTGATTAAGCATTTTTGTCCCCCCAAGGTAAAAAGTAGTGGGGGAATTATAATACGCAGATTAAGATTTATTAAGTGATTTTTTGCCGCTATCTGAAAACGATTGCGCCGTTTTTAATACGAAGTCCTGTGTTTCGGGCAACAGATTTTTAAAAGCCTTTAACAGGGCTTTTTCTTTTTCTGATAATGTCGCGCTGTCGTGCATCGCGTTAGCGGTGGGGGCAGAGTACAGCTCTGCGCCGTCGTCGGAAGTAAGTCCGAGCAGGTAGTCCGAACTGGTATCAAGCGCGGTGCAAATTCTCGCTAATGTTTGAATTGTTGGAAAAGATTTTCCGCTTTTATAGTCAGTGATACATTGCCTTGCAATGCCTATTTGATTTGCTAAATGTGCTTGGTTCGTTTGTTCGAATTTTAAAACTTCGTTGAAACGTTTTGTGAAAATGTCCATATAAAAAAGTTTAATACTTTTTGTAAGTCTACGCTTGACAATACGCCACAAACTTACTATAATGACAAGTAAGTTTGTGGCGTACATTCGTGAACCCCTTACGGCTCGTAAGTCAAGGACTAACTATCGTGCGAAAATGGGGCATTTACGGCGGTTTTAGAATGTGCTGCTAAAAAAGGAGCAAGGAATATGGCAGGTAACAAGAAAAAAGGCGGCGGCATAGGCAAGGTTATTGCGTGCCTGTTGTTAGTCGTAATTATCGGTTTGGGCGCGTCTTGGGGAACGGGCTTTGCCTTAACAGGTGAAGCAAACCCGGGGAATTGGAAAAAGCAAAACAGCGAAGCGGTAACGCCGAATACGGTTGCCGTTACGAACGACGGGCAATTAATGGAAAGCGGCAACGTTTATAATATGCCTGCTTCCGGTTTTACATTTTTGTCGGCGCGGTCGACGAGCTCAGAAACAACGGAATACGTTGCCGGCGGCGAAGTTACTTTGTCCGCCGAACTCTCTAACGAATACATAAACGGTAAAATTGAATGGTCGGTAAACTTTCCGAACCCGTCTTCCGCTTGGGCGACGGGCAAGGTTGCCGACTATTTTATTTCGCTAACGCCGTCGGAAGACAGTCGGCAAGTCACGTTAAAGTATCTTGCGCCGTTTTCAGAGCAAATCATACTTACCGCTACGTTGCAGGGTTCGGAAAGTTCGGACACCTGTACAATAGATTGCCTATATCAGGTTACTTCGATTGTGCTTAGTGAAAGAGAGTATTATTTCGAAGATTATGTTTGCCTTTCAATGCAGGCATATTATAACGAAATCGGCACGTTGAAAGGCGATTATACGTTTAAAAATTTATACATATCAATCGACGAAGATTTTCGTTCGCAAGTAAAAAATTATCTTAAATTCGATATAGTATTTAAACCTTATGTTGTTAATTCATTTAGCGAATTGATAGAACCGAGCTTTGATACGGACGAAGACGGTTTTTATTTGGAAACAAACGAGCAAATAACGCCGGCTTTATTTATCGAAGATTTTGACACCTATGACGAAGCACACCAAAATGCAATAAAATATGCGTGGTACGCCGCTCAAAGGGCGACCAATAACAGTAATAATGCTTACATAGATTACGGAACAAATTACAATTACAAAGGCACTTTAATTCAGAGTTTAGAAGAGTCTGACATAAGTTTTTATGTAAGTGCAAGACAGTATTCAAACTTAACGCCGAGCGTGACGTTGAATAAAAATTATGTATTTTAAGGTGCATAATGACTAAGTTCAAGACTTCAATTTTACTCAGCGCGTTAATAATCGCGTGCTTTATAATCTCGATAATCGGCGGCGTTCAAGTGGCGAACGCTGCCACTTCTGCGTATTCAAACGTAATGGAAGATTTGAATACGGACAGCAAGTTTGATATAAACGATTTTCCGCCCATACAAGACGATTACACATTGCAAGTTATACAAATAGCGGAAAGTTCAGACAACGAGTTGTTTATATACGTTTACAACCCTTGCGGCATAAATATGCCGCTTGAAGCGACGTGTATAAATATGTCACTTACCGAAAGCCCGGACTTTCCGCGGCTTTACAATTTAGAGCAAATAAACCGTGCTGGCGTGTTCGGAAAGTATCTTGTTAAGGGCGTAACAGTAAAAAGCGACGAAGTACGTTTTTATAATATAACGTCCATATATCGCCGTTTCAATAAGTATTGCGGCGACGAAAACACAGGCAACGATAACACAATAAGTGAAGTATCGTTTAATGTATCAAAATTGTTTACGGCGCGGACGGTCAATAGCAATGTGCTTTACTCCTGCACTGTTACCGAAAGTGTAACGGTGACAAATAAATACGCCGGCGGTGTGCGGTTGGGCAACGGTATTACTTGGAACGGCTTAACGGGTGTAGACGCGCATTTTGTTGCTTTTGATTGTGATTACTCAATAGACAAGCTGTTTAAGGCTGACGTAACGTTTACAACGCAGACATACAGCAAAACCGTATCAGGCTATAAAGAAAGTGAAGTTTCAGAACCTATAACGGTACCGCTGAATTACGATAAAAAAGTAGTCATTGAAGCGAATAATTTCGGAAACCGTTACGAATGGTACGAAATAGAAACGGTTGACGAATTTTTATCGCGCGGCTATTCGTTAAGCCCGGAAGCGCAACGCGAAATAAAAAAAATGCAATACGTTTTACGATTTTACCAAACGAGCTACAACGAAGGCGCGGACGGCGAAGACGTACTTGTCGGAATGTTTTTGCCCTTTGGCAGTATTCACGCGCTTATACAGCAGTTTACAAAGTGTAGCGGAACGAGAGTATACGACGTTTCAATTCTGCACCTTGATTTTGAAGCGGACGGAAAGCATTATAATTTAGGCGTGGTCGATAATAAACAATCCGGCAGTAATGATTTTGGTAAATTAGTAGAACCCTACAAAGTGCCTTGGTGGGTGTGGGTGATAATAGTCGGCGTTGTGGTTGTTATTGCCTTAATACTGATATGTATTTTTGTGCCGGGAGCCGCGCCGGCAATCGGGCGCGGATTGCTGTTAATCGGCAAGGGAATAATATTCGGAATTTACTATTTGTTTTACGGCGTGTTTTGGGTCATTTCCCTGCCGTTCAGACTGATAGCGAAAGCCATAAAAAACCGCAAGGACAAGCCGAAACCGTCGCAGAGCCGAAAGCCTGCACAAAAGCCAAAACGCAAGAGCAAACCGAAAAAGGCAGGTAAAAAGAAATGAAAAAAGATTGTAGCAGTTGTGTTGAATATAATCAAGGGCAAGAAGAATGTATGATTTGGGATTTGTTGGAGTATGACCCCGAAGAATTTGACAAAGAGTGCCCGAAAATGAACGGCGACCCTGAGTATCAGGACGACTTCAACGAATGAAAAAGCTGATAATTACCTTTGCGGTGTTCGCGGTTGTCTTTCTGTTCGCCCGCTTGCTCTTTGGATATTACGTTGATGTTGTGCCGGTCTTCGAAGTTTTGCTAACGTCCTTGACGTGGTTATGCGTAGGGTTCGGCGTGCTTGCGGCTTTGTTCGGAGTGCTATTAATCATTAAAGAATTTAAAAGGAAATAGTCGTTATTTGCGGCATATTTGGGGGTCAACAATGACTGTATGTATTTTAACTTTAACAGCAGGCTGTATATTAGCCTTTTTAGGTCGGTTAATGGTTTACTGCACGAAGTGGGAAGCGTGGTTAATGCCTTGGGCATACGGCGCGTATGCGCTTGCCGCACTGCTTGCATTAACATTCGTTTATAACGTTATTTTAAGCATATACAGGGGTCTACGGCGCAAGCAAACGCATAAAGGCACTATGCCCAAAGCAAGGCAGAAAAAGCACAAGCCGCCCCGTCGTTAAAACAAGCATATTCGGGGGTTAATCACAAAATATGAGTACTATTGTAGTATTTTCAAAAGATATGGGCGTCGGTAAGACGTCGTTAGTTACTGCCATTTTTAAGTACGTTTTAATGACGGAAGGACAAGCCCGGCAACGCAAGAGTTGCGCAAAAATAGACGAGATAAACAAGAAGCGCAAAAAGCCACTAACAAAACCCGATAAAGCCCCAATGTATGCAAACTACGATATAGGAATTAAAACAGGTTATAAAAAGACCTATTCCCCTTACTACTTAAACCCGTATTACTTCGGGCTGCCCAAGAAGGGCAAAAAGGTTATGCCTGTTGTTCCGTGGTCGTTCATTGTAATGCAGGAAATGGACGACGTTTACGACAGTAGCGACAAGAAACCGCTTGCGGCGGCTGTAAAGAGCATATACCAAAAGCCCCGGCATTGGCACATTGATATGATAATAGAGCTTCACCGGTCTATGAATTTAAACGTCGCTATTCGCTCAGTTGCCGATACCTTCATAGAAGTTTTAGGCAAGGAAAGCGAAAAAGACCCGGCAGGGCGTACGATACGCACAAAATGGAAGTTGCGCATATTCAAGAGCTGGCAAGACGTCGAGCAGTATTTATCGTTAAAGACAACGCTACACAGCAAGCACGCCGCGGCAAAGCTGTATAAAGAATGTATTTTTACAAATGAAGGCGACATTTTCAAATGCTATGATAGTGAAGAATGTTCTGCGGAGTTCGAACCCGACGAAGACGAAGATTTCAGTCTTCTTCCCCAAAAAAGCAAAGTTGACGTAAGTAGCTTGCCGCCGGAAACAGCTATTTTTTACGAAGAAGGAGAACCCGACGATTTCCGAAACAGAACTACAACAAGTAAGAAGGGAAAAAAGAATGACAACAGCGATTGAAAAATTAGGCAAATTGCAAAGCACTTTTTACGAGAAGTGCGGCGACCTTTACGAAAATATCGAGCTATTGGGCAAAAACCTTTACGATAAAATGCTTGCCGACATAGTGAAAACATATGAAGAAGAAAGCAAGCAATTATTACGCGAAGCAAAGATTGAATATGAAGTCAAAAAATATGGTCTTGACTGTAAGGAAGACGCACTCTTGCCCAGGCGTTGCGGCTTCTTTTGGTTACACCGTAACGAGCCGGCAGACATAATCTATCGTGAAGTATGGGCGGAAGCTCAACAAATGTTTAAAGACCGTACCGAAGCTGTTGAACGTCTTGAAAAAGCACTTGACAAAGCAAGCGAGAACGTAAGCCCCTTCAAAGAGCCGGAAGAAACGCCGGAGCGGTCAGAACCTGCACAGGACGAGCAGAAACCCGGCGAGAACGTCGAGAAGCAAGAAGCAAGGCAAACAGACAAGCCTACGGAAACAAAGCCGCAAAAAGACGAAAAAGCAAAAAAAGAACTGCCGGAGCAATTGCCCGGACAAATAACGTTGGACGACGTGCAGAACGTGCAGAGCGGCAAGCCTGACACGGCGACCAATACCACTTTATCAGCCGAAAAAAAGAAGGCTGTAAAGCCGCAGACACGCACAGAGAACAGAAAAGCAAGTGAACAAAATCAAAAAGAAGAAAAAATATCAACGGGTTGATTTTTTTCTTTTGATTTGTTCCGCGCTCGCAATTTGTGCGTGTCTGCGGAAAGCAGTCTTTCTAAATAATAATGGGGTAAGGGCGTAGCCCTTCCGCATTAAACGCGCGGTCGTCAAATATGCGACCATAACAAAAAAGCGACGTTCAGAACGTCCGCGCCGCGCCGATGGGCGACAAGATAATAAAAAATTAAGGTGAAATTATGGACGAAAAATTTTTAAAAAGTCGATTTCAGGGTGATTTAGCTTTTATAGAAAACACAGAAAATTATTACGCAATGTTTAGATATGTAATAGAAAAGTGTGCGACGGCACAGCTTGAAAATCTTTTGCTTTTTACTGCTGGTATTATTACCGACGAGAAATACATTGAAAATATAACCCGTATTCAGAAGACAAAGGAACAGGCAATCGTTACGCACGGTGAATGGACAATAAAAATGTTTGAACAAAGCAAAACACAGCACACTGCGCGTACGTTCGTTAGCAGTGTTTACGCTGATATTTTTAATATTGAATTAAAACAAACAGGCGACAAACAATGAGTGTTAGGTGTTACAGCGTTCCGACGTTCCGGTGTGTGTGCGACGAGTGCGGCGCACGTCGTGACGTGGAAAAAGATTACGACAAGATATATAACGGTGCGCAGGCGGTGCGCTCGCTCGGTTGGAGCTTCGGCAAAGATAAGCGCGTTTTATGCGATAAGTGCCGAATGGACAACTTTCAATACGCCGGTTGGTATGAAAATCAATTTGGTCACAAGTAGTAAGACGTCGTACTACTTGTGGCCAGTGAAAGTAGTTAAGCGCGGTACTACTAAAAGGGGGTACAAATGATAGCTAAAAAATATTTATGCGACGACTGCGGCACAGTAGGCGAATTTACAAGCTATATAAAAGCCCGTGCGGCGCATTGGGCGGTGTCGCGTGATTATTCAAAATGTTATTGCCCGGAATGCGCCCCGGCTCATAGGCTCGGCGGCGCGAACGGCAAGCGCACGCCGCGTCGGCATACTCTTCCGACAGGCTTCGAACAACTAAAATTTGAAATAAATTAACAACAAGGACTACTATGACCGAAGCGGCAAAGTTACAACTTAATGATTTTATACCTTTGCCGTTTGCGCAGGCGTATATCAAGATACCGACGGGCTTAAAAGACTTGCCGTGCGGCGCACAGCTTGTCGGGGGGCTTATATACAGTTTTTCGGGTAAGCCGGACAAGGACGGCGTTTACTCTACTATCTGCCGAACCCGAAAAGCAATGAAAGACGGCTTGTTATTGTCTTTTTCAACTCTGAGCCGCAACATTAAAAAGTTAGTCAGCAAGGGCTACGTTTCGCGCTTATCGCGCGACGAGTACATTTTTAACCGTAACAACTTGAAATCGCCGGACGAGTTTACGCGAATAGAGTTTAACGAAATTGCGGCAATAATGGACGGTTGCGACCGAGTGCAGGGCGTGCGCTTGCGTGTGTTTGCTTTTTTTAATACCCGGTGCAACAATGATAAGAAGTGTTCGGAGCCTAAAACGGAAAAGTTACGCAAGGGACACAAAATCGAAGCGAGTTATTCGGACATAGCCGCCGCCGTCGGGTGCAGTGAACGGCAAGCGATACGCGCGGTTAAATGGCTTTTAAAACGCGACTACATACACCGCCCGGACAAAGACAAAGGAACGAGCGTAAACGATAAAAGCGTTTACGCGCTTGACCGTGCGTATTGGCGGCGTAAGAAGCGCAAAGCCCAAACGCCCGACGAACCCGAACAGACACCAGAACAGCAGGCAGAAACGGCGCGGCAAACTTGGTTGGACGAAGTCCGGGAACGTGCAATTACTGTTGCCGAAAACAACAATCAGATTGCGCGGCGAAACAAGCGTTATAAAGAAGCTCATAAACACGTTGCCGAATTAAACGTTGCAATTGCTTTTGCGGAGCTGTACGACCCTGAAAAGGCGGCAAAGCTCGAAGCGGAGCGCGAACATTGGTTATCGGAAGAAATCGCCGCGCTTAAAAAAGCAGGCTTAACGGCGGAGCTTTTAGACGAAGAGTTTTTATTTAAACTTTATTCCAAAGGCGGCGCGCCGCCCGGGAACGTCAATAATGTAGGTGCAGGCGAACAGAATAGCAAGTAAAAAGCGCAAATACGGTTTGCGCTTTTAGTCGTGTTGGAAATTTTGCCCCGACTTCGGAAACGGAGTCGGGGTTTTAATTTTTTATAACATATGACATTATGAAAAAAATAAAATCAAAAAGTCATAAGTAAAAGTATCGTAATGTCATAAGTTCTTACATATATAAACGAAGGTAAACGACACTTTACGCATTAAAGCGGTGGAAAGCGTTTGAAATGACGGCTTGCGCCGTATGCGGTGGGCGTTCGCGTGAAACATTTCGATTCAGAGCTTTGCACCTTAAAGCGCGAACGCGAGTTAAAAGGAAAAAGCCGCTTGCGCGGCTTAGGCTGATAAGGTGGGTTATGTGCAGAGCGAGCTTTGGCGGCTTGTATGCACGCGTCCGCCCATCACTCCGACGACGTCGCGGAGTGGTAATCGATTTACTACTTTATTCCGGGCGTAAGTAGTTCCGCGCTTTACTACTTCGCCCCGGCGTTCAGGACGTCCGCGCCTAACGTTTCCCCCGGCATTCAGAAGTTCCGCCGCGCCGAAAGAAAAAGCCGCGCAAGGGAGCGGCGGTTTTGATTGACTAAAATTGTAAAATATGGTAATATATGCACGGTGGCGCAAGTCACCCGACAAGGGTATACCTTCGGCGGTTGGCTCTTTGGGGGGAAATGGTATCATTTCTACAAGGAGCGAAATTTATGAGTATCGAATACATACTTTTACTTCTGAACTTAGTTCAGCTCGGCAAAGTCACTTCGATTACCGTGACAAAATCTACGGTAACTGTACGCATAAAAAATAGCCGCCCCGTTTAGCACCCGAGCGGCTATTTTGCTGTAACGTGAGCTAACCGTTTAAGGTTTTGCCCTTGTTGTTTTTATTTTACCACCGAATAGTGGTACTGTCAACTGTTTTATAAAAAAACCGCACGGCTACCGTGCGGAATATGATTTCAAAGGTTTTTTATTTTTTTGGGGTAATTTTGGGGTACAGTTTAAAAAATAGCTAAAACAAAGCAAAAACGGGCGGTTTTTATGTAAAACTACCCGTTTTTATGGTTGAGGCGACGGGATTTGAACCCACGACCTTTTGGTCCCGAACCAAACGCGCTACCAAACTGCGCTACGCCTCAATATTTCGATTAAGCCGCTTTATAGCGGCTTTGTTTCTTTTGCGATATTATATAATTTTTTGGGCGTTCAGTCAATTATTTTTTGCTTTATTTTATTATTTCTTTGACTTAAAGCCGTTATTATAATATAATGTTTAAAAACTTTTACGGAGAACATAATGAGCAGAGCCGACGAAATTTTTATTTCCAATATGAAAGAAATAATTTCCAAAGGAGTGTGGGATACCGATTTGCCCGTCCGCCCGAAATGGTCCGACGGCACGCCTGCGCATACGGTGAAGAAATTCGGTATTGTCAACCGCTATAATCTGCAAGAAGAATTCCCTATACTCACTATACGCCGTACAGCATTCAAATCGTGCATTGACGAGCTGTTATGGATTTGGCAGAAGAAAAGCAATAATATAAAAGATTTGAAGTCTCACATCTGGGACCAGTGGGCGGATGAAAACGGAAGTATAGGCAAAGCTTACGGCTATCAGCTTGGTGTAAAGCATAAGTATAAAGAGGGGGAATTCGACCAGGTTGACAGGGTGTTGTACGATTTGAAACACAATCCGTCCAGCCGCAGAATTCTTACGAATATCTATAACTTTACCGACCTGAACGAAATGAATCTTTACCCGTGCGCGTACTCTATGACGTTCAACGTTTCAGGCGATACATTAAACGGTATTTTAAATCAACGTTCAAACGATATGCTTACCGCGAACAATTGGAATGTTGTGCAGTATGCAATTCTTTTAATTATGTTTGCTCAGGTTTCGGGGCTTAAAGCAGGCGAGCTTGCCCATGTTATAGCGGACGCGCATATTTATGACAGGCATGTTCCCATTGTAGAGGAAATTATAAAGATGCCCTGTCTTGCCGCGCCTAAGCTTGAAGTGGATAAATCAGTTAAAAACTTTTACGATTTTACGGTGGACAGCTTTAAACTTGTAGATTATAAGTTTAACGAAAAGAAGTACAGTATTCCCGTTGCGGAGTAAAAAACAAAAAATAAAAAGTTCCCTGAAAATGCGTTATTTGCGGCATATATGGGGGGCAATTAAATAAAAGTGAGGAAATATGAGGGCAATTTTACACGCTGATAAAAATTGGGGCATAGGAAAAAATAACGGCTTGATGTTTAAAATTCCTGCCGATATGAAATTTTTTAAAGAAACTACTACGGGCAACGTAGTTGTTATGGGTAGCAATACTTTAAAGTCTTTTCCTAACGGCAAGCCGTTAAAAGACAGGCTTAATATTGTGCTTTACCCCGACGGCGAGGACAGGGATGATTGTAAAATCGTACGTTCGCTTGACGAGCTTTTTGCTGAAATAAAAAAATTTCCGCCTGAAAAAGTTTTTGTAATCGGCGGTCAGATGATGTATAAAACTCTGCTTAATTATTGCACGGAAGTTTTAGTCACTAAGGTTGAAGCGGAGGGCGACGCGGACGCGTTTTTTGAAAATCTTGACAAAAATGCCGATTTTGAACTTGTTTCGGTCAGCGAACCCGTGGAGACGAACGGCTATATTATAAGGTTTACGACGTATAAAAATTTAAACGTAAAAGCGTATTGATATATGGGTAAAAAGGGTACAATTGCAATTTTAACCGTAAATATTTTACTCTGCATTGCCGCCATACTGCTTACATATTTTTTTATGGGCAGTTGGGGCGTTTTTGTACGCGTTGTTTTTTATGCTGTATCGGGCGCAGGGATAGCGGTAAGCGCGGTAACTTTTATTTTCAAAAAAATTCCCATTTTAAAGACTGCTTTCATTTTGATTATCGTCGCAATAGTTTTTCTTGCCGCGTTTATTGCAATAAGCGAATTGGGGCACTTGAACGATTATGAAACGGACGAGGAAAAGATAAACGCGCTTATCGGCATAATTAACGGCACGGGCGCGTGGGGAATGCTTGTGTTTTTCCTTTTGCAAGTGTTGCAAATAGTAATTTTGCCGTTGCCTGCGGTCGTTTGTTATGTTCCCGGCGCGCAGATATGGGGACCGCTTGTTGCAACTTTGCTTGCTTCGGCAGGCGTGCTTGTCGGCTCGGTTATTGCATATTTTATAGGAAGAATTTGGGGCAAAAAAGCGGTTATTTGGATTGCGGGAAAGGAAACAACCGAAAAATATTCGGCTATTTTCGGTAAAAAAGGTAAAGTAATATTTGTTTTAATGCAGATTTTACCCTTTTTCCCCGACGACATATTGTGTATGGTTGCAGGGCTTACAAGTATGAACTTCTTGTTTTTCTTCGTGTCCATATTAATAGTCCGCCCTGTAATTATTGCTGTTTACTGCTATCTCGGCAGTGGCGACGTTATTCCTTTCGAGGGGTGGGGAATTGCCGTCTGGGTAACTATTTTTGCTGTTTGCATAGCTCTTGCGGTGCTGTCGTTTAAATATCAGGACAGGTTTGAAAAATGGCTTATAACGAAGTTTTCAAAAAAAGGCAAGACTGCAACCGTAAACAGTGAAGAAATTGTTTCGCAAGTTGCTGAAGCGAATACGGTTCAGGCGGAAGACTGCTTACCCGATATTAAAGAACAAGAAGCGGAAGACAGCGGCGGCAATACGGCGAGCGACGAGAAGCTAAGCGAACCGCCGTCTGAAGAATAAAAACGAATAAATAATTATGAAACACCGTGCAGGCGTGAAACAACACGCCTGCACGGTGTTTTTTCATATAATACATTGATTGATTTTTACTTGGAGAAGTACTTTAAATGGATTGGTTAAATAATTTTACGGGCTGGCAACTTGCGCTTATGGCAACGGGTTTTACTTGGTTTCTTACGGCGTTGGGCGCATTGCTCGTATTGTTTTACAAAAAAGTAAGCGCGACAACCTTTTCCTTTATGATGAGCAGTGCGGCAGGGATAATGCTGGCTTCCACTTTCTTTTCTCTATTAATGCCTGCAATGGAAATGGTTGAAGATTATTCGTATCTTATTTTGACGGGCGGTTTTATTTTAGGCGGAGCGCTTATTATCGTAACAGATATCGTAATAAATAAACTGCACCTTTTTTCCGGTAGTGCCAATAAGCGAAGTTGCGCCGTTATGTGTATTGCCGTAACCATGCACAACATTCCCGAAGGAATGGCGGTGGGGGTTGCTTTCGGCGCGCTTGCCTCAGGGCAGACGGTCGAAGCTGTTGCCGCTATAATGCTTGCAGTCGGAATAGGCATACAGAACTTTCCCGAAGGTATGTGCGTAGCGTTTCCTCTCCGTGCAAACGGGATTTCACGCGGTAAGTCTTTTTTAATCGGACAGCTGTCGGGCGCTGTTGAAATAGTCGCCGGCGTTATCGGCGCGCTCGCCGTAACTGCGGTAAGCGGAATACTTCCCTGGGCGCTATCGTTTTCGGCAGGCGCAATGCTTGCAGTAGTTTGTTCGGAATTAATTCCCGAAAGTTTTGCGCAGGGAAAGGTAAAAGCGACAATAGGGGTAATAGCCGGCTTTTCGCTTATGATGATTCTGGATTTGGCTTTTGGCTGACGTTTTTTATCTGTTGAAATTCCCCTGTTTTCTTTTACTTTAGTTTTGATTTTAGAAGCTTTTAAAGGTTACATAATTTGTGTAAAAATACAGTTGCCCCCCATATATGCCGCAGTTTTGCGCGTTTCATAAAAAACAAGAAGGATAAATGCGCGAATAATTACTAAATTTTTCCGCAAATTATTTGTATGGAAAAAGGCAGCAATAAGAAGACGGCTATAATAGTGGGCGGCAGTTCAGGAATAGGCTGTGAAACTTGTTTTAAACTTGTAAACCGCGGCTGGAACGTGGTGAATATTTCGCGCACGCCCTGTAAAAATGCAAAAGTGGTTAATACAGAGGCGGACGTTTCAAAGCCTGAAATGTTAGAGGAAGCAATAAAATCGGCAACTGAAAGATACGCTGTTGCGGCTCTTGTTTACAGCGCAGGTTTTTCAATGGCGGCGCCAATCGAATATGCAAAAGAAAGCGATTACCGCTATCTTTTTGACGTAAATTACTTCGGCGCGCTCAAAAGTATGCAATGCGTAATTCCTGCGTTCAAAAATGTAGGAGGCAGAATAATTCTTGTCGGCTCATTGGGCGGAGATTTGCCTATTAGCTTCGACAGTTTTTATTCTTCCTCCAAAGCCGCTTTGGAAATGCTTTGCCGCGCGGCTTATTCCGAATTAAAACCTTACGGCATAAAGGTTACGGGGCTTCTTCCCGGCGGCACGGCTACGGGTTTTACGTTCAAAAGAAAGGTTTACACCAACGAAGAAAATAAGTCTTATTCGGGAAAGGTAAACCGTGCGGTTGCGGCTCTCGCCAATATGGAGCAGGGCGGAATGCAACCTGCCGCTGTTGCCGAAATTATTTATAACCTTATAATTGCGGACAAGCCCCCAGTAATAAAAATCTGCGGAGCGAAAAATACAGCATTCAGACTTTTTTCAAGGGTTATGCCTGAAAAAGTTACGCTTAAAATAAACGAAAGGATGTACAACCAATGAAAAAAGAGTTTGACTTGACCCGAAGAGACGAGCGTGAAACCTTGATTAAGCCTCAAAAAATTGGAGGAGAAAGAAATGACAGGGAAATCCCGTGAAAATTATAATGAAAACTATTTGAATTACATTAAAACACAGGACCCGCCCACACAGCATTTTAAAAATTGCGCCGCAGCTTTCGGCGTCGGCGGACTTATTTGCTGTATAGGTCAGTTTATTCGCTATATGTTTGAATTTGCAGGGCTTTCGGGCGACGAACTTGCCGGCGCGACTTCGATTGTATTGATATTTTTGGGCTGTTTTCTTACGGGGCTCGGTGTGTACGACAGAATAGGCAGATATGCCGGCGCAGGGTCAATCGTTCCTATAACGGGTTTTGCGAACAGCGTTACTTCGCCTGCCGTCGAATTTAAGACGGAAGGGTGGATTTACGGCATGGCGGCAAAGATGTTTACAGTCGCTGGCGCAATAATAGTTTTCGGGGTTTTTTCGGGTGTTTTGGTCGGTCTGGTCTACTTTTTTATTTGATAGACCCCAATATATGCTTGAATTAAGCGTTAATTTAAGAAATTTACAAATATTTTACGGTAGGGTTTATGAAGAAAGGAAACACCGTTTTTTTTAAAAATTCGCCAAGGATAATTTCCTATGCGGCAATATGCGGTTCAAAAGAAAAAGAGGGGGTTTTGGGTTCTTTTGCGGACATAACTCTCGATGACGATATGTTTGAAGAAAGTACTTTTGAAAAAGCCGAATGCAAGATGCTTTCCACTGCCATATCGTTATCTATTCAAAAAGGCGGCTATACGGAAAAAGATATAGACCTTTTGCTGTCGGGCGACCTTCTTAATCAGATAATTTCGGCAAGTTTTGCCGCCAGAGATTACGCATTCCCCTTTCTGGGGTTGTATTCGGCGTGTTCAACGATGAGTGAAAGTATTCTTTTGGGCGCAATGATAGTAAATGCAGGCTATGTGGGCCGCGTTGTTGCGGCGACAGGCAGTCATTTCGCTTCTGCCGAAAGGCAGTACCGCTATCCTTTGGAGCTTGGCTGTACGCGTCCGCCTCAGGCACAATGGACGGTCACGGGCGCAGGCAGTTGCGTTATATCCTCGGGAGATAAAGGGGTAAAGGTTGTCAGCGGAACAATGGGAAAGGTATGTGATTTCGGAGTGACCGACGTAAACAATATGGGGGCGGCAATGGCGCCTGAAAATGCTATAATAGCACCATAGAAAATTTATTGCTTGATTAGAAGGATATGCGCGCAATATTTTAACACAAAAAAACTCAGAGGACAATTTAACGCATATTCGTTAATTCAAGCATATATGGGGGTGTAAGTCAAAATCCTTTGTTTTTTAAGATGTTTAAAATTGTAAAAAGACGGATTTTCAGCGTGTTGTTATTTTAAAACGGTTCAATTTTTCAATTAAGTTTCTAAACTCATTTTTTTAATTTATATATTATAGTTTAGCGTATTGCTTGCATTTTTCACTGCGCGATAGTATAATAACTATGCTATGCACGCATTTTTCCATTGTCGAAATATGGAAAATTTTGTAAAATCGTGCAAACGGAAATATGATTAAGATTTGCAATCTTTACGATTTGGCGCATACTAAGGCTGAAAGCTATTTGAAAAATTATACTTTCCCGTGGGAAGCTTTGTCCGGACTTTCCGATTTTATAATCGAACTCGGCAAAAAACTCGACAGTAGCGAATTTAGGGAAATTTCTCCTTCGGTATGGGCTCATGTTTCGGCTAAGATAGCTCCGTCCGCTCAGGTGTCGGGACCGTGCATAATAGATAAAAACACGGAAGTCCGTCATTGCGCTTTTATAAGAGGCAGCGCGCTTGTCGGCGAAAACTGCGTAGTCGGAAATTCCACCGAACTAAAAAACGCAATTTTATTCGACGGTGTGCAGGTTCCTCACTACAATTACGTCGGCGACAGTATTTTGGGATATAAATCCCATATGGGGGCAGGCGCGATAACTTCGAACGTAAAGTCTGATAAGTCATTGGTTTCAGTTAAATGCGGAAAAGAAGTCTATGCGACAAATCTTAAAAAGGTCGGCGCAATGATTGGCGATTTCGCAGAAGTCGGCTGTAACAGCGTTTTAAATCCGGGTACGGTTTTGGGAAGAAATTCCTCGGTGTATCCTCTTTCTTCGGTCAGGGGAGCGGTGCCTGCCGACAGTATATACAAAAATTCAAAAGAAATAGCTAAAAGAAAATAGAGACAAGAATGGGAAGATATTTCGGAACAGACGGGTTCCGCGGAGAAGCGGGTAAAACTCTGACGGCTGAACACGCTTATCGCGTGGGCAGATTTTTGGGTTGGTATTTCGGCGAACTGAAACGCCGCAACGGCGATACAACCCCTCCGCGCGTAGTAATCGGCAAGGATACGCGCCGGTCGAGTTATATGTTCGAATATACGATTATCTCGGGGCTTACTGCATCCGGCGCCGATGCGTATATGTTGCACGTTACGACTACGCCCTCTGTTGCTTACATTACAAGAGTAGACGGGTTCGACTGCGGAATTATGATTTCCGCAAGCCATAATCCTTATTATGACAACGGAATCAAGCTCATCAATTCGCACGGCGAAAAGATGGATGAAAATACTATAGCTTTGATTGAGAGCTATTTAGACGGTAACCTTGAAGCGTTTGGTGAAAAAATTGCCGAACTGCCTTATGCAACTCGCGAAAAAATCGGGCAGACGGTCGATTACGCTTCGGGCAGAAACCGCTATATCGGTTATTTGATTTCGCTCGGTATGTATTCTTTCAGGGGCAAGAAAGTCGGGCTTGACTGCGCCAACGGATGTTCTTGGAATATTGCAAAAGCAGTTTTTGACGCTTTGGGCGCGACCTCGTACGTCATAAACGCAAAACCCGACGGGTTCAATATAAACGAAAAAGCAGGTTCTACCCATATAGAAAACCTCCGTAA
This sequence comes from Christensenellaceae bacterium, assembly GCA_948658045.1. Classification (GTDB taxonomy): domain Bacteria; phylum Bacillota; class Clostridia; order Christensenellales; family Borkfalkiaceae; genus Coproplasma. Next base: position 192,674 of record CAPMFN010000003.1, read on the forward strand.
ATTCGTTTTGGATAACGGGCTTGACGTGGGGTTCGCTTACGATGGCGATGCAGACAGATGCCTTTGCGTGGACGAAAAAGGAAATATAATCACAGGCGACCATATTCTTTACATCTACGGATTGTATATGAAAGAACGCGGTAAACTCGTCAGCAACACGGTTGTGGCTACCGTTATGTCAAATTTGGGGCTTTTCAAGGCGTTTGACGCGGCAGGGATAGATTATGCAAAAACTGCGGTCGGCGATAAATACGTTTACGAATATATGTCGGAACACGGTCACAGGCTCGGGGGCGAACAGTCGGGGCATATTATTTTTTCTAAATATGCCACAACCGGCGACGGAATACTGACCAGCCTCAAAATTATGGAAGTTATGCTCGCAAAAAAGCTTCCGCTTTCCAAACTCGCCGAACCGGTGAAAACTTATCCTCAGCTTTTGATAAACGTAAAAGTCAGCGACAAGATAGCGGCAAGAGATGATAAAGACGTTGTTGCGGTCAAAAAAGAAGTTGAAAAAGCCCTTGGCGATAACGGAAGAATTCTTGTAAGAGAGTCCGGCACCGAACCGCTTGTAAGGGTAATGGTGGAAGCGGAAACGGACAAGCTATGCAAAGCATATGCCGAAAAGGTTGTCGCGGTAATCAAAATGAAAGGATATGCGGTTGATTGACCGACTGAAATTATGTGCGGAATAGTTGGATATATAGGCAACGCCGAAGCTTCCGACGTGCTTCTGGACGGACTTAAAAAGTTGGAATACAGAGGTTACGATTCGGCAGGCATAGCCGTAAGACAGGGCGGCGGCGAAATAAATATAATAAAAACAGAGGGAAAGCTTGAAAACCTTATAAAGGAAGTTAAAGCTTGTAAAACCTTAAAAGGCAATTGCGGTATTGGACACACGCGTTGGGCTACGCACGGCGAGCCGACGGAAGTAAATGCCCACCCTCATCTTAGCGACGGCGGAAATACTGTCGTCGTTCATAACGGTATAATAGAAAATTACGCCGAACTCAGAGAAAAGCTTATAGGGCACGGATATACTTTCTATTCGCAGACCGATACGGAAGTCGCAACAAAGCTTATAGATTATTATTACAGAAAGTACGGCGGCGCGCTTGAAGCAATGGAGCATTTTATTTTGAGGGCGTGCGGCTCTTATGCCATTGCGGTTATGTTTTCCGACCGTCCCGATACGGTTTACGCTACACGAAAGGATAGCCCTATGATAATAGGGGTGAATGAAAACGGTACTTTTTTGGCGTCCGACGCTCCGGCTATTCTCAAACACACGCATAATGTTTATTATATAGACAATTGCGAAATTGCCGAATTAAAGTGCGGAAGCGTAAGATTTTTCAACGTTGACAGGGTTGAAATCGAAAAATCTTTAAACGTCATAACATGGAATGCGGAAGCTGCCGAAAGGGGCGGATTCGAACATTTTATGATGAAAGAAATTCACGAACAGCCCTCCGTCATTTCGGACACTTTGAATTATATACTTAAAAACGGCAAGCTTGATTTTTCGGAAACGGGTTTGACCGATAAGGAAATCAAGGCTGTAAAACACATAACGGTTGTTGCGTGCGGTTCTGCTTATCATGCCGGCGTTGTAATGCAATACGTTACGGAAAATCTTGCAAAAATACCCGTAAGAGTTGAAATTGCGTCAGAGTTCAGATACAGAAATCCTGTTTTAGTCAAGGGCGAACTTGTGGTTGTCGTTAGCCAGTCAGGCGAAACGGCGGACAGCCTTGCCGCCCTGCGCGAGGCGAAAAGACTCGGCGCGGCTACGCTTGCCGTAGTCAACGTTTTGGGCTCTTCTATCGCAAGGGAAGCGGATAGAGTATTTTATACCAAGGCCGGTCCTGAAATTTCGGTTGCCACAACAAAAGCTTATTCGTCACAGCTTATTGCAGGGTATCTTCTTGCGGTCAAAATTGCGCAGGTCAAAGGCGTAATAAACGGTAAAGAAGTTGCGCAAATTATTAATGCAATAAAAACGCTGCCCTCTCAAGTGCAGAGTCTTTTGGAAAAAAAGGAAGAAATTCAGCGTTTTTCCGCAAAAATGACGGGAACTGACGATGTTTTCTTTATAGGAAGGGGCGTTGATTATGCGGTGAGCTTAGAGGGCAGTTTAAAGCTTAAAGAAATCAGTTATATACATTCCGAAGCTTATGCCGCAGGGGAATTGAAGCACGGAACGATAAGCCTTATTGAGAAAGGCACGCTTGTCTGCGGAGTAATCACTCAGGAAAACCTTGCCGAAAAGACAATAAGCAATATGGTTGAGGTGAAGAGCCGCGGCGCGAAAATTCTTGCCGTGGTGTCGGAAAAACTTGTTGATAAAGTCAGTAATACCGCCGACGTGGTTTTTACCGTTCCGGATACCGACCCTTTTGTTACCGCAAGTCTTGCCGTAATCCCGTTGCAACTTTTAAGCTATTATGTAAGTGCAAATAAAGGTTTGGACGTGGACAAGCCGAGGAACCTTGCAAAAAGCGTAACCGTCGAATAATAAATTACAGAGAAAGCGATGAAAAAGAAATATACGAAGATAAAAGAAATAATTTTGCTTATCGCAATGGATTTAGCAGCCGTTGCGCTTTCAACGATACTTGCGTTGGTTATTACTCAGGGCGAGTTATCGTTTTCGTTCGACGTGCTTTATTGGGCGCTTATAAACGTTGCTGCGGCTTTGGTCTTTATGGGCGTTTTCAGACTGTACACGATTGTCTTCGTATCTGTCGGGCTTTTTGATACGCTTAAAACGTTTTGCGCTACGCTTTGTATTTTCTGTATAAATTTAGGATGTATGTTGCTGTTTGACGTAGTCAACATCAGGCTTATTTCCGTATATTGCTTATTTTTGTTTTCATTGATACTTCTTATCAGATTTTCAAAAAGAATTTATTACGCCTTGAAATACTCGTTTACAAAAAAGAACAAGGACAAGGTAAGGGTAATGATTGTGGGCGGCGGCAGCGCCGGAACAATGCTTATCCGCGAAATACAGACTACCGATAAAATAAATTATCTTCCCGTGTGCGTAATAGACGACGACGCGTCTAAAATCGGTAAAAATATTTATGACGTAAAAATCGTCGGCTCGACTGAGGATATCCCAAGAATCGCCGAAGAATATGCCGTGGATGAAATAATCGTATCGATACCGACGGCGCAGAAGTCCGATTTAAAACGAATTTTCGAAATCTGCAAAAAGACGAAAAGCAAGGTAAAAACTCTTCCCGGTATATATCAGCTGGTGAATGGCGACGCAAGCATCTCGGCGTTGAGGGAAGTACAGATTACCGATCTTCTCGGCAGGGACCAGGTAAAAGTAAACCTTGACGAGATAATGGGCTATATAGAAAATCAGGTTGTTTTGGTTACGGGCGGAGGAGGCTCGATAGGAAGCGAACTTTGCCGCCAAATTGCGACGCATAATCCCAAGCAGCTGATTATTTTGGATATTTACGAAAATAACGCTTACGATATAGAACAGGAGCTCAAAAGAAAATATCCCGAGTTAAATCTTCTAACACTTATAGCAAGCGTAAGGGATATAGTAAAACTTAGAGATGTTTTTACAAAATATCGTCCGGAAATTATCTTCCATGCCGCGGCGCATAAACATGTGCCTCTTATGGAGACAAGCCCCAACGAAGCTGTCAAAAACAACGTATTCGGAACGTTGAACCTTGCCAGATGCGCAGACGAGTTCGGCGCAAAAACATTCGTCCAGATATCAACCGATAAAGCTGTTAATCCTACGAATATTATGGGCGCGACTAAACGCATCTGCGAAATGATAGTTCAGACCATAGGCAAGCACAGCAAAAATACTAAATTCGTCGCCGTAAGGTTCGGCAATGTGTTAGGCTCGAACGGCTCGGTAATACCTCTTTTTGAAAAACAGATAAAAGAGGGAGGACCTGTAACCGTCACCCACAAGGATATAATACGTTATTTTATGACCATTCCCGAGGCGGTGTCCCTTGTTTTGCAGGCAGGCGCATACGCCAAAGGCGGACAAATTTTTGTGCTCGATATGGGCGAACCCGTAAAAATATACGATTTGGCTTACAACTTGATTAAACTTTCCGGCTTTGAACCTAACGTTGATATAGAAATCCGCTGTACAGGGCTTCGTCCTGGCGAGAAGCTTTATGAAGAAAGGCTTATGGATGAAGAGGGGATGCAAAAGACAGCAAACGGTTTGATAAATATTGCCAACCCCATAGAACTTGACGAAGAATATTTATGGGGAACGCTAGAAAAACTTAACAAAGCCGCTAAAGACGAAACGCCTGATATGAAAAATCTTGTAGCTAAGTTGGTTACGACCTATAAACCTCAAAATTAAACACAAAAAAAGCCCGAAGCGCTCAGCGATTCGGGCTTTAACTTTCTTCTTTATTTACCCTGTAAACTGTTTTTTTGTTTATGGGTTTTCAGGCGTATTTCAGCATAGTTTTATGTTCTTTTTCCGACCCGACAAGCACAGATACCAAAATAGTGTAAAAGCAAGAAGGAATAAGATAAAATATATGATTGTCAAGTAAGCTTGTCATCAACAAAGCGCTTATTGTGAGAACAATAAAGGTTCTGTCAACCGTGATTCTTTTAAAATAACTGAGTACGGTCTGGGCGCGGTGGACGCCGTATGCCGCAAAACCGACAAATCCGCAAGCCGCCAAAAGTTCAATAAAGGTATTGTGGTACATTATAGGGATAATTCCCAGCCCCGACGCGTTTCTTCCGTCCGTTAAATCGAAGAAGCCTCTTCCGAATACTGGCGCTGAAATGAATGCGTTCCAGCCTGCTTTCCAAAGCCGCCATCTGCCGCTTCCGTTCAAAGCCCCGTCTATGAAAACATTGTCGAAAATCTTTTTTACGTTTACATAAATAAATTCGCTGAAAACACCCGTTATAACTGCACAGATAAGAAGAAGTCCGCCCACGGCGGCAAAATTAGCGTTCTTATTTTTGCCTTTTATTAAAAGAATAATAATACATACAGGATATAATACTGCGCTGCAAATCATAGCCTGACGGCTTGTGCATGCAAGCGAAGCCAATACAACAAAAGCCGAATAAATTGTCAAAACAAAGCCGTATTTATATTTGCCTGCAAGGTACAAAACGGGGGGAATACACAAAACTATCAGCATACCGTAAACGTTGTAAACGCCCCAACCGAACAGAATTTTACCTCTGTTAATAACGCCGTCAACAAAAAGATTTTCAACGGTCAGATATTCTTCGATAAGCTCAATTATAAGAAGAGCGCTTAAAGCAACGAAAGTCCAGGCTATATACTTGAAATTTTTGCCGCTTATTTTTAAATTGTCTTTAAACAGTAAAAAAGCTATCAGGAAAAAGAAAGTCAGTAAAAGTCCGTATACAAAGTTTAAAGGGTCGTATTCTTTTATGAAAAGTCCGTTTAAGAGAAAAGCCGCGCACAGTCCGCAGAACCCATAAAGCATAGGCGTAGGTTTGAATCTTTTTTGCCTGAACATTAAAACCAATCTGAATATCAGCGCACAGCCTGCGATTGCAACAACTATTCCTGCCTGCGCAAGAACGTCAGGGCGGAAAAAGTAATCTGAAGCCCCCGTCGGACCGTCGGGAGAGGGTGAGTTCTGTTCGGATATTATGACGTTCATAAACACCACGTTTGCAATAAGCGGCGTCAAATCGTCGTGGAACAGCAGAATAAACGCGCCTGTCAGTCCCAAAAAATATATCGAAACCAAATCCCAGCCCATAAAATAACAGCCCATAACGACCGCCGCAGTCAAAAAAGGAAAAAATTCAGAAGAAATAAATTTCCTTACGGCGTCAACGGGCTTGCTACTTTTCAGCTTACCGTAAAAGTTCATCATAATAACTAATTGAAGTATATTACTTTTAACTCAAAATGTCAATGGTTAAGGCAATTTTAACTCTTTATAAATTAGTGGCATAGGCACGTCTTTAAATTTTTCTGCGCGGTTAAAATTTAAAGCCAACGTCAATAACGGAAGTATGAAGAATATTTTAAACGGTCAATTTCCTGCCGAATTGACTCTGTTGCAAGCAGGCGGACAGAATACTGTCGCGCAAAGGTTGAAAAATTATATATCCTCCGTTCGCTCGCCATATGAGTTCAAAACCGGCGGCGCTACGGTAAGGCTGATATTTTCCGATAGGGCGGACGCGCCGTCGGTTGAGGACCTGCTGGTAAATATTGCCGTGCGCAGACGCGGCTGAAACTGTTGCGCGCTGTTTTTAAAGAATGTATAATTAAAACGTGTTAAAAAACTTGTCCTCAGGGTATGAATTTTCATACCCTTTTAGGCTTACATATGGCAAGAACAAGTAAATATTCTTTAACGCCTGCACTGTCGGCAGCTACTCCTTACAATTGGCACGCAGGGTTGTATATCAGGCTTTCGCGCGAGGACGGAGATAAGACCGAAAGCGAAAGCGTAAGTTCGCAGAAAGCTCTTCTTGACAGGTTTGTCGAGGAGAACGGTGAAATATTTTTACAGGAGTGTTACGTTGACGACGGTTATAGCGGAACGGATTTCGAGCGTCCCGCTTTTCAGAAAATGATGGCGGACGCGGCAAATAAAACTATAAATTGCATTATAGTTAAAGACCTGTCGCGTCTTGGCAGAAACTATGTCGAGGTAGGCAGATATATAGAATATGTATTTCCTGCGTTCGGCATACGGTTTATTTCGGTAAACGATCGCATAGACAGTTTCGACAGCCCTTCGTCTGTAAACAACGTGATAGTGCCCTTTAAAAACATAATGAACGACGAGTACTGCCGCGATATTTCTTTAAAGGTGCGCAGTGCGCTCGACGTTCGCCGCAGACAGGGAAGATTTATCGGTTCGTTCGCCGCCTACGGCTATAAAAAGGACGAGAACGACCGAAGCAAGCTGGTTATAGACGAAGATGCCGCCGATACCGTCCGTAAAATATTCAAAGATTTTTTGAACGGGTACAGTATAAAGGGCATAGCCAGTCTTTTGAACGAGCGCGGCGTTCCAAATCCCTCGGCATATAAAAAAGAAAAAGGTTTAAACTGCAACCGTGGTAAAAACTTTGAAAATTCTTCGCTTTGGAGCGATTCTACGGTGAGAAGAATACTTTCAAACGAAGTTTATATAGGCAACCTTGTGCAGAAGAAGAACGAAATTATCAGCTATAAAATTCACACCGCGCGCGCAGTTGAAGAAAAGAACAGAATAAGGGCGGAGGGCACTCACGAACCCATAATTTCAAAAGTTGATTTCGATACCGCACAGTCGCTTTTAAAAAGGGATACACGCACCTCACCGTCGGGAAGCCGTCTTTCGGTATTTGCCGGTTTTATAAAATGCGCAGACTGCGGCAGGGCAATGGTTAAACGCACTGTGCGCCAGCCCAAAAAAACTTATGACTATTACGCTTGTTCGACATACCGTAGAATGCACAGCAAATCGTGTACAAAGCACGCAATCCGCGCAGACGCCCTTGAAAAAGCCGTGCTTTCGGCGCTTAATAAATATATATCTCTTGCTGTCGACTTTGACACGTTAATTAAAAAAATAAACCGCGAAAGAAAGGGCGGAGGCGAATCGGAAAGGCTTAACGCGGCGCTTTCCGCAAAAAAAAGGCAACTTGAAATTACGAATAATCTTTTGCTTGATTTATATCCCGATTATAAAAGCGGAATTTTGTCCAAGGCGCAATATTTGGCTTTAAAGGAGCGGTATGAAAAAAACACCGAATGCGCGCGCAAAGAAATAGAAAATACCGAAAAGCAAATTGCGGCCTTGGAAAGCGGCGTTGACGGCGGCAACGAATTTATATCAACATTTAAAAAATATGGCGGAATTAATGTTCTTACTCGCGATGTAATGGTTGAGCTTATAGAAAATATTTACGTCAGGGAGGACGGCTCGATAGATATTAAATTGAAGTGCTGTGACGCTTTTGCATTGGCAAACGAATATTTTGAAAACCGCGGACGCGGCGCTTCTGAATTAAAGCGCAATTTATAAAACAAAGCCCTTTCAAAATAGAAAGGGCTTTGTTACTGCAATTTTTTGTTTTAAGCAATTTATTTATAATCGTATTTTGTGGCGGCGGCTTCCCTTATTGTTAATATGGAAGTTGAATTTGAATTGAGATAAAAAACGAAACATTCAGCATATCTCATTCTGTAACGCCGTAGAGTTTTAACCGAAACGTTCGTCGTCTGCGCAATTCCCAAAAGCGTGTATTTGCTGTTTTTAGTGTTGTAAAGTTTATTGATGATGGTTACATGATTTGTTTTGCATTCGTAGTCTACAAACATAAAAAAATCCACCATTTTAGAATAAGCAGTGGCGCAATTTGCGTCATCGCTTATCATAACGGATTTTATTTGCTTTTCAACTCTTTTCAAATACATCATCTTTATTGTATTAATATTAAGACCTTAAAAAGCGACAAATTGTGACCGTTTTCTTTGCAAAATTTTGTTCTATAATAAAAAAAACACCATTTTTTATATGATAAAGAAAAAACACGACGGCATTTCCGTTATTTCGTATTTAACGGAATATCTTTTAATGAGCTTGGACGAACTGACCTGCATTCCGCACCGTTCGGAATTTTTCGAAGGCGAAATTATAGCATTTGTCGAATGCCTTGAAATTTTAAGCGACTGGGACGGTTTTGAAAAATTTTTTAAAGGGAATGTAGAGGATAAATATCCTGTAAAATGACTTTTAAGCGTTCAAACAGATTTTTTAAATTTGATTTTTACTTGATTCTGTTTTATAATTGTAATTAGGAAAAAATACGAGCGCTATTATTCGGCAAAGGTTCCGCCTTTGCTGTTAATTGCGTACTGAAAAATTACAAAAGAAATGAACAGTATTGAGTTTAACAAGCTATTGCATACTTATATGAACGACGCGTCGGCGCTTAAAACTTTGTATAAGTATTGCGTTGTAAATATCAAAAAGATAATTTGCAACCGCTTCGGCTATGACCTGGCAACCGACAAGACGGCACATAATATTTTCACCGATAAAATTTTATTGAAAAAATTGCCGTATATAATTTCGCCGTGGTCGTGGCTCAAAACGATAACGAACAATTACATGGCTACTCAACTCATTTCTATAAAGAACGACAGATTGTTGCTTCAAAAGCTTTCACAAAAAATTGAACATGACGTTGAAAATTTTCATTGCGAAGAATTGCAAAACGCCTTATCAAAATTAACCGAAGACGACCGTAAAATAGTCGTAATGCACTATCTTTACGAGTATTCTTTGAAAGAAATTTCTGAAATTCTTGGTTTTAGCTATACCAATGTAAGGGCAAAATCTTCCCGTGCCTTAAAATTATTGAAAAAACTTGTCACATAATGCGTTTTACCTCGGTCTTTATTTATAGAAAATATTTACGAGGTACAACAAATGAAAAAAAAGTTAATTTCAATCTGTCTGTTTTTGGCAATAGTTCTGTGTTCGTTCAGCGGCGTTGCCGCGGCTTTCGCGCACGTCAGTATCGAGCAGTGCGACAGGGTGTTCAGCGAAACGCTTAATACGATTGCAACCGATGAAGAGGTCGGCGCGGCTTCCGTTACGGCGCTTAAAAAGCCGGTTTACGATTTGAATTTATCTCACTTGGGTTATGTTTACGAGTTTGAAATTGCAAGCGGAAACGGATATGCAATAATTATCTGCGACAAGGGCGAATATATCGCAAACGAATTTGTTCCGAATGCTATAAGTCCGTATGCAAATTTAACGGAAGAACTTTGTGTTTACGCTAATACAATGTCATATTTTAAAGCGGTGAACGGGGAAATTTGCGAAATAGAAAGCTCGACTGTTTTACCCGAAACGCTAATTGCATCCTTAAAACAAACGGCTATTTTATATGAATACGGCGGCTCTTCCAGCCCGACTTATGAAAAAGTTAAAATAAACTATATATCCAAGTCTAAGGAAGGAGCGACAACTTGCAGAGATTATCCTGAATTTAGTAATCCAAGCGGACTTGACGGCGCTTGCGCCGCAATCGCCGGCGGCAATATTGTAGGTTATTACGACAGATTTTTTGAACAATTGATTCCGAACCATGTTTCAGGACAGTTTTACGGAGATTATTTTAGTTATAATTTAGAGGATAAATATGTAGGACAGGTTATAGAGCAGTTATACGTTGATATGAACGGTTCAAGCATAGGAATAACAGAGGAAGGTTTTAAAAGCGGATTAAAAAAGTTTTGCGGCGATAAAGGTTTTTTATGCCATTATACTTCGCTTATGAATTCAGGTAAACTTGACTATGAAGCTGTCAAACAGTGTATTAAGGATGGTAAGCCTATAGCGCTTTTACTTAGTACTTATAACGTTTGTGAGACTACTGTTTTTGACGGTTACGATATAGTTGATTATGATTTATATAGTGGCAATCATGTTATGGTCGGGTTTGACTATATGGTATTAACATATACTTTAGGTGACGGTACAGTACTCAACAACAGATTTATAGGCGTATCAACAGGTTGGGGTGGTTCTGCATATTTTAATATCGATTATAAAACTACTATAAATGCGGCTTACAAAGTATTTATACATTAAGGTTAATTATGAATTTAAAAAAGCTATTTAAAAAAGAACGGAAACACTTAGAAGAAGAGCTATACACAGAGGGGGATGAGCTTTATTTTAATACCGTCTTGGAAAAAGTGGAAGAATCAAAAATTTCACAAGTTAAAACAAAAAAACCTGTTAAATTTTTTGCATGGATATCTTCTATAGCGGTATCCGTTATTGCTATTGCGATAATCATTCCAATATTATTTTCAAACCAATTAACTTCATACTATAAAGAAGAAAATATAAAAACTGAATATTGCGCTATAAAAGATGTTAATAATGATGCGAATTATTTAGTTTTTAACGAAAAAGTTAATTCGATTCAAACAATTTCTATGTATTATGATTCTGTTAGTTTGGATAAGCTTTATTATAAAATGAAATTAAAAAGTGATTTTCAACAATCTGAAATTGTTTTAGTGGTAAATCAATATTATAATTATAATTTCAAAATTAATGAACAAACCACGGTCAGACAGCTTGAAAATTATACTATTGAATACATTCGTGACGGTAAGGAAAATTCAAACGGTACTGATTATAAATACAGCGGTTGGGTTAAGGTGGAAAGCGAAACGGCTTATTTCGTTTATGAACAGCACAATCACATCGGGGATAGTGACGACGAATTTTTCGAAGATATTCAAAACATAATTAAACTTAAATAAAATGATTAAAGCCCTCTGATAAAGAGGGCTTTAAATTATATTTCAGTTTTTTGGCACTAACGCGCCGTTTGAACCTGCAATCGATGCCTGCAAATATGTATCGGGTATTTTACCTGCAATTACGCTTTCACATATGAGCACTTCTATTGTTGATGCAAGGTTTGTGCTTTTGGACGGTAAGATTATCGATATATCCGAAACTATTTCAAGATACAAAGAATGCTTTGTCTGGTTTATGCCGGCTTCTTCGAATTTTGAGACAAACCTGCATTCCACATTGGAAATAGGTATTATCTTAATGTTTATTTTGGTTCCGAAACCTGCCAATGCTTCAACGCCTGTAAGCGCGCCTATGGGAACCATAATTCCCTCTTGGCTCATTTTCGTCAGATTTTCCTGAGAAAGATATGCGGTGTCTCTTGCAATTCTGTTTATTTTAAGACTGTCGGTAGTGATAGAGGAGACGTCGCCTGCGCTGTCGCGTTCAATCGTAATTAAATCTTCATACCGCATCGTGTCGTTCAGCGTGTAATAAATTGCGTCGTTGACTGCAACAGTCGTAATCGAACGTATGGTAGCTTCGCTGATTGAAATAAGAACGCGCGTAACGTTGCGTTGAAAATACAAAAGCACCCCTATAATTAGCAAACAGAAAATCAACAGGAGTACTTTTAAACGTCTGAACTTTTTATTTTTACCGAATTTACCGCCCATACAATATTGTATGTCAGTTGCGCTTGGTTCTTGATTTAAAAATTAAAGCCATTATAAAAGCGAACACAACAGCGGCTGTAACGCCTGCGCTTGCCGCCGTCAGGGAACCCGTTATAGCGCCGAAGAAACCTTTTTCAGCACCTTTGATTGCGCCCGAAGCCAAAAGATAGCCAAAGCCCGAAATGGGCACGGTAGCGCCTGCGCCTGCAAACTCAACAAGCGGTTGGTAAATACCTACGGCGGTAAGCACAACGCCTGCAAGCATAAAATAAACAAGTATTTTGCCCGCCGTAAGGTCTGTAAAGTTAATGATTATCTGCGCAATAAGGCAGATACCGCCCCCGACGGCAAACGCTTTTAAAAACTGTAAAAATATATTTAAAATTTCGTTTTCAAATTCCATATCAGACCTCTAACTGTACGGCATGGCTTATACAGGGTATGCTTTCGCCCTGCCCCGAAGAAACGGTAGAAAGCAATGCGCCTGTTGCGGCAAATAACACCCGTTTGTAAAGCCCTGCGTTCATTTTGGTTAATATATAAGAGTTCAGCACGCTTGCCGAACAGCCTGCGCCGCTGCCGCCCTGAAATTCCTTTTCGATAACTTTGTAGACAATTTCGCCGCAGTCAACGTGGTTTTCGGAAATGTCATAACCTTTTTCCCAGCACAAATCTTTGACTATTCTGCTGCCCAGCGCGCCCAAATCGCCCGTTAAAATCATATCGTAATCCTGTGGGTCGGTGCCTGTGTCTTTAAGATGTTGCATTATGGTGTCCGCCGCGGCGGGGGAAGATGTCAATAAAACACCATAGCTTTTTATAAATTTTTATATTTGAAAACCGCCGCGTTTGAAACGCGGCGGTTCTGCCTTAAACGGTTATTATCTCAACTGTATATCCAATTTTTCTTTAAGGTTATTCAGAATTCTTTTTATAAACCCGTCTATTTTATTTTCTATATCTTCGTCTTTGGGCGTGAAAGTTATGTTAAACGCCATCGATTTTTTGCCTTTGCCTATTTGTTCGCCGGCGTATACGTCAAAAAGCTTTACGGCGGTGACGTATTTGCAGGCTGAATATATTTCTTTTTCTATTTCCGCGCAGGTTATTTCAGAGCCGCATAGCAAAGCCAAATCTCTTGTAGCTTCGGGGAATTTGGGCAGAGGAACGTATCTGAACGGTTTTGCGTGGTTTTTAAGTTCTTTGTAATCTATTTCCGCAACAAAGGCAAACCTATCCAAAGCAAGTTCATCTGAAATTTCAGGCGAAATCATACCTAAATAGCCTATTTCGACTCCGTCGCATAATATTGCGGCGGAAATGCCTTGGTGCAGGAAAGGTTTCTCGCAAGGTTTATATTCGAATTGAGTGTTCAGCGAAGACGCGATAAATTCCGTAATGCCCTTTAAATCGAAGAAATTGTATTTTCCCCACATACCCAGCGAAATCACGGGTCTTTCTTCGGGGAAAGTTGTCAACGGCAGTTCGTCCGCAAGATAAATTTTGCTTATCTCAAACATTTTGCCCGTCATGTTTCCCCTGCGCAGGTTGCGTACAATTACGTTCAGCATAGAGGGAGCTAAGGTTGTCCGCATAATCGACAGGTCTTCGCTTATAGGGTTGAGAATTTTAATCGCCTTTCTTTCGGGTGCGTCGGCAGGGAAGCGGAGCATGTCCAAATCTTTCTGCGAATAGAAAGAGTATGTCGATATCTCGTATAAACCTTTACCTGCAAGCAAATCTTTCAGTCTGTTTTCAGCTTTCTGTTCTTCCGTAAATCCGCCGTTTGTAATGTGAGCGGAGGGGAGGAAAGTTCCCTGAATATTGTCGTAGCCGTAAAAACGTATTACTTCTTCGGCGATATCGGGATAGCCGTCTATATCCTCGCGGTAAGCAGGGACATTCAAAGTCATTTCGTCGCCGTCTGTTTTAATACCGAATTCAAGGTTTTTCAGAATTTTCTTTATTGTTTTTTCGGGGACTTCTATGCCGAGTAAAGCGTTAATTTTGGATATGCTTACCGTCATTTCCTTTTTTGCGGTGTGCGAATATTGTGTTTTTACGTCCTTGCAAATGTTTGTTACGGTTCCGCAGTTCAGCTTTTCAACAAGGTGGAGCGCGCGTTTCATTGCAAGTTCGGTCGTGTATTCGTTTACGCCTTTTTCAAACATTGCCGAGCTGTCGGTATGTTGACCTAATGCGCGCGCCGTCTTTCTTACGCTGTCGCGCGCAAATTTAGCGCATTCGAATAATACCTGCGTCGTATCGTCTTGTATTTCGCTGTTCTGTCCGCCCATAACGCCGGCAATTGCTACAGGCTTTGTTGCGTCGCAAATTACAAGATTGTCCTGCGTAAGCTTGAATTCGTTGCCGTCAAGGGTGGTTATTGCTTCATTGCTGTTTGCCCTGCGTATATTTATTTCACCGCCTTCAAGCGTTCTTAAATCGAACGCGTGCATGGGCTGACCCAATTCCAATAAAATGTAGTTGGTTATATCTACGATTGTGTTTATAGACCGTATGCCGCATTTTGCAAGCCTTTGCGTAAGCCAAAGGGGGGATTTGCCGCATTTAACGTCTTTAATGTAATGTCCTATATATCTGGGGCATAAATCGGGCGCAAGGTCGTTGATTTTTAAGTTCTTGATTTTTTTGGGTTTATCTTCGGAAACGCCGAACATTACATCATCGAATGTAATTTCAGGTATTTCGATGTCGTCGACGTGCGTACTTTTGAAAGATACATCCAAAGGTTTAATTTTTTTGTCTAAAACGGCTGCAACCTCGCGCGCCATTCCGTAAATGCTTTGGCAGTCGGGTCTGTTAGCGGTAACGCTTATATCGAAAATGTAATCGTCAAGACCTAAAACAGGTTTTACGTCTGAGCCGTTTTTCAGACTTTGAGGAAGAATCAAAAGTCCGCAGTAGCCTGCGCCTTCGTATAAATCTTCGTTAAGACCGAGTTCCGCGCCCGAACAGAGCATTCCTTCGGAAATTATTCCCCTCAGTTTACCCTGTTTGATTTTCGTCACTCCCTCAATAGTGACGTGGTCTTTCGCGGTGGCGTAAACTGTCGCGCCTGCAAGGGCGGCAGGTGCCTTAATGCCTTTTCTAACATTATCGGCTCCGCAGCAAATCTGAAAAATTCCTTTTTCGCCGCAATCAACTTTGCAGACGTGCAGGTGCGTTCCTTCTACGGGTTTGCATTCTGTCACTTCACCTACAACAACGCCTGTTATGTCTTTTCCCGTCTCGATTAATTCTTCAACTTCGAAACCGCACGAAAAAAGTTTTTCCTGTAATTCCTGTGCGGTAACGTCTATATCAACGTAAGTTTTAAGCCAACTTAAAGGTGCTTTCATAATTATTTAAACCTCGCTTAAC
This sequence comes from Christensenellaceae bacterium, assembly GCA_948658045.1. Taxonomy (GTDB): domain Bacteria; phylum Bacillota; class Clostridia; order Christensenellales; family Borkfalkiaceae; genus Coproplasma. Next base: position 208,089 of record CAPMFN010000003.1, read on the forward strand.
CCTTGAACTGTTTTAAAAATCTTGTGTCGCCCTCGAAAAGGAGCTTCATATTGTTTACGCCGTATTTCAGCATGGCAATTCTTTCTATGCCCATACCGAAAGCAAATCCCGTATATTCGTCGGGGTCAATGCCGCAGCCTTCAAGTACGCGCCTGTTTACCATGCCTGCGCCTAAAACTTCAATCCAGCCCGTGCCTTTGCACAAACGGCAACCCTTTCCGCCGCATTCGAAACAGCTTACGTCAACTTCAACAGACGGCTCGGTAAAAGGGAAATAGGAGGGGCGGAGCCTTGTCTTTACGCCTGCGCCGAATATGCGTTTTGCGAATTCGTCAAGCATACCTTTAAGGTCGCAAAGAGTAATGCCCTTGTCTACCACAAGCCCTTCCATCTGCGAGAACATAGGAGAATGGGTGGCGTCGTCGTCGCTACGGTAAACTTTGCCCGGCGACAGAATTTTAATGGGCGGCTTTTTGTTTTCCATAACCCTTATCTGTCCTGCGGAAGTCTGCGTGCGCAACAATAAATCGTCGGTTATATAAAAGGTATCCTGCATATCTCTTGCAGGGTGGTCGGACGGGGTGTTGAGCGCGGTGAAATTGTAATAGTCGTTTTCAATTTCAGGACCCTCGAACACCTCGAAACCCATTCCGGCAAAAATAGAAACAAGTTCGTTGCGAACCAAAGTGTTGGGGTGATATGCTCCGTCGTCGGAGATGTTGCCCGGCATGGTTACGTCAATCTTTTCGTCCTGATACTTCTTGCTTAGTTCTATTTGTTTGATTTTTTTCTCAATGGTATTGAACCTTTCTTCCGTCCATTCGCGCAGGGCGTTCAAAAGCTTGCCCATTGAGGGGCGCTGTTCGGGCGGAACGTCGCGCATATTTTTCATAAGCGAAGTGATTTCGCCTGTCTTCCCCAAAAACTTCATCTTTATTTCCTGTAAAGTTTTGGAGGACTGTATGTCCTGAACGGCTGATTCAATGCTGTTTTCTATTTCCGCAATCTTGTTTTTCATAAAAACCTCGCAAAATAATTTTTATACCTGCAAAAAATAAAACCCCGTGCAAAAGCACAGGGCGAATAATCGCGGTACCACCTGTTTCGCGGCAAAAGCCGCCTTAATTTAACCTTTAACGCAAGGCATACGGAGCAGACTAATAAGTTTAGAACCTTTCGCCCGTCGGCTCGCGGGGGAATACCGTCCCGACCCTGTAAGAAACCTTTCAGCCGTTTGCGGATTTCTCTCTCTGTAAAGGGTGCGTGGAACGTCTGTCCCGTTCATCGCCTTTGAAATTTATATTTATTATAGCTGCCGTAAAGTTTAAAGTCAAACAATTTTACGTCTTTCAATATATAGAATTGCCGAAGCAGTCATAAGCGACAACTACGGGGAAATTTTCCACTTCAAGTCTGTGCACGGCTTCGGAAAGCAGTTCGGGGAAAGCTATGCATTCGCTCTTTTTTATCGAATTGCCGTACAGCGCGCCTGCGCCGCCGATAGCGGCAAAGTATACCCCCGTACAGTTCTTAATGGCTTCGCGCGTGCTTTCGTTCATTTCGCCTTTGCCTATAAAAGCGCTTACTCCGCACTCTAACAGTCTGGGCACAAAACTTTCCATTCTTGCTGAAGTTGTAGGTCCGCAGCTTCCCGAAGCTTTATCGGGCTTGGCTGGGCAGGGACCGGCATAATAAATTACGGCGTTTTTAAGTCCGAAAGGAAGAGGCGCGCCGTCGTCTAAATGCTTGAATATCTCGCGGTGGGCGCAGTCGCGCGCGGTTAAAATTTCACCCGATAAAAGCACGCTGTCGCCGGCTTTAAGATTTTTAATGTCTTCCTTGCTTAAAGGTAATTGCAGTTTTTTCATATTTCCACCTTTTCACAGCGAACGCAATGGCACTGAATGTTTACTGCTACGGGCAACCCTGCGATGTGCGTTGGCGCAACTTCGCAACTGACCCCGATAGCCGTACAACTCCCGTGGAAACCCTGACAGCCTATATCTAAATTATTTATGAGCTTTAAAGCCTCTTTTTCTATCTTTGCAACCGTAGGGTCGCCGCTCGCTTTGCCGACATCTCTTGTAAGCGCCTTTTTTGCAAGGAAAGCGCAGGTGTCAAAACTTCCGCCTATTCCTACCCCGACGTAAACGGGGGGACAGGGTCGGGAGCCGGCAAGCCTGACCGTTTTGACGATTGCGTCGATAACGCCCTGAATTCCCTGCGCCGGTTTAAGCATATACAGCCTTGACATATTTTCGCTGCCGAAACCTTTTGGTAAAAAAGTAATTTTTATTTTGTCGCCCGAAACAATTTCGGTGTGGATAACGGCAGGCGTATTGTCGCCGGTATTTTTTCTTGTCAAAGGGTCGCACACCGATTTTCTGAAATATCCGTCTGCATAGGCTCTGCGCACGCCGTCGTTTACGGCGTCTTTTAAGAGTTTACCTTCTAAATAAACTTCCTGACCTATTTCAAGCAGGACGACGGCAAGCCCCGTGTCCTGACATACGGGCATATTTTCTTTTTCGGCTGTTTCCGCGTTTTTTAAAAGGGTATTCAATGCAAACTCAGCAGTGGGGCTTTTTGCTTCGTCACGGGCTTTTTGCAGTTCTGCAACGCATGAGGGCGTCAGGCTTACGCCGGCGCGCAGCGCCGCCGAATAAACTTTTTCTTCTATCAAAGATGTATTTATCTTACGCATATCCGAATTTTACAACAATTTCAAATAAAAGTAAATAAATAATTTACTAAAAACTTAATTTGTGGTATAATCTGAATATGGTAAATAAAGACAACGGACAAACTAACAGTGTGAATCCTTTTTTGCAACACAAAAGTCATATCGGCGGCTTTGCGTTTTCGCTTGCAACGCTGTTGTTTATTTTGGCAGGTGCAATTATTTCTATAATAATTGCTTTCGCTGGAATAGAAGAGGGTACGTCCGCTTACGTCTATCTCGGTTACCTTGGCGCGCCAATCGGTATGATACCTGCAATGGCGATAACTATAAAATACAAAAAAACTGGGGTTAAAAGCGTTTTTCCCGTAAAATGCCACCCCAAATACTACGCTATCGCACTTTTGCTTATATTCGGGCTCATTTTTTCGGTTAGCTGGATTGATACGGGCGTAACCGAAATTTTCAAACTTTTAGGCTATCAGCCCAAGTCTGCAAGCGACTATCTGCCCGACCTTTCGGGCGGACTTATCGTGCCTGCGCTTATTGTAATTGCCGTCATGCCTGCAATTTTTGAAGAAGGGCTGTTCAGGGGAGTGATTTTAAATACCTGCGAAGAGAGTTTAGGTACTATAAAAACAGTATTTGTCGTTGGGTTTGCTTTCGCTCTTTTTCACGCTTCCGCAGAACAGACCGTTTATCAGTTTATTTCGGGCTGTGTGTTTGCTTTTCTTGCCATCCGCGCAGGCGCCATACTGCCATCGGTTCTAATGCACTTTATAAACAACGGACTGATAATAGTTTTCGGCGCGTGCGGACTTTTGGATGAGTCGGGCAGTGCCGTTTTGCCTCAAACCGTACAAATAGTGTTAATTGTAACTTCCGCAGTGTGTTTTATCGGCGGTATGATTTGGCTTATTTTAGATAAAAAACCGCTTATAAAAAGCAAAAAAGGCGGCGCGGCGGCTTTCTTTGTATACGCTTCTGTCGGTATTGTTATTCTTTCAATAAATTGGATAGCATCATTTTTTATGAGGTAGTTTATGCAGAAAGTAAACATTGTCTGCGTCGGAAAAATCAAGGAAGAGTTTTACCGCGCCGCTGTAACCGAATATCTTAAACGGCTTTCCCGTTTTGCAAAAGTCGAAGTAAGGGAACTTGCCGAGGGCAGAAACCCAGACGACGAAGCACCTTATATTCTGCGCGCGGCAAAAGGTTATAAAATCGCCCTGTGTATCGAGGGCGAAAAGTGCGGCAGCAAAGATTTGGCAAGCCGCATCAAATCGCTTTGCGATAAAGGCGAAGAGATAACTTTTATCATCGGTTCGTCCGAAGGACTGTCCGCCGAGGTAAAAAAACAGGCGGATTTAAGACTTTCTTTTTCCGATTTAACCTTTCCGCACCAGCTTATGCGCGTAATTTTATGCGAACAGGTTTACCGCGCTTTTATGATAATAAGCGGCGGCGCCTATCATAAATGAGACCTGCGCAAAAGCATATCGAACGCAGTAAATTCATAATTTATTGTGTGATATACGAAGAAGTCAAAAAATTTTACCAGAACTATCCGCTGAAAAAATGCGTTATAGGTTATTCGTGCCAGTGCAGGGAAATTTACGCTATGCATACGGGCGATTGCGCAGGCAGACAGTTTATAGCGGTATACGCCGTCCATGCAAGGGAATGGATAACCGCGGAATTGGCGTTAAAGCATCTTAAAAAAGGCGTAAAAGGGGGCGGAGGTTGGATAATACCCATTCTTAACCCCGACGGTGCCAATATTTCCCAAACAACTTTTCCTTTATGGAAAGCCAATGCAAGAGGCGTCGATTTAAACTGTAATTTCGACGCGGATTGGGGTAGCGGAAGACTCAATACGGTTGTGAGGGGAGGCGAAAACTGTATAGGAGACTGCCCGTTTTCCGAACCAGAAACAATAGCCTTGCGCGATTTTACTTATAAAGTACGTCCGTTCGTCACTCTCAGTTTTCACACAAAAGGCGAGGAAATTTATTGGGAATACGGCGGCAAGGGGGATATTCGCGGCGCGCAGATATTAAACTCGGCAACGGGTTACGAGGTGAAAAAGATTTTCGGCTCTGCAGGCGGTTATAAAGATTGGTGCATAAAAAAACTGCGGATACCTGCTTACACGATTGAGTGCGGTTCGGACAGCCTTGTTCATCCCATAACCGAAATAAAAAAACTAAAAAAATGTTACAAACTTTTAAATACGTTTATTGATAACTATGGAAAATAAATTTATGAAAGCTGCGCTAAAATGTGCAAAAGCCGCTGCCGACGAGGGCGAAGTGCCTATCGGCGCAGTGGTGGTATCAGACGGTAAGATAATTTCGCGCGGACATAACAGAAGAACAAAAAAACAGATAGCGACTGCGCATGCGGAAATCGAAGCAATCGAAAAAGCGTGCAAAAAACTTAAAAGCTGGCGCATACCCGAATGCGAAATTTACGTCACGCTTGAACCCTGTCCTATGTGTATGGGCGCAATGCTGAACGCAAGAATAAAAAAAGTGTATTTCGGCGCGTATGAGGCTAAGGGCAGGTCAATGACAGACGGGCTTGCCAACGCAAATCTTCTTAACCATATTATAGAAGTAGAGGGCGGAGTAATGGAAAGCGAATGCGCCGGTATTCTGTCAGCATTTTTCAAAGAAATGCGCGTTCGCACCAAAGAAAAAAAGGAAGACTGAGGCTGTCTTATTTAGTTGACATTGTCCTTATATAATAATAAAATAGAAAAGCACAATTTAATAATAAATTTGTATATCACGGGACGGCAAAATCCCTGAAATATTCATAAAATCACTTCGGAGGAAACCTAATGATTAACCACGGAAACGAAATTAAAATCTTTTCGGGCAATTCCAACAAGCCTCTTGCCGAAAAAATTGCGGCAAAGCTCAATACCACTTTGGGCGAAATGGAGGTAACTCATTTTTCCGACGGCGAAATTTACGTTCGCTTCAACGAAACAATTCGAGGAATGGACGTATTTCTCGTTCAGTCCACAAGTTACCCCGTAAACACCAATCTTATGGAGCTTCTCATAATGATTGATGCCGCAAAACGCGCAAGCGCAGGTAGAATTACTGCCGTTATCCCCTATTTCGGCTATGCCCGTCAAGACAGAAAGGCTCGTTCCCGCGAACCCATAACCGCAAAACTTGTCGCTAACCTTATAACAAGCGCAGGCGCGGATAGGGTTCTTACAATGGATTTGCACTGCATGCAGATTCAGGGTTTCTTCGATATTCCTTTGGACAACCTTGTCGGCGGTCCCACGCTTTACAACTATTTCAAACCTAAAGTTGACGACAATTTCGTGGTTGTTTCGCCTGATATCGGCTCGGTTGCGCGCGCAAGAAAAGTTGCGGCGCGTATGGACGCAAAAATGGCGATTATCGATAAGCGCCGTCCCAAAGCAAACGTTATGGAGGTTATGAACATTATCGGCGATGTTGAGGGTAAGAACTGCCTTATGGTTGACGATATGATAGATACCGCAGGTACGATTGTGCAGGGCGCAAAAGCGCTTAAAGAGGCTGGCGCAAAAGAGATTTACGCTTGCTGTTCACACGGCGTTTTGTCGGGTCCGGCTATAGACAGGCTTGCGGCGTCTCCTATAACAGAGTTGGCGATACTCGACACAATCAATATTCCACAGGAAAAAATGCTGCCTATTTTCAAAATAATTTCTACCGCGCCCATTTTCGCAAGCGCGATTGAAAACGTTTATCTCGATAAATCGATGTCTAAAATTTACGACTGATTTCCTGTCGGTATATTCGCCGGGTAATCTTATCTTAATAAAAAATAAAAGCCGCTTTTTAAGGCGGCTTTTTTAAAAGGAAAGTATGTATATTATTGTTGGGCTCGGCAATCCCGAAGAAAAGTATCTTAAAACTTTTCACAATATGGGTTATATAGCCGTCGGTGACGTTGCCGATAAACTCGGCGTGAAATTTAAAAAGAAGGAATGCGAGGCGTTCGTGGCGGAAGCGAACATAAAGGGGGAGAAAGTAATTCTCGCCCGTCCCGTAACATATATGAACGCAAGCGGCAGGGCTGTCAAACAGTTGCTTGCAAAATATAAGACAGACGCGGCGCACCTTATAGTTATTTACGACGATTACGATATTCCGAAGGGTAGCGTTCGCATACGCCCTACAGGCAGCGCTGGAACGCACAACGGCATGCGTTCGGTTATCGCTGAAATCGGCACGCAGAATTTTACGAGAATAAGGGTGGGGATAAGGGACAGCGAGGTCAATATTCCCATAATAAACTATGTCTTATCGGAAGTAAGAAAGGAAGATTACGACCTTTTTATCGCCGCTTGCGGAAGAGCGGCAGACGCGGCTATTGCCATTGCAAGCGGTCAAAGCGTAGAAAATGCAATGACCAAATTCAACGGTTGATTTAAAGTCTTTGCTGAATTCAGACCTTTGTTTTTACGTTAAAATCAGCGTTTGCCCCCCATATATGCGTCAAATAACGCTTTTTTGAAAAAATTGTCAAGGAAATGTAAACTTGATTAAAAACTTTTTCAACTTTAAAAATATGCAAGGCGATTATCAATCCCTTGAAAACGACATCCGCCTCGGCACGCCGACGGCGGTTTTCGGCTTGTCCGACGCGCATAAATATCTTTTGGCGTCTTTGCCGGAACAGCCTTTGCTTTACATTGCCGCCGATTCTGTCGCCGCACAAAAGGCTTATGCGTCAGTTTCTGTGCTCAGCGGCAGAAAATGCGCGCTTTTATCGGCAAAAGACGAGGTCATTTTATATAAAGACGCGCTGTCGAAAGACGCGCTTTTCCGCAGGCTTACCGCCATTTACGATATGTTGCACGGCGCAGATTGCGTTATTGCGGACGTCGATTCGTTAATTCAGCTTTTCCCCTCCGAAATAGAGGATATAACATTTAAAACAGGCTCAGAGACTGATTATTCCGAACTGCCGAAAAAACTTGTAAAAATGGGATACACCCGTGAATATGCCGCGGATACCAAGGGTTGCTTTGCTGTCAGGGGCGATATTTTGGAAATTTTTCCCGTAAATTCCGATAATCCCGTAAGAATTGATTTTTTCGGCGATACGGTAGAGAAAATCCGCCCTTTCGACGGTGTTACGGGCGAAAGACTTGAAGAAATTCAGGAAATTTCCATAATTTCCGCTACTGATATAGTAATTTCCGAGTCTGAACATAAGAAAATATTGTCTGTACTCGAAACCGAAGTCAAAAAATCAACGGACAGTAAGGCTTACGAAAGGGGACGGGCGATTATTGCCGATATAAAGGAAAAATTAGCGCAGAATACTGCTTTTTCGGGCGCGTCTTTTTTGTTCCCAATTCTTGATTGCCCCCGTACTATATTTGATTTATTAAAAAACAATACGCTTATAATTCTTGACGAATGTAAAAATATCGACGACAGATTACAGGCGCTTTACAAAGAACATTGCGAACGTGTTTCCGACCTGAAAAAGGGGGGCGAGGCATTTTCTTTTTCAGTAAACCAGCTTATAACGCCGGAAACGTTTACCGAGGGGCTTAAAAGCCGCATGTGCGTCGCTGTGCAGACTTTTACTTCTTCCACGGCGTTTTTCCGCCCCTTAAAGACTTATAATTTCCGCGCTACTCCGTCGCCGTCATACTTAAACGCTTTGCCGCAGTTTATAACCGACGTAAAAGGGTGGCTTGCAAACGGCTACCGTATACTTGCTTTTACGGGCAGCTTACAGCGATACGAAAAACTTTCTTCGGCGCTTTCGGACGAATATTTGCCTGTATACCCCGTACCCGACAGATTGCAGGCGCTTCACGGCGTTTCCGTCGATAGCGAGGATTTGCCCCACGGACTTATTTTGCACGAAAACAAGCTTGTAATCATAGGCAGCGGCGATTTGTATACAAAAGCCGTTACCAAGCGAATAAAAAAGCGCAGGGGCGATATGTTTGTTTCGCCTGAAATCGGCGACTTCTGCGTTCACGAAAAGCACGGAATCGGTAAAATTACAGGCACCAAAAAGATTGAAACTACGGACGGGATAAAGGAGTATCTGTCCATAGAGTACAAGGGCGGCGACGTTCTTTATGTTCCTGTGGAGCAGATGGACGTTCTGTCGAAATACGTCGGCGACTCAAATCCCAATCTTTCAAAAATCGGCGGAGCGGACTTTGAAAGAGTCAAAGAAAGGGTAAAGCAGTCAATAAAAAAGCTTGCTTTCGATTTAAAGGAACTCTACGCCGAACGCTCCTCAAAACACGGTTTCCCTTTCCCTGAAAACATTGCGATGATGCAGGAATTCGAGGACGCATTTTCCTACGAGGAAACGCCCGACCAGCTTACTTCAATCGAAGAAATAAAAGCCGATATGTGTTCAGATAAGGTTATGGACAGGCTTTTGTGCGGCGACGTCGGTTACGGCAAAACGGAAGTCGCTTTACGCGCCGTGTATCTTTGCGTGCTCGGCGGCAAGCAGGCGGCGATAATGTGTCCGAGCACGGTTCTTTCCGAACAGCACTTCCGCACCGCACAAGAGCGTTTTGCTGAATTCGGCGTAAGAGTCGAGGCTCTGAACAGGTTCAAAACCACTTCTCAGCAAACAAAAATTTTGGCTCAGCTTGCAAATGGCGATATCGATTTGATTATCGGCACGCACAGGCTTTTGTCTCAGGACGTAAAGTTTTACGATTTGGGGCTTTTGGTTTTGGACGAAGAGCAGCGTTTCGGCGTCGAACATAAAGAAAAGATAAAAAACGTAAAGAAAAATATAGACTGCCTGACGATGACTGCCACCCCGATACCGCGCACATTGCATATGTCGCTTGCAGGCATCAGGGACATTTCTACCATAAACACTCCTCCGCTTAAAAGGCTTCCTGTGCAGACTTATGTCGTTGAGGAAAGCGAAACGCTCATACGCGACGCCTGCATAAGGGAGATTTCTCGCGGAGGTCAGGTCTTCATACTCTATAACAGGGTTGAAACGATTGCTGGATTTGCGGCAAGAATTGCCGAGATAATTCCGGAAGCAAAAGTAACTTACGCCCACGGCAGAATGGAACGCGATATACTTGAAAACGCGGTGTTTTCGTTTTACCGCGGCGAAAAGAATATTCTTGTCACCACAACTATTATCGAAAACGGTATAGACTTGCCAAATGCAAATACGATAATCGTCATAGATGCAGACCGTCTCGGTATTTCCCAGCTCTATCAGCTTAGGGGCAGAGTGGGCAGAGGTTCGCGCCTTGCACAGGCTTATTTTACTTTCAAACCGTCAAAAGTGCTCACTTCAGACGCGACCGAACGGCTGAAAGCCGTTATGCGTTTTACCGAACTCGGTTCAGGCTTTAAAATAGCAATGCGCGACTTGGAAATAAGGGGCGCAGGCAACGTTTTGGGCGCAGAACAGCACGGGCATATGGATAAAGTCGGCTACGAACTCTATTCAAAACTGTTAAAAGAAGAACTTACGGGCGATAAACAGCTTTCAACCGAACTCGAAATCAAAGCAACCGCGTATATACCCGAAGCGTATGTCGAAAGCAGTGTGGGCAGGCTTGATTGCTATAAGCAAATCGCAGAAATCCGTACGGTTGAGGATTACAAACGCGTCTGTCTTTCAATAGAGGACAACTACGGACCGATGCCCGACGAAGTTTTAAATCTGCTTATAATTGCGGTGCTTAAATCTTTTGCGGCAAAGTTCAACGTAAGAAAAATCTGCGTGGACAGTACTGAGGGTTCTTTCGAGCTTTCATCGGTCAATACGCTCGGGGATAGCCGCCTTGCGGCGGCGCTGGATAAGTACGCAGGCAGAGTAAGACTTTCTATGGCAAAGGCACCTCTAATAATATTTCCGCCCCGTTCTTCGCCTGCGAAAACCATGCTTGATATGACTAAATTCCTCAAATTTGCGTTAAGTTTTAACTAAAAACGCCATAAATTATTTGACTTATCGCCTTTGTTGCTATATAATGGTATTTAGCATTTTATTGTATATAATCTTTCGGAGCAAAAAATATGAGAAAGAAAAGAATTATCAGCGGCGTACTCGCTTCATCCGTAGTGCTTGCGGCAACCCTCGGCGGCTGTTCGCTTGTTTCGACAAACTCTGCGGCGGATATGAACCAGATTATTGCGGAGGTCAACATTTCGGATACCGCAACGCTGGACGAGGGGCTTGCAAAGTATAAGGACGCCGTAGGTACCACAAAAATCATAAAAAGGGAACTTGTGGCATACTATATCAACGTCGGCTATTCGTATGTCCAAAACGACAACTACGAAGAAGTTTTCAATATGCTTTTGGACGCGCTTACTGAAAACGCGGTTCTCGTGCAGTATTCGACGATGTATCTTTTAAGGGACAAGGCTACCAACGCGAACAGCGATTTGGTGCAGGACGTAAACGCCCTTGAAACTTATATGTCGCTTTCCGACGAAGTTAAAAAGTACGAATATCTCTTGGGCGGAGAAGACAGCGACGAAGTTAAAATCGCAAAATATTCGCTGTATTCTTCTATCAACGGCGCTATAGACACCTACGAGAAGAGGTTTCTCGACGACGAAACATCTTCTTCGGGTTCGGAAACAAGAGCTACGCCCGGCGGCGTGGATACCCAAAAGGAAAATTACTACCCTGCAACGACGGACGGTAAACTCGACTATAAGATTTATACAGGGTACGAGGGCAATCTTATAGACGACAGCGGCGCATACAAGGACGATATGCTTGAAGGCAGTTCTATGGAAACCCGTATGCGCGCTTACAACAAGTTCATTTCCAATCTTGCTTCCGCGTCTTACGACCTTGTAGACAAAAAGACGGAAAACCTGCGCGACGTAGAAAACCTCAATTATATCAAAGACGAATACGTTTCGCAGCTCGAACAGCGCATTATAAACAAATTCTATGACATTTACGAAGCCGAGCAGGAAAAACTTCTCAAAGACGAGGATAAGGCTTCCGGCGCGTATGCGTTTATCGGTTCGATTTACAACGACTTGCTCAATCTTCAAACAAAGAATTATGAGACCGAAAGCAATTTCACTTCGGCAATGGATAGTATGTCCGATACGTCGTTTATCCTCTATGCGCCCGAAAGCGACGCAGACGACGGCAAGGGCGGCAAAGGAAAATACGGTTTCGTTTATAACATCCTGCTTCCTTTCGGCGAAGCGCAGAACGATACTTTGAAAGAGTTGCAGAAAGTTTATGCGGACAGCGAACTTGACGGCGGTTATAAACCTCAGTACTTCGTTGCAAGAAACAAACTTTTGGAAAATATTAAAACGACCGACCAGCGCGCGGCTTGGTTCAACGGCGAAAAAGAGTACGCTTTCAACGCTTCCGAAAAAGATTTGGATTATTACGGCAAAACCGCCGATGTCGATAAATGGCTTTTCTTTGAAAACAATATCGGCAAATCCGATAAATACGAACAGCTTGATAAGTATGCAGGCAAATATCCTTATAACGGTTCGGTTGTTAAAAAGAGTGACGACAGTTATCTTTTAATGCCTGACGAACTGAATATAACAGATATGCTTGACGAATTCGTCGATTACGTCGATTACGTTATGGGCAACGCCGCAGGCACTTCAAAATATACTAAAACAGCAGGTTACGGCGAAAATCTTGTCGATAAGCTTTATAAAGACGAGAAAGTAGACGGCAAAGACAAAATAGACTATTCCAACTTTATTTACGCAACAGGCAAAATAGATTTAGGCGTTGCCGACGAAGCTGAAAACAGGGCTAATCTGTTGCAGAAGAAGACCGACGAACAGGAAGCTTCCAAACAGTATCTTGCGTTAAGTGCCGTAAACGAGCTTCAATACGCTTATACAACCGATACGGGCGTTCTTTCGCAGTATATAGGATATTCTATTCAGGCAGGCGATACAAACTATATAAAAGAGTTCGAGTATGCGGCACATGCCGCGGTGAACGAGGGCGCAGGAACTTTCAAAGTCTGCGCAGGCGACTACGGCTGGCATTTAATATACGTTACCTACACGTTTGACGCAGGCAATCAGTATACGCCCGACTGGAAGAATATAAACTCGGACGGCACGTTTGAAAATCTTTTCTACGAATGGATAAAAAGCAACAATATGTCTGACATATCTTCAAAGAGAAGAAGCCAGATTATAACGAAGTTCAAAATGGATTCAACCGTTACCAAGTATCAGGATAGATATCAGAATTTGCTTGATTTAGGCAAATAATCGGGTCAGTTTATGGAAATATGGCAGGCGGCAATACTCGGCTTAGTGCAGGGATTAACTGAATTCTTACCCGTTTCATCTTCGGGGCATATAGCTTTTGTCGAAGGTCTGTTTAAAATCGACGACAGCAGTATAGCAATGTTCTTTATGATAATTCTCCACCTCGGCACGCTTGTAGCCGTTTGTGTAGTGTTTTGGAAGGACATTTTGGCTCTGTTTAAAAAACCTTTCAAAACTTTGGGCTTGCTTGTGCTGGCAACAGTACCTGCCGCAGTCGTGGGAATCATAGTCGAATTTTTCGACTTGGACGAAGTTTTCTTAGGTCACTATAAAGGAATTTTCCTCGGCGTATTCTTTATGCTGACGGCGATACTTCTTTTCACAACGGAAATGATTGTTAAGCGCAGGCAGAACACCTTGCCGCTTTGCATTAAAACAGTTCTTCCGATGGGGTGCGCGCAGGCGGTTGCGATTTTGCCCGGTATTTCAAGGAGCGGTTCTACAATCTGCGCAGGCACGCTTGCAGGCTTGAAGAGTGAAGAAGTTGCAAAATTTTCGTTTATAATGAGTATTCCCGTTATTTTGGGAAGCTTCATCGTGGAACTTGCGTCCGGTCTTTATAAGGGTGAAATCCAGCAGAACTTTGCCGACGGCGGAGCTACGCTTGGTTGGAGCGTCGCGCTCGGGTTTATAATTTCTGCGATAGCCGGACTTTTTGCAATAAAAGTTATGCTTAAAGTTATTAAAAAAGCAAACTACAAATGGTTCAGTTTTTATCTTGTTCTCATTTCCGTTACAAGCATAATTTTACACTTTACTTGGTTTAATTGAAATTAAAACGGGCAGTTAAACCGTCCGTTTATTTATTTACGGAGTATTATGGAAGAAATTTTAAAAGTCGAAGGTCTGAGAAAGACTTTCAAACAGACTAAAAAACTGTTTTCTAAGCAAAACGGCGGCGGTATAAAAGTTGCGGTGGACAACCTTTCTTTCACCGCGTACAAGGGCGAAATTTTCGGGCTTCTCGGCCCTAACGGGGCCGGTAAAACTACAACGCTCAGAATGCTTGCAACACTTATAAAGCCGGACGAGGGCAACGCCTTTATAGACGGTAAGAGCATAATTTCGGATGAGAGCGCGGTTCGCAAAAGCATAGGTTTCCTTACAAGCGAATTAAAGCTTGAAGAAACTTTTACCCCATCGTATCTTTTTGATTTTTTCAGCGATTTGTACGGCGTTGAAAAGGAAGAGCGCAATGCAAGGAAAGAAAAGCTTTTTACAAAGTTCGGCATATTCGATTTTGCGAATATGAAACTTGCCAATCTTTCTACGGGTATGAAGCAGAAAGTAGCGCTTGTCGTCTCTATTGCGCACGACCCTGATTTTATTATTTTCGACGAGCCTACCAACGGGCTTGACGTGCTTACGGCAAAAGTCGTTACGGATTTTTTACAGGAACTCCGTTCGGACGGTAAAACCATAATTCTTTCAACCCATATTTTCAGCTTAGTTGAAAAGCTTTGCGACAGGGTTGGAATTCTCATAGACGGCAAGCTTGCCGCGTTGGATAGCCTTGCCGGAATAACCAAAGAAAAGGACTTGGAAACCGCCTTTTTCGAACTTTACGAAGAGGTCACGGGGGAAAGAATATGAAAAATGTGCTTACCATATTAAAAAAAGAATTCAACCGCCTGTTCAAAGATAAAAGAATGGTACTGATGTTGTTTCTTCCGGGTGTGCTGATATTTTTACTGTATACGCTTATCGGGACAATGACCGAAAAGGTAAACCCTTCGGTTGAGAAAGACTACAAACCGACAGCTTATATTGTATCCATACCCGAGGAGTTAGAACAGGCATTCGGCGAAATGTTCGAACTGAAAACTTTTGAAAGTTTTGACGTGGCTAAGGAAAACGTCGCCGCCGGCGAACTCGATTTGGTTATAAATTTCCCTGAAAATTTTTTGAATACGGCGCCTGCGGAGGCTTCGGCAGAAGTTCAGCCCGAAGTTAAAATCTACTACAATTCGTCAAGCCAGACTTCGTCATACGGTTTTGCGCTTGCTTCGGCTTGTATAAACAGTTTTAATGCGTTCGGTATAAACACCTCGCCTGACGGAGGTTACGACCTTATGGACGCTGAAAACTTCTCAGTAAACACACTTTCGATGATTGTGCCTATGATTATGTTCTCGCTGTTGGCGTCGGCAAGCATATCGGTTGCGCCCGAGTCGATAGCAGGAGAGAAAGAGAGGGGTACAATGGCGACTATGCTTATTACCCCCGTAAAGAGGATAGAAATAGTGCTGGGCAAGGTTATAAGTTTGTCTTGCTTTGCAATAATAAGCGGTTTTTCAAGCTTCCTCGGCTTAATACTGTCGTTGCCTGAACTTTCGGGGGGCATGTTTGAATTAAGTTCGTTCGCGTACGGCGTAGGCGACTATTTTATGCTTTTCGGTTTGGTTATATCAATCGTTTTGGTAATGATAACGGCGTTCTCGGTAATTTCGACGCTTGCAAAAAACGTAAAGGAATCCACCGCGTTTATTTCGCCTTTGATGATTGTTATTATTTTGCTGGGTATGTGCACAATGTTCTTTAAAAATCCGTCCGTATGGATTCATTTGGTGCCTTTCCTCGGTAGCGGAATTGCAATGTCCTCGGTTATCGGTATGACGGCATCGCCGCTCGGCGTAGTGCTCGCGATAGTTTCAAACCTCGTGTTCGCCGTGCTTTTAACACTGCTAATGGGATTAATGTTTAAAAAAGAAAATATAATGTTAAAAAAATAAACGCAAAATACCGTCCCATAAAGGACGGTATTTTTCAAAACCGAAATAAAGCTGTGCAGTCTTTTTTGCCGAAATAAGCCGAAGCGTAAACACCGCAGGTAGCTACTCCAAAGCTACCTTATGGCACACCGACGGGGCTGTTTAGTGCTGCTGTATCCCTACCCTGACACGGTTCGCAGCTGTCGGTTGCATAAGACCTTGGTATCAACACCCCTTACGGAGCGCAGCCTTCCACTTATTCCGTCGAGAAAGACGTTCGGTCCTGCTATTGCGGATTGCAGGTACAGGGCACCGCAAACTCCCCACTTAGCACAGTGCAAACATTTTAACAGATAATTTGTTATTTTGCAAGTAAATTAAAAGGCTTTACGCAGTATTAACTTGACATATTTTTGCCTATAATCTAAAATAAATAAAAAATACAGGCGGAAAAATATGGCAGATTGTTCGCATAACTGTTCTTCTTGCAAAGACAGCGGCTGCTCGTCGCGCAAAAAAGAAAGTTTAATTAAAAAGCCTCATCAAATGAGCGATATAAAAAAGGTTGTTGCGGTGGTCAGCGGCAAAGGCGGTGTAGGTAAATCTATGACCTGTGCGCTTCTTGCGGCGGCTTCGCAGGAAAGCGGTAAAGTTACTGCCGTTATGGACGCGGATATAACGGGGCCGTCCATACCCCGTATGTTCGGCGCGGATAAGCGAGCAATGGGCTCGGATAACGGAATTCTTCCAGTAGTCACAGAAAACGGTGTTCAGATAATGTCAATGAACGTGCTTTTAGAGAACGAAGCCGAACCCGTAGTCTGGCGCGGTTCGCTTATATCAGGCACCGTTTTGCAATTCTGGACTGATGTAATATGGACTGGCGTAGACATTATGTTTATAGATATGCCCCCCGGCACGGGCGACGTGCCCTTGACGGTTTTTCAAAGCATTCCCATTGACGGCGTAGTTGTAGTGACAACGCCTCAGGATTTAGTCGGAATGATAGTACAGAAAGCCGTAAATATGGCGCAGATGATGAACGTTCCTATTTTGGGAATTGTGGAAAATATGAGCTATATCGAGTGTCCGGACTGCGGCAGGCATATTCCTGTTTTCGGCGAAAGCAAAGTCGACGCCATTGCTATGGAGTACGGCATACCGAACGTTGCGAAACTGCCGATAGACCGCGGACTTACCGTTGCGGCGGACACCGGCAAAATAGAGGAAGTAAAGAACAATCCTCTCACAGGGTTTTTAAACAAAATTTTAAAGAAAATAAAAGCTTAAAAGAGACCGCCGCCGCGCATTCAGCGCGGCGGCGGTTTAAATATTGTTTGAATTACTTTCTAACTAAAAAGGTTAAAGATTGCCCGATATTTACATGCTTTGCAAACTTTTCTAAATTTTTGAAATCATCTTAGACGATTTTGCTGAATATTGGTTGAATAGCGTAAGTAAAAGACCTTGCGAAGGGTATCTGTTATAGGGATTTTTTTGTGGACAAAGAAATAGCGCACTATCCTCGCTTGCGAAGATAGTGCGGCTATACTTTATAAAAGATTATAAAGATAAATTGAAATTTATCTTACTTCTATTGTTTTTTGTCTTCAGTTTCTTTATATTTAATCCACTTAACGATAAAAACTGTTTCCCGTACAAATGAATTTATAAAAACTAAAAAGCATACAAGCGAAATAGTACCTGCAAACCAAATTGGACTACTAGTAAAATTTAGATTTGTTGTATGATATTTCAAATCATGGTCAACGTATATAGGCACTTTTTTCCCAACTTGCGCTTTTGCTTCTTCCTCATCGTATATCAATCTTTGCCAAAGACCAGAATAAACCATTCCGTCCGCTTCATATTCGTAAAACGTGCTATAACTTTTATTGTAATCGTACCGTCCATTAGTCAATTCATACCGAACGATTGTAGCATATTCTTGTACAAAATTAGCGTGAGTATTAAGGTTATAATCTTTCACAGCAAACACAAGATTGTTAATAAATATACCCAACAATACAATCATTAAAGCCATAACGAAACTATGAGCGATTGTATGATTTTTAGGCTTTTCCATTAAATACATCTCTACTAAATTACTGTTTATAATAGTTTCATTATAGCATAACCGTACTAAAAAAGCAAGGACCGATTATCGTCCTTGCTTTAATCCCTATGGAATACACCGATACGGCAAAGGTCTTTTATTGTTTCTTTTCGGGCAGGAATTTCCAATACCGCACGGGCATACTTCTTTTCATTTGTTTGTCGTGGGGGCGTTCTTCTATATTTACGGACTTATAGTACTGTTTCCAGAGTGTTTCAAAAGCCTTTTCGTATTCGGACAGATAAACTTCCGCTTCGCCGACATAACTCATTATCCATTCTTTGCCGTCGTACATCCCTGCAATTTTTCTCTTTACGTCGTGTATTACAAACCTTTCGGATTTGAACCTTTCGGTAAAATGCAGCATAAGTATTTCGGTTATGTCGTTATCGGGCGAGTAGGGGGCGTAGAATACTCCGCCCGAACTTTCCATAAATCTTAACAGTCCTTTCAATCTGTGTATTTCACCTGTAACTTTGTATAAAAGATTGTTGAAATCAATTACCTCGGGCAAATTAAAAGCCTTTTTAACCGAACCTTTGCGCGCCATAATAAGTTTAATATATTCGAAACAAATCTGTTCTTTCAGCGCGTCGCCGCTTCTTAAAACCAACGCAATGTCGTCCAAAGCCTCCGCGTCGTATTTCTGAATGCCTGTCTGAACCCTTGCGCTCTTTTCCCCGTCGCAGGCTATATTTATTACCTCGCTGTCGAGCGAAAGCTGTATGCGTTCGTCGGATGTGATTATGCAGTCGCTTTCGCTGTAAGCCGTAAATACTGCGGTAAAAAAGCCTTTCGGCGTTCCGTCGCAAATATAAATTTTCATATGTACGTCATACTTCGCCCGTCAGCGCAGACAGCGCGACGGAGCTTTCCGAAAACATACTCAGCTGTTCGGTTATTTCGTTTCTTCCGTCAAGAAGCAGGGCGGCTTTTACCGCGGCGGCGTTTTCGGAACCGTAGAATTTGCCCTTGCACGTTATAAAATGTTTTGCTCTCTTTAATACTATGCGCATTTTTGCAAGATTATCGAAGTCGAGTGCGGCGTATTTTCTTGCCTCGGTAATTTTATATGCGCTTTTTGCGCCTATCCCGGGTACGCGTAAAAGCACGGGGAGGGGCGCTGTATTTATTTCCACGGGGAAAAGGTGCATATTTTTAAGCGCCCACGCGCATTTCGGGTCGTATTCCTGGGGCAGGTTTTCGTCTTCGCTCACTATTTCGTCCACGTCAAAGCCGTAAAAGCGTATAAGCCAGTCGGCTTGATACAGTCTGTGTTCGCGTAAAAGCCCTGCGCCGACGGAAGGGAGTTTGCTGCTTTGAACCACGGGCAGGTATGAAGAGTAGTATACCCTTCTCAAACCCATATTGCGATAAAGCGCTTCGGTAAGTTTAAGAATTTGTCCGTCGCTTTCAGGCGAAGCGCCTATAATCATCTGCGTGGTCTGACCTGCCGGTATGACCCTGTTTTTTCTTACTTTATTTTCCTTATCGTAAATAATTGCGTCTTTAAGGTTTTTCATAGGCGCAAGCAGACTTTGTTTCGTCTTCTGCGGCGCAAGCAGTTTAAGCGATTTTTCGCTGGGAAGCTCCACGTTAAAACTCATTCTGTCGGCGAGTCGCGCCGCCCTCATAATCAGGGTTTCGTCGGCGTGGGGTATGCCCTTTAAATGTATATAGCCGTTAAAGTTATAAACTTTACGCAACTTGTTTACCGTTTCGCACAATAGCTCCATCGTTCTGTTGGGGCTTACAAACACCGCGGAGGAGAGGAACAGCCCCTCGATATAATTTCTTTTGTAAAAGCCTATCACAAGCTCGCATATCTCGTCTGGTGTGAGGCTTGCCCGTCTTACGTCCGCGCTACGTCGGTTGGGGCAGTATTCGCAATCGTATATGCATTCGTTGCTCATTAAAATTTTAAGTAAGGAAATACATCTTCCGTCGGGGGTGAAGGAGTGGCATATTCCCCCGACGGAAGCGTTACCCAATCCCCTGTTTCCGTTTACCCTTTTGGAACCTGAGGACGAGCAGGAGACGTCATATTTTGCGCTTTCGGTTAAAATTTCAAGTCTTTCTGCGTTTAACATAAGGTATTCCTTATAAACACCGTCGCTTTTCGGCTTATTTACCCGAATCAACCAAAAGGCAAACAAATGTTTATATTGCTAATATATCACTCCGCAATGGGATTGTCAACGCTTTTTCCGTATTGACGGAAAAATTTTTTTATGGTAAAATTTTCATATGGTAGATTTAAAAAATAAGGATAACGGTTTTACCGTTTTGTACGGCGGTAAGGAAATAGGCGTAATAGAGTATAAAGATTTTTGGAGCGGTATGCCATATTTAGGCCTTATAAAGCTTGACCCCGAATACAGAGGCAGAGGGATAGGTAAACAGGCGTTAGCGCTTTTTGAGCAAAAGTTGCGTATAGAAGGAAATAAAGCGCTGCTCGTTTCCACGCAGTCGGATGAGGAAGCGCAGTTTTTTTACCGCAAACTGGGATACAAAGAGTGCGGCTGTCTTATTTTGGAGGGCACGCCCTTTGCGCAGGCTATGGAAATGTTTTTTATAAAAAATCTTTAAATTTCACAAACATTTCATAAACGCATTAAATTAATTTTAGCCATCGGGTTTATAATACAGTCGGAGGAATACTTATGAAAGTTTTAATTGTTGACGACGAAGAAATGATAAGGGGCGTTCTCAAAGAGTACGTCGAGTTTGAGGGCGGAGTGGCTTACGAAGCCGCCGACGGTATGCAGGCTGTAAAACTTTGCCGCGACAACGATTTCGATATAATTTTAATGGACGTAATGATGCCGCGCCTTGACGGTTTTTCGGCTGTAAAGGAAATTAAAAAGATTAAAAATATTCCCGTTATAATGCTGTCGGCAAGGGGCGAGGAATACGATAAGCTTTTCGGCTTTGAAATAGGCGTCGACGATTACGTTACAAAACCGTTTTCGCCAAAAGAAGTTATGGCGCGCATTCACGCGGTATTGAAGCGCGGCGCGCAGGAAAGTCCGAAAGACGTAATTACGTTTGAGGGGCTTACGATTGATATGATAGGACGCAACGTGTACGTCGACGGCGAAAAGGCGGAACTTACGCCCAAAGAGTATGAAATTCTTTTCTACTTCGTTAAAAATAAGGGAATAGCGTTGACCCGTGAAAAGCTTTTAATGGACGTTTGGGGCTTTGACTTCTACGGCGACGACAGAACGGTAGACACTCACATAAAAATGCTCCGTTCGAATTTAAAGCAGTATAGGAAATTTATAGTTACTTTAAGGGGCTTAGGTTACAAATTTGAAGTCTGAAAGCGTTAAAAAGCCTAAAAAACTTAAAAGCGTAAAAAACGCAATGTGGGGATATTTTTGCCTGCTTGCATTTTTATTGGTTTTGCTTGTCGAACTTGTCTTTTTCTTAATAGTTTCTGGTACCCTTGAAAATCAGGCAAAGGAAAAAATCACCCATATAGGTCACGAGCTTGAGGACGGAATAAATTTCAGACCTGACAGGGTAGAAGACAGCGTTATGCGCTACCGCAGGGAGGGTATATACGTCATTTTAATGACGGAAGCCGGCGATGTAATCGCCCCTAAGGACTTTAAAGAGGATTCTTCGTCTATTTTTTCCGACATTTTCGAACGCGTAGGGGAATTGCAGACAGGAGACAGCGTTGTATACCGTGCGGACAATGCGGTAAACTACGCCGCAAAAGTTGATTATGACGGCGCGCCGCACTATCTTTTGGTGACTTATTCAACGGCAATAGTGCGTCAGACCGTCGGCAACCTTCAGATTTATTTGCTGATAGTCGGCGTAGCGGTGTTCGTAATAGCTTTTCTAATTTCGCTTGCGTTTTCAAGAAAGCTTACTTCCGGACTAAAAACGATGTCGGATACTGCCGTGTGTCTTGCAAAAGGCAATTACGATATAGAGTTTACGAACGCGGACTATAACGAAATGGCTCAGCTTTCGGATACTTTGAACTACGTCCGCGATGAGGTCAAAAAAAGCGAAGACTTCCAGCGCGAAATTTTGGCAAACGTTTCGCACGACCTGAAAACTCCGCTCACCATGATAAAAGCATATGCATCTATGATTAAGGAAATTTCGGGCGATAATCCCGAAAAAAGGGAGAAACATCTGCAAGTTATAATAGACGAGGCGGACAGACTTACCGGACTTGTAAACGATGTATTAAGCGTTTCCAAACTTCAATCGAATATGGACGAGTTAAAGTTGCAGGTTTTCAACTTAACCGAATTGGTCTACGGTATAATAAACAAATTCGGCTATTTGCAGGAAACACAGGGTTACAGCTTTATGCTGGACATTGATTCAAGCCTATATACACGCGCGGATAAAGAGAAAATAAGGCAGGTAATTTACAATCTTTTAGGCAACGCCGCAAATTATACGGGCGCCGATAAGACGGTGTATATAAGCTTAAAATCGAGTATGGACGGCAAGCGGGTCAGGCTGTCGGTAAAAGATACGGGCAAAGGTATTTCCAAGGACAAGATAGACGAAATATGGAACAGGTTTTACCGTGTAAAAGAGAACCATAACCGCCCCGTGAAAGGCACGGGCTTGGGTCTTAATATCGTAAAAGTTATACTTGAAAACCATTCGTTTGATTTCGGCGTAGAGAGCGAAGAGAATAAAGGTTCGCTGTTCTGGGTCGATTTCCCCTGCGTACCGGCTGAAATAAATATAGAAGAGTAAAAAAATTCCGCCTCCGCAATAAAATGCGGAGGCGGACTTGCTTATTTTATCAGATGTTGAAACGGAAAAGTACTACGTCGCCGTCCTTAATTACATATTCTTTGCCTTCCGAACGGACTTTGCCTTTTTCCCTTGCGCCGTTATAGCCGCCGCAATCCAATAAAGTCTGCCATTCCGTGACTTCCGCACGGATGAAGCCTTTTTCAAAGTCGCTGTGGATTTTTCCTGCCGCCTGCGGCGCTTTTGTGCCTTTTACAATGGTCCAGGCTCTTGTCTCTTTTTCGCCTGCAGTAAGGTAGGAAATTAGCCCAAGCAATGTGTAGCTTTTTTTGATAAGCCTGTTTAAACCGCTTTCTTCAAGCCCGAGCTCCTGTAAAAACATAGCGCACTCGTCGGGTTCCATCTGTGAAAGTTCTTCTTCGGTCTTCGCGCATATAACAAGCACTTCGCTACCCTCTTTTCGGGCGTAATTTTTTACTTCGTTTACAAGCGGCAACGTATCCTCGTTTTTACCCATATCGAATTCGGAAATATTCGCCGCGTAAATTACGGGTTTGTCAGTCAAAAGGAAGAGGTTTTCCATCAAAAGTTTTTCCTCGTCCGCAATTTCAAACAGCCTTGCGGGTTTTTCAGAGGAGAGGAAATTTTCAAGTCTTTCCAGAAAAGCATACTCGAACGCGGCTTCCTTGTTCGCTCCGCCGCGCGCAACGTTTCTTATCCTGTCCTGGCGCTTATTTACAGCCTCGATATCGGCTAAGATAAGTTCAAGCGTTATAGTTTGTATATCCGCAACGGGGTCGATTTTATTATTGACGTGAGTTATGTTTTCGTCTTCGAAACAACGCACAACGTGAACTATAGCGTCGCACTCGCGGACGTGCGAAAGGAATTTGTTGCCTAAACCTTCGCCTTTTGAAGCGCCTTTGACAAGCCCTGCTATGTCTACGAATTCGACTATTGCAGGCGTTATTTTTTTGCTTTGGTAAAGGTTTGCGAGTTTTTCCAATCTTTCATCGGGCACTGCAACCACGCCTACGTTAGGCTCAATAGTGCAAAAGGGGTAATTCGCGGCTTCCGCGCCTGCGTGCGTTATTGCGTTAAAAAGAGTTGACTTGCCTACGTTGGGCAGTCCTACGACGCCTAATTTCATAAAACGTTCCTCAAATTCAAGTTTACTAAATTATAATATAAACGGTAAAAAAATCAAAACGAATGGGCGGTAAAGTTGCCAAAATTTTCCCGTTATGTTAAAATAATCTTGTTTTAAAGGTAATAGGTATGGACTTTCGCAGCGACATTTCAAAAAACTTAAAAATAGAGGGCGTAACCGAGGAAGAAATTTACGCGGCGTTGACCGTTCCCCCCGATACGGCTATGGGCGATTACGCGCTTCCCTGTTTCAAATTTGCAAAATTATTCAGGAAAAGCCCCGTTCAGATTGCCGAAGAGCTTAAAAATTCGTATGTGTGCGACTCGATTATTACAGAAGTTAATGCGGTAAACGGATATTTGAATTTTAAGGTGGATAGAACGGCTTACGCCCACGCGCTTATTTTGCAGATTATGTCCCAGCGCGGAAAATACGGTTCGTCGGATGAGGGGCGCGGTAAAACGGTCTGTATAGATTATTCTTCCGTAAACATTGCAAAGCCTTTCCATATAGGTCATCTTTCAACTACTGTAATAGGCAGTTCGCTGTATAAAATTTACAGCTTTTTGGGCTACAATGTTGTTGGTATAAACCATTTGGGCGACTACGGCACGCAATTCGGCAAGCTTATCTGCGCATATAAAAAATGGGGCGACAGGCAGAAAGTTGAAAAAGGCGGAATACACGCCATAAATGATTTGTACGTCAGGTTTAACGAAGAAGCCGACGAGGAGATGCAGGCGGAAGCAAGGGAGTATTTCCGTCTTATAGAATGCGGAGACAGGGAAGCCAACGAGATTTTCGAATGGTTTAAAAAACTTACTTTGGACTATGTGCAAAGTATTTATGAGAAACTCGGCGTCAGGTTTGACAGCTATGCCGGCGAAAGGTTTTATACCGACAAAATGCAACCTGTAATAGATGAACTGAAAGCAAAAAATCTGCTCAAAGAGAGCGAGGGCGCGCAGATTGTCGATTTGGAAGCTTACGGAATGCCCCCCTGCCTGATACTGCGTTCGGACGGCGCGTCGTTATACGCTACGCGCGATTTGGCTGCGGCATTTTACCGCAAAAACACTTACGACTTTGATAAATGCCTTTACGTCGTCGCCTATCAGCAAAATTTGCATTTTAAGCAGATTTTCAAGGTGCTTGAACTTATGGGCAAAGAATGGGCTAAAGATATGGTGCACGTCGCGTACGGTATGGTTTCTTTGGAGGACGGCGCTATGTCCACAAGAAAGGGTAAGGTGGTCTGGCTTGAAGACGTAATAAACAGGTGCGTCGATAAGGCTTATACGATAATCGACGAGAAGAACCCTAACCTTGAAAATAAAAATGAAATCGCACAGACGGTTGGGCTCGGCGCGGTGATGTTCGGCGCTTTGTATAACAGTAAAATAAAAGATATTGTTTTTTCATACGACAAGGTTCTCAGCTTCGACGGCGAAACAAGCGTATATGTACAGTACACCTGCGCAAGGGCAAAGTCGGTTTTGGATAAGTGCGGCGACTATCGCAGCAATGCCGCGGCAGGGGACAATGAAGTCTATGCCCCCAATTCTGCGGAATACGAGGTTATAAAAACTCTCGGCGTATTCGGGGAAGCAGTCAAAGACGCTGCCGCAAAATACGAACCCTCTATAATTGCGCGCTATGCGGTAGAGCTTGCGCAGAAGTACAATAAATTTTATATTGAATGCAAAATACTCGCCGCTGAGGGCAAAGCCAAAGATTTCCGCATAAACTTATCGCAAGCAACTTTATACACGCTTGAAAACGCGTTGGGACTGCTTGGAATAGGCGTGCCGGAAAAGATGTAAAATTAAAATTTAACATTTGTGAAAAAACATTGAAAAATTGCTGAAAATATTAGAATAGGGTTGAATTTCGGTTATGACCGTGTTATAATTCAAACAGTAAAAAAAGGAGAAATATTTAATTATGAAAAAATGTGTTGTTTGCGGTGAAATCGTAGAAGACGGCGTAGAGGTATGCCCCGTATGCCATGCAAAAAAGTTTGAACCCGTATCTGCGGATGCTAAGTTTGTTTGCGAGCATGTTCTCGGCGACGGCAAGGTTGAAGACGAAGAGATAATGGAAGGTCTCCGCGCTCATTTTGCAGGCGAATGCACCGAAGTCGGTATGTACCTTGCAATGTCGAGAGTGGCTGACAGAGAGGGCTATCCCGAAATCGCCGAAGTTTATAAGCGTTATGCTTACGAGGAGGCTGAGCATGCAGCTAAATTTGCAGAACTTTTGGGCGAGATTGTTACCCCTTCGACAAAGAAAAACTTAGAGCTTCGCGCGGCTGCCGAAACGGGCGCTTGCGCAGGCAAGTTTGAAATTGCTAAACGCGCAAAGCAGTTGGGCTATGACGCAATTCACGATACCGTACACGAAATGGCAAAGGACGAGGCAAGACACGGCGCAGGCTTTGCAGGTCTTTTGAAGAGATATTTCGGCAAATAATTTTTTCCTGAAACTTAAAAAAAGCAGACGAACTATTCGTCTGCTTTTTTCATATAATGAAAATACAGGCAAGGGGGAAAACCTTTGCTTAAGACTTCAAGAAAAAAGGAAAGATATACAAATGTGTAATAATTGTAATTGCGGTTGCAACGGACTTTTAAATTTGCTTTTCTGCAACAATAACAATTGCTGTAACAGGTGCCGTAATCACTGCTGTTGCGAAAGACACAACTGCGGATGCTGCCATAATCGCAACAAC
Organism: Christensenellaceae bacterium; assembly: GCA_948658045.1. Taxonomy (GTDB): domain Bacteria; phylum Bacillota; class Clostridia; order Christensenellales; family Borkfalkiaceae; genus Coproplasma. The sequence continues at coordinate 234,545 of CAPMFN010000003.1, forward strand.
TGCGGCGGTTACGATGAATACTATGCCGCTCAGTATGGTTTAAGTGTTCATTACGGATACGACAATTGTTGCGCGTGTCGTCAGCAAAGGTGCGGTTGCAACTCATGCGGCAACACCCGTAACGGTTGCGGCTGTCATCATTCCTGCGATAATTGTTGCAGGAACAACTGCGGTTGTAACTGAACCGGTTAAAATTTAAGGGTATCCCGAAAGGGGTGCCCTTATTATTTTATTAAAAATGCAGAAAATAACGTTATGCGCAAGCTTGTTAAAATTTACAAATATTATACGGATAAAAGATTTTCTACAATAGCCGGAACGCTCGTATACTTTCTTTTAATGTCCATAGCGCCGTTTATTTTGTGGCTCACGCTTGTTTTCGGTAACGTAGACGTGGAGCGTTTCCTGTCGCACGAACTGTTCGAAAGCGTAAGTCCGGTTTTGCGCTATATGAAGCATTCTGCGGAAAGCGCGGCAAGCGGCGCCGGCATTATTTTTATCATTACTTCGCTTTATTCTTCTACAAATTTCTTTTACCATTTGCGTAGGAGCGGTGAAATTATTTACGAAACAAAAAGGGTAAAGGGAGGTTTTAAAATAAGGATTGTTTCGCTTATTCTGATTATTGCGGCAATACTATTGGTTGCCTTGACGGCGTCCGTTTCCGTAACGGGCAGTAAAATTTTAAACGATTTTCTTCCTAAAACCCTTTCCGATATAATTTCGTTGCTGTTTTTAACAGTGCTTGCGTTTTTCGTTGCAGTTGTATTGAATCTTGTTGCCTGCCCTTACAGAATGAAATTTTCCCAGACAATTTCCGGCAGTCTGCTTACTACCGGGCTTTGGCTTGTATTTTTGGTCGGGTTCGGTATATACACCCAATTCGCCGACCCGGAAAGGCTTTACGGTAAGATTGCAGCGTTAATAGTTTTTTTGCTATGGTGCTATATAATGATGTGCTGTTTCGTTATAGGAATGATAAATAACGGCAAATCATTAACAAAGCGAATGCCGCTTAAAACTTTTTGAAAAAGTCTTCCGCAGAAAAATAGCGGAAGACTTTTGAATTTATTTAATATTTAATTCCGACTGTCAGTGCGAGAGCACCCGGTCCTATATGACAGGAAATGCTGAGTGAAAGGGGGTCGACAAAAGCAATTTCAAGGTCGGGGAATGCTTCTGCAACTTCCTGGCGGAATTTTTCCGCCTCTTCGGAACTGTCGGTATGCGCCAGACAAAGATTGATTTTTCCCTGTTTGTATAAATCTTTGAAACGTGTTTCCAAATCGCGCTTAACGGCGTTAATCATAGTCGTTTTAGCGTCGGAAATCTTTCTTACCTTAGCGTATTGGTCAAGCTTTTCACCCTGAATCTGTAAAACGGGCTTTATTTTTAAAAGCGTGCCTATCGCCGCTACTGCAGGCGTCAGTCTGCCGCCCTTTTTCAAATATTTAAGGGTATCAACCATTATATAGATGCTTGACTGCATCTTTGTATCCATCAGAAATTTGTAAATTTCCTGCGCGCTTTTTCCTTCTTCGGCAAGTTTTATCGCGTCCATTACGCTTTGGCGCTGGGTGACTGAAATTCTTTGATTGTCTACTACAAAAACTTTACCTTTGAAGCATTCTTCCGTTTCGGCGTGATGCTGTAATGTGCGGCAGGTTTCGGAAAGTCCGCTGGACATAGGAATATATATAACCGCATCGTTTTCTTTCAGCGCTTTCACCCAATATTCGCCCACATCCAAAGGGTTGGGCTGTGAAGTCGAGACGTTCGCGTCTGATTTCAGTTTTTCGTAAAACTGTTCCTGTGTTAATGTAAGGTCCTCGTAAAACAGTTCGCCGTCTATAAGAACGGGCATAGGAACGACAGCTATACCGAGCTTTTCTGCTTCGCTTTGGGTAATTCCGCTGTTGCTATCCGTTATAATTGCCGTTTTCATTTTATTACATTCTCCCGTGTGTTTATTATTACCGTTAAAATAATTATATAACAAAAATTAAAACTTAGTCAACAAATCAATAAAATTTGTCTATAATTAAGTGCGTTTATGCTTTTATAATAAAATTATATATAACGTTTATAACAATGTCAAATATTTACATAATAAAGTGTCTTAACAGTTTGCTTCTTGAAGCGTTGTTTGAAATTATAGAAAAAACACACGCGGCGGATTCATCCGCTTTTTTGCGTGTGTTTTTATATCTGTTATGAATTGTAACAACTGTGTTGAATCGCCCGATAGCTAGTTAAAAAGCTAATCAGAACTTTCTGTTAATTTTCGCTTTAACAGTTACAATCGTTACAACAATCGCAGTCGTCGCAGCATTTATAACACGGACAGCAGTAATCGCAAAAGCGTGCTGAATTATAATAAAAAATTGTGTTGCGGCCGTAAGTTGTAAGCAGAATTGTCTGCGCCATATTTTTGTCTGAAATAACGTTAAACGAAACATTTTCCGTATTTAGGAATAATTAACTTCGCCTCTTGCTGGGTCGTAAACCGAATAATCAAGTGTAGCAAAGTGAGTTACGGTCGTTGCGGTAATATTATTGTCGGCTTTCAACTCATATTCGATAATGACAGTTTCGTCGGGGTCTATGTCGGGGATAGTAAAGCCTTTGATAGGACTAAAAGTCGGTTGCGAAACTCCGTTTAGTTTAACGGTTCCTTCAACGTAGGTTGCGCCGTCGGGTGTCGGATTTGAAATAAAATTGACACAAGTTTTATCGCGGAATTGTTTGTGAACTGTTTCGCTTTCTTTTACCGTAGTTTTGTCGGAACTTAACACTTTTGAAATAGAGTCAGACAGTATTTCTGTTTTCACGGTGTTGCTTGTGAGACTGCCGGGGCTCCCGGTTTATTGGGTGCTACGGTGTTATAAGTCACGTTCGATTGATTTGATATGTTCATAATTTATATGCTCATAAAAAAATACTACATATCGGCCCCCGTAACGAGAGCTGAATATGTAGAATTTAAAAGGCAATTATTTTATTTAACTATTTAATTGTGATTAGACTTGAAAGCTAAATTATCGTACTTTATAATATGATTTCTTTTAATAAATGTTTACAGTTGTTCAGATGTTAAAGCATAAAAGATTTTCCGGTTATTATCGCGTAGTAAGTAAATTTAAAAATAAAAAACACCCCGTCGATTTCAAACCGTTAAAGTTTGTCGTCAATAGGGTGTTTATTTTGGCGCAGAGAGAGGGATTTGAACCCCCGTACAGTTGCCCGTAACACGATTTCGAGTCGTGCGCGTTCGACCACTCCGCCATCTCTGCGTTTAAAATATTAAGTTGGAGAGTAGGAGAACGTGTAGCGTTCGTTGTACCGAAGCACAATGTGCTTACCACTCCGCCATTTCTGCGTTTAGAATAGGTGGCTGACAGTAGCAATTATTGCTGTTCAGCCGTCTCTATGCTTGTTAATTTTATAACATCGGCGGTAAAATTTCAAGCGTTTTTGTGCGGTATTTAAAAAATTTTAAATAAGTGCTGTTAAGCTCGGCTTTCAAACGTTATAGTAATAGTGTGTTTTTGTGTGACATATATTTAATATTGTTTAATTAAATTGGTTATTTTTAGCTTAAGTTTTTTATTTTAGCATTAATTTAACCGTTGACAATTGCAAGGATTGTGTACTATAATATAGAAAAATGTACTATAATGTACAAATAAAAGGAGAAGAATATGTTTTGTAAAAATTGCGGTACGGAAATTAACGATAACGCAGTAATCTGCCCTCATTGCGGTGTTCAGGTCGCAAATATAGGCGCGGCAGCTAACAACAGCAACGCTTGCAAAGATACTTCGAACCCCATAGCTATTGTCGGTTTCGTTTTATCTTTCTTTATTTGTCTTGCCGGTTTAATCTGCAGTATCGTGGGTTACAGGAAAGCTAAGAATGAAGGTCTTGATAATCAGGGGCTTGCTCTTGCGGGTATAATAATCAGTTCAATCGAACTTGCTTCGGTTGTAATTTTGATTATCAGCTTTATCGCTATGTGCACCTGCGCTATTGCAAATATGCCTTCGGACCCTCCATATTATCCTTACTATTAATTAAAATTCAAAAAGGACGGTTTCAACCGTCCTTTTTTCTTGCCGTAATTTCATCGGTGTAAATTATTTATAAAATCAAGCATACATTCGCAGGGATTGCCCGACTTGTCGTAGCCCGTGTCTTTACATTTGTCGCAGAAATAGCGGGGGACAAAATCGTCTTTGCTTATAGCAAGCTCGGATAGTCTTTCTTCGCCTTTTTCTTCAAGCTCTTTTATTTTTGCGGATATTTCGCGCGCGTCGTCTTTGCTTCGTATTTCCGCAAAGGCGAGTTTAATTGAAAGCTCGTTAAGCTCTTTTCGTATTCTGCCGTAAACTTCGTCCGATGTCGCGTTTTTAAGCGAGCGTTCGGCATTTTCTTCGGCGGTATGTCTAAGGTCGTAATAGTGCCGTTCGATTTCTACGCGCAAATCTTTTTCGCTGTTTTGCGGCGCAGGTGCAATATTCTGTTTAAACAAGCTGGGAATTTTATCAGTTGTAAATATTTTTTCGGACTTCCAAGACGAAAGTATTCCGTTCATATATGCCGTCGGATTAGACTTTCCGGAAGAAAGCTTTGCCGCTTCAAACAGCATATCCTCTGTGAATCCCCATTCGCGCCATTTTGCAAGGCACTCCCTATCCCAAGGAATAATTTTACGCGTAAGTCCGCACGCGGACAAAATATCTTTTAAAAGTTTACCGTCTTTGCGCTGTTTTTCTATGTAAGCGCAAACGCTGTTTTCAGCAACGATACCGTCGTTATAAAGGGAAGAGATAAGCCCGTCCATTTCACTGAAAGAATTTTTACCTTCTTTAAAACAGTACGAAGAAATTTCTTTGAGGCTATCCCCCGAAAATCCGTAATTACACCAGATGTTGACATAATTTTCAACGTAGGGGGCAGGGGTCTGCATATAAACGCCGAGGCTTTTTGCAATCGTCAGCGTAAGTTCGTAAACGGAATTTTTATTCTGGCAATAGTCCTCTATTTCTTTTACGTCGAATTTTTTGTTTTTATACAGTTCGCCGAGCGCACAATCCAGTTTTTCGCAGGTTTTTGTTTTGAAACATTTAGCTGCGCAGATAATTGCTTTTTCGTCGAAGCCGAGTTCAAAAGTCCACTTTTTGTACAGCTTGTCGTCATCGATATCGGGCTGTTTTTTGATGCCTGCGGCGTTGAAAAGATTAATCAGCGCAGGGGTGGAAGAAGTATAAGCCGAAAGTTTTTCATCCACTTTTTTTGCGGTGGTCGCGCCTTCTTTTGCAAAGCTTTTTGCAACTTTTTTAATATAGGCAAATCTTATGTTATCGCCGTGCAGATTTACACAGTAATTTATTATCATAATAAGCGCGTTCTGGTCAAAACCGTATTCTTCCATAAGCAGAAAATATTCTCTGAACTCGTTTGTGGAAATCATTCTGCCTTTAAGAACGTTTTGCGCGTTTTTAGTAAAATCCGAATATTTTTCGGGCTTAAACTTTTTCGGCGCGCCGCTTATGTTTTCAGCTTCAAGTATTTTTATTTCAAAGGGGGACCGGTTTACGATAGAAACAAGTTCTAACTCTTCAAGATAAATATAGTATTCTTTAAGTTTTTCGCAGTCAATCGAGAGGCTTTGCGCCAAGTCGTTAAGTTCGTATTGCAGTCCGCTTTGCATAAGGAATAAAGAGTAAAGGTATACCTTTACGGCGACGGGGTCCATCGTCGGCAGGTACTTTGATATGAACTTGTTTTCAACGCTTGTCACGGATTTTTTTATAAATCCGTCTGCGGCCGAAATAAAAGCCATTTTACCTAAATTCCTTTATTACGCTTGATTTCTTGTTCCAAATGAACTATAATCTAAAATAGCGGTGAATTACATTATAAAGGCAAACGGTCTAAAAATCAACACCAATCGCCGCATTTTGTCATAAAATTTTAAGCTTATAATGAAAATTTTGCACACTTCCGATTTGCATATCGGCAAAAAAATTATGGGAAGAGAGCGGTTTTCGGAATATCGGGCGGTATTTTGCGAACTTGCGGAAGTCTGCCGCCGCGAAAAGACGGAACTTTTGCTCATTGCAGGCGACGTCTTCGATACCTATACTCCGTCGGCGGAAGCCGAAGAAATTTTCTATCAGGGCGTTAAACTTCTTGCAGAAAATTGCGCGGTTTTGATTGTAAGCGGCAACCATGATGACCATGTCCGTCTTACGGCGGCTTCGGTATTGGCACAGGAACACAATATTTACATTTTAGGCAACAGTTTAAATGCAGTTGTATGTAAATCCATCGGTGGAACGCATCCCGTAAAATCGGGCGCAGGTTGGGTAATTTTTGAAAACGACAGGGGCGAACAGGTTTATATCAACGCTCTTCCGTATCCCAACGAGGCAAGATTTAAAGAAGGGCGCTCGGAAGAAACTTTCGAAGAGAAGATGACGCGCTGGATAAACTGCGGAGAAGAGGGCAAAGCAAAAAATATTCCTTCGATATTTTTATCGCATATCTTCGTCGCCGGCGGCAGTGTAAGCGAAAGCGAAAGAGAAATTGATTTGGGCGGAACCCGTTCGGTGCCTTTAAGACTTTTGCCGTCCTGCGATTACTGCGCTTTGGGGCATCTTCACAAAAGACAGCGCATAGGTAAAAACGCATATTACAGCGGCGCGCCGATGCAGTTTTCGTTTGACGAATGCGGAGCGGTGAAATCCGTGAACGTCTTTGATTTGACTGAAAGGGGAGTGGAAAACTTTTCGCAGGTTGAACTATGTTCTGCAAGAAAATTAGTGCGCCTGCAAGCAAACAGCGTGCAGGACGGGATTTCGCTTCTTAAAAAATACAGCGAATATTTTGTAGAACTTACAATTAACTTGAACGCGCCGATGACCCCACAGGAGAGTAAGTCTTTGCGAGAGAATGAAAATCTGGTTTCTTTAAAGGCGGAAGTCAGAAGCGCGGAAATAGATTACGGCAAGTATTCAAATAAAAACAAATCGTCGTCCGAACTTTTTTCGGATTACTATAAACTGCGTTACGGTGCAGACGTTCCGAAGGAACTTTTGTCGCTTTTTCTTTCGCTTACGGAGGAAGAATGAAACCGTTAAAATTGGAATTTGAAGGAATAAACAGTTTTTCCGAGCATACAATAATAGACTTTGAAGCATTGACTAAAACGGGGCTTTTCGGCATATTCGGCGATACGGGCAGCGGCAAAAGCACAATTTTAGACTGTATAAATTTTGCGCTTTACGGCAGCGTAGAAAGAAGTAAGGAAAAAAGCGATATAATCAACTACCGTAGCGAAGCGGCAAGCGTAAAATTTACTTTTAACATTTTAAACGAAGGAAAAAGAAAGATATATTGCGTAGAGCGCGTTTTAAAAAAAGACAGGTACGGTACGCACAAAGCGGCGCTTTACGAAACGGACGAAGAGCAGAGTATTTGTCTTGCCGATAAAGCTTCCGCGGTTGAGAAAAAAATTGCAGAAATTATCGGAGTGGAGGCGGAAGATTTCAGAAAGTGTATTGCGTTGCCGCAGGGCGAGTTTGCAAGATTTGTCAAATCGTCTCCGCGTGAAAGGCTTGCGCTTATCGAAAGATTGTTTTCGCTATCCAAGTACGGCGACAAATTAAAAGAAAAATTGAACGCTTTAAATACCGAAACCGAAGGCGCATATCAAAATGTATGCGGCAGGTTGCAAGCTTACGAAGAAGTGACGGAAAATGCATTACATCAAGCATATATGGGGGTCAATTCAAAAACTGACTTATTGAGTAAGCAAAATAAAGAAGCAGAAGTTTTAACCGACAAGTGTGAAAAGCTTAAAAAACTTTATGAAAATCGCGCCGAATTGGATGCGCTTGAAACGGAAATTGGTATATTAAGAGAAAAACAGGGTGAAATAGATAAGCTAAGAAAGGATTTTTCGGCGCTTCCCGTATGTAAAGAAATTGTTGCTCAATACGAGCAAAAAACATCAAAAATCAATGATATTCGGGGGTCAATTGAAAAAATTAGTCAAATCGGAACTGAAATCGACAAGGTCTCTGCGCAAATTTTAAACGTTCAAAGACAGCTTTCGAACGGTAACTTCGAAAAAGAAATTTCAGAGTGCGAACGATTGTCACTGCTGTACGAATCGAGTTTAAATATGAGGCAAAGACTCGAAAATTTCGATAAATCGTTAAATGTAAAGAGACAGGAATACCGTAAAAAAGAAGAGGAAATAAAAGCTTTAAACGCCCAATTGGGTTCAGCCCAAATTTTGCTTTCGGATGCTGAAAAACAGTTGGCTGAGACGTCCGAATGCGATTTTTCTAAAATAATCAACGTCGGTTTTAAGGGCGCCGTTCTCAAAGGGGAATACGAGAAATCGCTTGAATACTTTACTGATTTCGGCAAGAATATAAAAGTTTATCAAGATGGTTCTTTGTTTTATAAATACGTCAGTGGTGAAGTAAACGGTAAAATTTCTGAATACCGCACTCGCGTGCAGGATGTAAAAGATTTTTCTTCAGAAGATGCTTTAAAACAGTTAAACGGTTATCAGAATGCGCTTAAAGACAGAGAACTTAAACAAAAAAGGGTAAATTCGTGTAGTGAAAGCGTGCAAAAGCTTACTTCTGCGATTGAAATAAAGAAAAATGAAATAAGTGCCTCGATAAAGGAGGGAGCCGAATTAAAAAAAGCGGCGGACTCCATACGCGGCGAATTGGCGCATTTATTCGGTGAAAATTGCAAAGACTTCGGAAAAGTTATAGACGATAACAACAGGAAGCTTGAATTGTTGAAACACCGCAAAGAAGAGCTTGCCGGAAATTTCGAAAATCTGAGAAAGGCAAAAACCGATTTGGAAATAAATGCGGAAAGATATAAAACCATAAAACAGACGGCTGAAAAAGAAGTTGAATTTTTAAGTTTAAAAATAGCTGAAAGAATTAAAGATTCAAAGCTTGGTACGCTTGAAAACTGTATCGAACTTGCGGAGCGTTTCGAATCTTTAAAGGAAGCTGAAAATGTTTTAAAAGACTATGACGGAAAGTTTGCTTTACTTTTAAGTAAGACGGAAGAGCTGAAAAAAACAAACGGTATTTTGACTTTTAAAGAAGAGGAATATGCAGAGTGTAAACAGCAAAAGTCCGACATATTAGGGGGTGTAGCTGTTTTAAGCGGTGAAATTGCCGTTTTAAAAAAGGAATGCGAAATCCTTGAAAAACGCTTGAAAGAGAAGTGCGCAATTCAAAAAGAATACAATTTGATTGAAAACAAACGCACACTTCTGGCAAGGCTTAAAGAAGTAACGAAAAACAATAAATTTATGGAATATATCGCCGAAGAGTATCTTTGCGACGTATCGGCAATTGCTTCGTCAATACTTTTAAAGTTGAATGACGGCAGATATTTTTTGACATATAAAGATAATAATTTTTACGTCGGCGACAATTTCGACTGCGGAAATCTCCGCGGCGTCAATACCCTTTCGGGCGGCGAGACTTTTCTGGTTTCGCTCTCGCTCGCGCTTGCGCTTTCGCAGACTATTTGCGCCAAATCAATGAAATCTATTGAGTTTTTCTTTCTTGACGAGGGCTTCGGCACGCTCGACAGTTCTCTTGTGGATACCGTTATGGACGCGCTTGAAAAGCTTAAAAGCTCTGATTTTACTATCGGAATAATAAGCCATGTTGAAGAACTAAAAAACAGAATAGACAGTAAAATAACAGTTATAAAAGCGACTGAAAGCCGCGGTTCAACCGTGAATGTAAGTTGCTGAGGAGTACGTTTTGCCGAAAATTTTAACGCCTTTGTCATTGTTTAATAATCTTGACGTTTCACTTCCTACGTTTCCCGTTATATTGTCGTCCAAGCAGACGGATGATGTCCGAATCGAATATATGAATTTTTCGGGCAGGGAAACGGGTTGCGGCAGGGTGCAGATTGCCGCCGCTTTCGCATACGACGTGCAGTCTCCCGCGGCTGGAACCGTTCTTATTTTTCCCGACAGTACTGACACGATTGACGAGGAAGTTTTAAGGTTTTTTGTAACGCGCGGTTATACGGCGCTTATGGTCGATTACCGTGGCGAGTGGAAAGATACTGTTTTTTCTACGCGTTACCCCAGCAACGTTTCTTATGCCAACACGGCTAAATGCGGCAGACAAAAAGATTACGTTGACGACAGCGCCGATAAGACGAGTTGGTTTGAGTGGGTAGGCATAGGACTTTATGCCCGTAAATTTATACAAGAGCGCACGGGCAGCCGCAATATTGCTGTGGTGGGTATACGAGACGGCGGAGAAATTGCTTGGAAGCTCGGAGTTGCAGGCGAATTTTCCTGCATAATTCCCGTATGTGCCGCCGGTTGGAAAGCATATAACGGAATTAGCAAATACTTAAACGAAGACCCTGATTTGGACGAAGAAAGATACCGTTTTATTGCCGGTATAGATTCACAGGCGTACGCGCCTCACGTCAAATGTCCTGTTTTGATGCTTTGTTCCACAAATGACGCAAAATTCGATTATGACAGGGCTTACGATACATTTTCGCGTATAAATCAGGAATTCATAAAGGACAGCGCAATTTCTTATTCGGTTAAATGTAATTCGGCGATTGGTTCTAAAAGTATTGCCGATATGTTCCTTATTCTTGATAAAACACTTAAAAAGAGACAGGTTTTTATTCCGTCGCCTCCCGAAATAACCGTTCAGGTAGACGAAATGTCAAACCTTATAGCAAGGGTAACGTTTGACGGCAGGGGTATAGCTGAAAGCTGTAACCTTTATCTTGCCGAGGATTGTATCGATTCTACTGTTCGTGAATGGTGCGTCTGTCCCGAAAAAGGCAGAAAGTCGGAAAATGTTCACGAATATTTTTTGAATATTTATCAAAAGACTTCGACAATCTTTGTATTTTGCAGGGTCAAATATCTCAACGGATTTACGGTATGGTCTAAAATGACCGTGAAAAAAATCAGCGGCATGTTCCGCAATATGAAGAGCAAATGCCGTGTAATGTACAATGATAAGGACGTTGCCGACGATTTTTCCGTCGCGGATTCTTCGTCTTTGGCGGTCGGCGGAATTTTCTTTCCCAGCGAATCTGTACTGCCGAAACTTGTGACTAAGACAAAAGGCGTAAAAGGGCTTTTTTCCGAGTGCGGACTTTCTACTTTCAGGATGAGCAATCCCCGTTTTGTGCCCACAACAAACAGCGTTCTGTCAATGGACTTTTTCAGTGACGAAGGCTCAACGCTGACGCTCAGTTTTACTGATTTAAGTTCCGGTGAAGAGTATGTCAACGTTATAAGCGTCGTCGGCGGAGCATGGCAGACGATTATTTCTGAAAGTAAAAATTTCAAAACCGCAAGCGGAGTTCCGCTTGCCGATTTTACGGGCGATTTAAAGTTTACGCTTACTTGTCCCGTCGGCTATGCGGTAAACAACATTATGTGGCTTTAAGGTGAATATGGCAGAAAAGCTGACAGGGAACTGCGTTTATCCGTACGAGGTGCGCAAAGGGCTGTATAAAAGGAGCGGACGCTCGCCGTTTAATATTTTTTTAAACGCAATAATCGTCCTGTTTTGCGTAATTCTCATTTTGGAAGTTGTTTTTAACATACTTTTTATGGGGATTTACGTTGTAAACGTTTCAATGCAACCGACGCTTATCGGCGCAAGAAGCGAAAATACGCGCGGCGGCGAATTTATTTACGTCGATAAACACGCTTCGCCCGATTACGGCGATATTGTAATCGTATACAGGGAAGTCAGTTACGGCGGTCATACCGAAAAGGGAAATATTATCAAAAGGGCTATGGCGTTCGGCGGCGACACCGTAAAAATGGAGAAAGGCATTCTGTATGTAAACGGAAACGCCGTGAAAGAAGATTATCTGGTGTATAACGACCCCGAATTAAGCGTTAATTCTTTTGAAGAGCGCACAGTGAAAGAAGGCTGTATGTTTCTTCTCGGGGACAACAGAAACGAAAGTACCGACAGTCGGCAGAACGGCGATTATCCCGTAAAAAATCTGGTCGGGGTAGTTCCTGATTGGGCTATGAGCGTAAAATCGTTTACTACGGCTATGTATACATTTTTCAATTTCACCCTTTGGGGTAAATAAAAGAGGTTTAAAATGACGAGAGAACAGGTCAAAGAACAGTACAAATGGAAAATAGAAGATATTTTTGCCACGGATGAAGATTGGGAAAAGGCTTTTAAAAAAGCCGAAAGCAGTCTTGATTTGTCGCGCTATTCGGGTAAACTCGGGCAAAAAGATGAACTTCTGAAATTTTTAAAAGCCAATGACGAATTTTCGATAAGTCTCGAACGTTTGGGCGTGTATGCACATATGCGTAACGACGAAAACCGAGGCGTTTCAAAATATAATTCGTATAAGGCAAAGGTCGGGGCGTTATATTCGAAATACGCTGCGGAACTTGCGTTTTACGAGCCTGAAATGGCAAAGCTTGACGAAAGCTATTTGAATTCATTGATTTCGGACAAGGATTTCGCGGATTATGATTATCAGATTAAAAGAATCATAAAGGGCAAGCCTCATGTTATATCGCAAGCCGAGGAAAAGCTTATAGGTATGGCAGGAGAAATTTTTGACAGTTTTATCGAAAGTTTCGGTATGATTGACAACCTTGACTTACCTCTGCCCGAGATTGAATGGGAGGGCAAAAAGACAAAACTTACACACGGACTTTACGGAATAATTCTTCATTCGGATAACAGAGAGAAGAGGAAAGAAGCTTTTGAAAAGTATTACGCGGCATATACAGGCTTAATTAATACTTTGACTTCTATTTATCACGGAAACGTAAAAAAAGACGTCTATCTTAAAAAAGTTTACAAATTTTCCTCTTGTCTTGAACAGGCGCTTTTTGCCGAAGATGTGGACAGGTGCGTTTACGACAACCTGCTTAAAGCCGTAAACGAAAATTTGCCTTCAATGCACCGCTATATTTCTGGCAGAAAAAAGATACTCGGCTATGACAGGCAGTATTTTTACGATATTTATGCGCCTTTGGTCAGCGGCGTTGACGTCAGATACAGCTATGACCAAGCTTACGAAATTGTTATAAACGGGCTGGCTCCGCTCGGGAAAGAATATCAGTCGCTTTTGAAACAGGGATACGAAGAGAGGTGGCTTGACGTCGAAGAAACAGATGGAAAGGGCGGCGGCGCGTACAGTATCGGTTGTCCCGGCACGCATCCTTATGTTCTTTTGAACTATCAGCCTACGTTAAACGAAGTGTTTACCATAGCGCATGAGATGGGGCATGCGCTTCACACATATTTTTCGCAGAAAAATCAGCCTTTCGCAAAGTCCGACTATAAAATATTCGTTGCGGAAGTTGCAAGCACGGTAAACGAAGTGCTTCTGTTAAAGCATATGCTTAAAGAGGCAAAGGACGAAAATTTAAAGAAATATCTTTTGAATTATTACCTTGACAGCATTCGCGCAACTCTTCACCGCCAGACAATGTTTGCGGAATTCGAAGCGCGCGCACATGAAATGGCGGAGGGCGGCGAACCTTTGACCAAAGAAAATCTTTGCGAACTCTATGCAGGTATAGGCAAAAAATATTACGGCGAAGATATCGAACACGATTATAATATTTCTTGCGAATGGTCAAGGATACCTCATTTTTACCGCTCGTTCTATGTTTACAAATATGCGACGGGAATTACAGCCGCTATAAACATTGTCAAGCGCATAATGACCGAGGGTGACAAAGCAGTAAAAGATTACTTCAAATTTCTTTCCGGCGGCTGTTCTACGGATCCCGTTTCGCTTCTGCGTCTTGCCGGCGTAGACCTGTCTAAACCTCAGGCTTTTGAGGTGGCGATGAAAGAATTTGACGAAACTTTAATCCAATTGGAAAAATTAATGAATTTAAAATAATTTACCGATATTTTACAAAAATAGCTTAAAATTACGGTTAAAAACAATAAAACTCAGGATTTGCAAAGTACTATGTCAGACAAAAACAACGTTATGCCCAACAATTTGGACGCAGAGCAGGCTCTTTTAGGGTGTATGCTTATAGACAACGAAATACTACCTGAAGTGCTTGACGGGCTTTCGGAAAACGACTTTTATCAGGATTCGCACAAGTATATTATCAATGCGGTAAAAATGACTTTTGCGGATAGAAAACCCGTGGATATAGTCACTTTGTCCGACAGATTGGAGGGCGAAGGCAATTTGCAGAAGGCAGGCGGAATAAACTATCTTACCGAGTTGGTGCAGGTAACGCCTTCGGCTGCAAATTATAAATTTTATCTTGATATAGTCAGGCGCGACAGCGTAAACCGCAACCTAATACGCGCCGCAAGAGATATAGCCGACTATTCTAAGTCCAGCGACGATTCTATAAAAAGCATACAATATGCAGAAGAAAGAATTTATTCCGTATCACAGGTAAACGACACTTCGGCAGTAAAAGACATAAGAAGTTCCGAAGGGCTTGATTTGGTGTTTGAAAAGTTTCAGAAGCTTTCCGAGGATAGAGACGCTTACCGCGGAGTAGCTACAGGTTTCAACAGGCTTGACAGGCTTACTAACGGTCTTCAGAAATCGGACTTGATAGTTCTTGCCGCCCGTCCCGGTATGGGTAAAACTTCGCTCGCAATGAACATTATCGAGCATGCCGCTGTCGTCGAGGGCAAAGTCTGCGCCGTATTTTCGCTTGAAATGCCCGAAGTTCAGATTATACAAAGATTGCTTTGCGCGAATGCGGAAGTCAGTATGTCAACCGCGCTTTCGGGTAAACTTAACGAAAACGATTGGAAAAAACTTGCCAAAGCGAGCGAAAGATTAAGAAAGTGTAAAATCAGCATAGACGACAGCTCAAGGGTAACGCCTGCTGAAATTCTTTCAAAATGCCGCAGGATAAAGGCAAGGAACAACGGTGAATTAGACCTTGTAATGATTGACTATATTCAGCTGATGTCAAGCGGAAAAAAGGGTGGCGACGAAAACAGGGTTCAGGAAGTTGCTTCCATTACCCGCGACCTTAAAATTATGGCAAAAGAACTTGATGTACCGGTAATCGCTCTTTCGCAGTTAAGACGTATTCAGTCGGGCGAGCCTCAGCTTACCGACCTTCGCGAATCGGGCGCGATAGAGCAGGACGCCGATATGGTTATGTTCATCTCCCGTCCCGACGTTACGGCAAGCGAGGAGGATGTGAAAAGCGGCAAAGTGCAGAAAGGACAGGCATTCTTGAATATAGCAAAGAATAGAAACGGCAGTCTCGACAGAATACCGCTTAGATTCAAAGGCGAGCTGACTAAATTCGTTAATCCCGAAATGAGCGAATCAATGGAAGAGAGGGCGTCGTCAAGCAGACCGAACGGTTACGGCGGCAATAACGACGTTGCGCCGCTCACCGAAGAGGACGCGCCGCCCGAAGACGAGGAGCCGCCGTTTTAATATATGAATACTGAAGTTTTGAAAATCGACGAAAGTTCGTTGAAGCTTTCAAAAAAAATAATTTTAAGCGGCGGAGTTGTGGCTATCCCCACTGAAACAGTGTACGGACTCGGCGCAAACGCCTACGACGATAATGCGGTGCAAAATATTTTCCGCATAAAGGGGCGTCCTAACGACAATCCGCTTATAGTCCACGTCCATAAAAATTATGATATTTCTTCGCTTGTTTGCGATGTGCCTGAATATGCGCGGCTTTTGGCAAAAGCCTTTTTGCCCGGACCTTTGACCATGGTCTATAAAAGTAAGGGTACGGTTTCAAAGTCTGTTTCGTGCGGTTTAGATACTTTGGCTGTAAGAATACCTTCGCACGAGGGCGCGCAGAAATTTTTGGAATATGTAAATCTGCCTATTGCGGCGCCGTCCGCAAATATTTCAAAACATGTCAGCCCGACTTCCGCCGAACACGTTTACGCCGATTTGAAAGGTAAAATAAGTCTTATTCTTGACGGCGGAATTTCTTTGGGCGGAATAGAAAGCACAGTCTTGGACTGTACGGGCGATATTCCCGTAATACTCCGTTCAGGACTTGTGACTAAAGAAATGATAGCCGCCGTTGCCGGCGACTGCGGAGAATACGTTTACAAAGATGGAATGCGCGCAATTTCGCCGGGTATGAAATATAAGCATTATTCTCCCGATTGTAAAACTATGCTTTTTTACGGCTCAGAGCTTTCCGAAGCGGTAAAAGCATACAGGGAAGAAAGCGGTAAAGGACTAAAAGTTTATCTTTTGTGCGACGATGCTACGGCAAAGAAATCGGGTGTTGAAAACATTTTAAATCTCGGGCGGACTGAAATTGAAATAGCTTCAAATCTTTACAGTAAACTGCGCGAGGGCGAAAAAATTTCCGACCTTATAATAGCTGTTGCGCCCGAAAAGCAGGACGGCGTAATGGTCGGGGTTATGAACAGGCTTACCAAAGCTTGCAGGTAAAGTATGAAAAGGAAAAAAGTTTTGTTTGTTTGCACGGGCAATACTTGCCGAAGCCCTATGGCGGAGGCGTTGTTGCGCAGTAAAATCAAACGCAATAAAATACGGTGGTGGGATGTTTCTTCCTGCGGAATACACGCGGAAGTGGGCGGAACAATAAGCGCAAACAGCAAAACAGCGCTTGCCGACATCGGTATAGACGTTGAAAAATTCGCGCCTAAACAGCTTACGCAAAAGCTTATAGAAAACAGCACGATTGTCGTTTGTATGACTGAAAGTCAGAAAAAAATGCTGGAAGCTTGCGGAAACGTCTACTGTATAAAAGATTTGTGCGGTTACGACGTTCCCGACCCGTACGGCTGTAATCTGGATGCTTACAAAGTTACAAGAGACGCGCTTTCACGCGCGTGCGATATTATCATAAAAAATTATATTTCTACTTATAAGGACGGTGTTTAAAATGAAAATTGCAATTGCTTGCGACCATGGCGGTTTGAATCTTAAAAACAAAATTTCCGCTCATCTCAAGGCGGCAGGTCATGAAATTTGCGACTTCGGAACTGACAGTACAGATAGTTGCGATTATCCCGATTTTGCTCTTCCTGCGGCGGAAGCCGTAGCTTCCGGCGACTGTGAAAGAGGAATAGTAGTTTGTTCAACTGGCATTGGAGTATCAATCGTTGCAAACAAAGTGCCCGGAGTGCGTTGCGCGCATTGCCACGACAGTTATTGCGCCGAATTTACCAGACTGCACAATGACAGCAATGTGCTTGCGTTGGGCGAAAAGGTTGTCGGCGAGGGTTACGCATTAAAAATAGTTGAAACTTTTATTAACACAAAGTTCGAGGGCGGCAGACATCAGCGCAGGGTTGACAAAATAACCGCAATCGAAAAAAAATACAGCAAATAAAGAATAAGTTAATTTTAATCGGTAGATTTAGCTGAATTATAAGCTGTTTGCCGCGTTGATATTTGACAATAAAAAAAGGCAGCCGTTATGGGCTGTCTTTTTTATTATTTTAAATTGATTTCGGAGTCGAAGTTACGGCCGTGTTGATATGTTTTAGGGTTTTAAGATTTAATTAATAAATTTAGGCAATAAGAACATTTAACAAAGTTCTAATTTGCCGTCTTGACTGTAAAATCGTATTGTTCCGAGGTCGTAAACGTTGTATTTTGTGTCTTTCAGATTGAAATACACAGTGGTATCGGCGTCGCATTGTAAGCTGTCTGTAAACTTATCGTAATTTTCTTGCAGCGAAATTAACAAATCACATTTATCAAAAGGAATTTTACCGCTTTCGCAAACGCCTACGGTAACGCCGTCAAGGTCGAATAAAATACTGTGTCCGTCGGCAAATTCAAAATCTATGCCGCAGAGCGTAAAGCTGTGTTCGTAGTGCACTTCGCAACTGTCGCCGAACGGATAGACGGGAAGATATAGAGAGCAGAGGTATAAATCTTTGCACGGCAAACTCAAATCAAAGCTTTCTATACTGTAATCGTCGCCCAAAATTATGATGCCGTCCAACGAAAAAGAATACTCCGAATTTATAAAGTTTTTAACGCGTGAAATATTGGCGCCTTGCGTCATTATCAGCACGTTTCCGCCGCCCGATTTGATTATTACGCTTCCGCCCGTTGCGCTTGCCCCTATTGAAATTTTATAACCTTTTGCAGGGGAATAGGTTAGAATAAGCACGCATGCCGCAAGCGCCGTGGCGCCAATTCCAGCAAAAACGCTTCGCGGTATGCCTTTCAAATTGAGTTTGTCCGATAAGAGCAGTAAAACGGCATAATACAGCGGTATAAAAACACCCGAACCGAAACCTGTTACAAGCGCGTTTTCAAAATTCGCGTCCAAAAGAAAGGACAGCGTCGTTTCAAGCGGTAAAACCGAATAAGGCATTATAAACTGTGCGGCAGGTGGGATTAAAACTGAGAGTAAAGTTCCTGCAAAAGTAAGCGTGAACAGCGGAGAAATCAGAACCATAATAAGCAGATTTATTATCAGTCCTGCGCCGCTGATGTACCCGAATTTTGCCATCATAATAGGCAATGTTCCTGCTTGCGCGCCAAATGTCGCGCCGATAGGGGAGGATACCGTTTCGGGTATTTTTAACTTTTTTGCAAACCTAACCGTTGATTTCGAAAGCAGAATTATTCCGCCTACGGCGCAAATCGAAAGAAGAAAACCTACCGAAAACAAGCTCAAAGGCGAGATTAAAAGTATCAGAATTACGGCAAACGAAAGGTTGTTAAGTCTGTCGTTTTTGACGTGAAAAAGACCCGTAAGCATACTTACAGCGCACATTATTACCGCGCGGACGGAAGATAGGGTGAAGCCGCATATTCCCGAATAAAATATTATCGCAGAAATTCTCAGCCCTGCGGATAGATATTTGTTGCATTTGACTTTTTTTAAGATAAAAGTCAGTAGTGAGTAAATTATACCGATATGTAAACCGGAAACCGCAAAAATATGCGCAATGCCACCGTATCGGAAGTTTGCAAGCGCTTCATCGTCAACGTGCTGTGTATCGCCTAAAAGCATGCCGTAGCATATCGCCGCGGTATCGTAACTTAAATTGCCGTAAAGCGCGTTTTTTATTTCGGCGCGAATACTTCCGAAAAGCGAATAATGGTAAACCGAGCTAATCAAACCGTTCGGGGAGGTCGTATACTTTATATTCTGTTCCGCGTAATAATTGAGTTCGCCATAGGCGAAAGCGTCGTTAAAATTCAGTTTGCCGGTAAAACTTACCGTATAGCCCTCGTCGCAGAAATCGCCGTATATTTCAGGCAGGAATACCTTTATTTTTCCGTTCAGCTTGTGCCCGTTTGCTTTTGTGTTTTTGAGAACGATGTATTCTCCTCGCGTATTAAGACCTTTTTCTTCTACGGTGCCGGTGACGCTATATATTTCGTTGTCGGAAATTTCTCGGGCTTTAAAATTTTCAAGGCGGTAAAAACTGTTTATCGCTCCAATTGCAAAAAATAACGCAAGCAAAACAGAGAAAACGGCAAATAATTTCTTTTTACATATGAAAGAAGCAATAAACAAAATTGCAGATACCGGTAAAACGGCAATCAGCCAGATAAAGTCTGCCTGATGGTAGCTGAACAGATACCCAACCCACACGCCCAAAGCAAGAAAACACGCTGTAAGCACGGGAAATCTTATGTTCACAATACGTTTCATATACGACAAAATATAGCATAATCCGACAGCATTGTAAACACGTTTTAAAAGTTAGTTTTAAAAAAGTATTTTTGACAATAATTAATCTGAATGCTCGGAGGTAATTATGGAGTTTTGCAGCGTATGGAAAGGTGAAAGACGGGAATATCCGTCGTTGAAAGGCAACGCGGAAAGGGATATTGTGGTTATGGGCGGAGGAATTGCAGGCTATTTGACGGCGTTCAGGCTTGCGCAAGCAGGCAAGTTTGTTACGCTTTTGGAAGCAAACCGTCTCTTCGGCGGAACAACAGGCAGAACTACCGCGAAAATAACCTATAATCAAGGCAATGTTTATTCCGACCTTTACCGACGCTACGGCGAGCAGGCGGCAAAGGGATATTTCGAAGCGCAGAAAGAAGGTATGCGCGGCTTTAAAGAATTAAAAGAAAAATACGGTATAGAGTGTAACTGGCAGGAAACTAACGGTTATATATACACATGCGCGTCTAAGGCAAGGCTTGAAAAAACTTTTGCAGTAATGAAAAAGATAGGCGCGGAGTGCGAATGGGTTAGCGGATTGCCGCATTTTGACGCAAGCGGCGCGATAAAATGTAAAAAACAGTATCTGTTCGACCCTTTGAAGTTTCTTACTTCATTGCCTGTAAATTTTGAAATTTACGAGAATACTCGCGTTATGGACGTTGACTCCTCAGATAAAACCGTGATTACCGAAAACGGAAAAATCAAAGCCAAAAGCATAGTTGTCGCTACGCATTTTCCCATAATTAATTCGCGCGGCGGTTATATTTTAAAGTTGAGACAATCCACTTCTTATACAATTGCGGTAAATAAAAAGCTTACCGAGGAAATGTTTCTTGAAGAGAAGGAGGACGGACTTTCTGTCAGACCTTATGCCGGCGGTACGCTGTTCGGCGGCGGTGACCACAGAACGGGCAGAATAAGAGAGTCAGGACATTTTCTTGCGCTTAAAGAGAGGGCAAGAACTCTTTTCGGCGCAGACACTGTAACCCATTGTTGGAGCGCAGAGGATGTAATGACGTTTGACGGTATGCCTGCCGCAGGCAGATATTTCCCCGATTCGGACGGCGTTTATGTGGTTACGGGCTTCAATAAATGGGGTATGTCCAACTCAATGGCTTGCGCGAATTTAATTTGCGATATGATTTGCGGCAAAGAAAACCCTAACGAAGAGCTTTTCTCTCCGCAAAGACACATAAACGGCAGTATGAAAGTTTTTGTAGCCAACGCTTTGACCAACATAAAGGAAATAACTATGGGTTATTTCAGGGTTACGGCAAAAACTTGCGCAGATGTTCCCAAAGGCAGCGGAGCAGTAGTGCGGCATAACGGTAAAAAACGCGCCGTTTACAGGGATGAAGACGGTAAACTTCATATTATAGGCAGTATGTGTCCGCATCTGCACGGCGAACTAAAATGGAACCCTGACACTCACACTTGGGACTGTCCCTGTCACGGCTCGCGGTTTGACGTATACGGAAACATAATTTCGGAACCGGCGTCGAAATGCTGTAAATACGAAGAGGAAGAAGGGTAATAAATAAGCGCACGACTCGAAATCGTGCGCTTTTAATTATTTGTTGCCTCTTGTTTTGTTATAGCCTGCCGCAAACGATTCGTAGGTTGCAATTGTATTGCGTTCAAGTTCGTTCAGCGTCTTAAATCCGCTTTTTTCAAGCGCAATCATCTTTATGGTGAATAAATTCCCGTACTTATAATCGGCGTAAACGTCGCCGTTGCCCTTGCCTGTAAAATGCGAATTTACGCGGTTTAGTATTTCTTTGCCCTGACCGACGTAATACATATTTTTTGTGGTGTTATAAAGTATGTATACTCCCGAAAAATTGTATTTTAAAGCATAATAAGGGCTGCCTTTTCCGCCGAAACTCGTCTTTCTCAGTTCAAAAAATTCTTCAGGCGTTAGCTCCAAAGCGTTATTTGCAAGCCCTTTGATTTTCTTTTTAATATATCCTTTTTTTCTGTAATTAAAATAAAAAGTCGCCGCACAAAGAATAAAGCAGAATATAAATACAATTGAAATTACCGCAATAAGCCAACCGTCCGCCATAACCGTAATCCTAATTAAAAATTTATTAAAGTATATCATTGCGTACAGTCTTAGTCAACAAAAAGCAAACCTTTGTTTGTTTTAAAGCTTGGTTTTTTGGTTAGATGAAAATATTGTCTTTATTTTCATAACAATTTTTTGTACCAATTCCAAAAGTCTTTAAGATTATTCCATATATCGTCCCCTTGCACAGCGTAAAAGCAACAAAATATAATTACTGTTACCGTAACGTATATTAAAATTCCGAATAATATAGACTTTATTATTTTCTTTTTCATGTGCTTGCTTTAAAATACTGTTTTATAAAATTTGTCTTTGTCGGTGTTGTATGCAAGCGTAAAGCATGTTGGACAATTCCCTGTAAAACTACAATGTTTTCATAATTTACGTCTTAGCACTACTATTCCAATACATTGTAACACGTAATAAAATTTATGTCAACCATTATAAAATATTATTGCTAACACATAATATCGGTAAAAAAATGACTGTACAGGATAGAATTGAAGAGTTATTGAAAAAAAATAAATGGACTAAATATAAACTTGCAAAAGAAGCAGGTTTTTATCCTACAACTGTTTACGATTGGTTCAATGAAAAACATTTCACCCCAGATAGGGCTTCTATTGAAAGTGTGTGTTTAGCTTTCAAAATTTCACAAGCTGAGTTTTACAGTCGTGTAGACGAGAGTGAATTATCCTCCGAACAAACAGCATTATTAGAATTATTCGCAAAAATACCAGAAAATAAAAAAGGTTTGATATTTGATTTACTTAAATCATTGGCACAATAAAATTAAAAAACAGGTGCAGTATGGATATTCATGGAAGAATACAGGAACTTATTAATTTAAAAGGCATATCTTTATATGAATTATCTGAAAGAACAGGTATTCATAAAACCACAGTTTATAACTGGTATAATGATAATCATTACACTCCTAACAGGAAGTCGATTGAATTGATTTGTGCCGCATTAGACGTATCTATTACTGAATTTTATAGCGGTATTGACGAAGGCGAACTTGACGGTGAACAAATGTTATTTTTGGAGCTTTTTGCAAAAGTGCCTAAAAGTAAGCGCAAAGTTGTATTTGAAATATTACGTAATTTATCAGACGAAAAATAAAACGGAGCATAATGCTCCGTTTTTTATTATAAAAAAGAGCGCAAGTCAAATACGTTTCAACTTACGCTATGGCTGGTGCACCGTCTTACTGCAAAAAAGAACACGGTCAAAATACCGTTGATTGACTAAGTATGAAAACGCTGTGCGGCTAAAATCGTAGCTTGTGGGGAGGGCGCACTTTATGCACGAAACCGCATCGGCGGTGACTTTACAGCAACGGATTTTTGCCTTTTACTCCTTAACTCTAAATTATTTACTATTAGTTTACGAGCGGTCGTAAACTTAAATTATAAAAATAGCCCATACTAAATTTACGAACATTCGTAAAATCGTAAATGGTTTAAATATGAAATTAAAAGATAGTATTGCAAAACGCGTACAGGAATTGTGTGATAAAAATAGTTTAACTGTTCACGGACTAAGCTTAAAAACAGGCGTTGCAAATTCGACGCTGTGCGATATTGTAAAAGCAAACAATGAATCTGTACAAATCAAATTTATTTACGGAATTTGTGCAGGATTAAATATGTCTTTGGAAGAATTTTTTTCTTCTCCGTATTTTGATATGAAAGAATTAACCGATTAAAAATATATGAGTATCAACGATAAAATCAAGAATGAAATGAATAGTCGCGGTTGGAGTGTTTACCAACTCTCTAAACGTTCAAAAATAAGTAAAACGGCTATTAACGGTTGGTTTAAAGAAATACCGACTAAACCTAACTACAATTCGATTAAGCAAATAGCAAAAGCATTCGGTATGACTATTGAAGAATTAGTATCCGAAAATAAGGATACGGATAGTCAAAAACAACAAATGTTGGAATTATGGAACAGACTTGAAGTTCAAGAAAAAGAGAATATAATCAATATAATAAAAACCATATTAAGTCATAACAGATAATAATTACCGCTTTTAACAAGCGGTTTTATTTTTAAATAAACAAAAAGTGTGCTTCAAATGAAGCACACCCGGAATGCACAACACTTGGAATTTGCCACAACCCCAAATAAATCTCATTGATAAACATAAAAATGTGCATATCCTACAAATTAGGATATGTTTATCAAAAAAATTTATGAAATTTGAGTTTGTGGCTTTTTTATTTTAGCAAAAAATAAATTTGTGTCAATAATTCGCTGTTCAATTAAAGGGCAAGAAAGTAAAAAAGCAAAAAAGAAACCGCAAATGCGATTTCTTTCTCTGGGTGTTCGTATACCCCTGTTATGGTGCACCAGTAACGATAGGTGTTGAACCCTCTGCGTTAAACCAGTAATAGCCTTGTCGTTATCGGCAAGGCTTATTTCTTTAATTTCCTTGTCGTTGCCGAAAATCAGATATGTAACTACTGTATCGTCATACACAAACACCTTGTAAACAAGATTGTCTATAAGTTTCTTTTGGTATTCCTTGTCGTTCGGGTCGCCCTTTATTAGCATTGCCACAAAGTCAATAATCTTTTCTTTGGTTATCTTTTGCCCGCGCTCTAACTCTATTTGAGCCTTGTGTGCGGTTAGGTCTTTAATAAGTATTTCTATCTCTTGCATTTTGCGCTCTATATTTGCCCGCAGCAGGTCGTTACGTGCCAGTATAAAGGCGTTTGTAAGTTGTTCCGCCTCGTCCTGTGCGTGCCGTATTTGCGCCTCTATGCTCCGCATTCCGTTGTCGCCCGTGCGTTGCTCATAATAGTTTATTGTGTCTTGCGCGGCTTTCTCAACGTTTTTTCTATCGCTCAAAAATTCGTGTACCACTTGGGTAACGTACAATTCCAGTTTATCTTTGTCCTCGCGTTTCTTGTCGCAGAGGGCTTTATTTTTCTGCTTGCAAACATAATAGTAATGTTTTTTGCCTAATCTGCTTGTCCCGCCGCTCGCTATCATAGCCGTGCCGCAATGCCCGCAAAACGCCTTACCAGTAAGCAAATACGGCTCAATAGCGGAGTTTGCTCCCGCAAGTATTTTGTTTTGCTGTAACCGCTCTTGCACCTTTGCAAAAGTCGCTTTGTCTATGATAGCGGTGTATGTATTCGCGCATAGCCGTTGCCCGTGCATAAATTCGCCTGTGTACTTGGCGTTAGACAGCCAGTTTTCAAACGTGCGGAAAGTAAACGGCTTGCCTTTGTAAAGTATGTGCCGCTTGTTCAATTCGTCGGCTATTTCTTTCTTGTCTGTGCCGTTGGCGTACTCAGTAAAGATAAAGCGCACAATTTCGGCTTGTTCCTCGTCAATGGCTACTTTGTGTATCGTGCCTTTGTTGCCTTTCTTGTCGGTATCTATGAGTTTATACCCGTAAATGAGATAACCGCCGCAATACGTTCCGTTTTTAACGCTCGTGTCCAGTCCGTCGCGTACACGCTTGGAAAGTCTTTCGCTGTATTTCTCGTCGTTCCATTCCAAAAACATTTCGTAGATTTCGCCGCCCTCGTCGTCGCTGACTGGCTCGGTTGCCGATACTACCCGTATGCCGTACTGCTTTTTTAACTGCGCTTTATACATTATACTGTCAATGCGGTTGCGTGCAAACCTATCGAACTTGTAAACGATAATATGCTGAAACGCGCCTTTGTCCGCGTCGCTTATCATTTTCTGAAAGTCAGGGCGGTTGTCGTTCGTTCCCGTTCGCGCCTTGTCCATATAGGTCTTTACGACAGTAAAGCCCTTGCTTTCGGCGTATGCGGTGCAAATGCGTACTTGCCCCTCGATAGACTGCTCATTTTGTCCTTGCGACGAATAGCGGGCATAGATAACTGCGTTTTTGTTCATTGTTTGCTCCTTTGCGCCGTCTGCGTGTGTGCGGACTGCGGCTTAAAAATTTTGTTGTTCG
>CAPMFN010000004.1:0-232320 GCA_948658045.1 Christensenellaceae bacterium
ATTTTGGTTGTTTTTGTGCGTAAAAACAGCCCAAATATACACCTATTACACTAATAGATGTATTTATTTTTTTTATAAAACAAATAAAAAAACCGCCTTAAACAGGCGGTTTTTTATTATATCAAGCATATTACAGGGGGTAATTCCCCGTCATTCTGAGCGAAACAAAGTGAAGTCGAAGAATCCCCTCGTTACTCTGCTTTACTTGGGGGACCCCTCGACACGCTCGCAACGACACACCATTGTCACCCTGTCCGAGGGCAAAGCCCGAAGGTTTGCACACCGCATTGTAAGTTTTTCAAAAACTGTGCAAAGCGCAGTCGAAGGGTCCCCCCAACCAAAGCGACAACCCGAAGAGATTCCTCACGTTCGTTCGGAATGACAGTAGGGGCTCGGAATGACATAATAATCAAGTTCGGAATGACAAACACTGTCATTCTGAGCGGAGCGCAAGCGCAGTCGAAGAATCCCAACGAACAATGCGCCAAACCCAACGGGACCCCTCGACGCGCTCGCAACGACACACCATTGTCACCCTGTCCGAGGGCAAAGCCCGAAGGTTTGCACACCGCATTGTAAGTTTTTCAAAAACTGTGCAAAGCGCAGTCGAAGGGTCCCCCCAACCAAAGCGACAACCCGAAGAGATTCCTCACGTTCGTTCGGAATGACAGTAGGGGCTCGGAATGACATAATAATCAAGTTCGGAATGACAAACACTGTCATTCTGAGCGGAGCGCAAGCGCAGTCGAAGAATCCCAACGAACAATGCGCCAAACCCAACGGGACCCCTCGACGCGCTCGGGGTGACAACCTTAGCAATTACAAAAGCCTGCCCACGCGGTTCATCATTTCTTTTTTATGGTCCATAAAGGAGTGAACGTATTTATTAAGTGTGACGGTGGCGTTTTTGTGACCCAAAATTTCAGACAGGGTTTTAACATCCATACCGCACTCTATGGCGCGCGTGGCAAAAGTATGGCGCAGTGCGTGAAAACCCTGATGTGGTATATTCAGCTTTTTAAGGCATATTTCAAAACTGCGCTGATACGCTCTGACGGCTACGCAGTTGCCTACCGTGGAAGCAACAACATATTTTGAGGAGCTTTTCTTCTTCAATTCGCGCAGGTGCGGAACCAACTGTCGCGGCAGAGGTATGGTTCTTACAGAATTAGGGGTTTTGGGCGTATCTGTTATTCTTTTCAGTCCGCCGTCAGGTTTAAGCCCGTCGTGACAGCTTTTGGTTATGCTTATAAGTCCCTTTTTAAAGTCGACGTCAGACCATTCCAAAGCAAGAACCTCGCCTATTCTCATACCCGTATAAAGGGTTAAAACTATGCCGAACAGACGGGGCTTGTTCGCGGTAAAAACTTCTTTTTCAATTTTTTTCTGCTCTGCAACGGTAAAACTTGTAACCTTTTTTTCCACCGTTCGCGGTCTTACTATTTTACCTGCAATGTTTTCTTTTATCTGTCCGACAGCGTAAGCGGATTTTAAAGAGTTCTGCAATACCGTTACAACGCTGTTGACCGAATTGGGCGCAAGCGCGCCGCCCGTCTTTAAGTTGCCGCTTTTCAAAAGCCGCATTATGTACTGTTGTATTACAAGCGGAGTAAGCGTTTCGATTTCATACCCCCCTATCTGTTTCAGGATATGCTGACGGACTATTTCAGTATACCTTACATAAGTTTTTTGCTTGGAAACGGGTTTAACGTAGTTTTCAAGCCATTCCGCTAACCATTGGTTATAAGTCATATATAACTGCCTCCTTAAAAATTATTGAAATAATGTGGTTTTTATAAGACCGCATATTTTTAATTTTCAGGTGCGGCATTTAACGTATGAAGGCTTTAATCTTTTGTGTAAATATCAAAAAGCCCGACGCCGTAACGGCGTCAGGCTTAAAAATTATGAGTTGTAAATGTACGTCAGCAAATCGACGCATTTATCTATGCCGAGTTTTCCGCTATCCAAGGCAATATGGTAATCGGCGGCAACGCCCCACTCCGCTTCTGTATAATCTTTATAATAAGCCGCGCGGCGTTTGTCTTTGTCTTTAAGACGTTTTTCGGGTTTGTCGGTTTTTTCGCCGTAAAGCGTGACAATGCGTTCGGCACGGAACTTTTCGTCGGCGTGGACAAAAACTTTTAAAACATCATCCCTATCCTTTAATATATAATCTGCACAGCGCCCTACGATAACGCAAGGGCTTTGGGCAAGCTCTAAAATAATTTTGCGCTGTTCAATCCATATTCTGTCCTGATTGGTCATACCGTCGAAACGGGTCGGGGTTCCGAAAGCCCTGCCCAGCCAGGTGCGGTGCTCGGCGTATTCGCCGCTGTTTGCTATATATTCTTCGCAAAAGCCCGAGTTTGCGGCTACTTTTTCCAAAATTTCTTTATCGTAACAGGGGATATTCAGTCTTGCGGCGACTTCTTTGCCGACCGTTCTGCCTCCGCTGCCGAACTGACGCGAGATTGTAATAACTTTAAACATATTCACCTTCCGCCTGCGGCAACTGTGCGCGCGGCATATTTAAGCTTTGGGCTTATTTTGATTTTACAATAGATTTTTTGCGTTGTCAACAAGTCTTACAAATTATGGTATTTACCTGAACGCATAATCGGCAAAATGCGGAACAAAATAATGGTACACGGAGGAAAGTTATGCAATTTGACGAAACCAAGACTTACAGAAATCTTGCAAGAAGTTTTGCAGGCGAAAGCCAGGCAGGAATGAGATATCAGCTTATTGCCAAGCAGGCTATGGCACAGGGCTATGTAACCCTTGCCAACACCATAAAAGTTCTTGCACACAACGAAACGGAACACGCGAGAAGATTTTTCGAAGAACTTAACAAGCACGGCGAATATCTTGAGAACATCGACCTTGACGCGGGTTATCCCTATCATGGCGGTGATATAGAGCAGAGCTTAAAGCTTGCAGCCGAAGACGAACGTAAGGAACACGAAACAATCTATCCCTCTTTCCAAAAAGACGCCGAAGAAGAAGGTTTTAAAGATATTGCTAACCTTTTCAAACTCGTTGCACAAGTGGAAGTAAGGCACGAAATGATATTCAATTACCTTTACGAAGCTTTCAAAAAGGGAGTTTTGTACAGTAATGAAACGCCTATCCTCTACATTTGCAGCGAATGCGGTTATATGCACACCTCGACTAAGGCATGGAATGTTTGTCCGCTTTGCCAGTCAAGTCAGGGCTATGTTGAGTTGCACATTCCGTTTGAAAAGGAGAAAATATGAGAAAGACTAACGAAAACAACAAAACCACTTCAACCAAAAACAGCAAAACAAGCGAAAGCAAAAGCGTAAAGAACTGCGGCGGTAAGGGTTGTGGCAAAAACTCGAAAAACTGCAAGTAATTTTAAATCGGGAAGCAAGTTTAAAGACAGCTTCGACCCCAACGGAAGTTACACCGGCACGCCCGTAGACGGCGGAAAGCCTGTTCAGGACGTTGACGATTTATAAGATGTAACAAATTAAAAGAGAGGCTCGGCGAAATTGTTCGCCGAGCCTCTTTCCGTATTTTTGACGTTTTTTATAATATTTTTTAAAACAATTTAAGCAATTGCCCCCGATATATGCCTTAATTAACGCATTTTTTATTAAAGTATTGCGTCAACAAATTCCTCGGGGTCGAAAAGTTCCAAGTCCTCTATTTTTTCCCCTACGCCGGCAAAAACAACGGGGATTTGAAGTTCGCTACACAACGAAATTACGAAACCGCCCTTTGCAGAACTGTCTAACTTGGTCAGCACAACGCCGTCCAAATCAACGGCTTCGTTGAAAATATCCGCCTGCGTAAGCGCGTTGTTGCCCGTGGTTGCGTCAAGTATAAGAAGTTTGTAAAAATTTGAAGACGGGCACTCCCTTGCAACCACCCTTGACATTTTTTTAAGCTCTTCCATAAGGTGCGCTTTGACGTGCAACCTGCCTGCCGTATCGATTATTACAACATCTGTTCCCTTGGCTTTTGCCGACGTAAGCGCGTCAAAAACCACGGCGGAAGGGTCGCTACCCTCCTCATGCTTTACAATTCTTACTTTTGCACGCTCCGCCCATACTGTAAGCTGGTCTGCCGCGGCGGCGCGGAAAGTATCTGCGGCGGCAACGGTAACCGTTTTGCCTTTACTTAAAAAATAATTGGCAAGTTTGCCGACAGTTGTCGTTTTGCCTACGCCGTTTACCCCTACAAGCATAATTACCGCAGGGTATTTTATTTCCGGCATTTCCGCTTCGGTCAGTTTTTCTTCTAAAACGTCCTTTAAAAGGTCGGTAACAAACTGTTTGTCCTTGATTTTGTCGTGCTTAGCCTCTGCGCGTATTTCGTCCACTATTTCCTCAGCCGTGGTCACCGAAACGTCTGCGCCGATTAAAATTTCTTCAAGCCCGTCATAAAAATCATTGCCTATTTTATTTTTGGAAAACAAACCCGAAAGGGCGTTTGATAGCCCTTCCCTCGTCTTTTTAAGTGCGTTTTTGAATTTGGAAAAAAGTCCCATAAGTCTTCCTTAAATTAATTTTGAGGCACTGCAAACCGCCGTAGACCCCCATATATGCTGCAAATAATAGTTTTTTCGCAATTTATCTTTAAATATTCTTCCATACTAAACAAAGACAAAATGCTTGTTTTTTACCGATATTTTTAATATATGTTTTTTTAAATTTTTTACATTATAGTATCGCCGCCGAGCTTGTCCGCAACTTCCGAAAGTTTAACTGAAACTACCTTTGAAACGCCTTTCTCTTCCATAGTTACACCGAAAAGAATGTCGGCGCTTTCCATTGTAGGTTTACGGTGGGTTATTACTATGAACTGGGTATCGGAGGCAAACTTCTTCAAATATTTTGCGTACCTTGCAACGTTGGCTTCGTCCAGCGCCGCCTCGATTTCGTCGAGTACGCAGAACGGCATGGGACGCATTCCAATTATTGCGAACAGTATTGCGATTGCGGTAAGCGCGCGCTCTCCACCCGAAAGAAGGGAAATTTTCGAAAGCTTTTTACCGGGGGGGCAGGCAATAATTTCAACGCCGGCGTTCAAGGGGTCATCACAATCGGTGTAATCGAGCTGCAACTCCGCTTTACCGCCTCCGAAAAGTTCTTTGAAAGTGCGCTTGAAATTCTCGTTGATAGTATTGAACCCTTCGTCGAAAATTTTAAGCATTTCCGCGCGTATATCGTCAAGCGCGGTCGTCAAATCAGCAATAGCTTTCTCCAAATCGTCCTTGTCAGTCACCATTTTTTCGTAATGCGCTGAAAGCTCTTCGTATTCTTCCACCGCGTTATGGTTTATCGCACCCAACATAGTCAGCTGGCGTTTGCAGTTGGAAATCTGCGAATTTGCGGTTGACGCGTCGTAATTTTCTTCCTTGTATTTAAGACAGCCCTCGTAAGTTTCCCCGTACTCTTCCTCGATGCGCTGGCGCAGAAATTCAAGGTCGCTGTCGATTTTCGTCAAAGCCATGTCAAGGTTATGCGACTTTGTAACAAGCTGTTCGCGCTCTTCTATACTGTCAAGCCTGTCCACGTCTGTCTTTTTGATGCGTTCGTTCAAAATGTTTTTGGACTCGGTTACTTCCTTTATCTGTCTGCGCAAATCGTTTACGACTTTCTGTTCTTCTTCCGTGAGGGCGGTCTTTTCCGCCTGCGCGTTCAACGCGTCTATTTCTTTCTTGATTTCGGGAATCGCCGCGTTTGCTTTTTCTATCTTAACGTGCAAGCCGTTCTTTTCGTTCTCAAGCCTTACAAGCGTTTCCGAAGCGGACTTAACCGCGCTTTCAAGCGAAGCGATTTCAACGCGCAAACTGTTGAGAATATCGAGTTTCCCGAGACGTTCTTTGCTCATTTTATTGAACTCTTCGCTCATATCATCCATTTCAGTGGAAGCCTCGTCTGTCTTCTGCGACAAGTTGCTTTCGCCCTGCGTTACGTCGGTATAAACGGTGTCGAGCCCTGACAATCTTTCCCTAAGTGCGGCAACCGACTGCGCATAGGCTGAATACTCGCTTTCCGCTGTAGTCACCATCTGCATAATCGAGGACTGCTTTTCTGTTGCGGAAGCAAGCTCTAATCGCGAATCCTGCAATTTGTTTCTTAAAAGCGCCAATTCGTCGGCGGCTGTGTTTTTGGAATTTTCGTATTCGGCGCGTTTACCCTCGGCGCGGAGCAAAAATTCCCTTTTTGCTTCAACGCCCTCTTCCAATTCTTTTATGCGCCTTTCGTTTGCTAAAAGGTTGCCGGCAACCTCCCTTTTCGAACCGCCCGTCATCGAGCCGTTCACCGAAATCAAATCGCCGTCCAATGTTACTATTTTGAACGCGCGAGGATAACGGCGCGCAATCTGCGTTGCATTCTGAATGTTGTCGACAATGAGAGTATTGCCCAAAAGGTTATGTATTACGCTTTCGAACTGTCTGTCGAATTTTACAAGGTCTATCGCAAAGCCCACCGCGCCTTTATCGTGCGCCGCGGCTTTTATCTGGTCATTTTCATACCTCGGGCGAAGCGCGTCTATGGGCAGGAAAGTAACCTGACCCGAACGTGTGCGTTTAAGGTATTCTATAAGCTCCCTTGCGTCGTCACGCGTACCCGTAACGACGTTTTGCATTGCGCCGCCGAACGCGGTCTCGATTGCAACCTCGTAATCTTTATCACAGCTTACGATATCGGCTATAAGCCCTTTAATCTTGCCTGATAGTTCGGCGCTGTCCTTAGCGTCGTTCATAAGTTTTTTAACCGAATAAACGTACCCGTCAAAACGGTCCCTCAGCGCGCGATAGGTCGTAAGGCTGTCGTTCAGACTTCTTATCTGAGCCTCCGTGTCGTAAATCTGCTTTACCAGCATATGCAGTTTTTCGTCGCTTGCGGCAAGTTTTGCCTCCGCTTCGGTTAAAAGCGCGTCCTCGTTGCCCAAAAACTGGGAAACGTCGTTGCCGTGTTCTATACTCTTGTCATAGGCGGTTTTGAGCTTATCGCGTCTGTCCTTGACCCTTGCCATACGCTCTTCAAGCGCGCTCATACGCTCGATTATAAGCGCTTTCTGCGCTTCAAGCGAACCCATATTTTTACGCATTTCAGACAAGTCTTTGAATGTGTCCAAAACTTTTTTGCGGTGTTCGCTAGTCATATATTCGTAATCTGAAATCTTTTTGGAAAGCTCGTCCGCCTGCGCCTGCAAATCGTCGGACTGCGCTTTCATAACCGTTATCCTTTCGTTATTTTTAACGGTCAGCGCCTCTGTTCTGCGCGCGTCGCGGTCAATTTCTTCGATACGTTTCAACGAATATGTAATTTCATCCTGCGCAGCGGCAAGTTTCGCCTTTACGGAACGCGCGCGCTCTGTATAAAGCTTTGTTTCGCCGCTCTTGTGCTCTATATCGACCTCGTAACGGCGTATTCTGTCGTTGAGGTCCTGCAAAGTAACGTCTGCCTCGTCAAGGTTTTTACGGCAGTCGCGGTACTCTGCAAGCAGTTCTTCCATATGCTTGGCAAGATAATCTATTCTTCCGTCAATGTTGCTTTTCTTTTCGTTAATCTTCTGTTTTTCGCCCTCTGCGCTATCGTGACGGACTATGTAAAGGTTGGTTTCGTGCTTTCTCAGCTCGGAATAGATTTCACGGTATTTTATGGCGTTTTCCGCAGCCTTTTTCAAAGGGTTAAGCTGTCTTTCCACTTCCTGCATACGCTGTGCGTGCACAAAAAGATTATCCCTTGCCGCATTTAACTTTCTTTCCGCTTCTGCTTTTCTGTCTTTAAAAACAACAATACCCGTCGCTTCTTCAAATATCGAACGTCTGTCCTCGGGCTTCGCGTTCATTATCTGTTCGATACGTCCCTGCCCGATAATCGAATAGCCTTCTTTTGCCGCGCCCGCGCCGTGTAGAAGCCCTGTAAGTATCTTCATCCTCGAAGGCTGTTTATTCAAAAGATATTCGCTTTCGCCGTCCCTGTAAAGGCGGCGCGTCATTTCAACTTCGTCGCAGTCGATATCGAATATTCGGTTTGTGTTATCGAAAGTCAGCGTAACTTCGCACATCGACATCTTGCGCCTTGCTTCGGTACCGCTGAATATAACGTCAAGCATCTGCGAGCCGCGCATCATCTTTGCCGACTGTTCGCCGAGAACCCAGCGGATAGCGTCCGCAACGTTTGATTTGCCGCAACCGTTGGGACCCACTATACAGGTCACGCCCTCGCCGAGATTGACCGTAGTCTTGTCGGCGAAAGATTTGAACCCCACTAATTGTATCTGTTTAAAAGTTATCATTTCATTCCCCTGCAACAATCGGAATTTTTGCCGTCAAATTGTATTTTCAGGCAATTGCCCCCGATATATATGCCGTTTAATGCCTTTTTAATTTTTTAAATACTCCAAAGCAAGCCTTGCCGCATTCTGCTCGGCCTGCTGTTTCTTTGCGGCCTCGCCCGTAAAGACCTGACCGAAAACAGAGATTTCCGCCTTGAACAAAGGCTTCTGCGGCGTGCCCCAATCTGTGATTGAATACTCGGGAACATCTTCGCCCTTGGACTGCAAATACTCCTGCAAATCGCCTTTGAAATTCGGCGAATTCTTTACTGAAAAATCAAGCGTTGACAGCACGAATTTCTTGGCTGCCGCCATTCCGCCGTCAAGATAAATCGCCGCCGTTACAGCCTCATAAGCGGAGGGAACGGCCTTAAGATTTTTATTGTCGCCCACCCCTCTTATAAGAAAACCGTCAAGCCCAAGCCTTTCGGATACGGGCTTCAACGAGCTGTCCGCAACAAGTGCTTTGCGCCTCTCTGTCAACTGCCCTTCGGTAAGATTTTCATCGTAAATTTTTTCCGAAACGACAAATTCGAGTATCGCGTCGCCGAAAAATTCAAGTGTCTGATTGTTTTCCGCACTGTTTGCGGACGGCAAAGTCAACGCCTTCTGCAAAATGCTTTTATCTTTAAAAACGTAATTTAATCTTGTTTCGATTTCCGCAAAGTTCATATCAGTTTAAACTGCCCTCGGGTATAAGCGCGTCAAAGTCCACCCCTTCAAGCTTGTTTTCCACCTTGCCTATAAGCCCGTTGGAATAAATTGCCGCGGCGTTTGCGATAGATGCGGCAATCGTATTCGCTTTTGACGAGCCGTGGCTTTTTACCACCACTTTTTTAAGCCCTAACAAAAGCGCGCCGCCGTATTTTTCAAAGTCAAGCTGTCCGCGCATTCTTTTTATCGCTTTACGCAGGAACAAATAACCTATTTTCGAAGAGAGCGTGGACGCAAATTCCTTTTTCATTACGCCGAGAATGAGTTTACCGCATCCCTCCATAGATTTAAGCGCAACGTTGCCCGAAAATCCGTCTGCGACAACAACGTCGCACTCCGAATTCATTACGTCGCGCCCCTCTATATTACCGACAAACTCAATGCCCTGCATCTTTGAAAGACAAGTATAAGTTTCCTGATGCAAAGGGTCGCCCTTGTGTTCTTCGGTCCCGTTGCTCAAAAGTCCCACTTTGGGATTTTTGATGCCGAAACCGGCTTCTGCGTATGCAGACGCCAAAATGGCAAACTGACATAGCATCAGACTTTTACATTCTACGTTTGCGCCACAGTCACAAAGAAGAGTCACCGCCCCCCTTGAATTGGGTATCGCAGGACACAGCGCAGGACGTTTTATCCCTCTTATTCTGCCTAAGATAAGCTGGCCGCCGACAATAGTCGCGCCCGTTGAACCGGCGGTTACGAGAGCGCAGATATCGTCTTCCTTTTTAAGCATCCAATATGCCGCCATAAGCGAGGACTGCTTGCGTTTAACGGCTTCGGTAGGACTGTCGTTCATACTAATTACGTCGGGACAGTCCACAATTTCCAACCGGGTTTTATCGTATTTGTATTTGGAAAGCTCAGCTTCGATATCCGCCTTTCTTCCCGTCAATATCAAGTAAAGTTGCCTGTCGTTTTCAAGCGCAGTTACCGCGCCTTGGACAGTCGCCGCAGGCGCGTTATCGCCGCCCATTGCGTCCAATAAAATTTTAATCATACTTTCTCCGATGAAGAGTTGCGCCAAAAATGCTTAAAGCCTGTTTACGCAAACACTGTATATTGTAACATAAACTAACGGAAAACACAATAAAATGACGCAAATTTATATTTAATAAAATTAAGGGCGTATATACGCCCTTTTTAAGTTCTAATTTTCCGAGCCGTTTTCTGTCTCTGCGTCTTCGGTTTCAGCTTGGGTTTCCGCTTGGTTTTCCGCAGGCTCGTACACAACTTTTTTCACAGCTCCGTATTTATCCTTTCTGAAAAGCACCGTATTTTTACTGTTTCCCTCGGTTACTGTTAAATAACTTACGCTTGTAAGCCCGTCTTTGCCTGTCTTGGCTTTTTCAGGGTCGTCGGTCTTTTCTTCGGGCGCCTCTATCACCCCCGTAACTTCGGAAACAATCGAATACCTCGCTCCGCCGCCTAATCCGTAAATATCGAAAGTGACGCTTCCCCCTACCGTTTTCGCCCTTATGAACACAGGGCAGGAAAAAGGATTTGTAATTTTTAAATCGCACGATGTTCCGCTGACCATAGCGTCGCGCGAGGGGGGAACATATCCCACAGCAAGCGAGTGCGGAT
Source organism: Christensenellaceae bacterium (assembly GCA_948658045.1). GTDB lineage: Bacteria > Bacillota > Clostridia > Christensenellales > Borkfalkiaceae > Coproplasma. Next base: position 10,624 of record CAPMFN010000004.1, read on the forward strand.
GATATTCGCTGATTTTAAGACCCGACAGCACCGCGGCGTTATACAGCGTAGTGCTTACCTGACAGACCCCTCCGCCGACCCCCTCTACAAACTCGCCGTTTTCTATTATTTTTGCAGGCAAAAATCCCCTTTCTTTAACCCTTGCCCCCACAATATCATTGAATGAAAGCGTTTTGCCAGCTTCCAGCACCGTACCGTTTAGCTTATTTGACGCAAGGCGAATATTGCTTGTCCTGCTGATATTCGAACTGTCAAAATTTGTCGTAAATGAGGCAAGTTTTTGCGTTTGCCTTTTTACTTCGCCCATTGTTTTTTCTCTTTTGACCCTTTTGAATGTGATCGTGACAGGTTCAAAACTACCTTTCAGCGAATTTGAAATATCTTCAATAAGCTTTTTTCCGTCAGCCTCTTTTCCGTCGTTACCCTCAAAGTAAGTAAACGGCGAAGAAAACGAAGAAAAAACGTAATAGGGTTCCACTACGGAAATGCTTTCATTGCGGCATATATTGGGGGCAATTGAACTTATACCGCATAAATAATAACTTTTTTCGACAGTTAGTTTATCTCCTTTTTTTGCGCTTTTAAGTAATTTATATATATTGTCTTTATAGTAAATTTCTGGAAATGAAAACGTATAAACTTTGTTCGGCGCTATTATTTCAAGCTTTTTTTCTTTGAGTTCTTCCTCTATTTTTCCGCGCAGAAGTTCGGCGGCTTGCGTTCTTCCCATTCCGCCGACGGCTATGCCGTCCACCTCTACTCCATTAGGTACTGACGGAGTAAACGCGCAAGCAAAAAAAATTATGCCCGCCGCGACGGCGAGCATAAGAAATATTCTGTTGAGTTTCAAAACAAATCTACTCAATACAAAGCCTCTCTAAAAGGCGCGAGCCTGCTTCAAAACGCGGAAAACCTATTTTGCGTCCGCCGTCGTCAAAGTGAGTATCCGACCCTCCCGTAACAATCAGCCCGAGCCTGTCGGCAAGCTCTTTATAATATGCCGTCTGCTCGTTAGTATGCGTAGTGTAATAGGCTTCTATACCGCAAAGCCCCCAATCTTTAAGGCTTATGATTTTTTGTTTAAGTTCTTCACTGCCCATCGATATCCTTGCAGGATGAGCGAGCACCGCCGCACCCCCTGCCGAAGCAATTGCACAGCAAGCCTCTTCCGGCGTGGGGCGTTCCGCACCTGAGTACGCAGGTTTGCCGCATACTAAAAACTTAAAAAAAGCTTCCTGCGGCGAAGAAGCGTATCCCTTTGCCGCAATTGCCCGAGCAATATGCATAACGTGTACGGGTGACGAAAGAGAAAACCTCTGCCCGTCAACATCTTCCGTCGTAATATCGTAACCGAGTTTGTTCAGTTTGAAAATTATTTCATCCCTTCTTACAACAGACCCGTCGTAAAGTCTTTTTAAAAAAGCCGCCAACGCTTTTTCGTCTATTCCATAGCCCAAAGTATGGAATTTGGTTTCGCCGCAATACGCCGAAACTTCTATTCCTGCTACCGACCCGATGCCCTCCGCAGTTGCAACGGCGGCAAGTTCTTTGCATCCCTCTACGGTGTCGTGGTCTGTCACGGCGATAAGGTTGAGCCCTGCCGCTTTCGCATGCCTTACAACTTTTTCAGGTGTAAATCCACCGTCCGAATATACGGTATGAATATGCAGGTCGCAAAAACACCTTGTCATCTTTTCACCACGCCGCCATCAATTTTGATTTTATTCGCTTCCTTGCCGTACAATACCCTTTCGGTGTGCGTACACGTTAATATAGTTTGCAGACCGGACGTGCGCTCTAAAAGTTTTTTACGCCGCGGCAGGTCAAGTTCGCTCATTACGTCGTCTAAAATCAGTACCGGATACTCGCCCGAAAGAGTCTTGAAAATTTCCACTTCTGCAAGTTTAATAGAGAGCGCGGCAGTCCTCGTCTGTCCCTGAGAGGCAAAATTTTTGGCGTCCGTGCCGTTAATTTCTATATCGATATCGTCCCTGTGGGGCCCCGAAGCGGTATACCCCAGACGAATATCTCTTTCATAGTTGTTCGACAGCTCGTCAAACAGCCTTGCCGAAAGTTCCGCTTCGCTTCCCTTGTACTTCTTTTCGGGCGAAATTACAAGCTCTTCCGCGCCGTCCGTAAGGTAGTTATGCGCCTCGGCGGCAAGGGGCGCAAGCATTTGAACATATTCCGCGCGCTTTGCGGCGACGGTTGCGGCATACTTGCAAAGCTGTTCGTCCCACGACGGAAGAGTCGCGTAAACGGTATCCAAGTCGCGCATTTTAAGAAGGTTGTTGCGCTGTTCTAGAACCCTGTTATACCGTTGCAACGCAACGTAGTAAGGACGGGATAATTGAGAAATGGAAACGTTTATAAACCTCCTCCTCTCGTCGGGTCCGTCCTGAATAAGGCGCAATTCGTGCGGAGAAAAGAAAACCGAAAAAAGATTGCCTAGAATTTCAGCCGTCTTTGTTATTTTGTTGCCGTTCAGCTTAAATTCGCGCCCGTTTTCTGTAACCGCGGCAGAAATTTCTATGTTTCCGTACCTGCCGTAAGCTGATGCCGAAAGTTCGGCGCAAGCTTCGCCGTGTCGGATAAGCTGTTTATCGCGCTTACAGCGCGGCGAAGTACCCGTACAAAGATAAAACACCGCTTCCGCGCAATTGGTTTTGCCCTGCGCGTTCCTGCCGAAAAGCACGTTAAGTCCGTCGCCGAACTCAACGCTTTCTTCCGCGTAATTTCTGAAATTTTTCAAATTCAATTTTTTTATGCGCATTTTACAGTCAAAACACTTTGAAATAAGTTATTTTTATTGTATAATTAGTTACACGGCTTTATAATTTTGCGTAACGAATATATTATACCAAAAATTTTGCGAAAACTCAAAGGAAAACGGTGCGATTATGGCAGAAAAGGCAAACTTTGACTTTATTTATAACCCCATAAAAGAAAAGATGCACGAAATAATTTCATACATCAATTACACCACTTACATTGAAAAGCTTGTGCCCGTTGACGTTGACGGGAGATTTATAGTGCTTGAAACGCCCACCGAAAGTTTTGCAAAATATATTTCGGGCACGCTTGCGGACAAAATGCGCGAAGCGATTATAAAAGCCGACGTAGGTATTACCGATTTCAGACTTAAAGTCGAGGGAAGCGACGGTTTTGCATTCAACGCTCCTGCGGAAGAAACATACGCCGCGCCGACCAATTTAAACAAAAAATTCACGTTTGAAAGTTTTGTCGTAGGCAAGAACAACGAATTTGTGTATGCGGCGGCGCAATCGGTTGCCGACGACCCTGCGGGAACATACAACCCCCTTTTCATATACGGCGGAACAGGTCTCGGCAAGACCCACCTTATTCAGGCAATCGCAAACAGAATTGTTGCGGACAAGCCCGAACTTAAAGTCGTTTACGTCACCAGCGAACAGTTTGTAAACGAAATTATCGATACTATGTTCACGGGCAGGGGACCCGACGCGCGCGAAAAAAGCAACAAATTAAGACAGCACTACCGCAATGCCGACGTGCTTATTATTGACGATATTCAGATTATCGAAAACAAAAAAGCCGTTCAGGAAGAGTTTTTCCATACATTCAACGAGCTTGTTTCAAAAGGGAAGCAGATTGTAATCACCTCCGACCAGCCCCCCCAGAAACTTGACGCGCTGGAAGAAAGACTCAGAACAAGGTTTGCAGGCGGACTTCTGTTTGACATTCTTCCCCCCAACTTCGAAACCAAAATTGCCATTTTAAAGCGCAAAGCGCTGGAAAAAAAGTGCATTGTGCCTGAGGATGTTTTGACATATCTCGCGCAGGATTCGGGCGATGACGTAAGAACTCTTGAAGGAAGGCTTACCAAAGTTATATTCGCTTCCAAACTTCACGAAGAGCCTATAAGCATATCGCTTGCGAGAAGCGCGCTATCCGAAGCCATTTCCGAAAGCGGAAAGGAAGAAATAAACTCCGCAAGCATCATAAACGCCGTTACGGCATACTATCACATAACCAAAGCCGATTTGCTCGGAAAAAGCAAGAAAAAAGAAATCGTAATTCCCCGTCAGATATGCTGTTATCTGATGTGCGAACTGCTCTCTCTGCCCCTCATTTCCATTGGCAAAGAATTGGGCGGACGCGACCACACGACGATACTTTATTCAAGGGATAAAGTCGATGAAATGTGCCGCGTAAACGACAAAATAGCAAAAGACGTAGACGACATCAAAAATATCATCTTAAAAAAATAATTATAATTTTAATTCATATTTATTAAAACGCCCCTGTACGGATTAAACCGTACAGGGGCTTGTTGCATTTCAGCGTATAAGCTGTTTTATGTAATTCTTTTCTTTTAAAGTAATTTTTCCGTCGATTGCGCATATCAGCAGACATACGGTTATTATGTCGTCTTTCAGTTCGTCTAAAACCGCGCCAAGCAAATCGACGATGTCGTTTACGGCTTTTTTAAGTTCTTTGCCCTCAGGCTTAAACGCTTTTGCGGCGGCTTTTGCCGACGCATAGTCAAAATCATTGCCAAAGAAAAGTTTAAGCATAGGCATCATTAATAGATATTCCGATTCGTCAAGCTTTCCGTCGGCGTAGACCGAAGCAATCAAAAAAGAGGCAAAAAGTCCTGCCGCGTCACGACGTCCTCCGCTAAGTTCTTCGAGCGCAGGCATAATTTTCAAAGTCTTTTCCGCTATTATTGCGCCGTATTCAAGCGGATTTAACTCTTCCGCCAGCTTGCAAAGTTTATTAAAATCGTTCATTAGTATCTCCTTTCGGGCTTTTTTAACTTGGTTTCTTTAGAATTATAACTTTTTTATTTAACAGACTGTTGTCAAACCAATGAAAAAAGAGTGAAATATTTTAGTTTAAGCTTTGCACCGGAATTACAGCCGCTTTACAATATCGAAAGCGTATGGTACAATAATTTACTGAAATGCAAAACTTTAACGAAGGAAAATTCGATATAATCGTCGTCGGCGCAGGTCACGCCGGTTGCGAAGCCGCGCTGTGTTGCGCAAGGCTGGGGCACAAAACGCTTATGCTTACCCTCAACCTTGACAGCATAGCTTTTATGGCGTGCAATCCGTCCATAGGTGGCACCGCAAAGGGTCATCTTGTACGCGAAATCGACGCGCTGGGCGGCGAAATGGGCGTAAACGCCGATAAAACAGCTTTACAGATAAGAATGCTGAACGAGGGCAAAGGCGAAGCAGTGCAGTCTTTGCGGTGCCAGTGCGATAAAAACGCTTACCACACCGAAATGAAGCGCACTCTCGAAAATACTCCCAACCTGCATATCGTACAGGGCGAATGCAAAAAGATACTTGTAAAAGACGGCGCCGCTTACGGTATTGAAACGACTTACGGCGGAATATTCCAAGCAGAAGCCGTAATACTTGCGACGGGCGTATACCTTAACGCGGAAACAATAACGGGCGGACACAGGCAGACTTGCGGTCCCTCGGGCTTTGCGCCTGCAACGTATCTGACGCAAAACCTGATTGATTTGGGTTTCAACGTGCGCAGATTCAAAACGGGCACCCCTGCAAGGCTTGACGGACGCACGGTCAACTTCGAGGCTTGCCGCAGACAGCGAGGCGAGGACGGACTTCCGCCATTCTCTTTCCTGAGCGAAACGGCGCCCGAAAACGTAAAAGACTGTTTTATCACATATACAAATGCAGACACCCACGCCGTAATTTTGAATAATTTAGACCGTTCCCCACTGTACAACGGCGATATAATTTCGGCAGGGCCCAGATACTGCCCTTCCATCGAGACAAAAGTAGTGCGCTTTGCAGACAAGGAAAGGCACCAGATTTTTCTCGAACCCGAGGGCGCCGACACAAACGAAATTTACGTTCAGGGAATGTCATCTTCAATGCCGCACGATATCCAGAAAAAAATGTACCGTTCGGTAGAGGGGCTTGAAAACTGCGAAATAATGCGATACGCCTATGCGATAGAGTATGACTGCATAGATACGCTTGACGTCTATCCCACACTTGAATTCAAAAAAATTAAAAACATTTACACCGCAGGTCAGATTAACGGAACCTCCGGCTATGAGGAAGCCGCCGCACAAGGGCTTATTGCAGGAATTAACGCGGCGTTTAAATCAGAGGGCAAACCGCCTTTTATCCTCGGCAGGGATGAATCTTATATAGGCGTGCTTATTGACGATTTAGTCACCAAAGGCACGCAGGAACCATACAGAATGATGACTTCGCGCGCGGAATACGCACTGGCTTTAAGACAGGACACGGCTGATTTCCGCCTTACGCCCAAGATTGAAAACACCCCTCTTCTGACCGCAAAAAGAGCTGAAAAATTCAACGAACGGCTCAAAAACTACAATGAAATTATTAACGTGCTGAACGAACGCGCCGACTATAATGCCGCCGTAAAATTCGGTGAAATTTACTCGCTTACGGGAAACATGCACGGACAGAGCTATGCCGACCTGATACGCCGCGGCGCAAAGGTCGAGGATATACGCGCGCACTTCGGCATTTTGCAAGGCTATAAAAAAGATATTTTAAAAACTGCGGAAAGCGCGGTAAAATACGAAGGCTACCTGTCAAAAAGCCGCGCCCAGATTGAAAAGGCGAAAAAACTTGAAGAAAAAAAGTTGCCTTCCGACATTGATTATGACGCAATCGGCGGATTAAGGCTTGAAGCACGGGAAAAACTTTCGAGAATCCGCCCCTTTACACTGGGGCAGGCAGGCAGAATTTCAGGGGTAAATCCCGCAGACATAACCGTATTAATGGTATATCTCGCAATGAATAAAAAATGATGAGACGCGCGCTGTAAACGGCGCGCGTCTATTTTATTAAAATCGTCATAATTGTTTATTAAACTACAAATTTTTCAGGGCGGCAGATTATATAATAAGGCTATGCCTTTAAAGATAAACTTTAAAACGATATGTATTTATGCGTGCTTTGCCGCCGCTTTTGTATTTTCCGACTGCGCCGTAAAGGGCGTGCCTCTTGCGCTTGGTTTGCTGTTCGCGGCGCTGTTATGCGGAACGAACGTTATCGTCACGCCCGTGCTTTTTGCTTTGGCTTCAGTGGTAAATTTAAACCTTCTTATAAGTCTTATAGCAATCTTTCAGGGAGCGTTCTTCGGCGCGTTGACCTTTCTTTACCGTCGTTCGGGACGTAAAATCCGCTACGAAGCAATAGCATATCTTATAATCGCGCTTGCGCCGTATATTGCCTTTGCGCCTTGGCTCGGGGCAAAAGACTTTATAATAACAAACGGTTACGCGCTAAGGGGAATTTCGGCAGGCGTAGTAATTATATTCAGCTATTTCTGTTTGAAAAGCGTTTATGCCGTAATGTTCAGATTACAGCGCTGCCGCCTGCGCGAAGACGAACTTGTCTGCCTTGCGGTAGTTTACGCCGTATGCGGCGCAGGGCTTTTCTCGCTCTGCGGCGAAGCGTTTTATATCTGCTTTTCGTCTGCAATTATAGTTTTTTCGGTAAGGGTCGCGCGTTCCCCCTCGGCATTGATAGCGGCGCTTTGCGCGGCTTTGCCCTCGGCTTTGGTCAACCTTTCGTTTTTACCGCTTACGGTTTACATCATAATCAGTTGCGGCGCGCTTGTTTTCAGCGGAGCCGGCAGGTTTGCCTCCGGCGCGGTTACAGGCGCGGCAACGGCATATTATATGTACGTTGCCGGCTGTTTCAACTGCCCCGTTCCTCTCATCGTTACATACTCTCTTCTTCTGTTTACGGCGTGTTTTCTTCCCTCTCTTCCCAAGTCCGAAAAACTTGCGGAATTGAAAAGCAGGCTTTTAGTCAAAGACGTTCTGCCCGAAACCGCGGTAATAAGAAGCCGAAGACGCACAGGTGAAAAACTTTACAGAATTTCAGAAGTCTTCCGCGAAATAGAATGCGCGTTTATTGCGCTTGACGAAAACATAAACGACAACGCGGCAAGGGCGCGGATGGGCGTTGAACTCAAAGAAAAATGCTGTAAAAGTTGCGACCGCGCCGCAAAGTGCGAAAAAAGCAGCGTTTATACGGGATTTAAACGGCTGATAGACGCAGGCTGTATCAAAGGCAGGGTAAACCTTATAGACCTGCCGTCCGAAATGACAGTAAACTGCTCGCGCCCTGCGGACGTTCTGAACCAGCTGAATATAATCTTAACAGATTACCGCAGATATATGACTGAAACGGAAAACGCGCGTTCGGGGCGCAAAATGCTTGCAGAGCAGGCGCGCGGAGTTGCCGAAGTTATGAAAAGCTGCGCGGTTGATTTAAGCAAAACGCAGAGTTTTTCCGGCGCGGCGGAAAGCGTGAAAAAAGCGCTTTCTTCACGCGGCATTTCCTGTCCGGAAGTTTATATCGACGCGGACGGAGCCAACGAACTATGCGCAGTGATTTTAGGAAGAACGGATTTAAAAGTTATGACCGAAACCATAACTTCAACCTTAAAGCGCAAATATGTTTTAAAGGATAAAATCAATTACGACGGAGAAAAAAGCTGCCTTATTTTCTCCGCGCCTCCCAGACTCGACGCTGCGTTCGGCGTAGCGTATGCGATAAAAAACGGCGAAAAAGTTTCAGGGGACACACACTCGGTAATACGCATAAACGACCACTCGTTTTTAATGGCTTTGTCCGACGGTATGGGCAGCGGAGAATATGCAAGAAAAGTTTCCGAATCCGCCATTTCGCTTATCGAAGCTTTTTACCGCGCGGAAATGCCCGAAGACAATGTTTTGAATACAATAAATAAACTTCTGTCTTTCAACAGAGACGAACGCTTCACCTGCATAGACATTGCCGCCGTAAATCTTGACACGGGGCGCGCTGACTTTGTTAAAATAGGCTCGCCTGCAGGCATAATTTTAAGAGAGGGCGAAATAAAAATACTTGAAAGCAATTCCCTGCCCTTGGGCATACTCGACAATCTGCGCCCCACCGTAAGCACGGATATGCTTAAAGCAGGCGACCTGGTCGTATTTATGAGCGACGGAATAACTTCCGCTTTCCCCTCCGCCACCGACCTATACGAATTTTTACAAGAGCTTAAACCGCTAAACCCCCAGAATTTAGCCGATAAAATTCTTGCAGGCGCGCTGGATAAGACAGGACACTCCGTCACCGACGATATGACTGTGCTTTGTACAAGAATTTTCGATAACGCTTAATTTAAACTTAATACCTTAACGCCTAACAGCCGCTCCATTGAAAATAATCTATCAAACTTTTCAAATCTTTCAGCGCAAAATGCCTCCCAACATTGAAAATCAAAAGCTGAATTTAAAATAATTATACTTTCAAACGCTTTAATAAGGCTCTTGGACAATTAATCCAAGAGCCTTTTTTTTACAAATAAAAAAATTTCTTAATTTATTTTTGCGAAGAAAATGCAGTCTAAACATTCTATATAAGAGATAAAATCAAATCGGCAGCACGTCCGTTTTCAAGCATCTCATCCCCAAAACCACATAAAAGATTTTTATAGATAGGAATTACTTCCGTTGTAACTAAAACTTTATTCGTTTTAATATAATCATGAAAGTAGTTAAACACTTTTTTGCCCCGTGTGGCGTGAGAACAGCAAATAATAATATCGCAGGACAAAACTTCCGAATTTGTAAACACTTCGTTAACAGCACTAACAATATCGCCGTAAGAAATGATTGCTATTCGTTTGCCGTTAAACAAAACAATAACAGCACCCCCTTTGTCCTTATCCCAAAAATCCGGACTACTACCAAAAAGGCGTTTATCAACAGTTGCGCCTTGCACAATCAACTTTTTAATCAACATATTTACTGAAAGCGTTTTTCCACTATTGGGCGAACCTGCAATAATAATCAGTTTTTTCATATATTTTCTCATTTAATGTGTTGTGCTTTATTTTTTATATAAAAATTATATCATATCTACAGAAAAAAACAAGAAATAATGTTCATTTATTTTTGTCAACTGATTTTGAAAATACCACATTGAATCTTGCATAATACCGTATAAATCCTTTGCAAATGTTTTATCGTCAAATTTACTATACGGATTAGACATAGAGTATGTATATTTGACATCTCTAAAATCCTGTAATATGATACCTGTTGTGCACTTATTAATTTGATACTTAAATGATACGCTTACACTGTCTTTTACAACCCAATTACGGGTATCTATACTTTCACAAGCATAAACGGCTTTAAATGACGCCTTATCCATAGTTTCTCCATATGTCGCTGTTATTTGTGAAGTATATTGATAATTGTTTATCACTTTACCTAATGTCATATTGCTCATTTTTGTTTTTGACCACTTAAAAATATTGGTCGAAGGATAAAAATAAATTTCGTTGTATTCAGCAGTTATACCATACTTAATATAATAATAAACAAAATCTTCATTATCTGTTTCCACATTGCCCATAGTCTTTCTATTCCAATTAGTTTGTAAGTATTCGACCAAAACGTCATAGTCGACAAGTCCACCTAAAAATACACTGTTAGTAGCATAGTCGTATTTATAAGTATTTCCAACAAGCGTGCAGTCACTATTAACCGTCAATGGAAATTTAACATCATTCCCATTGAGCGTCTAGATTACATAATAATCGTTAGTAACATCTTTATCATATGGCTCTGTAATTTCATCGCCCTCGTTATAAATAATACTATAATCATATTTACCGTCTCCTACGTTATATTGAAAATTTACCGTATATTTTTTGCTGGTATCAAATATGCTGCACCCACTGAAACAACAAAATACGCATACAACGCAAAGCACTAAACTGCAAACCGATATTATTTTTTTCATAAAAATCCTCCGCAAAATAAAAAAGTGCGTCAACCGAAGTCAACGCACGAAAAACGCAAACTCCGACTGTCGCCAAACAAATTCAATGCAATACGGATATTCGCATATACATCTACGGAATTAGCATTTTTACCAAATTCTAAAAAATGTATATGCTATAAAAAGGTAAAATAAAAGAATATCCTACCTATTGCATTTATTGAATTTGTTTGGCAAAATTAGTATAGCATATTTGAAAATAAAAATCAATACCTTTATGGCTATAATAAATTTACATTCAAATCAACGTTCAGTCTGATATCTAATCTTGCTAAATTATTTTGCCTCACAACATAAGTTTCGTTAAGCTTTTGAGTTTTTAAATAATACATAAAACTAAAAAAGAAGAGACGCGGCGTGAAGCCGCGTCTCTTCTTTTCTCACCTGCGCAAAATGCGCAGAGACTTATTTTACCTGTTAAATTCTTTTACTATTTTGCGCATAATTGCGGCGTTGTATCGCGTGGGCTGTTTTTCAAGCCTGAACTTCCAATTGCCCTCCGCAGTGGAAGGAACATTCATTCTCGCCGTATCGTCAAGGAGTAATAAATCCTGAATAGGAAGCACCGCTATATCAGCCTTGGACGCCAAAACGCTTACGCACAGCGCGCGCGCCGCCTCCTCTTTGGTTACAAACGGGAAAACAACCTTTTCATCGACAAGCGCCGCGCGGAGCCTTGCTTTGAACACTTTGAACTGCGACTCGTCCATACGGTTTAAAAGTCCCAAAGTCGTCGCATTGTCATGCGTGCCTGTGTATGCGACAGAATTTTCCTGTATGTTTCTGGGAAGATAGGGGTTTGTGGGTTTTCCGTCAAATGCAAAAAGCATTATCTTCATTCCGGGGTAACCCGTTCTTTGGCGCAGTCTTTCAACGCCGTAGTCTATAATTCCCAAATCTTCCGCAATAATCGGAACGTTCCCCAGTTTTCTTCTTATCTGCATAAAAAGTCTTAAACCGGGACCCTGCTTCCATTCGCCCGTTTCAGCCGTAGGCGCGTCTGCCGGAATTGCAAAATATCTGTCAAAGCCGCGGAAATGGTCGATACGGATTATATCCACCGTTTCCATCGCTTTTTTTATGCGCTTAATCCACCAATCGTAATTTTCGCTTTCCATCAAATCCCAATTATAAACAGGGTTGCCCCAAAGCTGACCTGTGGGCGAAAAATAATCGGGCGGAACGCCTGCGACTTCCGTAGGGTTCAAATCTTCGTCAAGTCTGAAAAGCTCGGGTCTTGCCCAAACATCAGACGAATCATAAGCAACGTAAAGTGGCAGGTCGCCTATAATTTTAATACCTAATGAATTAACGTATTCTTTTAACTTAGTCCACTGTTTTTTAAAGACGTATTGCAGGAATATCCAAAAACAGTAATCGCTTTTATAGACAGTTTCCCTGAACTCTTTAATAGCAAGATTTTCTATATATTTATAGCTGTCGGGAAAAGACGAAAAAGACCCTGAATATCTGCTTTTAAGCGACATAAACACGGCATAATCGTCGTATTCGCCGCTTTCTACAAAATTAACGAAATCTTCGTCTTTGATGTTGAAACGCGCATAAGCAAGCCTTAACACGTCGTACCTTGTCTTGTACAGCGCGCCGTAGTCCGTTTCGCCTTGGGGCATTTCGCAACTTGCAAGCTCATCTTCGTCCAAAAGCCCTTCGTCCCTCAATGCTTCAAGGTCTATAAAATAAGGATTGCCCGAATTACAGCACACCGACGAATAAGGGCTATCCCCGTAACCCGTCTGGGCAAGGGGAAGAATCTGCCAATACTTGACGCGCGCGCTTTTAAGAAAGTCGGCAAAGTCGTATGCCTCCTTTCCCAATGTACCGATGCCGTATTTGCCCGGAAGCGAAGAAATGTGGCAGAGTACGCCTGCACCTCTTTCCATAAGTTTTTCCATTTTTCCTCCGTACACAATTGCTTTATATTCAAAGGCAGCCTGACGCCGAAGCGCAAATCTGTTACTTCAAAAGTTTTTTAATACGTTCAACCGCCTCTTTTGTTCCCTCTCTGCTTCCGAAAGCAGTAAGGCGGAAATACCCTTCGCCGTTCTTTCCGAACCCAGCGCCCGGTGTTCCGACAACCTGCGCATTGTTTAAAAGATAGTCGAAAAACTCCCAGCTGCTCATACCGTTAGGGCATTTAAGCCAGATGTAAGGCGAATTTTTGCCCCCCGTATACCATATGCCGAGTTCGTCCATACAGTCCGCAATAGTCTTTGCATTGTCCATATAGTATGAAAGATTTTGCTTTATCTCTTTCATACCCTGTTTTGAAAAGACAGCCGCCGCGCCCTTTTGCACGATATACGGCACGCCGTTAAACTTTGTGGACTGTCGCCTCAACCAAAGTTTATTTGCGGAAAGTCCGTCTTTTACAAGTTGTCTGGGAATGACCGTATAACCGCAACGCGTACCCGTAAAGCCGGCTATTTTTGAAAACGAGCAAAACTCTACAGCGCATGTTCTTGCGCCGTCAATCTGGAATATCGAACGCGCGCTGTCGTCAGAAACAAAGCATTCGTAAGCGGCGTCGTATAAAATCACCGCGCCCGTATAGTTTGCATAATCCACCCATTTTTTAAGCTGGGATTTGCTGTAAGCCGCGCCCGTAGGGTTGTTGGGCGAGCATATGTAAATTATATCGGCCTTTACGCCGTAATCGGGCATTGGCAGAAAGCCGTTGCTTTCGTTTGCGTCGGCAAAAATTACTTTTCGACCGGCCATTAAGTTTGTGTCGACGTAAACGGGATAAACGGGATCGGGTACAAGAACGGTATTTTCCTTTGAGAAAATATCAAGTATGTTTCCCAAATCCGATTTGGCGCCGTCGGAAACGAAAATTTCGTCAAGCTCCAACTCTACGCCCATATTTATATAATAATCCGAAATGCTTTCCCTTAAAAATGCGTAGCCCTCGTAAGGACCGTAGCCTTTAAAAGTTTCTTTTTCAGACATATCGTCAACGCCCTCGTGAAGCGCTTTGACTACGGACGGAACAAGGGGAAGCGTTACGTCGCCTATGCCTAATTTTATTACCTTTTTGTCGGGATTTTCACTTGAATATTTTGCAACGCGCGAAGCTACCTCGGCAAAGAGATAACTATCCGCTATATCCGAAAAATTTAAATTGAAATTCATTTTATCACCTGATAAACGCTGTACGCGGCAAATTTATTTTTTTGTCGCGTATCTGACCGCAAATTTGATAAACTCCCTGAAAATGGGGTGCGCCGACTGCGGACGGGACTTAAATTCGGGGTGAAACTGTACGCCGACATGGAAATCGTTTGCAGGCACTTCTACCGCCTCTACAAGGCTGCCGTCGGGGGAAGTTCCCGATATTACCATACCGGCTTTCTCTATTTCCTGCCTGAAATCGTTGTTGAATTCGTATCTGTGGCGGTGGCGTTCGGAAACTTCTTCCTCGCCGTATGCCGCTTTAAGCGCCTTGCCTATAACTTTGCAGGGGTACGCGCCAAGCCTCATAGTGCCGCCCATTTTAACGCCGTGCTGGTCGGGCATAAGGTCTATAACGCAATGCTCCGACTCGGGATTGAATTCCGAAGAGTTCGCGTCCTTATATCCTACTGCGTTTCTTGCATACTCTATGACAGCAGTCTGCATACCAAGACATATGCCGAGATAAGGAATATTATTCTCTCTTGCGTATTTTGCCGCTGTAATTTTACCCTCTACGCCCCTTGAACCGAAGCCCCCGGGAACCAATATACCGTCGACGTCGCCGAAAATCTTTTTGGGATTGCCTTTTTCAATCTCTTCGGTGTCCACCCACTTAATCTGGACCTTAGCCGCGTTTTCATAGCCTGCGTGCGCAAGCGCTTCGGCAACAGAAAGATAGGCGTCGTGCAACTGAACGTATTTGCCGCACAGCGCGATTTTTACAACTTTATCTCTTGCGGCGATGCGTTGAAGCATTTTGTTCCATTCCGTAAGGTCAATGACCCTCGGGTCCATTTTAAGACGTTTGCACACTATTTCAGAGAACCTGCTTTCTTCAAGCATTATGGGGCATTGATAAAGCACGGGAAGAGTCATATTCTCTATACAGCACTCAGGCTCGACGTTGCAGAACATTGCGATTTTAGCCTTCACGTCGTCGGGCATAGGCGAATCGACCCTCGTAATAATTATATCGGGATTTATACCCATACCCTGCAATTCCTTTACGGAGTGTTGCGTGGGTTTTGATTTGAATTCTTCCGAACCCGAAATATAGGGAACAAGGGTGACGTGTATAAAACAGCAGTTATCCCTGCCGACTTCCCTTGCAACCTGACGGATAGCCTCTATAAAAGGCTGGCTTTCGATATCGCCTATTGTACCGCCGATTTCCGTTATTACAACGTCCGCGGAAGTAGTCTTGCCTACGTTGTAAATAAAGGTCTTGATTTCGTTTGTAATGTGAGGAATAACCTGTACGGTCTGACCGAGGTATTCGCCGTTGCGTTCCTTGTTAAGAACGTTCCAATATACCTTACCCGTGGTAAGGTTTGAATACTTATTTAAATTTTCGTCTATGAACCTTTCGTAGTGTCCCAAATCGAGGTCGGTTTCCGCGCCGTCGTCGGTTACAAAAACTTCGCCGTGCTGATAAGGGCTCATTGTGCCGGGGTCGATATTAATATAGGGGTCAAGCTTTTGCGAAGCGACCTTATAACCCCTGCATTTCAAAAGTCTGCCGAGCGAAGCCGCCGTTATGCCTTTACCTAAACCCGAAACTACGCCGCCCGTAACGAAAATGTATTTTGTCATAATCTCCTCCTCACAAAAACCTCAACAGTTCTGCTCTGCGGTTTTTAGTGATTTTTCAGGGCTTTCCGCCCTCTCTGCGCATTTTCTGCGCGCGCCATTTTATTTAATTATTTAAGCAGGTTTACTGCATTAAACAGGGCGCGCCGAACAAAAAAACGATGTTTGCATGCGCAATAAGTTTTTCTTAATTGTAATCTTAAATATTTTACCATAACGGCAATGCAAAATCAAGGGTTGCCGTAAAGAATATATTTTAAATTTTATTTAAAATTATGATTAAATTTCTATTTCGCCCGTAAATACGAGCGTTGCGCCGCCAGTCATAAACACCGTCTCGTCAGTGTACAGTATTTTCAAATCTCCGCCCGATAAATGAACGGTGATTTCACTGCCCTTTTTACAGTATCCGTTGAGACATGCGGCAACCGCCGCCGCGCACGCGCCCGTGCCGCAGGCAAGCGTTTCACCGCTTCCCCTCTCCCAAACGCGCATTTTCAGCTCGTTTTCGCCGACGACTTTGACAAACTCCGTATTTATCCTGTCGGGGAAAGCCGAATGCGTTTCAAAAGCTTTGCCTACCCGTTCCAAATCGAGTCCGTCGGGGTCCTCAAACACAATGCAATGAGGGTTGCCCATTGAAACAAGCGTTACGGCATATTCTTTACCGCCGACGTTAAGAGGCTGGGAGACAACTTTTTCACCCGTGAAAATGGATGGTATTTCTGCGCCGCCGAGCACAGCCGCGCCCATATCCACCGTTGCGGCGGAAACTTTCCCCTGCCCGTCCAAAACGAATTTCAGCGTTTTTATTCCCGAAAGCGTTTCAACCTTGCAGATTTCGCCCTTGACGTAGCCCAAATCGTGCGCAAGCTTGCCGACGCATCTTACGCCGTTACCGCACATTTTTCCCTCGGAACCGTCCGCATTGAACATACGCATTTTACAGTCTGCCTTTTCCGACGGACACAGAAGAATAATTCCGTCGCCGCCTATGCCGAAATGTCTGTCCGACAGTCTTACAGAAAGTTTTTCGGGGTTTTCTATTTCCCCTTTCATACAGTCAAAGTAAACGTAATCGTTACCGATACCGTGCATTTTATAGAATTTCATAATAAAATTATACTATTATTTGCGCACATAAGCAATAAAATTTTCAAATTACATTGACAAATAAAGTATTTGCCTTAAAATAAAAGAAAAAAGGAGGTTCGGGAGTGATTGACGATAACGGCTTAAAACTTAACCGTCTTATCTTGGGCGTCGCCGGCGGTCACCCCGACTGCCTTGACGGAATTTACGAAATAGCCGGAAAAAGAATGTTCGCAATGGCTTACGGACTTGTCGGACGCGATTTTGCCGAAGACGTAGTACACGACAGCCTTATAAAAATAGCGAGGTTTGCGCATAAATACAGGCGTGACGAAAATCCTTACGGTTGGATTTTAAAGCTTGTGCGCAATACCGCGCTTGATTTTTTAAAGTCCAGAAAATTGCACCCCTCCTCCTCGACCGAAGAATTTTATTCACTGTCGGACGGAAATTACGCCCCCGACAAACGCGACGACGCGATAATGCTGGAACAGGCTATGTCCAAGCTTGACGCAGACGAACGTATGGCGATTTATTATAAATACTTTGCGGATATGACGGTGCGCGAAATTGCGGCGGAACTTAAAATAAGCAAATCGTCAGCGGCAAGACTGACGGAAAAAGCCGAAGAAAAACTGAAAAACCTGCTTTATACGGGACAAAACAGAGAGTAAAATCGTTTAAAATACAGAAAATGAAAGACAGAAAGTTAGAAGAAGAATTCAATGGATATTTCGAAGGAATGAATATCCCCGATAATCTGACGGCAGACGCGAAAAAATATGTAAAAAAGCGTTCTTCCTTTAACGCGCCGAAATTTGTGAAAATAGCGTCTGTCGCGGCGAGCGCGGTTTTGGTTGCCGCCGTTTCCGCCGTGCTTATTTCGCGCGCAGACTTTCCGGCTTTCTCTAACCCCGACAATTCGCCGTCGGGCGGAAACGACTCCGAGAACGTTCCAGTTTACACCGCAAGCGAAATAGTTTACACAAAATGCGACCCTTACGCCCTTTCGGCAACCGACCCCTCGCTGAAAGTATTGAAAAAACTAGCATACTCACAAAACGCGCAGGTAAACGGGGTTTACACTTCAGTTTTTGCGGACGGCGAAAAGGCGAATGTATACGCGGATTTTTACATCGTCGACGGCACGCGACACGAAACAGAACTTATCATAGAGTACGCAAGCGCAACGTTTGAACCGCTTAAAGAATACCGCGACGGGAAGACAGACAAATATAACGGGTTGACTTACAGCTTAACTTCCGAAACGGATGAAGAAAGCGGCGAACCCGTAAACAAACTTTTTGTAAGCATAAACGGAGTAAAGTATTATTTTAAAATTACATCATCGGATAAGGACTCTTATTTGAAATATCTTAAAATGTTTTACTGATTTTTTAAAACTTTGGGACAAATGATATTTTCAAATCGTTGTAATTACAAATAAAAGCAAATGCTTATATGAGGTGAAGATATGAAAAAGATTAATTCCGTATTAGCAATACTTGCCGCAGGGGCGCTGTGCGCCGGATTCTGCGCATGCACCGGCGGTCCCGGCTTCGAAAACGGTTTTCATCCCGACTACGGCGTCAGTCCCGATTACGGAGACGGGAATTACGATTATGAATCAGTAATAGAAAACGGGTTCTCGGACGTCAGCGAAAATCCCTCCTCATATTTCTCTCTCGACAGGAACACCGCAACATACTCTTTGATAAGAAAACAAATAGAGCGCGGTCTAACCGTTTCGCCCGACAGCGTTCGCATAGAAGAAATGCTAAATTATTTCGACTATGATTTCAAAGCGCCGACCGAGGAAGCGGTGGCAGTCTCCTCCTATATCGCCCCCTGCCCTTGGAACGAAGAAAACTTGCTTATGCTGGCGGGCGTAAAGACCGCGGAATACAAAGTGGACTCGACTGTAAACAACTATGTGTTCTTAGTGGACGTTTCCGGCTCTATGGACGGAACCGAAAGAATAGGTTTGGCTAAGTACGGTTTAACTAAGTTAATTGACAGCTTAGGGGAAAACGACGTTGTTTCCATGGTCACATATGCAAGCGGCGTAAAGACGGTGCTTGACAGCAAGGAATGCACCGAAAACAACAAAGACAGAATAAAATCCGCGGTGAACAATCTGCGCGCTTACGGCGCGACAAACGGCGGAGACGGGTTGCAAAGAGCTTACGCTTTGGCGAATAAAAATTTCAGGCAGGGCGGAAACAACAGGGTTATACTTATCTCCGACGGCGACTTCAACGTGGGTATGACAAACACTTCGGACCTTAAAGAATTTATACAGACCAAAGCAAAATCGGGCGTGTATCTATCCGTACTCGGCGTCGGGCTCGGCAATATGCGCGACACAAACCTTGAAACGCTTGCAAGGTGCGGCAACGGCAACTACGCTTATCTTGACAACAAGACGGAAGCCGAAAAAGTTTTAATTCACGAACTCAACGGCACTCTTACTACCGTTGCAAAGGACGCGAAAGCAGGCGTAACGTTTACAGAAAACGTTGAAAAATACAGGCTTATCGGATACGATACTAAAATTCTTTCCGAAGACGACTTCAACGACGACAAAACCGACGCAGGCGAAATCGGAAGCAACCTGTGCGTGAGCGCGCTCTATGAAATCAAGGTTTCGGACGCCGCGATTGAAAACGCCAAACTTGCCGACATAGAAATCAAATACAAAGATGTGCGCGGCGAAACGGAATTAAGCAAAAACGAAACCTGCATGGTTATGTTGGGCGCCCCCTCTTCCGACGATTTAAGTTTCATAAGCTGCGTAGCCGAGTTCGGTCTGATTTTAAGGCAATCTAAATACAAGGGCGAAGCGTCGATTGACAACGTTCTTACAAGGCTTGAAACGCTCAGCGAATACATCTCGGGCGACATTTACAAACAGGAATTCAAAAGCCTTGTTTACAAAGCTTCCGAAAACGAAATTTACACCAAACAATAAATAAATTAATAAGCCGCCTGCGGATTCCGCAGGCGGCTTTTGATATTTACTATCAATACATTTCTATGCAGGCTTCGCGTTCGGCGCCGACCGAAACATACCTTATTTTACAGCCGCAAAGTTTTTCAAGAAGTTTTATGTAGTTCAGAGCTTCTTCGGGCAAATCCTCTTTTTTTCTGCACTTGGTCAAATCGCAATGCCAGCCCTTGACTTTTTCGAATACGGGTTGGCATTCGTCCAACACGTCCGTAAAAGGAAACTCGTCTATTCTTTCACCGTTCAAAAGATAATGGGTGCAGATTTCTATTTCTTCGTAACCGTCCAGAACGTCAAGCTTTGTCAAAGCAATTTCATCCGCGCCCTGACAGCGTATTCCGTAGCGCGACGCAACAACGTCAAAAGGGCCTACCCTTCTGGGTCTGCCCGTCGCCGCCCCGTATTCGCCGCCGAGCTCTCTCAGCTTTTCAGCCTTTTCACCGAAGTATTCGCAGGTGAAAGGTCCTGCGCCGACACAGCTTGAATAAGCTTTCATAATACCTATCGAGTTATCGAGTTTGAGGTTGGGCACGCCTGCGCCTATGGGCGCGTACGCCGCAATCGTAGACGACGAAGAAGTATAGGGCACTATGCCGAAATCTATATCCCTTAAAGCGCCGAGCTGTGCTTCGAACATTATATTCTTGCCCTCTTTGTGAGCGGCGTTGAGGTAAAGCCCCACGTCCGTGACGTATTCGGCAAGCGGTTTGCCGTAAGTCTCGAAATATTCTTTCATCTGCTCTACGGTAACGGGTTCGAAACCGTAAGCTTTAATGGTCATATTCTTCCATTCAACTATATCGGGCATACGCTTATATAAAAGCGCAAGATTTAAAAGTTCGCCCATACGGAACGCCTTTTTCATATACTTGTCAGCGTAAACGGGCGCAATGCCGCGGCGCGTCGAACCGTAAGGTTTACCCGTCGCTTTTGTGAGCCTGTCTTCCTCCATAACGTCCTGTAAAACGTTGTAAGGCATAGTTATTATGGCTTTATCGCTTATTTTAAGATTTGCGGGGGTAATTTTAATACCGCCGTCCCTGAGCCTCTGCATTTCATTGCAAAGATGCTTAATGTCTATAACCATTCCGGGACCCATAATGTTTACAACGTCTTCGCGCAGGATGCCGCTGGGAAGCAGATTAAGAATAAACTTACCCTTCTCGTTAATAACCGTATGCCCTGCGTTGTTTCCGCCCTGATAACGGCATACTATATCGAATTTTTCGGAAAGAAGGTCTACCATTCTTCCCTTTCCTTCGTCGCCCCAGTTGATTCCGCAAATACTTATCAGCATTTACCTTTACCTCTTTTTTGAATTCCGTTGTATATTATATTACAAACTGAATTTTTAGTCAAGTATAAACGCAGTGCGCGAGGCGCACTGCGTTTTATATTTATTTTATTTTTGCTTGCCCTTTACAGAAACGTTCTTTTTTGTTTCAGTAGCGGCTGACGCAGTCTTTTTGGGCTTGTCGCTTCTTACGACCGCTACTGTTTTTGCCTGAACTGTTTTAGTCTGCACGGTCTTTGCCGTCTGCGCCTGTTTTTTAACCTCGGCAGGCTTGACCGTCACAATATTTTTATCTCGCGGCACGGTTTTGATGACGGGTTTTTCGGCTTTTGCCGCGGCTGTCTGTTTTGCAACCTCGGAACTGTGCGCAGACGCTGTTTTAAGATTTGCGCGCCTTTCCCTTTCTATCTTTTTAAGGTAATCCAAATCGTAATCTTTCTGGGTGATGAGCGATTTGCCCCTCGGCATCGAAATCACGCCTTTTGTTATAAGCGCCTTTTGTTTCAGCTCGACTATTGCCGCCCTGAACCTGTCGGTTACGCCCGTTTGAAGAACTTCTATACCCTTTCTGAAAATCTTACGAAAAACGTTAAACACCGTGGGACGGGTTTTGTACATTTCGCACTCTATCTGCTGAACGTAATAGTACATTCTTGCAAGTCTTTCGAAAGAACAGTCACCGTCGGCAAAATAGTTGTCTATATCCGCGCAGATTTTGGTGCAATAGCGCATACATTCCTTGCAACTGTTGCAATCGCGTATGATAGGACTTATCAAAGGATAAAACGCTATAATCAGCGCAAGGTATTCGCTTGTTTCGTGATTGAAGAACACCGCCCCGACGAACAACGCGATTATACTCATTAAAAAGAAGAAATAAATATAGAAAATTCTGCTTAAAAGATATTTATTCGTCGCGGCGTTCATACGGCATATGTAAAGATAGCTGTAATCGTCGTTAATATCCGACGGAACGTCTATCTTGTGTTTTTGCTCGACGCTCTGTATCTTGGGCAGACCTTTTCTTATTGCAAGTTCGTTGAGCTCGTTGGTCATTTCCCTGTCGTACTCTATCTTTGAAAAAGCCGAGCCCGTAACACCCGTTTCATAAAGTTGAAGGGAATGAATACCTGCGTCCTTGTGTTTGTTTAAAAACGAAGTTGCGCACTCTGTGATTATAGACAATGCAAACGAAACAAGCGAACATATTAAACTGTGAAATGACGTGACCTGAGGTATGAACGTAAGAACGACGGGTATTATTGCAAGAAAATACAATACCACCCTTATTATTTTCAACTCGTTAAATATGCGGTTGGAAGCGTAATAAAATTTGGCGTGCTTATTCTGTTCGCATCTTTCGTCAACTTTGTTCACTTCTTTACTCCGTAGTTTTTTATAATTATAACTTTAAACAGGACTTATTGTCAATTAATAGTCGTCTTTACGGGTTTACTTTATTTTCCTCTGCGTCCTGTTTTCCGACAACTGCGTAAAGATAATCCCTCAGCTCCTTTTCGTCGTCCGTTTCGCATTGGAACTCTATAATATCGCCTGCGTTAAGAACGGATTCTCCGTCGGGAACGGAATGCGTCCCGTCGGGTGAAATACGGTTTACTACAAGCCCGTTTGACGGCCAAACCGTTTCGCGCACGGGTTTTCCGCAGGCTTTCGAGCCCGATTGCACCGTTAAGCTTATACAAATTTTCTTGATTTTTTCGTAAATCTTTTCTTCCTGAATAAAAAGCGACAGATTCTTTTCATAAATCGCCTCCGTTCTGAACAGCGCGCCGACGGTATATCCGACCGCAACGCCAATCATTGCAGGCAAGAAGTTTTTAAACTGACCTGTCAGTTCGAAGACCATTACAATGCCCGTTATGGGCGCTTTGACTATGCAGGTAAAGAAAGCCGCCATGCAGATTATTACAAGATAGTCGCCGTATTCGCTTCCCATCCCGCCGGACTGGAACAGAACGGAGAGAACCGCGCCGATACCAGCGCCAATCGCAAGCATAGGAATGAAAACGCCGCAGGGCACGCCGCAACCCATTGAAAGCACGGCGGTTATAAAGCGTATTGCGACAATAATCAAAAGGCTTACTAAAAGCGACGCGCCGAAGACGCTTTCTATTTTTATTTCACCCGTGCCGCCCGTTGCCAAATGGTCTATAAAAAGATGTCCGCCGCCGAGCGAATAAACGGTTATCAGCCCGAAAGCGCCTGCGATTACAAATGGTATTATATACTTGCCCGTCTTTTTAAAGAACGTAACTTTTCTGAAAAGTTTTTTTGTAAGGAAGACAAGGTGATAAAAACCCACGCCGAACAAAGCCGTTATAAGCGCGGCAAGCGCCGCCCAAAGGCAGAACATAAAGCCGCCGCCGTCAAACGCAAAGTTAAATTCAAACCCCGTAAACGCAAAACCTACGCTTTCTGCGCCCAATACGGGAATGCGGATTGCGTTCCTCGTTAAAACGGCTGTCACAACACTTATCGCCGCGCATAAAAACACCTGCGGCGAGAACGAGCGGAACGCCTCTTCCATTGCAAAAACTATTCCCGTAATGGGCGCATTGAACGCAACGGCAAGACCTGCCGAAGCGCCGCTTGCGATTTGCAGTCTTTTAACCATCTGGTTGCGCTTTAAAAGGGTGCCCGTCGCCGAACCGCAACAACCGCCTATTTCAAGCGAAGGTCCCTCCGCGCCGGCAGGATAGCCCATAAACACGCAGGCAAGCGACGCCGCAAACATAGAACACATCGTGACGTACCATTTAAAGCGTATAACGCCCCTTGCCGCGCCCTCAATCTGCGGAATACCGCTTCCCCTGATCATAGGCACAAAGCGCACAAGCGTTCCTATAAGCACCGCGCCTGCGGCAAGCCCTGCAAACAACAAAGGAATAAATGCGGGATTGTCGGACAAAAGGGCGTAAAGCTGTTCGCTTGTACCCTCGCCGATTGACATTAAAATATTATAAAACGTGACAATAACGCCTGCGAAAAGCCCTGTAAGAACGCTCATACAAAACATATTCATAGCGTTGTCCAATAATAACCTGCCGTACTTTTTCATACTTTTACCATTATAGCAAGTCTTAAAAAATTTGTCAAAAAAACATACATCTCAAACGCGTTAAAAAATGTTATTCGGGTTTGCTTTTGCAAATAAATAAAAAACGCGGACGCACGGTCCGCGTTTTAAAACCAAATTATTTTACGCTGTACAGAATATCGAAATAAGAGGGATACGGCCAGTAATCGGACGACGTCAGCGTTTCCATTTCGTCGACGTATTTTCTTACCTCTTCCATATCGGGTATGACGACGTGAGCCATCGCCTGCGAAGCTTCTTTAACCTTTTGCTTGTCAACGTTTTTCAAGTCGTTTTCAAGTTTTTCAACCGCTTCGCTCGTAAGGTCATTCAGCTCAGAAAGACGGGCTATAAGTTTCTTTTCCGTTCTGTAAGGTATATCTTCGCATACAGCCTGTTTTGCGGCAACGTTCTGGCAGAGGTCGGCTATGAAGTCGGAGACAGCCGGAATTATGTCGCGCTTTGCCATTTCAATCATAGTCAAAGCTTCTATGTTTATTATTTTGGTGTAATTTTCAAGACGGATGTCCGCGCGCGCAACCGCTTCCGCTTTCGTATAAACGCCCTGTCTTACAAAAACTTCTATATTTTTATCTTCGTAAAGAACGGGCGTCGCGTCTGCGGTGTTCTTGTGGTTTAAAAGTCCGCGTTTAGCCGCCTCGGGCTCCCACTCGGGACCGTAACCGTCGTGATTGAAAATGATGCGGTAATGCTTTTTAAGTTCCCTCTTAATTATAGCGTCCGCCGCTTTTTCAACGTCTTTTTTGTTTTCCAATTCGTCAGCGAACTGTTCGAAAGCGTCCGCGACAATGGTATTCAAACCTATATTCGCGTCGGCGACGTTCGCCTGCGAACCGAGCATTCTGAACTCAAACTTATTGCCCGTAAACGCAAAAGGCGAAGTTCTGTTCCTGTCCGTAGCGTCCTTGGGGAAAATAGGGCTTTCGGGCACACCGATAGAACCCTGCGTCTTTGCGCTTGCAACATAATTTTCACCCTTTACAATGCTGTCCACAAGCGCGCCGAGCTGGTCGCCGAGATAGACTGAAATAATCGCAGGGGGAGCTTCGTCCGCGCCCAACCTGTGGTCGTTGCCTGCGGACGCGACGGACGCGCGCAAAACG
The DNA here is from genome assembly GCA_948658045.1 of Christensenellaceae bacterium. Taxonomy (GTDB): domain Bacteria; phylum Bacillota; class Clostridia; order Christensenellales; family Borkfalkiaceae; genus Coproplasma. The sequence continues at coordinate 35,876 of CAPMFN010000004.1, forward strand.
CCCTGATAATCGTCAACCGCCTTTATTACAGCCGTCAAAACAAGTTTGAAAAGAGTATTCGTTTCGGGAGTGTCGCCGGGCTTTAAAAGATTTAAGCCCGTGTCCGTTGAAACGGACCAGTTGTTGTGCTTGCCGCTTCCGTTTATGCCTTTAAAAGGTTTTTCGTGAAGAAGGCAGACAAGCCCGTGTTTGTGGGCGACCTTTTTCATTATTTCCATTGTCAGCATATTGGTATCCACCGCAATGTTGGTCTTGGAATAAACGGGCGCCATTTCGTGCTGGGCGGGCGCGACTTCGTTATGCTTTGTTTTCGAAAGAACGCCGTAGCTCCAAAGCTGTTCGTCCAAATCGCGCATATAATCGGCGACCTTTGTCTTCAATACGCCGAAATAATGGTCTTCGAGTTCCTGCCCCCTCGTAACAGGCGCGCCAAAAAGCGTTCTGCCCGTAAGCTGCAAATCTTTTCTTTTAAAATATTCTTCTTCTGAAATGAGGAAATATTCCTGTTCGGGACCTGCGTCGCAGGAAACTTTTTTACAATCTATTCCGAAACAGCTCAAAAGTCTTTTAGCCTGCTTATCAAGCGCGGTCATAGACCTTAAAAGAGGGGATTTTTTATCGAGCGTTTCACCCGTATAGGACACGAAAACCGTGGGTATGTATAACGTACCCTCTTTAACGAACGCAGGCGAAGTGGGGTCCCACGCCGTATATCCCCTTGCAAGGTACGTCGCGCGCGAACCGCCCGAAGGAAAGCTTGAAGCGTCGGATTCGCCGACAATAAGACTTTTGCCCGTAAGGCGCATAATTACTTTGTCGCCCTCAGGTTCGATAAAACTGTCGTGTTTTTCCGCCGTAAGTCCCGTCAGAGGCTGAAACCAATGCGTATAATGCGTTGCGCCTTTTGACACAGCCCATTTTTTCATAGCTGACGCTACCGCGCCGGCAATAGAAACGTCAAGCTGTTTGCCCGACTCGACAGTCTCTCTCAAAGCCTTATACACTTCGCTGGGCAAAGTTTCTTTTTGCACCGAGTCGTTAAAAACGTTTTCGCCGAACATTTCGGGAAGCCTCATCTCTCACTTACTCCTGAATAAAAATTATTACGCTAAAATTATATAAAAAAATTCACACCGTTGTCAAATTAATTGATATAAGTATTGTATCACCGTTACTTATCATCGCAATCAGCGTGCATTATAAATTCAGTTTTTCGGTTTGTCCTCAAAATTCGCCGGTTTTATAAGGTGCGAATTTTTAATATCATTGCGCATCTGCGACGGCTCTTCCGCAACCGTGCTTCTTTGAAGCTTGTCATAGCCGTGTTTTCTGCGTATTTCGTCAACGCACCGTTCCACCTTTTCAAGCTTGGTATACCTGCCGTCCGCTTCGTCCAATGTGACCTGTGAAATACCGTTGTCGAAGCCCGAAACCGTAACGCCGAGCGCGCGCACGGCAAACGGCTGTTTTACGTTGGTTTTGAAAAGGGCGAACGCGTGATTTGCAATTTCACTGCACAGCGCTGTATGCCTTACCTTTTTTTGCACCGAAAAATCGGACAAATCGGAATACCTTACCAAAAGGTGAACAGTATCCGCAAGCCCCTGCTCCGTTTCGCGCAGCCGCGTAGCAACGCTTTCGGCAAGGACGTACAAAAGCCTTTCTATACGGGCAAACCCCGTCACGTCTTCGGGATAGGTACAGGAGTTGCCAATGGACTTATACTCCCGTTTTTCGTCCATATGTTTAACTTCTTCCTCGTCGCCTCCGCGCGCAAACCGCAGAATGGTTTCGCCGAATTTGCCGAATACGCTTTGAATTTTAACATCGTCCGCCGCCGCAAGCTTGCCGATAGTGGAAAGCCCCATATCGTACAGTTTTCTTTGCGTAGCCTTTCCGACAAACAGCAAATCTTCTACGGGCAAACCATTTACAACCGATTTATAGTTCAGTTTGGAAATAACCGAAGTACCGTCCGGTTTTTTCAAATCCGAACCCAATTTGGCGAAAACCTTGTTGAAAGACACTCCGCACGAAACAGTTATCCCGAGTTCGGATTTTACGGCGTTTCGGATTGTGTCGCCCAAAAACCGCAGATACCCGTCCGTAAAATACTTTTCGCCCCCGTATTCGACCGTTTTATCTCGATAATCAGGAAAAATACGGGTCGAGTGCGTTACGTCAAGCCAGCACTCGTCTATTCCGTAGCCCTCGATAAGGTCTGTATACCGCGCGTAGATACCCTTGACGAGGCGCGAATATTTCATATATTCGTCAAAATGCGGCGGCACTATTATAATATCCGGGCATTTACGTTGCGCCTGCCAGACGGTGTCGCCCGTTTTTACACCGAAACACTTTGCCTCCTCGCTTTTTGCAAGCACTATGCCGCGTCGTTCTTCCTTATTGCCGCACACCGCCACGGGTTTAGCCGCAAGTTCGGGGCGGAGCTTTTTTTCAACCGAAGCGTAAAAATTATTTAAATCGGAATGAATTACAATTCTTTCGCTCATATATGTTTTCAGTTTGTCAATTCGCCGCAGATATAATCCAAAATTTTAAAATAATCTTTGAAAGTTTTAGAACAAACTTCGCAGTCCTCTATGACGATACCGTCGGCGCGCAAACCTGTTACCGCAAAAGCCATAGCGACGCGATGGTCGCCGAAAGTTTTTATTAAGGCTTTCCGAGGCTGTGAGGGATATATTTTAACACCGTCCTCGCGTTCTTCGCATCTTACCCCCATTGCGGTAAGATTGCTGACTATCGCCGATATCCTGTCGCACTCCTGCCCTCTTATGTGGGCTACGCCGACAATTTCGGTCGGTTCGGAAAAATAAGGGGCAATCGCGGCAAGGGTCAGGGCCTGGTCGGAAAATGCACGCATATCTATTGTTCCGCCGTCAAAATCCTTTAAAAGTTTTATAAATTTATAATCCCCCTGCATACTGTGAGGCATTACGCCCTTTACGGAAATCTGCGTGCCGAGAATTTTGTTCATAGCGTAAAAATAGCTCGCGGCGGAATAGTCGGGTTCTATATCGTATTTTTTAGCGGAATATGCCCCGTGCACCGTATAATAATTTTCGCCCTCTTCCGCAGTCACGCCGAAAGACCACATCATATCGAGGGTCATATTAACATAGTCGAGACCGTGGTCGCCGACGACAAAAATTTTAACGGGCTTTTCCGCGCAAACTGCTGAAATTAAAAGCGCCGAAAGAAACTGGCTGCTCTTGCCTATGTCGACCGAAATTTCGTCCGCTGGCGTTTCGGCGCCCTCTATTACGAAAGGATAAGAATTTTCCTCGCCCAAAAACGTAAACTTAGCGCCCAGACTTTTCAAAGCCGAAATCAGCGGCGCGACGGGACGGCGTTTCATCTGTTCCGAACAGGTCAAAGTGTATGTCCCTTTTTGGAAAGCGAGAAAAGCCGGCAAAAACCTTGCCGCCGTACCCGCGCTGCCGACGTCTATCTTGGCGCGCGTACTTTTAAGCTTGCCGCCGCACCCCCGAATTTTAACCGTATCGCCCTTTGTTTCCGTCTTTATGCCGAGACAGTTAAGACAGTTAAGAAAAGTTTCGCAGTCGTCCGAAAGTCCGCAGTTATACAGCGTGCTTTCTCCCTCCGCTATCGCAGCAAGAAGCATCGCGCGCGCCGTAATGCTTTTTGAACCGGCTACGCTCACTGAAATTTTTTCGTTTTTTATCTTTCCGCAGACGTTTCTTACAGAGTAATTCATATCTTTCTTCTTCTTAAAATATCGCCCGATTGCAGTTTATAGGGGCAGTTTATTTTGTAAATGTGCTGAACAAGCTTGCAGTCGTCAACCTCTTCCCCCGTTTGGGTGAAAACTTGCTCCACCTTAAAACTTTTGCCGAAGCTATCCGATGGACTTAAAACTTCAAGCGTTTCCCCCTTTTTGAAGCGTCCGCGCATTTCGGCGTATGCAAACCCCTCTTCCGCGCCGACCACCGTAGCTATAAAATCGCAGTCGCCCTTTGCCTGACTGTCTGCATAGTTGACAGTCTTACCGTTTTCACCCAAAGCAAAAGCCGTAGTGTAATCGCGGTGGGCGGCTGTCAGAAGTTCGCGCTCGACCTCTTTGCCGTAACCGCCGTCCATACAGCGGCGATAGGCGTTAATGACGGTTGCGATATAATATTCGGACTTCATTCTGCCCTCTATTTTGAACGAACATACGCCCGCCTTTTCAAGTTCTTTGAGGTGCGCGCTCATATTCAAATCTTTTGAGTTTAAAATGTATGTTCCCCTGCCGTCCTCTTCGACGTCAAGCCAACCGCTGTCAGAAAGGGCGTCTTTTTTCCTTACACTGTAATTCCAACGGCAAGCCTGCACGCATTCGCCGCGGTTGCTTTCTCTGCCAGAAAGGTAGTTTGAAAGCAGGCACCTGCCCGAATACGAAATACACATTGCGCCGTGCACAAAAGCTTCCAGCTCCATATCGGGTACGAATGAGTGAATTCCCTCTATCTCTTCAAGCGACAGTTCGCGCGCGAGAACGGCGCGCGAAGCGCCCTGTTCGCGCCAGAATTTAACGGCATACTTATTTGTAAGGTTTGCCTGAGTTGAAATATGCACTTGAAGTTCGGGCGCGGCTTTACGCGCGGCATAGAAAACTCCGCTGTCCGAAATAATCGCCGCGTCGACGCCTGCGCTCTGTAAAAATGACAGGTAATCCTCCATTTCAGACATATCCGCGTTTTTTGCAAATATGTTGGCGGTGACGTAAATTTTTTTACCCGAAGAATGGGCGAATTTTACCGCCTGCGTAATTTCGTCTCTTGTGAAATTATCGGCAAACGAGCGTAAAGAAAAATCTTTTCCGCCGATATACGCCGCGTCCGCGCCGAAATAAAACGCTGTTTTCAGTTTTGAAAAATTGCCTGCAGGGGCTAAAAGTTCAACTTTCATATCTTTTCCGTTAAACCGATTATGCGAAAAACCGCAGAAACGCGGTCTATAAGCGGAAATTTTAAAAGTTAAAATCCGCTTAAACTTCCTCGGTTGTTTAGTATAAGTTTAGTTAAATTTTAACGCTCAACGCAACACCGTTGCCTATGTTTACGACGGTGGTTTGAAGTTCGCAGTCGTCCGTTACGGCTGAAATATATTCTTTGATGTGCTCGACAAGCATTTTCCGTTTTTTGGGAACCTCTTCCTCGCCCGTGACATAGCCGAACAGAAGCACGTCGTCCGCAAACAGCGCGCCGCCCTTTTTCAAAAGCTTTTTAAGCGTAGGCAGATATTTCACATATTGCACTTTGGCGCAGTCCAGAAAAATAAAATCGAACTCTCCGCTTAAATCGCCTATTAATTCGCCTGCGTCGCCCTCAATCGCCGTAACCCTGTCGGCGAGGTTGAATTTTGAAAAATTTTCATTAGCTTGTGTGTAAAAAGCGTGCTCCCTTTCAATTGTGGTCAAATGCGCAGTTTTACAGATTTTAAGCATAACCGAGCCCGACACGCCTATCGCGGTGCCAAGCTCTAAAATATTATCGGGTTTAAGCGCGTGCATAAGCGTGCAGAGGAAATTCAACGTTTCGCCGTCGGAAACCGGTATCTCTCTTTCAAACGCATATGCGCGCAAAGCCTCGATTTCCTCGTCCGTATTTGCGGAATTAAACTGCGCCGTGGGGGTTTGTCTTTCCCCGTCGCGCGTATTTTTGTGTGCGTAACCGAAATTCTGCATAATTTTTTTATTTATCAGGCAAGCCGTCTTTCATTACCAAGCAATGCCACATTTCCGCTTTAAGCCAAAACTACCTGCGTTATCCTGTTTCAGATTATCGACCGTAATTTAGCCGAGTCAGACAAAAAGGTTATTCCGCGGAATTGATAAATCCGCTACGACAAGCAGGATTAAAACAACTTAACCGTTTGTTTGACAGTACACCTTAAAAAGTCCGACGCTCAGGCATTGTGAGAACGCTATAAATACCGATAATACCCACTCGCGTTCGACCTCTTAGACAGCGGAATAATTCTTTGCTACTAGTACGTTTTTAAATTTCAACAACTACGGGGACGACCATAGGCGACTGTTTTGTCTTTTTGAGAAGATAATTCCTTAAAGACCTTTTTATTGCGCGTTTAAGTTCGTCAACTCCGCTGCGCGAAATATCCACGCCCTCTATGGCGCGGAGAATAACTTCGCGCATCTCCCTGTTGTAGTCGCGATGAAAATCGAATACGAAACCGCGTGAATTTATAGCAGGTTCGCCGACCACTTCGCCTCCGCTGACGGCAACCGAAACTATAAACAGCCCTTCTTCAGAAAGCTGACGCCTGTCTTCGATGACTACGCTTTGCTTTTCGTCCTCAATGCCCTCGCCGTCGATAAGTCTTGAACCCGACGGAACGGAAGCGCCCCGTCTTATGCCTTTGGAAGTCAACTCTATACAATTACCTATATCGGGTATTATAATTCTGCTTTCGGGCATACCGAGTTCTTCGGCAAGCAGACCGTGCTTTTTAAGGTGTCTGTATTCGCCGTGAACGGGTATGAAAAATTTGGGCTTCAAAAGCGTGTGCATTATCTTGTGTTCTTCACGGCAGGCGTGACCTGAAACGTGAATATTCTGCAAACTTTCGTATACGACTTCCGCGCCCTGCCTGTAAAGGTTGTTTATTACCCTGTATACGAGTTTTTCATTACCGGGTATGGGCGAAGCCGAAATAATTACCGTATCGTTCACCCCGACAGTTACCGACGGATTGTCACCGTTTGCCATACGGGTGAGCGCGCTCATTGGCTCGCCCTGACTGCCCGTGGAAATTACGACGATTTCCTCGTCGCGCATATTGCGTATTTTGGCAACGTCGACTATAACGTCGGAAGGAATAGCTATTTCCCCGATTTTTTCCGCCGCCTCTACAACGTTTAACATACTGCGACCGGACAGCGCAACCTTTCTGCGGTATTTTACAGCCAAATCGAATATCTGTTGAAGCCTGTGAACGTTCGAAGCGAAAGTTGCGATAATAAGTCTTCTTTTGACGTTCTCTGCAAACAGCCTGTCCAAAGTAGTGCCGACGACCGTTTCGCTCATAGTAAAGCCAGCGCGCTCTATATTAGTGCTTTCGCCCATATACAAAAGAACGCCTTTTGCGCCTATTTCGCTTATGGTTTTAAGGTCAATGGGGTCGCCTGCGACGGGCGTCAAATCGATTTTGTAATCTCCGCTGTGGAAAATAACGCCCTGCGGCGTGCCTATTGCAAAAGCCAGAGACCCTGCGATAGAATGGTTTACGTTGACTGCGCGAACCTTAAAACAGCCGAGCTGTATGGTTTGCCCCGGTTCAACCGTGATTTCCTTTACTTCGTTCAAGCGGTGTTCCCTTAGCTTATTGTCCACAAGGGCAAGCGTAAGTTTTGTGCCTATAACAGGGACTTTGAGTTCCTTTAAAAGATAGGGCACGCCGCCTATGTGGTCCTCGTGTCCGTGCGTTAAAATGAGACCCTTTATTTTTTTTGCGTTGTCCAAAAGATAGGTCAAATCGGGCACTATCAAATCGAAACCGGGTGTTTCTTCCGTGGGGAAGATTGCGCCTGCGTCGATTATGATTATGTCGTCGCCGCACTCCAACGCGGTCATATTTTTGCCTATTTCGCCTACGCCGCCCAAGAATATTATTTTGACCGATTTACCTGAGCGTTTTCCCTCGTTTTGTACGGGACGGGGCGCGCGTTTTTGTTTCTGACGTTTTACGGAAGCGCCCGACGATGTGTTTTTAGCCTTGGCACCTGCGTTTTTGCTTTTGTCGGTACTGTCGGCAAAGCGCGGTTTGTGCACTGTACGCTCCCTGTTCATTTTGGGAGGACGGCGGCGCTGAAGCTTTGCCTTTGGTTTTACCGTTTGTTGTTCCAATTTGTTACTCCGATATATTTATTTACTTTTGCTCCGTTTAAAAGACGCCGCAAGTGAAAATTTTTAACGATTTTAAAGCCGCAGTTACGACAATTACGGCTTGCCGATTTAAAACTTTTCTTTCTAAAAATTTCTCAGCCGCGTATTTTAACGGAAATTTAATACGGGGGATTGACAACCAACCCCCCGTAAACCGATTTTTACTTTTTGTTTACGTCCTTTACAAGTCCGTCTTCGATTAACTCTTCCATAGACTCGTAAGGATACATTGCCGCGTAGTCACGCTCGGGAACATGCCTTTTTATACCGTCGCGCATTTCAAGCATTTCGTCTACAAGCCTGACCGCTTTCTTTACGCCTCTGGGACTCTTGATTTTAATCATCATAGGAGTGCCGTGCAACGATTTATTGTTTGAAACGTCTTTCCAGTGATAAACGGAATACTCGTGTTCCTGAGGATTGAGCGCAAGATACAGAACAAGCGTCTTGCCGCGGATTTTGAAGCGTGCAATCGTTTCCCTGCCTTTATGGAAACGCTCTGCGCCCCAAGCAATGTTAGAGTTGACCCTTCTGTAACTTAACAGCGCGTTTCTTACTTCGCCGTAATATTTTTTGACTTCGTCGGGGCTTTGGATGATTCTGGCGATAAAGCTGCGGTTATAACGCATCATATTCGCAAAATCAACGCCGTTTTCGTCCTCGTCCCCCTCGTCGTCGCCGGAATCGGAATCTTCGTCATCCTCGTCATCCGCGCGAGCGGCGACGTTTATGACCACGGAGGGCTCTTCGGTTGGGGGGACGGTTTCTTCCGCCTCCTCAACGGCTTCTTCTACCGTTTCTTCTGCCGGTTCCGCAACATATTCTTCCTGAATTACGTCGCTTACTGTAACCAGCTCTTCCTCGGGTTCTTCTTCGGCAGCCGCCTGTATTTCTTCTATTTCTTCCGCTTCTTCTTCAACCGTTTCCTCTTCGGGCTGCTGTTCCGCAGGGGCGGAAACAACTGTAACCACGGGTTTAACGTCAAGGTTGAGAAGTATTTCTTTTATTTCGGCTATTTCTTTATCTATAGCGTTGAAGCGTTCGTCATTGGTTGCGTAAACCTTTTCGCTTACGCTGTCAGACATCTTTTCTACGCCGTCGTCGTCTATTACTATTTCGTAATCGTTATCCTGCTGGGATTCGATAATTCTGTTTGCTATTGTTGAAGTAATTGCATCGTGGTCGAGAGATGCGGGTAAAGCGCTTATTACCTGTTCTGCAACCTTATCTGCGATTTCGTCCGTATCGAACTCGGGCAGATAATTCGAAAGAGCCGCCGCCGCTTTGTCGGCGATTACGTCTTCGTTGACGCCTGCAACGGTAATCTTTTCGCTTATGCGCAAAGCCATATCATCGTAATCGGGCTCTTCCTCTTCGTCGCTGTCCATCGCCGCTTTGAGCTTTTCGGCAACAAGTCCTGCAATCGCGTCGTAATCGAGCCTTTCGAGAATTTCTTTGGATATGGATTGGCAACCCTCGTCGTCGACGAGTATTTCAAAGTCTTCGGGTTTAAGAGAACCGACTTTCAGCGCGATTGCGTCCGCAAGTTCGTCCTCGTTGATTTCGTAATTGACTCCGCCGCCGCTCACTGCCGCCGCGGTATAGTTCTGTACTTCGGGAAGCTCTATCTGCTGTGCAACCTTTGCCGCAAGATAATCGTAATCGATATCACCGCCGGCAACATTTCCGATTTTTTCGGCTACAAGGTCTGCAACCGTTGCGCTGTCAATTTCCGCGGAAATTTCGGGAATAACGATTTGTTCGGCAACTTTGGATGCGATGTAATCGGGTGAAATAAATTCCTGCGCAGGGAACTGCGAAATAATCTTATCGGCAAGGTAGTCGTAATCGAAACTGCGGTCAGAAACCTGCACGTTGACGGGAAGCGGAGCCGCCGAAGCAACTGCGATTTCCTGCGAAGGAAGCCTGCGCGCAAGCCTGTCGGCAAGTAAATCGTAATCGATTTCCGCAGTAGCCGCAACGGGCGTAACTTCCTGCACGGGCAGACGGGCGATGAGCTTATCTACAAGCAAATCGTAATCGATGCTTTCCTGACGGGCAACGACGACGCCTTCGGATGTGCGAACCTCGGGAACGGGCATTTTCTCGGCAACCTTTTCGGCGAGATAATCGTAATCGATTTCAATATCAGCCGCAACCGCCGCAATTTCGTCCTCGGCTGCGCTGCGCACCCTGCCGCCGCTTATAAGGTCTGAAAGTTCCTGAACCTTTTCGGACAGAGAGGCGAATATGTTTTCGCTCTGCATCGCGAGGAAACGGAGTTCCTGTTTCAGGGACTGGTAGTCGTCCTGTAAAGAACCTTGTAAAGCTGTTTCCTGCTTGATTGCGCGCGACACGTCCTGCCTGGTCGCCGCTATCTGTTCCAAAGCGGTATTTATTCTTGTAACCGTAAGTTTGGATTGGGAAAGAACTTCGTCCTGCTTGATAGCGGCTTCGCGCTGTCTTTGCAGAATTAGGTCGGCTTTCTTGGGAGCCTGAACCGAAGGTTGCGTATTGCGACTTTTGTCAGCCATATTTACACCTCATTTGAGTAATTTTCTTGTTGAAGCTGCCTTTTAAAGGTAACCTTGATATTAGTTTACACCTTTTTTTATAAAAAGTAAAATTAATAACGGCTTTTTTTTGATATATTTTAAGTTTTTTTTGCGTTAATTAAGGCATATATGGGTATCTACGCAAAAATCGGGGGCGTTTAGGGGTGTTTTGCAAGCTGTCAAAAATTTTTATTAAATTCAACGTTTTGTCTATTATTTATGTTAGATTTTAACAATTTTTACCGTTCAACGGGTAAATTTTTAAAGCTTTGAGCGGAAATTAAGGCTTAAACCGTTACTCTTTGCACTAATACGCGCAAACTTTTCTTTTTGTTACAAAATTGGTTAAAATTACCTGTTTAAAAGTTGATTTTTAACCGCTAAAATAGTATAATTTTTATAAAATATACACTTTTAGGAGGTATACGGGTACGGACGGTACGTTATGTGAGGAATTTTCTTCAAGACTTTACGACCTTATTTCCGAAAATCTAACAAATATTTCTTCGGTAGCGGCAGAGCTGGGCTGTGCGGAACCCGTTATAAGCCGCTACACGACAGGCAGGACGCTTCCCTCGCTTTCTTATGCGATGAAACTTGCCGACTATTTCAATGTAACGCTGAACTATCTTTTGGGCCTTGCAGAGGACAGCGCTTACGGCGCTTTCAGCCCTTGTCCACCTTTCGGCGAAAGACTGAAAGAGGTATGCGCGGAATTCAACGTTTCGTTATACAGACTGAAAAAGATTACGGGCATTTCGGAGTCGGTTATAAGATATTGGACGAGCGGCAAGACGCAGCCGTCGATAAAAAGCATAATAAAAATTGCCGACGCTTTGGGCTGTAGCATAGACTTTTTGGTAGGGCGCGGAGAATAAAAGACATTAAAAGCGAATAAAAACCGGCCTTTCAGCCGATAATAATTAAAAAAGGCGGAGGCTTTTTATGGGCAGAAAGAAGAACAAAATCGCTAAAATTACCGAAGAACAGTACTATGCTTATATTGCAGGTCTCAGGGAAAACGCCGCGCTGTTCAGCGCGGACGGCGAAACGGTTGTCCCCACCCCCTTCAAGCGCGAAGAGAACGACAAAAGACAGGGCGACTGAAACATAAAAAATTTAACGTAAAATTGTTGACGGCGGAAGCATTTTGCTTCCGCCGTCATATTTTCCGCAAACCGTCGTCCGCACCCTTAAAGCGCAGTCAACGTCTGTTGCTACCATATTATATGCTAAAGGTTAAAATTATGTTTACCCTGGGTGAAATTTAACCGAAAACTCAAGTTAAAGAATTATACAGATAACTCCGCCCTTGCCCTCGTTGACAATCCTTGTAATGGCTTTACGCATTTTGTTCTTGGTATTGTCCTGCATTGCGCCCACTTTGCCTGCAAGCCCTTCCTTTACCATTCCCCTTAAAGACTTGCCGAACACGTTCGTATCCCACATATCGTCGGGATGGGTTTCGAACCCGTTCATCATACCCTGAACTATGCTTTCGCTCTGCGCGGCGTTACCCATTATGGGGCTTACTTCGCCCGTTACGTCTATTTTAACTATATGATAGCTGGGCGCCGTAGCCTTTAATTTTATGCCCACGCTTCCGCCCTGACGCACGAGTTTGGGCGCTTCCAAACTCATATCCTCGTCATCGGGATGAACTATGCCGTAACCGTTGACTTTGGCACACTCCAAAGCGTCCTTAATTTTATCGTAACCTTTCTTCGCCTCGGATGTGCCGCGGACATAGCGCATTAGCGTATATTCGTCGGAAATATCGTCGCCGGCAATTTCGGACAGCATATCGTAGAATATTCCGTCCTGCACGCTTGCCTTTACGCTTGCCTTGCCGTCCGAAAGACTGAGCGCAACCGAAACTTCCGTTTTCCAGAATTTGCAGTCCGAAAGCATGGTATCGAATACTCCGCAGTCTTTCATTTTATTGACAGCGGACGCCGCGCCTTTAACCCTTTCCAAAAGCTCGGAAATTGCCGAACAATCCTGCGGAAGGAACCGCGTCCAATCGGGAATATCGATATCGAAGCCCGTTACGGGGAATTCGAACAGAACGGCTTTTAATACGTTCATTAGCCCGTTTGCGTCTATTTTTTCGCAGTTAGCCGAAATTACGGAAACCCCGTATTTATTTTCAAGCTCATCCCTTAACCGTCTTGCCGCCGCTTTTTCAGGGTCCACGCAGTTCAAGACTATTACGAAAGGTTTGCCCAAAGCTTTCAGCCGCGCAACAGTCCTTTCCTCCGCGTCGATATAACCCGAACGGGGAATATCCGAAACCGAGCCGTCCGTGGTAACGCAAACGCCTATGGTAGAATGCTCCGAAATGACTTTTTCGGTGCCGAGTTCAGCCGCCTCCGCAAAGGGCAGGGGTTCGCTGCTCCACGGCGTATTGACAAGTCTGGGCTTGCCGTCCTCCTCAAAGCCATGCGCGCCCTTTGTTATAAAGCCCACGCAATCGGCAAACCTGACGTTTGCAGTCGCGTTTTCTATTTTGACTTTACAGCCCTTGGCAGGCACAAATTTGGGTTCCGTCGTCATAATCGACTTTCCGGAAGCCGATTGGGGCAACTCGTCTACCATAACGGCTTTATCGTTGCCTTCCTCTACGTTGGGAATGACGAGTTCGGTCATAAACTTTTTAATGAGAGTGGACTTGCCCGTCCTTACGGGACCGACCACCCCTACATAAATATCTCCGCCGCTTCTGCCGGCAATGTCCTCGTAAACGTTGTAATCAAGCATATCCGCCTCCGCAAAATCTATGTGTATAATAATCTATTTACCGCTTTTGCATTTTAGAACATTTAACCGCTTATTTTTACGGCTTTATATCCTCAACGAGGTCTGTTTATAATAATATAGAACAGATAAACAGGAAATTTTTAAAAATGCGCATTGACTGAAATAATACGTTTATGATATAATCCGTTCAGGAGAATTATATGTACGACGTGTTTTTAAGCTACCGCCGCGACGGCGGTTTCGAGACGGCAAGACTGATTTACGAACATTTCAGAACGCTTGGGCTCAGCGTATTCTTCGATTTGGAAGAATTGAAATCAGGTAAATTCAACGTAAAAATTTATAATGCAATTGACGAAAGCGAAAATTTTCTGCTTATTCTTCCGCCGCACTCACTCGACCGCTGTGTTGCGGAAGACGACTGGGTAAGGCTTGAAACGGAATATGCGATAAGCAAAGGCAAAAACATAGTTCCGCTTATGCTTAACGGGTTCGAATTCCCTGCAAGCCTGCCCCCTTCCCTTGAAAACCTGCGCGTTTACAACGGGGTACATTTGAGCAGAGAATACTTCGACGCCTCAATAACGCGCATTCTGACTATGCTTAACGGAGTTGCGCCCGAAAACGGCGCGGCTAAGAAAATTTTCAAAGAAGGGCGCGAGGAAAATTATTATTTCAACCTTTACTCGGAAAAGGAAGCGCGCAGATTAAAAGTACAGCAAAAGCTTATTAAAGATTTCGATTCCGATTGCTATGCGGAAATAGAAAAAAAGTTCGGCGAACTGCGCGTTCTGGACGTAGGCAGTAACGACGGCGGACTGATTATGGACAGGCTTGGGAAAAGCGAAAAGCTGAAAGTTATGACAGGGCTTGAACTTAACGCCGAAACAGTTAAAAGCGCAAACGCGAAATACGGCGGAAAAGGCGTAAAGTTTTACGAAATAAATATCGAAGACGACTCGTTCTGCGATAAACTTGAAAAAATAGTACAAGCCGAGGGCGTGGAAAACTACAATGTAATAAATCTTTCAATGATATTGCTCCACGTCAAAGCGCCTTATAAAATACTGAAAACTCTGAGAAAATTTCTTTCGCCCGACGGCGTAATAATAATAAAAGATATTGACGACGGTTTTAACGTTGCTTATCCCGACGAAAACGGCGACTTTGCGCGCGTAGTGGAAATATGCGCGAGAAACGAAACTTCCGGTTACAGAAAAAGCGGACGACAGATTTACACTCTTTTGCGCCGCGCCGGTTACGGAAACGTAAAACTTGAAAAACTCGGCCTTTCCACCGTAGGAATGGACTTTGAAAAGCGCGAAGCGTTCTTTGAAACTTACTTCTCTTTCGTATTGGAGGACTGCAAAATTATGGCGGAAAGGTATCCGACGGATAAGAGGATACAAAACGACTATAACTGGCTTAAAAAGACTTACGACGATTTAGAAGAAAAATTTCAGGAAGAAAATCTGTTCTTTGTTTTAGGTTTTATTCTTTACACTGCTTCTAAAAAATAATAAAAAACTCCTGCGGCGGCCGATAGCCTTACCGCAGGAGTTTTTTTATTCAGTATTCTTTTGTGGCGCTTATATTAATATTCTTTTGTTACATCGTCGAAAAAGGCGTTCATTTCTTCCTGCGTTTTAAAGTTTGCAAGAAAACTCAAATCGCCCATACATCCCGAAAGCGCTTTGGGCACGTTCCAAATAGATTTAAGATTGTTTTTATACTTATCGACTATATCCTGTTCGGAATAGACAAAGTTCTTTCCCATTCTTCTGCCGGCGTAAGCGCAATAGAATTTTTCGCCGCGCTGAACCTGCGTGCCGCCGTAAGCAAGCGTATCCGCCCAAATTTTATACACGTCCGTGCTGTTGGCGTAGTTCATCATATCTGGAGAGCATCCGCCTGCCGGCCTCATATTAACTTCAAGCGCGACAACCTCCCCCTTTTTGCCTATGCGCTGGTCTGAAAGCAGACGGAAGAATTCGAAATGCACAAACCTGTTTTTTACTTTAAAGGCTTTAAGAGTTTGTCTGCCTGCTTCCCTTACGTCGTCCAAAGGCGTACTGAGGTAGTAATAACAACTGTTGGCGCCCGTATTGACTATATCCATCAAGTCGCCCATTTCCACAAGCCCCGTTTCAAACACGGGTGTTCCGTTGCCGTCCACAATAGCGTCGTAGGAATTAACCACGGCGTGGAGATACTCCTCCATTATGTAACCTTGGGGCTTCGCTTTCAGGAAAGCGGCAAGCTCGTCCGCATTTCTTATTTTATAAGTCGCCGCCGCGCCCACGCCGTTATCGGGCTTGACAATTACGGGGAAGCCGACTTCTGCAATAAATTTTTCGATAACTTTGGGGCTTCTGACAAGGCAGTGGCGCGCAACCTTTATGCCGGCTTTTTTATAATAAGTCTTCATTTTGGACTTATACTTTACCTTGGGCATATCCTTTACGCCGAAACCCGTGGTT
Organism: Christensenellaceae bacterium; assembly: GCA_948658045.1. GTDB lineage: Bacteria > Bacillota > Clostridia > Christensenellales > Borkfalkiaceae > Coproplasma. The sequence continues at coordinate 51,602 of CAPMFN010000004.1, forward strand.
ATATTGAACTCGGTGCGCAGTTTTGCGTCGCGTTCCAGCCAATATTCGTTGTTGCTTTCAAGATAGTCTATTTTGCCGTATTTGAATGTGAAAAACGCAACGGCGCGGAAGACTTCGTCATAATTTTCAAGGCTGTCCACCCTGTAATATTCGTGCAAAGAATTTTTAAGTTCTACGCAAAGATTGTCGTAAGGACAGTCGCCGATACCCAGAACGTTGAAACCGTCGTTGGCCAGTTCACGACAGAACTTCCAATAATTCGCAGGGAAATTGGGTGAAATAAAAATAAAATTTTTCATAATAACTCCTCGCAAAAGCCTGTAAATTAAAATACGGAATTTGCGTGATTTAATTTTCGGGTTCAAAACCCAATACGTTCATAAAAAAAGGAATACATTTTTCCCAGCACGCCTCGCAATGCGTGCCGCCCGGCACTATGCGCGCGGTCAGATACACGCCTTTTGAAATCATTCTTTGCGCGCATTCCGCAAAAACTTCCTGCTGGAAACTGTGGTTAGCCAGCTCTTTACTGCCGTAATCGGTATAAATAACAGTATCTTTCCCGTACTTGGCTTTTTTGAAAAACTGCGGAACCTCCCCTCCGCCGACCCAAAGGCTGGGAGAAAGCGCCGCCCCTTTGGAAAAGGTACGGTTATAGCGCGAAAGCGCATACAGGGTCATAAGTCCGCCCATAGAACTTCCGCCGATAGCAGTATGCTCTCTGTCGGACGCCGTCTTGTAGCGCTTGTCTATCAATGGCTTGAACTTTTTTATAAGCCAGTGCATATACTGCTTGCCGTGCGCTTTAATAAAACTGCCGTCCCTGTCGTAAAAGTCCACGGGCGAATATTCTTCAAGCCTTTTATTTTCTTCGTGGTTGCACTCCACGGCGGCAATAATTATCTGTGTGCGCGTAAAATCAAGATAGTCAGCAAGCCGCCAGCTTCTGCCGAAAGTTGCCTCGCCGTCGTCAAAAAGGTTGTGCCCGTCGAACATATACATGACGGGGTACTTCTTCTTTTCGCCGTAACCGACAGGCAGATAAACGTAAGCTTTCCGCTCTTTGTCTCCCGTAAGTTCCGGTATGGTTACGCTGAAAGTTTCAATCATTGCAGATGTTCCGTTATGAATTCCAAAATATCGTTTTGCACTTGTTCTTTACATACGTCGTTGAGAATTTCGTGGCGGCAGTCCTCGTAAAGCGTTATGGAAACGTCCTTAACTCCTGCCTTGTGGAACTTGTTGCACGCCTTTATAACACCTTTGCCGTAGTCGCCGACGGGGTCCATATCCCCTGCGACGAAATAGACGGGCAAATTTTTAGGAACAGCGTTTATAACCTTTTTACTGCACGCCTGCTTAATTACGGAGAAAAGAATTTTATATCCGTTATTGGTGAAATCAAAACCGCACAGCGCGTCCGCCCTGTAACTGTCCACGTTTACAGGGTCTTTTGAAAGCCAGTCCTCTGCGGTGCGCGCAGGTTTGAATTTTTTATTATAAGAACCGAATGCAAGCTTTTTTATTGTCTTGCTTCTGTTGCGCCAGCCGCAGAAAGCTGCGTTAAGCTTAACGGCAAAAAGCGCCGTATTAAGCGTAGCCTTGCTTTTGAAACCGCTGCCCATAATTATTGCGCCCTTGAATTCTCCGCCGTAAACCGAGATATATTTACGGCAGAAAAAAGAGCCCATGCTGTGTCCTAAAACAAACCAAGGCAAATTCCCCGTTTCTTTTTGAACGGCAAGTTTAAGCGCGTGTATATCCTCAACGATTACAGAATAATCGCCGGCGTCGTTAAAATAGCCCAAATCGTCCGCCGTCTTTACAGACTGTCCGTGACCCAAATGGTCGTCAGCGCAAACGATAAATCCGTTTTTATTTAAAAATTCCGCAAAAGGGGCGTAACGCGCGGCGTACTCGCACATTCCGTGAATAATCTGCACCACTCCTTTCGCCTCGCCCTCGGGTTTCCAGATTACGGCGTGAATTGTATTTTTTCCGTCCTTGGAAGGGTAAAAAATATCCTGCATTTCAAACTCCTTTGACTATTAGTTTATGTACCGCGGCGTTTTTTCTTTTTTCCGCCGAATATTATGCGGAAAATTCCTTTGAAATACCTGCCGTTAAAAACGTTTAAAAGCCCCTCGGCGCGCGCGGCGTCAAACTTGGCGTACTGCGCGCACGTCCTCACGCTGACATAGCGCATCGTGCCCGAAACCGTTTTATTCTTAGAGACGTATGCAAGCGCGAAACTCGCAAAAAGCCTTACCAACGCGGCTTTGGAGTTTTTAAGCTCACAAAACGGCGTATGCATATCCGCAATTATACGCCCTTTTTTGTTCTTAGTCAATATATACGGCTCGCACTTTAATTTTTGCGTATCGGGCGGAGAAACGCCGTCCGCGTCTCCGTCAACGCACAGCGCGCCGCAAAGAGGAAGGTCTGCGGACGAAGAACCGACTTTAATAAGATATTCGCCCTTTACCGTCACCCATTTATTTTTGTCAGCGTCAAACGAACGGAAAGAATACTCGTCGAAGGGTATAAAAACTTCTTTAATCTCGCCTGCTTTTAAAAATACTTTTTCAAAACCTTTAAGCTGAATTTCGGGCGATGCGGCGCTTTCAGGAAATGTTATATACATCTGCGCGACTTCCGCCCCGTCAGCATTGCCGACGTTTTTCAAACAAAAGCATGCGCCTTCCTTTCCGACCTTTAACGAAGAATATTCAAACAATGTGTAAGACAGCCCGAACCCGAACGGATATTTTACCTGCCTGCCGCAAAAATAGCGGTAGCCTACCCCCATTCCCTCGGAATAGACAACGCAATAATCGTCGTCGGAAAAACCTTTGCTTGACGGAACGTCCCCCGCTGCAAGTGGAAAGGTTTCGGTAAGTTTGCCCGACGGATTGACCTTGCCCGTCAATATTTTTTCTACCGCGCGCGCACCCTCCTGCCCGTTGAGACCGGCATAAAGCAAAGCGTTTACCCCTTCGTCCCAATCGGTTAATACCGCACCTCCGCACGAAAGCACGGCGACCACGGGCTTTTTCAATGCGCTGAGTCTTTGAAGAAGTTCCGTTTGGTTTTCGGGCAAAAACATATCTTTCCTGTCACAGCCTTCCGCGTCGCCGTCTGCGCCGCCGAAAACAAAGATTATTACGTCCGCGCTTTGGGCAAGCCGCAACGCCCTTCTTGCAAGGTTTTTGCTTTTTCTGCCGTTTAAATTATAACCTTTTTCGTAACCTGCAAAATCGGGCAGATTTCGCATACACTCCGATAGCGCCGAAACCCCTGTAGATCTTACGCGCGAGGAACCGCCGCCCTGATAGACGGGGGCGCTGGCCGCTTCGCCTATAAGCGCAAATTCAAGACCTTGTTTCAAAGGCAGAACTCCGTCGTTTTTCAAAAGAACGGCGCACTCCTCCGCGCATTTTCGGGCATAGTCGGCGTGTTCGGCAAAATCGCAGTCAACACACTTTTCAACTGCGTGCAGTTTTTCGGAAAGGTTTACTATTCTGTCGGCGCAGACATTCAGCTCCTCTTCGCCCAAAGTTCCGTCCTCTATTGCCGAAAGTATTTCCTGTTGTGAAAATTTGCAAAGCGGCATCTCCAAATCGGCGCCTGCTTTTATCGCCGCAACCCTGTCGTAAGTGCCGCCCCAATCGGAAACCGTTATACCCGTATGCCCCCATTCGCCGCGAAGCACAGTTTTCAAAAGCCACTCGTTTTGATTGCAGAATACGCCGTTCAGCCTGTTGTAAGCCGTCATCACCGCGGACGGCGAAGAAGTTTTTACAGCTATTTCGAACGCCGTTAAATAAACTTCGCGCAATGTGCGTGCGTCAACTGCCGAATCGGAAACGGTGCGCCCCGTCTCTTTGTTGTTGGCCGCAAAATGTTTTATGCAAGCGCCGACCCCGACGGACTGTACGCCTGTTACGAACGCGGCGCCCAAGATTCCGCTAAGGTAGGGGTCTTCGGAAAAATATTCGAAATTTCTTCCGCAGAGAGGACTTCTTTTTATATTCAGCGCTGGCGCCAAAAGAACGTTTACGCCGAATTGAGCCGCCTCCTCGCCGATACGCTTCGCCGCCCCTGAAACAAGCGTTTTATCGAATGAGCATGACATCGCGGAATGCGTAGGAAAACAGGTGGATTTTTCAGAGGCATTAAGCCCCATGCTATCCGCCTTGCCGTTCTGCATTCTGACGCCCGACGGGCCGTCAGAAAACACAATGCTTTTGACCCCTGCGGACCGAAAATCGTAAGTGCTCCAAAACGATTTACCGGATACGATGCGTGCTCTTTGTTCTATTGTCAGTTCTGCGGTTTTTTCGTTCATATTTCAAGTTTATTATATCACATTAATATATTCTTTGCAACAGCAGCTTCGAAAACGGACAGCTATACGAAAAACCGCGCATTTCATATGCGCGGTTTTCTTTTTATGAATGTTGTTCTACTTCCGTTTCGGAACGTCTTTCCTTATGCTTTAAAAGCAAGCCCGTACCCGTTATTATGGGCGAAATTACAAGCCATACCGCCGCAAGGGTAATTACGACGTATACGATAATCGAGCCGACGGAACGGGGTCCTTGAAAAATCCAACTAACAAGGTTGAAGTCGAAAATTCCGTAAAGCCCCCAGTTGAGCGCGCCTATAAGAACGAGCGCGTAAGAAATAATATTAGCTATTACCATTTTATATCTCCTTAAAAAGAGTTTGTAAAATAGCAATACTTTTATTCATATTTATCTTTTAAAATTACCAGTCTTGCTTGCGGACAGTGATTTTACCGCTTCTGCGGCGTGTTCTTCTGCCTTTTCCAAATCGCGCCCGGTGATTTCACCGCGCATTAACAGCGTTTCGCCGTAGCTTTTTTCACGGGTTTCGCCAAGATATAAACTGCCCTCGCCCCTTATTGCGTAGACAATTTTTTTCAAGACAATAAACATATCGGTAAAAAGCTCCCTGCGCCTTACATACCGTCTGTCCAGCGCAAAAGCTTCTTCAAAGGTAAGTTTATCGTCGCCGCGAAGCACCAAATGATTTACAATTCCGGGGCGCGTGCCGAACCTTTCCATAGCCTTGTCGTCCATAAGTGCGCCGTCCGAAAGGCACATAAGCGAAATCCCGACAAAACTGAGTTTGCCTGCAAGAACGTCCAAAAGACGCGGCAGATTTTTAATTCCTTTATTTATTCCTGCGAAGCTTCTTACATAAATAATTTTTCCCTTAGCTCCGAGGTAAGGCGTCTTTTCAAATACCTGCCCTGCGCGCTTGTAAGAAATTACCGCGCCTGCAATAAGAACGGGCGCGCACAAAAGCGAAAACACAAGCCCGAAAACAAAATCCAGAAGATACTTGAAAAAGAACCTGTAATTCAATTCTATTATTATAAGCGCAATCAACGCGACCGCGACGCCGAAAACGGCTTGACCCGTCGGGGTTTTTAAAAATTCAGGCATCTTCTTCCTCCGTATTCAATACGGAAAATATTCTTCCGTACACCGCTTCGAGTCCTGCGCGCGTCTGTGCCGAGGTAGGTATGACGTTATCCTGTCCGCACTTGTAAACGCCTGCAATGTTCTGTACGTTTTTTGCCGCCTGCGCCTTGGAAAGCTTGTCCGACTTAGTGGCTATTACCGTAAAAGGCACAAGATGATAATAAAGATAATCAATCATCTGTCTGTCGTCCGCAGTAGGGTCGTGGCGGATATCGGCAAGCGCGAAGACGTGCGCGATATTCTTTTTATCCTCAAAAAAATCATCCAGAAGTTTTGCCCATTTCAGCTTTTCCGCTTTCGATACCCTTGCAAAACCGTAACCGGGAAGGTCGGCAAGAATAAATTCGCCGAAGTCGAAATAGTTTACAAGCCGCGTCCGTCCGGGGTCTTTTGAAACCTTTGCAAGCTTTTTACGGTTTGCAAGCATGTTTATAAAACTCGATTTCCCTACGTTGGATTTTCCGCACACAGCTATTATCGGCTTATCGCTCTTTATAAACTGCTTTTTGTCCGCGGCGCTGGTTATAAACTCGGCGTTGGGTATTTTGGTCGTAATGTTTTCCATTTTCCTTTCCTTTGCATTACGGCGCGGAACAGCCGCGCCGTCTCCCTTTCGGATTACGGCAATATCTCAGCCTTTTTAAATGCCTTTTATTGCAGTCCTGAATACGGCGTCTACATCCGTTACGGGAATAAAGTTGAGCTTACTGCGGATGTTTTCGGGAATTTCTTCCAAATCCTTTCTGTTATCCGCAGGTATGATTACGTCCTTTACGCCTATTCTGTACGCCGCAAGCGCCTTTTCTTTAAGTCCGCCGATAGGAAGCACCTTGCCGCGCAAAGTAATTTCACCCGTCATTGCAACAGATTTTTTTACGGGTTTTTTTGTGAAAGCCGAAAGTATCGCCGTCGCCATTGTAATGCCTGCGCTCGGTCCGTCCTTGGGGGTTGCGCCCTCGGGAACGTGAACATGAATATCCGTGTTTTCGAAAATTTCGTTTTCAAGACCGTAGCTTTGGCTGTTCGAGCGAATATATGTTATAGCCGCCCTTGCGCTCTCTTTCATAACGTCTCCGAGCTTGCCGGTAAGAAGAATGTCGCCCTTGCCGTGCATTGCGGAAACTTCTATTGTCAGCGTGGTGCCGCCGACAGACGTCCAGGCAAGTCCCGTAGCCGCGCCCACCTCGTCGCCGTCCAAAGGCTTGTCGCCCTCGTAACGCTTTGCGCCGAGAAATTCCTCTATATTTTCCGCCGTGATTTTGACCGCGGTATCGTCGCCTTCCGCAACCCTTACCGCAACTTTACGGCACACCGCGTCAATCTTGCGTTCAAGGTTTCTTACGCCTGCTTCAAGCGTGTAACCCGATATTATAGCTTTAAGCGCCTTTGTGTCGAAACTTATCTGACCTTTTTTAAGTCCGTTTGCATCGCTCTTTTTGGGCACAAGATAGCGTTTTGCAATCTCGCATTTCTCTTCCTGCGTGTAACCGTTCAGTTCTATTACTTCCATTCTGTCCAAAAGAGGACGGGGAATTGTTTCCAAACCGTTAGCCGTGGTAATAAAAAGCACTTTGCTCAAATCGTAAGGCACTTCGAGATATCTGTCCCTGAACGTCGCGTTCTGCGCAGGGTCAAGCACTTCCAGAAGCGCGCTTGCGGGGTCGCCGCGCATATCGGAGGAAAGCTTGTCTATCTCGTCTAAAAGAAATACGGGGTTAGAACTGCCCGACTGTTTTATGCCGTTTATAATTCTGCCCGGCATAGCGCCGATATAAGTTTTTCTGTGTCCTCTGATTTCCGATTCGTCTTTTACGCCGCCAAGGCTCATTCTTACGAATTTTCTGCCCAACGCGCGCGCAACCGACGAAACGATTGATGTCTTACCGACGCCGGGGGGACCGACAAGGCATAAAATGGGCGCGTTAAGCCCGTTAGTGAGCTTTAAAACGGCAAGGTATTCGGTTATCCTTTCCTTTATTTTTTCAAGCCCATAATGGTCGTCGTTCAAAATTTTAACGGCGTCTTTAAGATTTTCGGTATCCTCGGTATTTTCCGACCAAGGCAAATCTATAAGCCAGTCAAGATAAACCCTTAAAACGTTGTAATCGGGCGAGGAAGTCTGCATTTTATCCATACGGGACAGCTCTTTTAAGGCTTTCTGCTCGACTTCTTCGGGCATTTTCTTTGCTTTGATTTTCTTTTCCAGCTCTTCTTTTTCCTCTTCGTCGTCACCAAGCTCTGTATGAATGGCTTTAATCTGCTCCCTCAGATAATATTCTTTCTGGTTCTTGTCGATATTTTGGCGCACCATAGAGTTTATCTTTTTTTCAAGACGGGTAATTTCAAGCTCGTCGTTGAGCACCGCGTCTATTTTGCGCAGTCTGTCAACCACCCTTTCGCACTCTAAAATTTCCTGCTTTTTTTCAAGCCTGATGTTCAGATTGTGCGCGGCGATATTTACGAACTCTTCTGGGTCGCCGCACCTGTCCAGCGCAGACTGCGTGTCCTTGGAAATGCGCGTATCCGTTACACCAAGCTCGCGCATAACGCTTTTTGCCGTGCGGAAATAGGCTTCTTCCAAAGCCTCTTCTCCGTGCACGGGTTTTATCTCGTCCACGTCCGCGACAAACGCGCCGTCTATCAAATCTATTTTGCGCACCGCCGCGCGGTAAAGCCCCTGAACGGTAATGCGGATTGTGTTGCCGGGCAACCTGTTGACCTGTTTAAGCTGCGCAACCGTGCCTACGGTATACATATCTTCGAATTTTATTTCGGCAAGCTCCGCGTCCTTTTGCGCGCACAGAAACATACGCGAACCGTTTTCAGTCGCGTTTTTTACCGCGGTCAGAGAAACAAGCCTGCCCACGTCAAAGCTTACTGTCACGTTAGGGAACGCCACCCTGCCCCTTAAAGGGACCACGGGCAAGCTTTCAAACCTTTGCCTTGCCATAAAAAATACCTCATTTATACGAAATGCGCAATTCCTTTTTTTATTGAAATTGCGCACGGATTGTTGAATTGTTTTACGCGCAGAGTATCGTCCTGCGCAGACGGTTTACTAAGCGGTTTCCGAATAGATAATTTTAGGTTCTGCCCTATCGGTAACGCACTCTTTCGTTACGATAACTTCCTTGACGTTCTTTTCGGAAGGAAGCTTATACATAACCGACGTCATAAAACTTTCTATAATAGTGCGCAAACCGCGCGCGCCCGTCTTCAGACGGATTGCCGTATTTGCAATTTCCCTGACCGCGCCGTCCTCTACTGTAAGTTTTACTCCGTCCATTGCGATTAATTTCTGATACTGTTTGATTATCGCGTTCTTCGGCTGGGTAAGAATGTTCACAAGCGCGTCCTCGTTCAAAGGATGCAAGCTCACAACAATTGGTATTCTTCCCACAAACTCCGGGATAAGCCCGAACTTGGTCAAATCCTGAGGCTTTACGTCCGCTAAATTTTCGTAAACGTTGTCGTCCGTGTTTTTTACATTTCCGCCGAAACCCAAAGAAGTATTGTCTTTGCGCTTCTGGACAATTTTGTCAAGCCCGACGAACGCGCCGCCGCAGATAAACAGAATATTGGTCGTATCTATGCGCAAACACTCCTGCTGGGGGTGCTTTCTTCCGCCCTGAGGGGGAACGTTCGCAACCGTGCTTTCGATAATTTTAAGAAGAGCCTGCTGCACGCCCTCGCCCGACACGTCGCGCGTGATGGAAACGTTTTCGCTCTTTCTTGCGATTTTGTCTATTTCGTCGATATAAATTATTCCCCTCTGCGCTTTCTGAATGTCGTAATCGGCGTTCTGGATGAGCTTTAAAAGAATATTTTCGACGTCTTCGCCGACATAGCCTGCCTCGGTGAGCGTTGTAGCGTCCGAAGAAGCAAAAGGAACGTTGAGTATCTTTGCAAGCGTCCTTGCAAGCAAAGTTTTTCCGCATCCCGTAGGGCCCAAAAGAAGAATATTTGATTTCTCTATTTCCACTTCCGCGTCGTCCGACGACTGCGACATATTGTTTATACGCTTATAGTGGTTGTATACGGCAACTGAAAGAACCTTTTTCGCCTCGTGCTGACCGACAATGTATTTATCAAGTTCTTCCTTTATTTCGGCAGGTGTTTTGAGGGGTACGGTCGCGTCCGCTTCCTCCTCGCTTTCCTTTATCATATCGCCGCATATCAATATGCACTCGTCGCAAATATGCGCGCCGTCGCTGCCGCGAATAAGCCTTTTAACCAAATCTTCGGTTTTTCCGCAAAATGAACAATGCTTTTGCTCTTTCAAAAATAACCTCCTCACAAATTTTACCGCAAATAACAGCAAGGCAAAATTTCGTGATTTTCAGGGCTTTCCGCCCTCAAAAGACATTTTTAACGCTTATAAAAAACTTTGTCTATAAGCCCGTATTCCTGCGCGTCCTGCGCGGAAAGATAGTTATCCCTGTCGGTGTCCTGCTCGATTTGCGCAAGAGGTTTGCCCGAATTTTTCGCGAGTATAGTATTCAGTCTCTGTTTGGTTCTTAATATGTGCTCGGCGGCGATTTTAATATCGCTTGCCTGACCCTGCGCGCCGCCCAAAGGCTGATGTATCATTATTTCGCTGTTAGGCAACGCGTATCTTTTGCCCTTTGTTCCGCTCGAAAGAAGGAAAGCGCCCATAGAAGCCGCCATTCCTATACAGATAGTCGAAACGTCGCACTTGACGTAATTCATCGTATCGTAAATCGCAAGCCCTGCGGAAACCGAGCCGCCGGGGCTGTTTATATAAAGCGAAATATCCTTTGCAGGGTCCTTTGCTTCGAGGTAAATGAGCTGCGCCACTACGGTGTTTGCAACCGCGTCGTCAATCTCACCGCTCAAAAATATAATTCTGTCCTCTAAAAGTCTGCTGTAAATGTCGTAAGAACGTTCTCCCCTCGAAGTCTGTTCAACGATATAGGGAACCAACGCGCTCCTTTCTTTCATAATAACGCCTCTTTTAAATTAGTCTTCTTTCTTAGCCGCAGGTTTTTTAGCCGCGGTTTTCGCCGTTGCAGGTTTCTTAGCCGCAGGCTTCGTTTCGGCAGTTTTGTCGGCTGACTTAGCAGACGCCGTTTTTTCCGAAGCAGCTTTGCTTGCGGTCTTGGCAGCCGGTTTCTTTGCCGCGGACGCCGAACCGCCCTCGGTATAAAGCTCGTTGTTCTTTTTAAGGAAATCGAACAGTTTTGTTATAACCAAATCGTTTTTGATGTAGTCGAGTTGACGGGGGTCTATGTTCTTTTTATACTCTTCCGCAGTCTTTTCGACCGAAGCCGCCTGTTCTGCGATTTTTGCGTCGATTTCTTCGTCGGTTGCAGTAATTTTCTCGCTCTTTATTATCTTTTCGACTACAAGCTGCTGTAAAACTCTGGGTTCAGCCTGCGCAGTAAACTGAGCGCGGAAATCTTTCATACTCTGCCCGAGGTACTTGAGATAGTCTTCAAGCTTTATGCCCTGATACATAAGACGGTAGGAAAAGTCCTGAACCATTCTGTCGATTTCGCTTTCAATCATAGCCTGCGGAATTTCCGCCTTTGCGTGCTTGGAAATTTCCTCTACAATGCTGTTTTCGGTTTCGTCCCTTGAACGGTTTTCAGCCTGTTTCAAAAGCTTTTCGCGCGTTTTGTTTTTATATTCTTCAACGCTTTCACAGCCTGCGTTCTTCTTTACGTACCCGTCGTTGAGTTCGGGAAGTTTCTTTTCCGTTATTTTATTGAGCTTGATTGCAAAAACGGCGTCCTTTCCCTTTAAGTTTTCAGCCTGATAGTCTTCGGGGAATTTTACGGTTATGTCCTTGTTTTCTCCGATTTTCATACCCTCTACCTGCTCTTCGAAGCCGGGAATGAAACTACCGCTGCCCAATACCAAATCATACTCTTCCGCAGTGCCGCCTGCAAACTTAACTCCGTCTACCGTACCCGAGAAGTCGATGTTGACCTTATCGCCTTTTTTGCAGGCGCGGTCCTTTACTTCTATGTCCTCGGCGCTTCTTTCCAAAAGCTTCCCTGCCTCCGCGTCAATGTCCGCATCGGTAACATTATACTCATACTTTTTGATTTTTAAACCTGTATATGCTTCTATTTCAACATCGGGTTTAACGGGGACAAGCGCGGAAAGAGTCACGCCGTTTCCTTCGGTCATATCCTCTACGTTGAGTTCGGGTTCGCCGACAGCCGTAAAATTGCTCTTTTCTTTTTCCAGAATTACGGGATAATGCTGGGAATAGAGGTAATTGAACGCCTCTTCGTAAAACAGTCCCTTGCCGTAATAATTTTCAAGCACGGGCTGGGGCGCCTTGCCCTTTCTGAACCCCGGAACGGCGTACTTGCCGCGCGTCTTTATATACGCTTTGGATATTGCGTCCTTCCACTCCTCCTGAGTAAAGGAAATGGTAAGTTTAACCGTGCTTTTTTCTGCAACTGACTGAGTGTATTTCATTTCTGTCTCCTGAAAATGGTATTTTTAAATTTATGCAAAGTACATTTTAGCACAACCGAACTGTTTTGACAAGCCAAATAAATTTACTTTTGGAAAATTTTGGTCTATAATATTTTTAATCTGAGCCGAACGCTTTATTAAGGGGATAATTATGCCGCAGGACGCGTTTACAATCAAATATATAGCAAAAGAACTTGATTCTCTGCTTACGGGCGGCAAAATTTCCAGGATAACGCAGACGGGCAAAGATTTGCTTACCTTTATTATATACACACGGAAGGGCACGTTTAAACTTGAAATATGTCTTTCCGCCAAAGGTTGCCGCATAAATATCACCGAAAACGACTCCGCCGCCCCTTTGGTTGCGCCCAATTTCTGCATGTTGCTGAGAAAACACCTGCAAAACGCGCAGATTACGCGCATAGGTCAGAAAGACAACGAAAGAATAGTTTTTATAGACTTTAACTGCACGTCGGAGTTCGAACTCGAAAAAATGACCCTGTACGCCGAACTTATGGGCAAATACTCAAACGCAGTGCTGGTAAAAGACGGGGTTATAGTCGGCGCGCTTAAAACTTCGGCAATAGGCGAAAGCACTAAAAGGGTGCTTTTTACTGGCGTGAAATACACATTACCCGAACCTCAGGACAAGCTTGCGCCCGATAACTACGACCAAATAAAACGCGCCTTTAACGAGGCTTGCGGCGACAGGATAAAGTTTATTGCGGAAAGAATAAAAGGCGTTTCCTACGCGACGGCAAGCGATATTTTTCTCACCTTTGGTGAGAATATGACTGCAGACGACGTGTTCGGCTACCTCAACGGCAAAGAAATTTCACCCTGCGTCGAATACGAAAACGGCGCGCCGCGCGACTTCAAGGCGCGTTCCGCCTCCGCAGACAAAAAGCTTTACAACAGCTTGCTGGAAGCGCAAACGGCGTATTATTCGCTTGTAACGCGCGAACAGGAGTTTTCGGAAAAAAAGCGGAAATTAAATTCCGCGCTCTCCTCTTCCGTCAAAAAACTTGAAAAGAGATTGGGAACAATCGAACAGAAGCTTGCCGATTGCGAAGACGCCGAAAACGTTAAACTTAAAGCTGAATTAATTACCGCCAATATTTATGCGATAAAGCGCGGCGCGGATGGGTTCGAAGCTGTTAATTATTACGACGAAAAGGGCGGAAAAATAAAAATCACGCTTGACAAGACGCTTTCGCCGTCGGAAAACGCGCAGAAATATTACAAAAAATATGCAAAACTAAAACGCACCGCTATTGCGGCTGAAAGCCAGCGCGCCGAAACGAAAAAATCGCTCGACTATTTATACGGAATAGCCTCCTCAATCCGTCTTGCCGAAAACACAGAAGATTTGACCGAAACCGAAGACGAACTGAAAACTTTGGGACTTATAAAGGAACAGCCAAAGCAAAAGAAAAAAGCCGAAACTGGCGCGCCTTTCCGCACTTATAACATAAACGGATTTAAAATCTCCGCAGGGCGCAACAATGCGCAGAACGACAGGCTTTTGAAGAATATGCGTCCCGACGACTTATGGCTGCATACGCAGGGCTACCACTCTTCGCACATCGCCGTTCACTGCGGAGGAAGAGAAGTCCCCGACAGCGTACTTTGCGTTGCGGCGGAAATATGCGCGTACTACTCCGACGGCAGGGAGGGAAGCAAAATACCCGTGGACTACGCCAAGAGACAATTTGTAAAAAAACCGCCGAAATCGCCTTTGGGCTTTGTGATTTACACCGATTTCAAGACAATTCTGGTGGCGCCGGACGCTCACGCCAAACTGAGGGAGGAATAATATGGACGAAAACAACAGGGAAAACGCCAAGGAACGCCGCGCGGACGAAAGTCTTAGCAACACTATGCCCAATGCAACTAAACAAGGCGGCAAAACCTATTTTTATATATCAGTCGGTGCTTGCGTTTTATCGGCGGTTGCGCTGGGACTTGCTTTCACGGTTCTGGGCGTTTATTCACTTATCGCAAGCGTGCTTCTGGAACTTACAGCCCTATCCTTTGCCGCTACGCAGAAAAAGAAGTTCAACTTCCCTCTTTTAAAAGCCGCAACTATAACGGCTTACATTTTTTTGGCGTTTTCTGTGCTTGTATTTTTAGGCGGCATAATTTACGCCTCATCTTTAAAATAAAAAGTTTGAACAGATAAAACAGGCGCGCACGGTTTAAACGTCCGCTCCTGTTTATTTTCCGCGTCTCTTTTTATTATAAGGTATAAAATAAGAGAAATTTTCCCAATATTATTGTAATGGACAGAATTTGTATCGCGGTACTTGAAAAGATATGTTCGCTTGCCGCCGCAGGGCGGTATGTAGTGTTTTCCGAGGACGAATTGTTCGAAACGTTCCCCGAAGACGCGCAAAAGAGCGACAGCGTACTTAAAAGCACGCTTAAAAGCCTTATAGAACAGGGATATATCGATTTGAAATATTCAAGCGGAAATCTTTACTGTATCGCGCCCGTAAAAAAATACGAACCCGAGCAGGAACCTGCCCCCCTCCCCGTTCCCGTACAGGAAGAATCGGGAAGCCCCACCGTCAAACCTTATCTTACCTTTCTGGCGGCGTTTTTAGGCGCGGCGGCAGGCAGCTTGCTCGTTTCACTGCCTTTGGCGCTGTTATAAAAAAATGTTAAGCAAGCATGAAAACGAGGTTATGTCCGCGGTGTACAGTCTTTGCGACGGCACCGACGGTTGCCTTGTTTCTCCCCTTGACATTCTGTCCGTTCTTCCTGCAAAAAACAAACTCAATCAGGAAAAGTTAGACGATATTTTAAACGCGCTTAAATGCGACGGGTATTTCGACCTTATACAATCGGAAAGGAAAGGCGAAAAAATGTATGTCATAAACCTTAAAGAAAGCGGTTTCGCGTTCAAGCGCGAAGCAAAAAAGAAACAGCGCGACATTACTTTTAAAATTTTTCTTGCGTTTATAGGCGCTTTCGCAACGTTTATATTCGGTCTGATTTTAAAAGCTGTATTCGGCGGCTGAATTTAAACGCAAGGAAAACGAGAGAATTTTCGGTCAAAGAAGTCGATTTTGAAGCAATCAAAATATTTGCAAGCGGGAAATAAATCCCCCACTCAGCACCATAACCGCAATTGGCTTTTCATTATATTCAAAAATGACAATTCGACGTTATGAACACACTAAAACAACTTAAAAGGCACGGCAAATGCGCATTTCCCATAGGAATTAAAAACCCAAATATTTTATTGATACGCTTTCAGATTATGAAAAAAGCACTCGAACATTTTATTCGAGTGCTTTTAGCTAAACTTTATTAGAAAGATAAATTGAAATTTAGCGTTACGGTTCATCAAAAAATAACTTTAAATCAATATTTTCACAATCGTATCCAACAATCTTTAACCTATTTAGTCCATTAGTTAACGAAACGATTTTTGTCGTTGTTAGTTCATTGAAATTGTTTTGTAAATGTTCTATTAAGACGGTTATATCATTATTGCTATCAATAAAAACAACTTTTGCATTACCGCTTGTAATATTCAAATCAATTTGTATTTCTATCTCTGCATTTTCTTCAAGTGTCTTCTCCCATAAGGTTTCGCGCCCGTCAAATTGTGAAGCAGTAAGTGAATAGCCGCCTTCTATTGGATTAAATACCGAATTACTCTTTGCGTAGCGGTCTGCAATTTGTACTATTTTTTCGTCGTCATTATATTCCTGTTTAGCAAATTCATTACCGCAACCCGTAAAACTGATAGTAACACACAAAATTAAGCTAAACAAGATACTGGTAAATGCTCTTTTCATAGAAATCAATTCTCAGCTAAATTACTGTTTATCGTATAATCATTATATCACGAAAAATGAAAGAACGCAAACGATTGAATTTTGTGGGATATATAAAACATATCTATATCTCACTTGGCTACAAGTAGCCTCGTTCGTCCACGCAATATAAATATCGAAAAAAGAAGCGTGGCTTCACGCCACGCCTTAATCTCTACAACCTGCGGCTTACCGAATATTCCCTATGGAAACTGCGGCAAAAGCCGTGCCTTTTCTATTCCGCCTCCCACTTTGAAAAGTTACATAAATTAATTACATATAGGCGGATTTATATTCAATTAAAAAATTTTAACATCTATTCTTCTGTGCTTTTTTCGGCGTTTTCACCGCGGTCGACTTTAAGTCCCCAGCAACGGTGGCGCTTTAAAAGCTCCCTTTCATAGTTTTTCCAAAGGTTCTGAACATTACTGTTCGATTCAAGTTCGGGTCCCGTTTCGAGATATTTAACCCCCCTTGAAATAAGCCCTTTAAGACAGCTGTTCATAATAATAGCCACAGCGCCCTGATTTGCGTGGTCCTTTGCAACGCCCACGCTGAGCATATCCGCCACTTGGCAGTGCTTCATAGTTTTCATATAAGGAATTATGCCGCGAGGAAAAATATTTCCCCTGCTCTTTTGCATAACCTCTTTCATAGACGGTATTATAAGCCCGTAAGCTATTACCTTGCCGTCCTTTAAAACAATACCTGCAAACTCGGGTACAAGCACCTGAAAAACCGTATCCATTTCACGTTTTTTCTGCTTATCGCTTAAAGGCGAAGTACCGTACAAATCTTCAAAAGCTTCGTCAAGCACGTCCATACATTGCAAAATGTATTCGCTTAACTTCTTCTTATCGTGCTTTAAAAGATAAACCACGTTCACAAGTTCGTATCCGTTGCGCTCAGCAATTTTTTCGCTGAGTCTCTGCAATCTTTCGTCGTGCTTTTCGGGTACTTTTATACGGTAACAGTTCCAGTCGACAACTTTGTACGCGCCGAGTTTTTCCATATGTTCGACGTAATAAGGATAATTGTAAATTTCTATGTAACAGCTATCCTTATCGAACCCATCTATAAGCATACCCTCTTCGTTGAGGTCTGAAAAAGACATAGGTCCGATTATTTCGTCCATTCCAAGCTCTTCTGCCCACCTGTACAATTCAGCAAATAAAGCTTTGGTAACTTCGAAATCGTCTATAACGTCGAACCGCGTAAAGCGCAACTGTTTGTAGCCGAACTTTTCGTTAGCGCCCCTGTGCCATATGCCGGCTATTCTGCCGACAATCTTCCCTTCCTTGTAAGCTAAAAACATTTTACAGTCCGCAAAACGGAAAGCGTCGTTTACTTCGGGGTCGAATTCCGAAAATTCGTCCATATAGAAATTGGGGCAGATGTAAGGGTTGCCCTTGTACAAGTCGAAAACGAATTTGAAGAACTTCTTTTTATCCCTTTTGGAATCAAGAGATATCTGCCTGACCTCAATCATCTTTTTTTACGTTTTCGGTCTTATCATCCGCGCTGACGGACGGGCGGTTGCCTATAACAACGCCCTTTTCTTTGTCGTAATCCGCAACTTTCATTCCCCAGCAACGGCGGCGTTTGGCAAGTTCCGGATTGAACTTTTTCCAAAGGTTTAAAATATGGTTGTTGTTTTCGAGCATAGGGCCCGTTTCAACATATTTAACGCCGAGTTTGCGCAAACCTTCAAGGCAGTGGTTGATAATCATTGCCACGGCGCCTTTATTGTTGTGTTCTTTGGTTACGCCTATACTCATCATATCGGCGACGCGAACGTGCTTCATAGCCTTGATATAGGGAATTATGCCGCGCGGAAATATGCTTCCCCTGCCCTTTTGCATAACCTCGTTAATCGACGGCATCATAAAGCCGTAAGCTATAACCTTGTCGTCCTTTAAAATGACTGCCGCAAGCTCGGGAATAAGCACCTGATAGATGGTGTCCATTTCACGCTTTTTTTGTTTTTCGTTTATGGGCGACGTGCCGTATAACGGCGCGTAAGCTTCGTCAAGCACATCGAGGCACTGCATAATGTATTCGCTTAACTTCTTCTTATCGTGCTTTAAAAGATAAGCTACGTCCAAAAATTCGTAACCGTTCTTTTTCTGTATGGCGTTGCTGAGCCTTTGGAATTTTTCGTCGTGCGTTTCGGGCACTTTCATTACGAAACAATTCCAGTCGACAACTTTGTACGCGCCGAGTTTTTCCATATGTTCGACGTAATAAGGATAATTGTAAATTTCAATATACGAACTGTCCTTATCGAACCCGTCTATAAGCATTCCCTCTTCGTTGAGGTCGGAAAATGACATAGGTCCGATAATCTCTTCCATTCCGAGTTCTTCCGCCCACTTGAAAAGCTCTGCAAACAAAGCTTTGGTAACTTCGAAATCGTCGATTACGTCGAAACGCGTAAAGCGCAACTGTTTGTAACCGAACTTCTCGTTCGCGCCCCTGTGCCATATGCCTGCTATTCTACCTGCGATTTTACCGTCTTTGTAAGCTAAAAACATTTTGCAGTCGGCAAAACGGAACGCATCGTTTACCTTGGGGTCGAACTCTGCGAATTCGTCCATATATAAGTTAGGGCAAGCGTAAGGATTGCCCTTGTAAAGGTCAATTAAGAATTTGAAAAACTTTTTCTTGTCCTTTTTTGAATCTAAGGAAATTTGTTTAACTTTTATCATTTATTATTCTCCGATTGAAATAGGGCGCTCGTCGCCGATGAAAATAATGCCGAGCGTGCCCGGTCCGCAATGCGAGCCGATTACCGGACCCACGGTCTGCCTTTTTATTTTCGCGTCGGGACGGCGCTCCGAAATGATTGCGGCAAGCGCGTCGCCGTCTTCTTTACAGTCCGCGTCGACAACGTATACGGGATAGGACGTATCCGTAAGCAATTTAGCCGCCCTGTCGGCAAGCGTTCTTATCGCTTTTTTGCGTCCTAGTATTTTTTCGCAAACGGCAAGTCCGCCCTTTGCATCGGTCGTAAGCATAGGTTTAAGGCTAAGCACCGTACCTGCAACCGCCGCAGTACCCGAAAGCCTGCCGCCCCTTTTAAGGTGCATAAGGTCGTCCACAACGAAATATACGCATACGCGTTCGGTAAAATTCTTTAAAAATTCGATTATTTCCCCGTCCGAAGCTCCGTTTTTCTTCATTTCGGCGGCCGCTTCGACCTGAATACCCGCGCCCAATGAAATGGATTTGGTATCGAAAACGGTGCACTTCCTGTTGGGAAACTGTAATTTAAGCTCGTCCAACGCAGTTTGAAGCTGATTGAACGTGCCGCTCATCGCGTGTGAAAAGCTGACGTATAAAACGTCCTCCCCGTCCGCGAAATATGGGGTCAGAATATCTTTGTAGTTTTCGGGGTTTAACGCCATGGTTTTGGGAACGGTTCCGCCCCTTACAGAAGCGTAAAACTTCTTAAAATCCGTCTGCTTGCCCAAATCATAACCGTATTCCTGCCCTTCGTAACAATAGGGCATTGAGATATAATTAAGACCAAGTTCTTCGGCTCTGTCAAACCAAAGTTCGCAATTGGAATCACATAATAATACGCTCATAATAATCCCCTTGGCAAAGCGCGTAAATGCACTCTAATCAGCATTTTATCATATTTTGTCGAAGTTGTCAATTGTAAGAAAAATACAATGATTGCTTAAATTATGCTAAAAGGAGGACAAATTGTCAAAAATAAGCTTACATAATTTGCTTTTTTCTTCCTTTATTGATAAAATGAAGATAACGTAAAAATTTTCAAAGGTCATTTAGATGAAACACAAAAAACTGTTTACAGCGGTCACTGCGGTTGTTTCCGTTTTAATAGCGCTCTCTATATTTCTTATGCTTTGGTTCTGGGGCGACGCTTACAAAGGCGGACCGAACAGCGAAGGATTTGAAGATTTCAGGCGCGAGTTCGAAATACCCGGGCTAAGCGACGGCGCTTGTCCCCAGGGCATTACCACTTACGCGGCAAAATACACCGTAACGGGCAGCGACGGGAAAGAGATAAAAAAAGAACAGAATTACTTTTTTATCAGCTCTTATTTTAAAGACCAACCCTCGCGCATCTACGTTGTAGGACAGGACACGGGCGAAGTTGGTTACGTTACGCTTAAAAACGAGGACGGCAGCGACTATACCGGTCACTGCGGCGGAATAGCGACAAACGGCGTTACGCTTTGGGTTTCTTCGGACGACACCGTTTACGTCGCAAAGACAGGCTCCTCCACTTCTAACGACCTTTCTCTGACTACAAACACAAACGTTGCCGTTGAACTTATAAAAGCGGCTGAAAACAACGGCGAAATCAAGTTTACCGCTTCGTTCAACGCAAACTGCAACGCATCGTTTTTATATTACTATCAGGGTTCGACGAGCGTAAACTCATCGGACAACAAACTTTACGTCGGCGAATTTTATCGCGGCGGCAACTATGAAACAAAGGAAAGCCATCGCCTCACCACCCCCAACGGCGACAAAAACACTGCTTTTGCATACGAATACAGCATAAGTTCAATAGGCAATTTCGGATTAAGCACACTCAATGACGCCTATGACGAAAAGGGCGACAACGTTCCCAAGATAGATAAAATATTTTCCATTACCGGCGAAATACAGGGCTTTGCAAGGACGGGTAACGGGATAGTGCTTTCGCAGAGTTACGGGCTTAAAAATTCGGAAATTTTATACTATTCGTTCGAATGGAATTCTTCCGATTTAAAAAATAACAGCAGGGAACAGTTTATTAAAATTAAGAACGAAGACGGCGAAGAAGTAAACAAACTCGGCTTCGGTTACGAGGGCGTAAAATTCAAAAGCGGCGCGCCTTATTACGATAAAAGCACGGGGCTTTACGTTTATTATATAGACCGCGAATCTATGATAAACGATTACTCGATACCCTGTATGTCGGAGGGACTTTGCACTGTAAACGGCAGGGTCTACGTCCTGTTTGAATCGGGCGCAAACAAATACAAAGTTTTTGTAAGACAGGTGCTTAAAAACGTATACAGCATTGTTCCAAGAAAAAGCGATAAATTCTAAACA
Source organism: Christensenellaceae bacterium (assembly GCA_948658045.1). Taxonomy (GTDB): domain Bacteria; phylum Bacillota; class Clostridia; order Christensenellales; family Borkfalkiaceae; genus Coproplasma. Next base: position 72,471 of record CAPMFN010000004.1, read on the forward strand.
ATAATTTAACCCCCGTCGGGAAGTCAGCCCGACGGGGGTTATGTTTTATATGGTTTTATTTTATGAAGGCGAGGCATGCCTGATACAGCGCGTATACGTCAGCTTTCGAGATAAGCTCGTAGGGCGCGTGCATTGAAAGGACGGGAACGCCCACGTCCACCGTGTCTATGCCGAGGTTTGCAATGTATTTCGCAACCGTGCCGCCGCCGCCGATATCAACCGCGCCGAGTTCGCCTGTCTGCCAGAACACTCCGTTATCGTCAAAAATATCTCTAATCCATCCCATAAATTCTGCGGAGGCGTCGTTCGTCGAAGACTTGCCCCTTGCGCCCGTATATTTGGATACGGCAGCGCCGCAACTTATGAAAGTAGTATTGCGTTTTTCGAAAGCCGAAGCGTATGCAGGGTCGTATGCCGCCGTAACGTCTGCGGAAATACATTTCGAATTATATCTTACTTCAATGGGGTTTGCTTTAAAAGACGCGGCAATGGTTTCAATAACGTCCGAAATAACTTTGGACTGCATTCCCGTCGTTCCTTCGCTGCCGACCTCTTCTTTATCAGCAAATACCGCAACCACCGTATGGGGGGAATTATAATCGAATATCGCTTTCATTTCAGGGTAAGCGCAGACCTTGTCGTCGTGACCGTAAGCAGAAATCAACGCGCCGTCAAAACCAACGTCCCTCGCCTTGCCTGCAGGCACGAAACAGAGTTCGGAACACTGCAAATCGACTTCGGTCAAACCGTATTTTTTGTTGAGAAGTTTTAAAACAGCAGTCTTAACCGCCTCTTTATCCTCTTCTTCGTCTTCGCCCTCAACCGACGGAATACCGCCTATAACCGCGTTAAGACTTTCACCGTCGATAGCTTTGCCCAAAGGCTTGGTGCTCTGTTCTGCCGCAAGATGGGGCAACAGGTCGGTAATGTAGAAAATGGGATCGTTTTCGTCCTCGCCTATGCAGATTTCAACGCGCTTGCCGCCCTTTAAAACAGCCACGCCGTGCATTGCAAGAGGGGTTGCCGTCCACTGATATTTTTTTATTCCGCCATAATAGTGCGTTTTAAGATAGCACAGACCGGAGTCCTCATACATAGGGTTGGGCTTTAAATCGAGACGCGGGGAATCGACGTGCGCAACCATTATTCTTACGCCGTCTTTTGCCACGTCTTCAGTACCTACGCTGATTAAAAACACGTTTTTGTATCTGTTGATAAAGTAGCGTTTATCGCCGGCTTTGAGTTTTTCAGAGAATGAAAAAGGTTTGAACCCGTTTTCTTCGGCTAATTTCTGCGCAGTTACCGCGGCGTCCCTTTCCGTTTTTGAAGAGTCGAGAAAGGCTTTATAGCCCTCGGCAAAAGCGTAAATTTCTTCAAGCTTTTCGCCGTCCGCTTCCTTATAGACATTTTTACGTTTATATTTCAATTCCATAATCGCACCTCACTTTATATTTACATTTATATTATATATTCGAAGGCTTGCGTTGTCAACGTTTTTGACGCTTACCGTCCGCGCCGTTCATTTCCATAATGGCATCTATCGTATCGCTTAAATCGCCATCGGGTTTAATGCTGCGGAGCAAGTTCTTGAGTTCCCGTCTTTTCATAAAATTCTTCTACGCTTTTTACGGGTGCGCTCCCGTTAGTTTTATTTATGAGCTGCCTCAGTTTTACGCCGTGAGCTGCTTTCGGGCATATTAAAAGACAACCGCTTCCGACTGCCTTAAAATCTTAATATCAAAAAAGCACCGCGTCGGGTGCTTTAGTTCTGATTGTATATTTCGTAATAAACCGCTTCAAGCGCATCTGATTTCGAGATCGGTTCGCAGTTTTCGTATCTTATATCAATGAAACCGCTTAATGTGTCATAGAAATCATTGAATTCAAGATTAATTAATTTATTATATTCTTCTTCGGTAAGGAAGTCTTTTAATTTGCCCTTTTGCTCTTCCGAAACTATAAATTTATCGTCCATATTTCTTAATTTCCTTTTTACCTCTCGGTCTGCATTGAACCACCTTGTTTTCGTCTATATTAAACGAAACATAAACATCGTCCTTAACAAACGCAACGCTCCGTTGACCTTGTGGATTCGCTTTTATTTCACCGTCGCAGAACCCATTTTCAAGAGTATCGACAATTATATTGATAGACACCCCAGCACGCTTTTGTGCTGCGCTTCCGATTATCCTATCAATAAGATGTTGCGATGTAGCTCTGACAGCTACACCTGCGGATGTATGCACCCCTATTATTTTGCGTTGAACTTCTTTCGTAACCTTTTCATATTCGGTAAAGCCTACGTTGGTAACATCGCCCTTCTCAACACTTTCTTTATACTGCCGAAGCAAATCAAATCTTCGTCTTTCATTATACTTCAACTCTTGGAATTTAGCAAGCGTAAATTTTTCAATGCCGGCGATGCCGTCTTAAAAGTATCAAGATTTTAACCGCTGATGTTATATTTTTTCTCCAAACGGTTGTTTATAACGAAAGCAACGGTGGAAAAAAGAAAAACAACCAAGGCACAAGCCATTATCGCTATGGGGCAGGCTCCTCCGGTAATTAAACCTGCATCTTGGTCAAGTATTGCAATTTTAATCAATACGGTTACGCATATGACCGAGGTTACAAAACTGCAAAAAGGTATAGCGGCAAGGCTTAAAGCACCAAACTTAATTCTTTTTTTACCGACTTTAAAAAATGCGTTATCAAGACTTTTTACCGCTTTTACGTCGCATGCAATAACGGAAAAAATAATATTTATAAGCGCAATAACGCAAAGAGCTATGGCATAACTGCGAAGCTCGGAAAATTCTATAAGATTAAAAGTTATCTCATACGTCGAACCACAACTTTGCAAAAGTATTTTTTCACCGGAAAATCCTACGGACAAACCTACTGCAAGTGGTGCGGCAAGCAATCCGAACGATGCAATACTGAACGCCAAAAACAAACCGCACGGCAAAAATTTAAAAATCAGATACATTAGTTTTAACTTTTCAAATTCTTTACCGCCGCTATTTCCTCCGCATTCTTTTATCATAAATTTATCTCCCCTCATTTTAGTTTTCAGTTACTTACACATATTATAGTCATAATTTAGACCATTGTCAAGATTTTGGCTATAATTTATAATTTTAATATGATTAGTTATGCGCCGTTCTGGGAAACGGTTAAAAAGAAAGGCGAATCAACGTATACGCTTATAAACAAATACAATATAAGCAGCAGTACTATTGACCGTATGCGCAAAGGCAACGGAATAAGCACCGCAAAGATAGACGACCTTTGCAGAATACTTCATTGCAAAGTTGAAGATATAATTGAATTTAAAGAATAAAAGACCCGAAGGCATTAAACCTTACGGGCTTTTTTATTTATTTCGATTATAAAGAATAAGACGGAGCCGAAGCTCCGTCTTATTCAAAGTTATGGCAAAATGTATCAAATTACAAATCCACGGGGTCGTTGAAGCCGTCGGGGTCATCGGCAGGCTTAGCGCGTTTTCTGGTAGCCGCGAAGATAATCGCAATTACCGTAAGCACAGCAAGCGCAATAATTACTCCCAGCGCCCAACCGGGAAGAACGCCGCTCTGTACGGTTTCTCCGCCAATGTTAGCCTCGGTAATAATGGATACCGCCCTTGTCGCGTTGTCGTCGCCGTCCTCGTCCGCCGCAAACGCATAGTTGCCGTCGGTAAGTTCTGCCCTTACGAAGTTCTCGCTGTTAAGCGATGTGAAGTCGCCGAACGTGCGTACCGTTACTTTAACGGTCTTGCCGAGTTCACCGTTCGTGAATGTATAAACGGTAGCCCCGTTCACACTCTCGGTAGTTTCGCTTCTTTCCCAGCCGTCTATGCTCGGTACGGGCAGGTGCGCTTCGCCGTCGTATATAAACGACGTCTTATCCCAGCTAATAGCCAGTTTGCGCTGTGTTACAACGCACTTCCCGGTATTGGTCGCCGTTTCGTCCGCAGCGTTTACGTCCTGCTTGTAGGTTATCATCCAGTCGGGATTGAGTTTCTCTATTCCCTCGAACACCACCTTGTAGCTTCCCGCTTCGGGCGAATCGCCGTCCGCAACCACTTTCGCGGTAAGGTTGCCGTTTTCTATGTTCCCTGCGAACACGTCGTCAGGTAAATCAAGACAGTTCACAAAACCTTCGCTGTAAAGCTTAGACGCTAACTCGGTTCCTTCCAATATCCTGTCGCCGTACGTTACTTCGTATTTCTTTTCGGACGAGAAGATTATTCTTATATACGCCTTGCCAGAAATTACTTTCACCGTCCACTGCCCGTAATACGTTTCGTGGTTGGCTATTTCTATCTTGAAGTTTACAAAGTATTCCGCATTTGCAGACGAAGGCACGCTGCACAGCGGCATCTGCTTCCAGGCTTCTTCAGGTTCGTCCTGAGGAAGCTTATCTGTAAGTCCGTAGTTCGCCATATTGTATTCGGTCGTGTAATAGATTTTTACCGCCGCGTCTTTGTCGCCTGCGAAGTCTATGTACTCATATCCGCCGTTTACTTTGTTGTACAGCCCTATAAGGTAATTGCCGTTGGCTTTTTCCGTTTCCAGAATCTGGTTGAACCCGTCCGTCACGTTTGCAGTATAGCTTATCTGCGCCTGCGTTATTTTCAGTTCGCCGTCTTCGCCGAGGTTGCCTGTAAATATGACGTTATAATTCTTGCGCAGGGTTTCGTCCTCGCTCCATTTTCCCGTCACCGCATAGCTTCCAACTATTGCAAAGCCGTTTACATACTCTATTTCCGCAGTCACGCCTATCGCTATGCTTTCTTCGTCCTCTTCAAGAGGTCTGCGCAGCGCGTCACCGGACGCGTACGCCCACAGCCCGTCAAGGAAACTCTGTACGTTCTCTTCAGTAATTTCGCCATAGACCGCGCGCTTGTCGCTTATTACAACTTCCACGTCGCGCGCTACTATGTTGAATTCCTTTCTTACAGTTCCGTCCGCTTCTGCGCCTTCAAGCTGTACGTTGTCTTCCGCATACTTGCTTATTACAAGGTAGTATGTGCCGACGTTCTTCACGCTCTCGGATTTTACCGTGCGCTCTTCGTCGTCGTATACCTCTACCTTCAAATCCAGCCACTTGCCGCCTACTTTGTACTTCGCGCCGGGAACCTGTTCTTCGCCGTTATAGGACTGCGTAAGCACTATGTTCACCGTGCCCTCTACGGCTATTATCGTTATTCTGCCGTAGCTGAAGTTTACGTCGTAGTTGCGCAGTATCGCGTTCAGCTCTTCCAATGCCGCTTCGCTGTCCGTAAACGCTATAAAGTACCCTACAAATCCGCCCTTTATTATGTCCGCTATCGTTTCAAGCTTTTCTATATCCTCGGGCTTTGTGTAGTCCTCCGCCGCTATATACGGGCTGTTGAAGTTGTAGTTCGTTGCAAGATACTTGAGTCCGCCGTCTGCGTTTATAAGGTTAAGACTGCTTTCGTCTTCGCCGGCTGCAAACCCTTCGAACTTCGCCGTCAGCGTCGGCGCCGCCGCGCTGTCGCCGGTGTTCACTTCTTTATTCTCTGCCGTTATGTTCAGCTGTTTCTTTGTTATTACAAACGTCTGCTCGTCATCCGTAAGCTTGTAGTTAGCGCTGTTCACACCGTCTGCAAGCGTCACGCGCAACGTGTACACGCCCGCATCGAGGATTTTGTCTACGCGCACCGGTTCGCTTTTACCGTCAGCGCTGTACCATACGCTCATTTCCAGCCCCAGATTGTCGCCGGCTACTGCGTTCTGCATCTCTGCGCTGCCTGTTACCGCGTCGTTCTGAGTCTTGTTGTCGTACTCCATCTCCCACTTCGGCGTACCGTCGTCTTCCGTGTACTTGGACGTCCAGGTAACGGTTATATTCTTTGCAGTTATCGTATACGTCTTTTCAACAGTGTTTACGTTTGCCCCGTCTACGCTGAACGTATAGTTCGCCGTATCCAGCGTTACGCTTGCGTGGTATGCTTCTCCGTCCGCGTTCGCGTCTGTGCCGTTCTCGCCGTCGGCAAGCTTAACTTCCAGTGTTACGCGCTGCCCCGTCACGTCTGTATAGTACGCATCGGGCACCTGCTTACCGCCGTTATACTCGAATGTATCCGCGCTCCATACAACCTCAACCGTTTTAGCTGTAATGTTGAAGTAGAACGTTGCCGCGTCTGCCGGAAGCTGAAGATTGTTATCCACGGGCGTTGCTACAACTTTGTAGTTGCCTGTGTTTATCGCAGCGCCCACTATGCTTTCGCCGCCGTCTTCCAATACATATATCGTATATACGAACATGTCTTCGCCGAGCGATTTCGCGTAAGGCTGTTGCGCCTCGCCGTTATATACATATTCTTTAAGGCTGGATATCTCCGTCGTAAAATCAGACGTTTCGTACCATTTGAATCCGTCCGGCGCGGACATCACTATCGTAAAGTATACCCTTGTGTCCGCTTCGGCTATTGCGTAGTTCGCGTTGAGTATGTGCAGTACTGCCTCGTAAGGCGTTATGCTTACCGCATTCTGCTCGCCGCTTATATAATAGAAGTTAGCATTGTTGTCCTTTTCTATTATTCCTTCTATCTCTACTACCGGCGCAAAAGGATATCCGGACTTGTATTTATATTCCACCGGCGTACTTGCTGTTGCCGGGGCATTTATTTTCTTGTCCGCGTCGCCTTTGTCCGCGTTGTCTTTATACCAGCTCACCGTAAGCTGTTTCTTAGTTATTTCGAAGTTCTGCGTCGTTACGGACGATGCCGAGAACTTCAGGTTCTTGTTTAACAGGAACGCCTGCGCTTTATACGTTCCGGCGTTCATACCGCTGCCGGCCGTCTCTATCCACCTCGTTGCCTCGGCGTCCGTGCTCTTATACACAAGCGGATTGGACGGGTCTTCGGGATTGGGCATTGTAAAGCTTGCAACAGGCGCGCGCATTTCGCCGTTATACACATAACTGAAATCGTTCGCTTCGCTTTCGTCGGCTTTGCCGCTGCTCCAGATTAACGTTACTTCGTAAGGCGTTATCGTATACACTCCGTTTACAAACGTTACGCGGTAATTCTTATTGCCGCAGCCTTCCGCCGTTATTGCGTAACTTCCTGCGTCCGTGCCTTCTTCTCGCTTTAAACCGCTTATTGCAAGGAAGTCCGCTACCGTCTGCGTATCCGGGTCGTAATTTACCAACGCGCCGTCCGCTACGCTTGCTGTCAATGCCTTATCCTGCTCGCCGTATACACTGCTCTTTCCGTCTAAGTTTACTACTATTGACTTGGGCTCTATCATAAGCTTGCCGGGTTTGAACACTATGTTATAGCTCGAAGATGCAAGACCCGTAGGTATTACTATGTAATTTATTCTGTTGCCGTCGCTGTCGAAAATATCGTCGCCGTATCCGTAGGGCAGTCCCATTCCAGCATACTCGCCGTATGCGCCGTCACTGCCGTCAAGAACGCTCAATACACCAGATATTACTCCGCTTGCTATAAGGTCGCTCAGGCTCGAACCCACAGGCAGACCTTCCGCCGTCACCGCTTCGTCCGCGGCGCCGAATTTTATCTCTTCGCCGTAGCTCAATATAAGCGTGTTCGCAGTTATTGTAAGCGTGCCCTGTTTTACCGTGTATGTGCCGTGCTGCACGCCGTTCTCGTACACAAACGTTACTATATAATTCGTGTTGTCAAACGAGCCCGTTATATCGTACTCGCCCACTTCGCACCAGGTAGTGCCGTAACTTACGTTACCGTCCTGTCTCGTGCCCGTTTCGGCTATTAATAACTTAACTGCCAAATCGTCGCCGTTTACCGTGCCCGTCACCGCATACTTTATGTTCAATGCGGCTTCCGCTCTGTCCGCAGGCACGTTGGTTATGTCGCTCGCCGCGTTGCTTACCGTTACCGTCGCGCTCTTCTTGTTTACCGTCAACAGGCCGTTTACATACTCTATCTCGTAGTTATCCGCGCTCAGCCCGTAGGGGATTATGTAATACTCTATTTCGTTCAGCGTAACCCCGTCTGCGTCTAACTCGTATATGTCGCCGTATCTGGTATAGGTATACCTGTATCCCAACGTTCCGCTAAGCACGCTTTCGTCGTCACCGTTTGCAAATCCCGCAAGCTCCGCCCCGTCGTTCGACGCCGCGTCGCCGTAGGTGATTGCGTTGGGCTTAGCCGTTACAGTAAGCGTTGCCTTTGTTATTTCATACTCGCCGTTCACAAACGTTACCGCGTAGTTTGCGTTGCTTGCGCTGCCCGTTATAGCGTACTTGCCTACGTTCTTGTTCGTTGCGTCCGCTCTTGTAAGCGTTATGCCCAAATCGTCGTCCGCTACAGCTACTTCCGAAGCGTTGCTCGTAAGCTCGGCTTCCGTCGCGCCGTACACGCTCGTCTTATCGTCTATTTCTACCGTCACTTTCTTGGGCAATACTTTTAACGTGCCGTTTACATACGTCAGCGCGTAGTTCTCAAGCTCGCCCTCGCTTAACTCTATTGCATAGCTTGCCGCGTTCTTGTTGTCCGCGTCCGCAGGGTCATAGTCCGTGCTTATTACTATATCCGCCACGAACTCTATTAAACCGGACTCGAAATCCGCGCCGTCCCCGTTCAGCCAGCCGTTATATTTAAGCTCATACTCGCTGTCCGCAGGCTTTGCGCTGCCGTATTCTATCTCTTTGTCCGCCACCGTTACCGTAAGCGATGCTTTTGTTATTACCACCTTAGCCTGCGATATTATGCCGTCACCGCTCGTTATTACCGTATAGTTTCCGGCGTTCGCGTCGTCCGCTGACACCACTACCTTTACCGTATACGTTCCTGCGTCCGTAGGCACGCCATCCAGCTTAACGTTGCCGCTTTCGTCGTAATATTCAAGCGCCAGCGTTACGCTTTCGCTCTGTACAGGGCTACTCTGGCTATACGTTATCTTCAATCCGTTTCCGTATTCTACCGTATACTCGTTCTTGCCTAGCGTTACACTTACTTCCGCTTTGGTTATCTCCGCCGCGGCTTCCTGTTCGCTGGCTGCCGCATCCACATAATAGTTGCCTGCGTACTCGCCCCCAAGCGTATAACCCGTAATTCTTACCCCGTCTGTGCCGACGTTCTTATTCTTATACACGCCTGTGATTTTAAGGTTTTCTATAAGGCTTGCAAGCTCGTCTGCCGGTATTCCGCCTTCCGTCGCCGTTATACTCAGACCTGTTTTGTCAAATACTACGCCGCCTATAGTTCCGTCGTACTGTCTGCCGCCCTCCGCGACGCTTACTCCATCCACCTTCAACGTTGCAGGATATATTTGCGCGTATCTCGTTACCGCGTCAAATTCCAATATATAGTTCTGTGCGATATCTTCTTCCGTTATATTCTTTAACGCTATTCCGCTTATCTGCACCGAACGCATTCCCACTGCCGAACTGTCAAACTCGCTGCCTGCTGTGAACTCCAACCCAAGCTTCGCTTTATCTGCCGCGATTACGCCGCTTAACTCCACTTTGCTTGTATCAACAGTTGCTGTCTTCGTACCGTCATACGCTTTATTCGCTACGCTTATTCCACTTACGAATATGTTCTTCTTATTTATTGTCCAAACAAAATTTACGTCCGACTGAGTGCCGTCTTTCCACTCGTATTTTTCTTTGTCAAGACTTACAACCGCCGTATAATTGCCGGCATTTATTGCTTTGTTCGCGGATATGCTCAACCCGTTTGCAAGCGCAACCGTGAACGTACGCTCTGTGCCGTCGTATGTAAATTCGTTGGAACCGGTTGAAACGGGTTTATCCAACTGCGCGCGCAACACTTCGTAATAGCAAACATATTTTTTGCTTGTATCCAATTTATAGTTGCCTGCGTTTTCACCGCTCAGACCCGTAACTTCTATCTGTCCGTGACCGATTGTCGCAAACGCACCCGTTAAATCTACGTCTACTTTATCGCCGTATACAAGTCCGCTTATTATAGGCTTCGGATATTGCTCGCTTCCGTTATATCTTAACTCCGTTTCGTCCCATTCTATATGTACTGTTTTTGGAGTTATCGTCAGCTTAAATGTAGGGTTCGTATATCTGTCAGCGCTACTACTAAGTATAAAACTGTACGTATCCACATTTTTATAAACGCTTACGCTACTGCCGGCGCCGTTATAACAGAAAAACGACACTGTAGCACCGGAAGTATTTCGTGCCTCAACGAAAACTTGCGCGCCCGAATATTCTATAGTTATAAGCCCGTCCTCTACCGTCGTCCAAACATTGTCCGTTTCCAGACGGTATTTCCAGGTAAGCGTGGTCTGCGCAGGAGCTGCAGTTGCAGTTATTTTAACCTCTCCGCTGTTATACGCTATCTTTTTACCTGCGTCCGAGAAGAAATACGCCGAAACATAAGCACTGCTGTTTCCGCTTGACCTGTAGCCGGTTGTAAATATACCCGTTGTATCTTTAAGATTTACTCCTATTCTTGCAGCTCTTAATTCACCGGTAATCGTAATTTTAGCACCCGTTTCAAGATACACATTATCCGGAGTACTGCTCGTACTATTTGTATACAAAATATTATTGGTAATATTAGGAGAGCCGCTTATCGCAAATACAGCACCTGCACTAACATACACCCCACCCCCAGGACAACCTTTATTTAACGTTATAACACCGCCGGTAATTTCAAACCTACCGCTATCTAACATAACGCCGCCGCCATAGTTACCACAAGTATTACCCGAAATTTCGCCGCCGGACATTGTGTACGTACCACCGTCAACGTATACACCGCCGCCGTTACCGTCTGAATTATTTTCTATAATTTTACCGTCGTACATTGTAAAAACGCCAGTACTACCTACATAAACGCCGCCGCCCAAATTATGGTCTACATAAGGAATAATTCCGTTTTTTGAGATAATTCCTCCGTTCATAGTAAAAGTACCAGCGGCATATACGCCGCCTTCACTGTTATTGGAAATTTCTCCGCCGTTCATGGTAAATGTGGAGTCAGAATGAATATAAACTCCTCTTGCATTTGTTGAACTATCCGTAGTATTGTTGGCTATAACGCCACCATTCATTATAAAGGTACCGCGCACGATAGCAACGCCACTGCCGTTGCCTTTACTTGAATTTTCAGTTATAGAACCGCCGTTCATTGTAAAGGTACCGTCGCGAACGGCAACGCCGCCAGCCCATGTTTCACCATAAGGATATGTTTCGTTACCCGTTATAGAACCACCGTTTAAAACTAAATTTCCGCCATAGACGTTAATAGCACCGTAGCCGAAATTTATTGCACCGGTAATTTTTCCGTCACCGAAACTTGAATCTTCAATAGTAAGCGAACCTTTAACGTAAAAAACTTCACCATAAGACTGGTAGGTTGAAAGTTGGCGATTAATTGTATATCCGTTTAAATCAACTGTAATATTTACATTGACAGGAATATATATCCTTCCACTATCAAACCCAACCCCTGTACCGAAACTTTTATCGGCGCTTGTTGCTTCCCAGTTTTTGTCTAATCGATAACCTACTTTTAAATGTCTATCTTGACTCAATTTAACAACTTTATTCCAAATGGATTCCATCGATTCAGAGGTTATATTAAAAAATAAAATATCTGCAAGTCTGCTTTTAACAAATGTTATTGCCAAATCATTTTCTGAACCTGACAAGCTCTCCTGGAACATTAAACCATAATCGCAATTTTCGATTTTACCGCTTAATGCCCATGTTGAGCTTACACAATAAAAACCGATTTTGCCACCCGTTATATTACCATCAAAAGTGTTTTTCGCGTCGGAAGAAAGAACAGATTCAATACCGTATTCTACATTTTCACCGCCTATAATTTCACCGCCCATTATTTTGGCTGAGGTTACACGATACAAATGAATACTGCATCTAGCTATACCGTTAGTGATTACCTTACCTCCACGCATTTCAAAATTACAATATTGAATATTTAAATTCTTTCCGCTAGAAGTATTACCATTATATATAATTTCTCCGCCGGATAACATTATTTTACCGTTATCGCAATAAATATTATAATTAATATTCGAAATAATGGTTCCACCAGAAATATTCAAATTACCTGTACTACTGAACCTAATATTCGCGCCTTCACCTCCGTCATTGTTTGAAATAATGCCACCGCTAATATTTACGTCACCGTTAGATACAATTATACCGCCGCCATATCTTCCTGATCTATTGTTGGAAATTTCGCCTCCACAAATATTTAAAATAGTACCCCACTCATAAATACCGCCTCCATAAGTTCCTATATTTCTGGAAATTATTCCGCCTTCAAATGAGAACCTTCCTCCATCGTTATATACGCCGCCACCGTTTCCGCTAGCAGTATTGTCTGAAATTATACCTCCGTTTACATTAACATCAGCGCCGTCCCCCACAAAGAGTCCACCACCGTCGCTGGCAGTTGCCGTATTATTTTTAATTTCGCCATCGGACATAATAAAAGTACTATGGCGCAAGCTTACTCCACCGCCGCCTTTTTGCGCGGAGTTTCCGCTAATTTCGCCGCCATTCATTGTAAAAATATTTTTTGCAGTATCGCCCTCTTCCCCTTGAAAGTGTACTCCACCGCCACTATCTTGACTTGTATTATTACAAATCCAACCTCCGTTCATTATAAATTCGACCGTGCTTTCAAATGCACACACATATACGCCACCGCCTTGACCTTTTGCAGAATTAGAGCCTATTTCACCGCCGTTCATAATAAATGAACCCGCCCAATCTAAACATAAGCCTCCGCCATAAACAGATTTATTGTTATATAGTAAACCACCGTTCATTATGAATGTACCGCTATTAACATACACGCCGCCACCGAGGTCCAAAGCATAATTGCTTAATATCTCACCATTGGTCAAAGTAAACGTACCGCCGTTATTAACATACACGCCGCCACCGACACCGTCACCGATATCAGCACCACCAGTAATTCCACCGCACGGCACTTCACCGGAAGTTTCATCCAACTCAAACTTACCGCCGTTAACGTAAACAACGTTACCGTCAGCAACCGCCGTCTCTTCCGTAAGTCCACGGTTAATTGTATGAGCATTCAAATCAAGAATTACATTAGCGCCAACGGGAACCATAATTCTACCGTTATTAAATCCAACGCCAGTACCGAACGAAGTTGTATGTGTTGCGTCGGGCTGAGCCGTCCAATCTTCCGTAAGGGTAAAAGTTACCTGAGTGTCGTTATCGATACTTTCCTGAACAGCCGCATTCCAAGCGGTAGCCAAAGCTTCAGCCGAGCGCGCGCTCGCAGCCTCAACTTTTGCGTTAGGTGCCGTAATATGCCCCGTTTTTGCATTATCCGCGCTTGCGTACGCGCCGTTTTTCTGCACGCCAAATAAGCCGCCGAGCGAAATTGCCAGGCAGCATAAAAGTACGGCAAAAAAGGCACAAAGCAAACCGAGTTTGATTTTAACTCCTTTGTTCCTATTTTTGAAATTATACATATATGTATACCTCCTCTTTTTCAAGAGATTTATTTTTTCCGCCTTGCGGCGGTTTTTAACAAATTGAAAAGTGGTTCGGGAGGTATTAAGTTTTTAAAAAGAATTATGTTTTTTATTTAGTTTTTTAAATTATTTCGCGCCGCGTATCTTCGCGGCGTTTTTTGTTTGGGGAGATTCTTCGCTTCGCTCTGAATGACAGTGGGAAAAAATTTTTGCTTGCGACCGCCGAGGTTATGACCGTGGGGATTCCTCACTTTCGTTCGGAATGACAGGGCAACATTGCGATGTTCACTGTGCGCCGTAGTAATGTTCACTATTTTAGGTCTATGAACAAACAGATGCACATTGCCAAACAGTGCGTTTTGCTTGCGACCACCGAGGTTTGACCCTGGGGATTCTTCGCTTCGCTCTGAATGACAATAAGTGTTGCCACTCTACTTGGTGGGACCCCTCGACATGCTCGGGGTGACACGATATCGATAAATTTGATTAACGCCGAAAAACTCAGCGGTTCGGGCAAAATTTAGAAGCGGATGAGAGAAAATCCCTCATCCGCCCCGAACCACATTATTTCGCTTGTTATCGCGGAATAACCAAACTTTAAAAACCCCGTTAAATTGTTACATTCCGTAGCAATTAAACCTTTTTAAAATGTTCGAAATTCAGAACGGAATATTCAATTTATCTCGTGGTTGTAGCTTCATTATAGTTAAATCTAACTTGTTTGTCAACTCAATTTTGTATGTTTTATAGTTAAATTTTGGTGTAAAATGAATATATTGGGAGGGCAAAGCAAAAATGGACGTTATACAAAGGCTTAATTCACTGAGACTTGAACGCAATATGAGCGTTTACCGCTTGGCAGAACTTGCAGGGGTCAACCAAAGCACCCTTGCTAACACCTTTTCACGCGGTACAGTGCCATCTATAAGCAATTTAACGGCTATTTGCGAAGCTTTAGGGGTGACTTTGGCGCAGTTTTTTGCCGAAGACGAAAGCCCGATGGAACTCAGCCCACAGGAAAAACTGCTTATTATCAATTACAGAAAAATTCCCGAAACGCTTAAATTTTCGGTTGCAATGATTGTAAACACCATCCCAAGTATACAAAATTAACGGCGTTGCCCCCGTAATATACCACAACATTTAACTATATTCAATATTGAAGTAAAAAATATTAAATTAATACAATATTTAACTATATGCAATTTGTACAAATATTGCTTTGCCGCGGTTTTTTGCGGAAGATTAGGCATATGCGGCAGGCAAACGGTTTTTAAGCTTGTTTTTGCCGAAATCGCACCACTACCCACCCGACTACTCCTTTAAGCTGTTGCGGTTAAAGTTTCAGCTCTAATTTCAACAGATGGACAGTCTTACATACGGGTTTTTGCCCGATAAAAAATGTTAAAAAGGCGGCGCCGGCAGTAAGGCGCAACCGCCCCGAACCACTTTAAAAAATCCCCCCTGCGTTTTATTTCGCAAGGGGGATTTTTGTTCGCTTTTTTTGTTGCAATTACCGCCTTACCGAGGTGATTCCTCGACAGGCTTTACACAATATTATAAAAAGTTTATAATGCGGCACGCAAACCTACGGGCTTTGCCCTCGGGCGGAATGACAGGAAGCGTCATGTTGAGCGCAGTCGAAACATCCCATTGGGTAAGCACTTTAATTGGGGGGATTCTTCGCTTCGCTCTGAATGACACAAGAGAGAAGAGTTTTGCTTATAACCGCCGAGGTTTGACCGTGGTGATTCTTCGCTTCGCTCTGAATGACAGCAATGTTTTCGCCTTTGTTTTGGGGGATTCCTCACTACGTTCGGAATGACAAGAGGACTTGGAATGACAGTAAGCGTTGCAACACCTATCGTATGGCGCGCAATAATTGCAAAGTCGTTAAACGGCAAAAGGCGTACAGTAACGGTTGAATTTGGATTAATACAACGGTAATTAAAGCATATATGGGGGGCAATGCGGTTTTTACGCGCTTTTGCGCCTGTTTTTTGTATTAAATCCGCTTAAATAAGGTGAAAATTTTTAAATAAACAAATGAAAACTGCGTTAAAAATTTCACAAAAAACATATCGATATCTATTTACTAATTATATAATTTGGTGTATAATCAACTTATTATGGGCGCAGGCAGACACGCAGCAAAAAAAATAGCAGTACTTGCTATATTAACGGGGCTTAGCCTTGTGACGTTTATAATTGAAAGCTTATTCCCCCCTCTTATAATGCCGGGGGCGAAAATGGGGCTTGCAAACATATTTTCTTTCACCGCGCTTATAATGTATTCGCCCTGGGAAGCTTTTTTGGTTGTGGGCATAAGAACAGTTCTCGGCGCGGTGTACGCAGGCAACTTTTCAGCGGTGCTGTACAGCTTTACGGGCGGCATAGTGTCAATGGCGGTTTCCTCCCTTCTGATGTATCTGGCGCACCCTAAAATTTCGGTGCTGTCCGTTTCGGTCGCGGCGGCGGTTGCGCACAACATAACGCAAAATGTTGTTTTTGTATTTCTTTCGGGCTCGGTCCTGATGTTCGGTTATATGCCCTATCTCGTTCTGCTGGGCATTTTATCGGGCGCAATAGTCGGCGGCGCGATAATGCTTATTTTCAAGGGAGTACCCAAAAGCGCATTTGAAAAAGTAATTTTAAACCGCGGCAAAAAAGGCGCAAACGAAAAGACAAAAAGCGAAAATACCCCTTAGGGGTTTTTATAAAGTAAAAAACAAAACGGAGGTTGGTTTTGAAAGCAGTAAAAGGAAAATACTTCTTCGGCGGCATTCATCCGAAGGGCTGTAAAGAACTTTCTTGTTCTTCACCCATCGAAACAATGCCTGTGCCCGAAGCGGTAACCGTTTCCGTTTCGCAATCTTTCGGAAGACCCGCGATACCCTGCGTGCAAGTCGGGCAGACGGTCAAAGAAGGAGAAATAATCGCAAAAGCCGACGGGGAAATTTCCTCGAACGTATTTGCAAGCGTAGCCGGAACGGTTTCCGAAATCAAGGAAGGAACGGGCGAAAGCGGCGGAAAAGAAACGTTTATCGTCATCAAATCGGCGGAGGGCGGCGAAAAATTCAGCTTCACCCCCCTGTCTTCACCTACGGCGGAAGATATAAAGGCGCGCATTTTCGATTGCGGTATTGTGGGCCTGGGAGGCGCAGGCTTCCCCACGGCGGTCAAAGTTTCGCCCAAAAAGCCGGTTGACACGCTTATCGTCAACGGCGCGGAGTGCGAACCTTACTTAACCTGCGACCACCGCCTTATGGTTGAAAAGACGGACGAGATTGCGCGCGGCGCAAGATACGCCGCAAAAGCTTTGGGCGCGCAGAATATCATTATAGGTATTGAAGCGAACAAGCCCGACGCGGTAAAGGCGTTCGAGCCTTATGAAGACATAAAAGTCGTGATACTTAAAAAGCAGTATCCTATGGGCGGCGAAAAACAGCTTATTTACGTCACCACAGGCCGCAAAGTTAAGCTAGGCGAGCTTCCTGCGGACTGCGGCGTAAGCGTACAGAACGTTGGAACGCTTTATGCGGTGTGCGAAGCCGTTGAGCTGGGTAAACCTCTTTACGAAAGGGTTGTAACCGTTTCGGGCAAGGGAGTTAAAGAACCCAAAAACGTTTGGGCAAAGGTTGGCGTTTCCGTCAAAGAGCTTATCGCTTATTGCGGCGGAGAAGCCGTTCTGACCCAGAACAAAAAGAACGAAAACGGCGAAACAACGCAGGAAGAAGTAACCGCAAGCCCTAAAAAAATCGTTATGGGCGGACCTATGACGGGCGTTGCGCTTCCTTCCTATGACGCGTATGTCCGCAAAACCACGTCAGGCATTCTTCTTTTATCCGAAAAGGAAGCCGCGGCGGACGAGCCCACCCCCTGCCTTAACTGCGGCAAATGCGCCGACGTATGCCCTATGCACCTTATGCCTATGAACACCGCCTTCTACTCGGCGGCAGGCGACTTTGAAGCGGCAGGCAAGTTAGGCAACGTACTTTCGTGTATCGAGTGCGGAGCCTGCGAATACGTCTGCCCGGCTAAACGCCCTTTAATTCAGGCTATAAGAAAGACGAAGGCTGAACTTCGCAAAAACAAATAAGGAGAGAAAAGAGAAATTATGAATAATTCTGTTGTAATCTCAACGCCTCCTCACGTCAAATCGAAAAAAACGACAAAGGGCATTATGCTTGACGTATGCATTGCGCTTTTACCCAGCGCTATCGCAGGTATAGTTTTTTTCGGATGGCTTGCGCTTGTAATCGAACTTGTAGCCGTCGTTTCGTGCGTGGCAACAGAGTTTGTGTACTTCTTTATTGCGAACAAAGGCTTCGCGAAAAAGTGCAAAGACGCAGGCAAAGTCTGCGTGAGATGGTGGAAACAGTTTGACTTAACTTCGATTGTAACGGGACTTATCCTCGCGCTTATACTTCCCGTAAGCGTTAAGTGGTACGAGGTGATAATAGGCAGCGTCTTTGCAATCGCAATAGTTAAAATGCTTTTCGGCGGAACGGGCAAAAACCTTGTAAACCCTGCGGCTGCCGGCAGAGTATTTATGTTTTTAAGCTTTACATTAACAACCTACACCGCTTGCCAAATCGGCGCGATAGGTAGCGTTGAAAGCTCTTTTGTAACTTCCAACGCAACCAATCTTTCAGGGCTTCTCCCTTCAACCGAACACACCGACCCCAAGAGTTTTCTCGGAATTCTCGATTTGTTCCTCGGCACAGGCGTTAAAGGCTGTATAGGCGAAACCTGCAAACTTGCAATAATCGTCGGTTACATTTACCTTTGCGTAAGACAAGTTATAAAATGGTGGCAACCCCTTATGTTTTTGGGAGTGTTCGGATTGACCGCATGGCTTATGGGCGGTTTCTATTATGAAACCTACACCCTTGACGCGGCGCTCATTCTTCCCAATATTCTCTCCGGCGGAGTTCTGTTCGCGGCGGTATTTATGTTCCCCGATTACGTTACATCGCCCAAAGGCGTTTACGGACAGATTTTATATTATGTTGCCGCGGCTGTACTTTTGGCGGTATTGAGATACTTCACCAACCTTGAAGTTGCTTCCTTCGTAATAATTTTAATGAACCTGTTCGTACCACTTATCGACAGATACCTTATACGAAAACCTTTCGGTTACAAAAAGGTTAAAAAACAGAAAGCCGAAGTTACCCCTGCGACCGCAAAAACCGCGGAAACCACCGCAGGAGACGAAGCCCTTCAGAAAACAGAACAGGAGGGCAAATAAATGACTTGCAAACAATTCTTTAAAAGCAATGTTTTCAAATGTATAATTACGCTTTTGTGCGTACTGCTTATAAGCGGAATTTTTCTTACGATAATGAACGGGCTTTTGGAAGTTTCCGAAGAAGAAAAGTTCCAACGCGTTTTAAGCGCAATCTACGGTAAATCCGTTAAGACAACCAAGCAGGATATTTCAAGCAAGAACACAAATTTGAGCAAAGCCGTAATCAACGAAGTTTACAAAGTGGACGACGACGGAAACTATATAGTTAAAGCTTCGGGCAAAAACGGCTACGCCGGAAACGTTATGTGCTGGATAGTTATACTCCCCAAACAAGACGGAAAATCCGTAGGCGGCGTCGGCAACGTACAGGCGCCTATTGCAGACAACAAAGGCGAATCGTTCTTAAACAAAGTCGACGCGTCCGTTTACCAAAGATTTGCAAAAGATTATAAAGAAGGAATTGAGTATTCTTACGGCTGGGACGAGAACGACAAAGAAGGCGAAATGTATGTAAAAACAGGCGCTTCCTGCTCATTAAGGGGCATATGCAACGCCGTAAACGGAACAGTTCAGTTTATGAACGCATTTTTAAGCGGCGGCGACATTGCAGAAGAAGACCCTTACGAAGATTTTGCATACCACGCATATATCAATATGACCGACACGTCCTGGACCAAGAACGGAAAGGAAATAATTTACAGCGTCACCACAAAGGGCAATACGCCTGCCGGCGCTTTCAAATTGGAAATCACGGTTGACGAAACAAAGACCGTCAAAGCTATAACGGTAGTTGAAGCAGGTTCGGTTGCCAACGATTACGAGGGCGTTTCAAAAGAACATTACGACGAAATCGCCAAGAACAACGCTAAACTTTGCGTCGGAAAAGATATCGCCTACTTTACCGGAATTTTCGGCGAAGATATGGAATACCCCGGCGACGATAAAGATTCTGTTATTTCCACAGGCGCTACGCGTTCGAGTTATTTATGTTTCTACGCAAGCGCATTCGCTGTTGCAAACTATGATTATATAATGAATCTGAAACTGTACACAGAGTATATTGACCTTGAAAACACAACGGTTAATGTTGAGAACGGCAAAGTTAAATACTCTGTTACAACAAAGAAAAACAGTCCTGCCGGCGCTTTCAAACTCGATATAGTTGTAAACGGCGAGGGCAAAATAGAGACGTTTACGATAGTTGAAGCAGGTTCGGTTGCCAACGATTACGAGGGCGTTTCAAAAGAATATTACGACGAAATTGCCGCAAACAACGCCAAACTCTGCATTGGAAAAGACATATCTTACTTTACCGGACTTTTCGGCGATAAAATGGAATACCCCGGCGACGATAAAGGCACTGTTATTTCCACAGGCGCTACGCGTTCGAGCTTCCTTTGCATGTATGCAGGCGCATTCGCCACGGCGAACTATTCAGACTACCTTTCACAGCTCAGCGGAGGTGACAATCAATGAATAAGTATAAAAAGATTACCTTAGACGGACTTATTTTCCAGAACCCCACCTTTATGCTTGTACTGGGTACCTGCCCCACTTTGGGACTTATAAATTCAGCGTTCTCTTCGCTTGGAATGGGACTTACCGTTCTTGTGATACTCACTTTAAGCAATATAATAATATCCGCTTTAAGAAAAGTAATACCCGGCGCGGTGCGCATACCCTGCTACATCGTAATTATTGCTACGCTTGTTACCTTTGCAAGAATGGCGCTTGAAAAGTTCCTCCCCGACCTGTACGACAGTTTGGGCGGCTTCCTCGCGTTGATAGTCGTAAACTGTATAATACTCGGCAGAGCGGAAGCTTTCGCAAACAAACACACAATTGCGGAATCGGCTGTCGACGGTATTTCAAACGGTTTGGGCTTTACCGTTGCGCTTACCATTATGGGTATAATCTGCGAATTCTTCGGCAGCGGCTCGCTGTTCGGTTTAAAAATTATGGAGTTCCAGATAAGCATGCTTGCAAAACCTGCCGGCGCATTCCTTGTATACGGCATTTGCATTGCGGTATTCGTTTATATTATTGACGGGTTTGAGCGCGCAAGAAGGGTAAAAGCAAACAAGCTTGCCCGTGAAAATCTTTTAAAGGAGGCGGCGTAAACTATGGGAACATTTATTGCGATAGTTCTTGCGGCAGTTCTTACCAATAACTTTATTACGGTAAAAACTTACGGCATCTGCCCTTTCCTCGGGGTTTCCAAAAAGACTTCAAGCGCGTTAGGCATGGGCATTGCGGTAACCATAGTTATGGTTATTGCAACGCTTGTCACCTACCCCATTTATACCTATGTTATGGAGCCGTTGGGAATAGGCTTCCTCGAAATTATCTTCTTCATCTTTATTATAGCTTCGCTTGTGCAGATGCTTGAAGTAATTATAAGAAAGATTTCCCCCTCGCTCTATAACGCTATGGGCGTATATCTTCCCCTTATTACCACCAACTGCGCGGTTCTCGGCGTTGCAGAACTTGTCATCGGCGATATGTCGTCCATATTGGGCGAGGGCGTTGCAATGAACATAGGCTGGGCAGGACTGTACGCGTTCTTCGCAGGTCTCGGATTTACTCTTGTAATGGTTATAATGAGCGGTCTTCGCGAAAAACTCAATTACTACAAGACGCCTAAGGCGCTTGCAGGCTTCCCCATAGCAATGGTTACGGCTTGCTTTATCTGTATGGCGTTCACGGTATTCTCGTATATCGGCTGAGGGGGTTAATTATGAATTTACTTGAAATTACAAATCAAACTTGGATAACAGTCGGCATTGTAGCCGGTATATTTGCAGGCTCCGCCCTTATAATCGGCGCGCTTATACTCATTGTAGGAAAGGTGTTTAAAGTAAACGTAGACGAAAAGGTTACAAAAATTCTGGAAAACCTTGCGGGCGCGAACTGCGGCGGATGCGGATGTTCGGGTTGCGGCGGCTTTGCCTCCAAACTTGCGGACGGCAGCGCTAAGCTCGGCGACTGCCACGTTACGTCGCCTGAAAAGAAAGCCGAAATAGCAAAACTGCTCGGAATCGAACTTGCCGACGAAGAACCCACGGTTGCGGTCGTAAAATGCCACGGAGGCATTGAAAACTGCGCGGATAAGTTCGAATACAAAGGCAACCCCACCTGCGCATCGTGCAACTCGCTGTTGGGCGGAAACAAGGCGTGCTCGTACGCCTGCCTCGGTTGCGGCGACTGCAAAGCGGTATGCCCTGAAAATGCGATTGAGGTAACGGGAAGACTTGCGCAGATTGACCCCGACAGGTGCATTTCCTGCGGAGCGTGCATAACGGCGTGCCCCAAAGGAATTATCGAACGCATTCCCTCCTCCGCTCCCGTATTCGTAGCCTGTTCGTCGCAGTGCAGAGGCAAGGAAGTTACTTCCGTCTGCAAAGTCGGATGTATCGCATGCGGAATATGCGCAAAATCCTGCCCCCACGGCGCGATAACAATGAACGGCAACCTGCCTGAAATAGACTATTCTAAGTGCACAGGCTGTCTTACATGCGTTGCGAAGTGCCCCAGACACATTATAATAAGCCGCAAAGTTGTTGCTGAAGAAACCCCTGCGAAAACAGAAAAAGAACCTGTACAAAAAGCAGAAAAACAATAAACCGCATCAAAAAGCGCCGTTTTGAAAACGGCGCTTTTTTTAATGCTTAATTTTATTTTTTTATATACTGTCTGATTTTTTCGGTAAACACCTGCTTTTCGGTAATTGTCTTATCCGCGCGGTCAAGATACCTTACAAGTTTTTCTTTCAGGTTTTTACGCTTTAAATCATCCTTTTCGTAAAGCTGTAATTCGGCAAGACCCAAAAAATATTCCATTTCGATATTGTTCAAAAACACCGAATTTACGTTTTTAAGGCTGTACTCGTCGTACAGTTTTTTTCTTTCTTTAAAAGATAAATCAAGGCATTTATGAATTTTTGCAAGTCTTGCGTCCTTATCCTCAGAACGGGGAACAATTCCCAGCCCCTCTATTCTTTCAAGGCAATGCAGGGCGCAGAACATATCCCTGTACATATACCCTCTGAGCAGAGAACAGAACTGTCTGTTCACCGACGGAGACGCCTCTTCCAATTCTGTGCAAAGTTGCAGAACTTTTTCAGAAATGTCGTAAAGCCTGTAACAGTAATCCGCCTTTTTATCGTCAGGCATAACATCGTCGTCTATTTCGTCGCTGTTGACGACAAGCAGGTAAAGATAAGACAGAAAATCGTAAACATGCGCTATAAGAAGCTTTTTAAGCTCGCTTTCCTGCAAGTCTTCCATTCTGTCAAGAAGGTCTTCGAATTTTTCCCTATGGTTATAGAATTTATCAAAATCTATGTACTGTTCGTCTTTTACATATCTTATATCGAGAAAAAACCTTATGGAAGTTACGGCAAGTCGGCTTGCAAGCACAAGTTCGTCGGACTGCATTTCCAAATCGCCGAGCTGACCCAAAAACGACTGCATATCGTTCAACGCTTCATAACGGGTATCCATATAAATATTAGAACAGTATATATAACTTAAAACGTACTGCGCCATTTCATAGTTAGAACAAATGGGCAGAACCAGATGCGAAAGAATTTTTTTACGCGTTTCGTCCCTGTTTATAATAAGCGTCATCTTGTTTTCGGTGAGCGTGTTGCGCTGTGAATCGAAAAACTTTGTTACAAGCTCTTCCGCAATATCGTCGGGCGCGCGCCCCTCCGTGCTGACGGCGTACGCCCAAACACCGTGCAAATCGCTTGGAAGCGCAGGGTCGTTGAGGGAAATATCTACAAAATAATTGTGTATTTTATTGGCGTTAAGCTTGGCAAGCAGGTAGCCCCACTCAAACATAAGGTTCGAACTTATTGCGCCCGTGCGCGGATTTTTCTGAATTAAAAGAATGGCCTGGTCGCATTTTTTCATCTGGTCGATAATTGTTCCGCCGACGAAAATCGAATTCATTTCATGCAGGTTTCCGCCTATGACGCACTCATAGCCCTGCCTTTGGTCAATCTTCCTTTTTATGTGGGCGGCTACGTCCGTTGTTCCGCTCCACGCAATAAATACTTTACTCATTTCATCTCTCTTTTAAAAATTTTTTCACAGTCGTTTACTGCCTTTTGTATTTCCTCAAACGCCGCGCAAAGCTGTCTGCCGTCTACGAGCGCGTGGCTTACGGTAATATTCAGGTTCATTTCGTAACGTACACCGTTGAGAACATATTTACCCCAGCATATCCGAGGAATGCTTTGAGAAACTTTATCGTCGGGTATAGGGTCGTTCATTGCCGTAAAATCAAGCCAGGGCAGGCAGGTAAAATAATATACGCAAGGGTCGGGTTCGCCCAATTCCTTATTGCCGACCGCAGAAGCGCGCACACCGTCTATTCCGCGCCTTACGTTTGCGGTAAATATTTCGGGGTCGCTTTCATACGGCGTAAGGCAGATATCAAAGGTACCGTCATCCTTTGCCACGGTGAATGAGGGCTGCGGCGCGTCATAGCGGACAACGTCGTTGCCTCTTATTCTCAAGCGCATATCGGGCACAGCGTTCAAAGCCCTGACTGCAAGATAAAGCATATGTTCATAGAAGCGCAATCCGCGCGACTTAATAAAGTTTACAAGAGGCGTAACGTCTATTTTTGCGGAAACGTTATACGTCGTGTCCCTGAAAGAAGAAAACCATTGATAGGAATTTTTTCTGTCCCATTTGCCAATATCGATAATTTCCATTTTAATAATTATATCACAGTAAAATTTAATTGAAAAGGGGTTTTAAAAAAATTTAAACTCCCCGAACGGCGCTCGGAGAGTTTTTTAAAAATTTTAATAAAAAGATTTTACATTATTACCGTTCCGTCGTCGGCGTCGAAGTCGTAAGGCACAACCCTCAATCCGTGCGGCGAACAGTAAATAATTCCGCTGTTGTCCGTAATTTCGGGCATATATGTACAGTCCTTGTTTCTGCAATCGGCGTCGGTTACTTTAACTTTGCCGCTCTTGTCTATTCTTATAACGTTAAATCCGTCCGAAGAAATAATCTTAACGGTGAGAACGCCCTCCGCCTCTTCCGTTTCCACAGTCACCGAATTGCTCAGCTGTTTATATTCAAAAGTTTCAAAGCTGTATTCAAACACTGCTTCGCCCTTGGAATATATGCGTACGCCGCTCAGCGCGTCTGTATTTTTTGTTGCAAAAACAACTATAAACAGAACAACGACGATGGCAAGAATAATGCCGTAAACTATTAAATCTAAAATTTTAAAGCCTTTTTCTTTCTTTACGGCTTCAACTTTTTTTAAGGACATTATTGCTCCGCAACACTTATAAGCGTGTATCTGTCATCTATATTGGACAACTCCTGCTTGGGGATATTTGTCACAATTTCGTAAAATTCGCCGTTGTCGTAGGTGAACACCGCTTTTCTGTCTTTAAGATATGTTTTAATAAATTCGCAAGCCTTTTCCCTGCCCATAGCCATAAGCGCCGTTGTCAATGCGTCTGCTTCTGCGGCGCTGCCGCCTATGACCGTAGCCGACATTATACCCGTCTGTACGGGTTTGCCCGTCGTAGGGTCTATTATATGGCAATATCTTACGCCGTCTATTTCATAATACTTGACGTTGTCGCCGCTGGTTGAAATGCATACGTCTTTGACCTTTGTGTGCATATATTCGCCTCTGTTTGGCGCATAACGCGGATTCGAAAGCCCGAGGGTGTAAGCGTCAGTTTCTTTGCCGTTAAACTTTTTAAAAGCAATACTGCTTTCACCGAACGAAAAATAGCCGTAATTTATTCCGCGACCGTCCATAAGCGCGTTTACCCTGTCCACCGCATAACCCTTGCCTACGCCACCCAAATCAAGCTTTAATGAATAGCTGACGCCATTGATTTCAACGCTTGCGGAGGGCTTAACGGTAAAGTATCTGCCGTCCCTTTCTTTAAGGCTCAAATAGGCAAAACTTGCCGAAAGCAGGTTGTATTTTTCTATAACTTCGTCGGTGGGCAACTCGCTTAAATTCGAAGGAAACTTTTCCGCCGCGCCGCCGAAGCCGTAAGCCTGAACGTTATAATATACAGCAGGGTTATAATAACCGTCCGTCTTTTCATAGACGTTTTTAGCAAGCGACAGCACCTCGTAAGCGGTTTTGTTCAGCTCGACTTCCGCGCCGGGGGCAGCCCTGTTGAATTTGGATATGTACGAGTTTTCGTTTGAAGCGCTAAGCGAAGAATCGAGTTCGTTTAAAAGCGAACGCGTCTCGCCGTAAAGCCTGTAACAATCCTTTTCTTTTTCGGCGCGGATGTCCTTAGGGATTACAAACGCCGCGTCCGCCGCCATTGCAAAAAAGTAAGGCGAAGTGTCAAATTGTTCCGCACAACCTGCGGTAAGCAAAGTTACAGCCGCCAAAGAAGAAACTGTTAATGCCAGAAATTTTTTCATAAGTTTATTATAAAGTTTTTTAATAAAAATTGCAATAAAAAAGCCCGCTTAAAAAGCGGGCTTGAATTTAAGTTTAAATTACTTAATGTCTTTGATAGCGTCCTGAACAGCTTTCAGAACCCTTGCGCTGCCCTGGGTAGCATCGGTAATAACAAGCGAATCATCGGAAACGCTGTTAGTGGTTGCGCCGTCAACGCCTTTAATCGAGCTGGTCATAGCAAGAACTTCTTCTACCGTCTTGCCTTCGTAAGATTTAAGCAATTCGGGAAGCTTGTTGTTCCAGTTGTCAACCTTTGCCTGAGTCCAATTGAGATTTTCATTTACTGCGCTGCATTCGATGTAGTCGCTGTCAACTTTTTCTACTTTGGTTATTTTGCCGTCGCTTACGGTAACCTTAACTTTAATACCGTAGTTGCCTTCGCCGTGAGAATTAGCGTAGTGATAATCACCGCTGTATGTTTCGCCCGAATTACAAGCCGAAATAGCCGCAATACCTGCTGTAGCAACTGCCGCAATCGACATTACTGCCAAAACTTTAGCAAATTTTTTCATTTCTTTTACCTCTTTTATATTGTTGATTGTATTTTAACATACCTTAAAAAACGTGTCAACGAAATATCGATACTAATTTACTTAAAACTGAATATTTTTGTCAAAAAATGTCATTCCGTTCTGAGCGCAACCACGGGGTCTTTCTTTGCCGCCGCCGACGCGGGTATCAATCCCGATACAAGCGTCAAAAGAACGCTTACCGTCACCATTATCAAAGCCTGCCAGATAGGAAGCGCGCAGATTGCTATGCCTGCCAGCGTGCCGACTATCAGGTTAATCATAAGCGACAACAGATAGGTAATTATAATTCCGAACAGTCCCGCGGCAAGACCTATCATAAACGTTTCCGCATTGAACAGCCGCTTTATATCCTTCTTTCTTGCACCCACCGCGCGGAGTATGCCTATTTCCTTTATTCGTTCAACTACCGAAACGTAGGTGATTATACCTATCATTACCGTTGAAACTATCAGCGAAAGCGCGGTAAACGCGACAAGGGCAATCGTTATCATTTCAACCATAGTGTTCACCATGGTTATAATCAGCCCCACCTGGTCGGTATAGTTTACTTTGTCTTTTTCGTCTAAAACAGTCGAATGTTCTACACCGTCCCCGTCCGTCCAGACATAAGTCTGACCCTCCGCGCACATATCGTTCCAGACGTCGAGATAATCGGTTACAAGATTTTTATTGTCAAAGTCAAGCGGATAGACGGCGAAAGCCAAAGGTATATCCCCTCCGCCGAGAACGGACGGTTTAATCCTTATCGACGAAAACTGGTCGCTGTCTCCGCCCATCATGCTTCCCATCATACCCGACATCATACTCTGCATCATGCCGCCGCTTGCGCCCATAATGTAGCTTACGTTCAAAGGATAAGCCGTTCCCTCGTAATTAAAGTGGTATACGAAAGGTATACCGTCAAGCTGACCGTCGGGGCAATTGGCTTCGTCTTTGATAAAGTTTACTATTTCGCTCTTCCTGCCCGTCTCCAAAGCGTGTTGCGTAAGCGCGTTTGTATAATACATACCCGTCGTAAGACAGCCATAGGAAACGCCTTTTTTCTTTTGCAAAATAACTTTTACTTTCAAATCGACGTTGTCCTCGTCGGACTTGTCGAAGTTTTCGGAATACGCGTTGTATTTGTATTTTGCCTTTTCATATATAGGCTGACCCGTCTCTGTGGGCTTAGAGGAGGGCACCATAAGCATTTCGTTGTCGCCGACTTTCTGATAAATACTGTCGTTGGGATACCATTTGAATTTGCTTTCGCCCTCGCCGTCGAGGAAGAAATCAAAGTCCTTTCCTTCAAGATAGCTTTGAAGCAGATTTTCCGCATCCGCGTCAACTTCGTTGCCCTGAGAAATATCGTCCGCGCGCTCAGCGTAGGCAAGAAATTCTTCCTGAGTGAAATATCCGTACTGTCCGAGAACCAAATCGGTTGTAGCGTTGTCGTTTACAACCATAATTATACTGTCCTTACTTTCGAAAATGTCTTTCAAGTCATTTTCCGTAAGCGCTGAAACTTCGCCTGCGGACGCCGCAAGAATGTCGTATTGGTTTAAAATATATTTGTAATTATCGGGTATTTCGGCGAACGTGCTGACCGTAGGAATAACCTGCGCGAACTGAGTATATTTTTCGTTGCCTGGTTTTTTGCCTACCTCTTTAAGCACAGCCGTATACATTGTGCGTATGCCCGTTACCGACACTTCTTCGCCTGCGTCTTCCGAGTCAAGACGGAAGTTTGTGTATATACTGTTTGCAGGGTTTATGCCGTAATCGTACAAAAGGGCGTTATAGTATTCCGACGGCATTTTTGCAACGTAATTTAGATAGGCTTCCGATATGGTGTTGGTTGTCATCGTATCGCCCAGCCCCATAAGCGTTTCTATCAGGCTGTTAATATATACTTTGTCTTTGAGCCTTGTGGGGTCTACCTTTGTGCCTGCCGAACTTGCAAAGTTCATTAAAGCGTCGTAATCCACGGCGGTTTCCGTAACGGTCAAAGGGAAGCCCGAAAGCATATCGTCCTCCATTTCCGCAATATAGCCTTTGACGCCGGCGGAAATGGCGAGCACCATTGAAACGCCTATAATTCCGATACTGCCCGCAAACGAAACCATAGTCGTGCGCTTGGCTTTGGATAGCAGGTTTTTAAGCGAAAGCGAAAAAGCCATACCTATCGACATCGAAGCCTTTTTCTTTCTGCCTTTGTTTGTTTTTTTAACTTCCTTTTTGGTTTCCGCGTCCGAAGCGGTTTCGGATATCGCGCCGTCGCCGTCTGTTCGGGTTTGAACAACTTGAGCGTCGGCGTTTTCGGGCGCTTGCGCGTCGTTTAAGTCCGCGCCGTCATAGGGCATTGTGTCGTCCGTCACCTCGCCGTCTTTAAGGCGGATAATGCGCGTTGAATACTGTTCGGCAAGTTCGGGGTTATGCGTAACCATTATTACGAGCCTGTCGTTGGAAATTTCCTTTAAAAGCTCCATTATCTGCACGCTTGTTTTACTGTCAAGCGCGCCCGTAGGTTCGTCGGCAAGAACTATTTCAGGGTCGTTAATGAGCGCGCGCGCAATGGCAACCCTCTGCGCCTGACCGCCCGAAAGCTGGTTGGGGCGGTTTTTTAATTTATCGCCGAGCCCTACTTTTTCAAGCGCGGCAATTGCGCGGTTGCGGCGCTCTTCCTTACTGACGCCCGAAATCAAAAGTGCTAACTCGACGTTCTGCAACACCGTCTGGTGGGGAATTAAATGATAGCTTTGGAAGATAAAACCTATGGAGTGGTTGCGGTATGTATCCCAATCGCCGTCCTTGTACGTTTTTGTCGATTTACCCTCAATGACAAGGTCGCCCGAGGTGTATTTATCAAGTCCGCCGATGATGTTCAAAAGGGTGGTTTTTCCGCACCCCGAAGCGCCGAGAATGGAAACAAATTCATTCCTGCGGAATTTGACGCTTACGCCTTTCAATGCGGCGACAGAGCCGCCGGCTACCGTATAATTCTTTTTAATGTCAATAAGTTCAAGCATTTTGAGAACCTCTTAAAATATCAGGCTTACCATTATATGCAAGTCATAGAACCGTTGTAACACTTTACGCCTTTCCGCCCGACGGTAAACGGAAAACGTTTTTATTTTTTTAAAGCCTGCCGCCAAGAAGCCTTGCGACCGAACGTTCTTTTCCGAGAATGCCCATTATAGTACAAAGGTCGGGCGAATTGGGGCTGCCCGTTACGGCTATTCTTAAAATTTCCGCCGCGTCCGAAACGCTGCCTTTAAACTTTTCGGGGTTAGCTTTATACTCGCTCGTCTCCGCGGCAAATCCGACCGAGGACGCAACCGTCTTGACTTTTGCAAACCACGTCTGATTGTCGTCGGTGGGGTCGTAAACCTGCGCAAAAGAATTAAGAACTCCGTTTACCGTATCCTTATCGAAACGGTAGGAATAGACGGGCGCGAAAGTATCGTCAAAGAAGTAATCGAAAAGTCTTACGCCCTGTTCGGCGCGTTCGATGTCCTTTCTTCTCTTCTTGCCCGAAGTGCCCATAATAAGGTTAAGTATTTTAACGATGTAATCCTTATCCTCGAAATGCGCCTTGTCAGCCTGCGTGCCGAAACCGTCAACCCATTCCTTTAAAAAGCCGAAACATTCTTCTGCGGAAAGGCGTGAAATTTCGTTTTTGGAAACGTCGTTTAATTTATCCAAATCGAACAACGCGCCGCTTTTACCCATTTTATCGATCTTGAATTTAAAATCGCGGTAGTCGCCGTCGGGATTTTTCAACAGCCATTCTTCGAAGTTGGAGTTCAAAACGGTCATAAGGTATTTGACCACGGCAAGGGGAAAATAACCGGCTTTTCTGTAATAGTCCAAAGAAAGTTCTGGGTCCTTGCGCTTTGAAAGCTTGCGCTTTGTCTCGCCGTCCATTTTCATAAGCGAACAGGTGTGCGCGTATCTGGGAGGTTTAAACCCGAGAACTTTATGCAGTTCAAGGTGGACGGGCAGACTTGACAGCCACTCTTCACCCCTTATTACAAGAGTCGTGCGCATAAAATGGTCGTCTATCGCGTGCGCAAAATGGTAAGTGGGTATGCCGTCCGACTTTAAAATTACAACGTCCTGATTGTTTTCGGTTACCGTTATATCGCCCTTTATAGCGTCCTTAAAAGTAAACTTGTTTTCTATATCCCCCTGCGATTTGAGACGGATTACAAAGGGCGCGCCGCTTTTAAGTTTTGCGTATATCTCTTCTTCGGAGAGGTTGCGACACTTTGCGTACTTGCCGTAATAGCCCGTTGTTTCCTTGTTTTCGGTCTGCTTTGCGCGGACTTCGTCAAGCTCTTCCGCGGCGCAGAAACAAGGGTATGCAAGCCCCTGCTCCAAAAGCCTTTTTACGAACGCGCGGTAAATTTTAGCGCGCTGTCTCTGATAATAGGGACCGTATACGTTCAAGGGGCTGTCTATTTCCGCGCCCTCGTCAAACTTTATGCCGAAGTATTTCAAAGAGCGGATTACGCTTTCCACCGCGCCGTCCACCTTTCTTTTCTCGTCAGTGTCCTCTATCCTGAGATAGAAAACGCCGCCCGAAGTGTGCGCCGCCCTTTCGTCGGCAAGCGCGGAATACAGGTTGCCGAGGTGTATAAAACCGGTAGGCGAGGGCGCAAGGCGCGTTACTTCCGCCCCCTTGAGAACGTTGCGCGCAGGAAATATCTCTTCATAA
This sequence comes from Christensenellaceae bacterium, assembly GCA_948658045.1. Taxonomy (GTDB): domain Bacteria; phylum Bacillota; class Clostridia; order Christensenellales; family Borkfalkiaceae; genus Coproplasma. The sequence goes on from CAPMFN010000004.1 coordinate 103,911, forward strand.
TATAATGGGTCTTTAAGGTCGCTGTCAGGTATTAGCGCGGAAGCGAGTTTAATCAAATCCATTCTGTCAATCTTCCTTGTTACTTACTTTTTGTTGCATTTTTCTGCCCTTTTCAGCCGCGTACCATCTGTATGTATACCACAGAATAATAAGTATCTGGAACACGCCTGCGGCGATATAGAAGAAATAAATTTTAACGAAGTCGGAAAACGTGAGCGTAAAAATATGTATTATGATTACGCACGCCCACAGTACAAGCGATGTCGTTAAAGCGTTTGTAAGCCTGTTGCCCCATAGGTTTGAAAACACAAGCAACACTATCGCCGTAGGCAGAGGCGCGACGACGAAAACAAGATACGAATATTTTTCCGTAGGGACGATAAAATAGAACACGAGAAATATCCCCGTAGCTATAAACCACACCAAAATTGCGGAAAGCGCGGTTATGAAAAGACGTTTTCCGTTAATGTGTTTTTTAGTCTGAATGGGCGCGGCAGGGCTCTCTTTACCTACTATATCGTCAAGCGATACGCCGTAGATTTCGGCAATGCGCATAAGCACCCTTATATCGGGAATTGCCTCGCCCCTCTCCCATTTCGAAACCGCTTTATCGGAATAGTTGAGCATTTCGGCAAGCTGCAACTGCGTAAGTTTTGCCTGAGTGCGAAGCTCAACCAAGTTTTTGGCTATGACGTCTTTCAATTCTTCCATAGCGTTATTTTACCACCTACGCGTAAAAAATACAACAAAATAATATAACTCTACCGTGAGTAGAGCGTGAAAATTTAGCGGTAGAGTCGAAAAATTTGTCAGTATACCTGATTTTTTGAAGAGTTGAGAAAATAGCGCCCGTTTAAGTTGTAATTTCCGTCAAAAGTGTAATAATCTTATTATAGTAAAAAATTAAATTAAAAAATGCGTCCGCCGTCTTTTTAAAGCCGCGGACTTAACGGAGACAGATAATGGCTTTTGATATTTTCGTTGATTCGGGCGCAAACCTGCCTGACGCACTTGTAAAGCAACACAACATAGGCGTAATTCCATATTCCTGTACGGTTGACGGGGTAGAAATGCTTTGCTACGACAAAGACGGCAACTTTGCGGAAAGCGCAAAGAAATTCTATTCCCAGCTAAGAAACGGCGCAGAGGTAAAAACTTCTTTGATTGGCGTTGCAAGGTTTGAGGAATTTGTGACCCCCACTCTTAAAGAGGGAAACGACGCTATAATAATAACAATTACTTCGTCGCTCAGCGGAACGCACTCGCAGGCGCTTGCGGCAAAAACCGAGCTGGAAACAAAATTCCCCTCAAACAAAGTTTACGTTATAGACAGCGCAAACGCTTCGATGGGAACGGGACTTCTCGCTTTGAAAATAGCCGAAATGAAAGCAAACGGAGAAACCGCCGAAACCTGCGCGGCGTGGGCGGAAAACAACGCTTACAGAATTAACAGCTTTGTAACGGTTGACGACCTGAAATTTTTAAGAAAGGGCGGCAGGGTTTCCGCAGTTGCGGCGATAGCGGGCACGCTGTTGAACATAAAACCCGTGCTGTGGGCAAACGACACAATTCCGGCAAAGCTTACCGTATACGGCAAAGAACGCGGCAGGAAAAAGGCGTTGGCAGCTATTTTAAAGGCGTTTGACGAGAGAGTTGAAAAGCCCGAAAGCCAAACCGTAGCCATAACGCACGCAGACTGCTTGGAGGACGCAAATGAAATTGCGGAAGCGGTAAAAGCGAAAGGCGTTAAAGACGTAATTATAGAATACTATGACATATGCACGGGCGCGCACGTCGGTCCCGGCACGTTGGCGCTTTTCTTTATGGGTAAGAACAGACTACCCGAAGCTGCCGCCGACAGCAAAAAGAATTCGAAAAAATAAAATTTTAAAAAATTTAAAGGCTTCCAACTCGCCGTAATTCCCAAAAGAATTTATAGGTATGCAATAATCGCAAAAATCAGGCGTAGCATTTGCTACGCCTTTTCGTTTATCTTTTTGTGGACGAACTTGATTATTTGTGACCCGGTGAAATATGTATACCTTTATTAAAAGAACAAAGTTTTGCACCATTCCCGAAAATCTTTAAGATAAATCCATATTTTATCCCTTTGCACCGCATATAAAAAATAAAATTCAATTACTATTGCAATAATTATTAAAACGCAGACTAAAATATACTTCAATATCTTTTTATTCATTTCATAATTTATCCTTGAATGTAGAAAACTATAAGTAGTTTACAACGGGAAACTACTTATAGTCAAGCGTTTCCGCTTGGAAACCAAATATTTGTTTTAACGTATTATACTTTCGATAAAACGTTTACCGTTGGAAACGGAGGATATTATGAGGTTAATTGAAGCCATAGGACTCAGGTTGGATAATCTGATAAAAGAAAGAGAAAATTTTACGGAATACGAATTGGCTAAACAGGCAGGAATGCCACGTTCAACCGTTTGGAAAATAATACATCCCGATTTAACAAGAGTTAAAACTGTAAAGATTGATACCATTTATCAACTTATAGATACGCTTGGTCTTAAATTAAAGGAATTTTTTGACGACCCTGTATTTGACGATATAAGCGACTAATATAAATATTAATTTGAAATACAACCAAATTTTTTTGGGGTTATTAAGTCTATTACAAATGAAGTAAAATGCTCTCGGACATTTTGTCCGAGAGCATTTTATCATTCTGATTTTTAATTACATACGGGAAGCGCGCTTCCGAGGGAAGCTTTTTTTCTGTCTTTTTGCCCTATGCAACCAAACTGCGGAGCGCGTTATAAACTTCTTCTGCGGAAGCGGTTTCAACCGTCACCGTATTGTAAGGCGCTTTAAGAAGCATTGCGCGTTCGTTTAAAACATTTACTTTATTTCTTATAAGCGGAATTACTGCATTGCAAATTTCATACCTGATGATGTCGGAAGAGAACAGCGACGCAAACTCTTGAATACTGAGACTGTTTGCAATCTGTCCGACCGAAAGAGGGGTAAACTCGGGAACTTTAAATTCCACGCCGTCCTGCTGACCGCCGTTCAAGAGAATTAGCGCGTCTACAAGCGCTTCTAGCTGGCGCGCTGAAACGGTAATTCTCTGCACCCCTGCAAGCACTTCGTTTTCGCTCATATCGCGGAAAGTTCTGCCGTTAAGACTGTTCACCGCAAGCCCTGCCGCGTCCGAATCGCGCGTAAGTTGATAAATTATTCTCGCGCGCAGAACCTCGCTTGCGTACATTTTCTGCCTTACTGCCTGATTGGGAAGAGTGAGCGTTACATTCTCCCAATCCTCGATATCAGTTGCGTTATATTCGCAGTAAACGTCCACTATGTTCTTTATTTCGCAAGGAAGAATGTATTTAACGCCGCCGAACGTTTCCACAGCCTCGGGCGGAATTATAAGCGCCTGACTTTTTAACATCTGTTCGGAAACGCTTGCGACAACGATATAAGAATTAGTGTCGCCGTTTTCGTCGTACACGCACTCCCCTACTTTTTCAAGGTTGATTTTATCCGTTTCGTCGTCGCCGAGAATATCGATTATACTCTGTATTTCGCTCTCGTTGAAAATCTTTAAATCTTTGCGGTAAGCCTTGGGGTGGTCGCGCAGGACGGAATTGCTCTCTATTCTTTCGCTTACGGCTTCGGTTATGAGCGCCGCCGCCAAATCCGAAGAGTATATAACGTTGAGTTTTGTCATACCTGCGTAATCGGGATTTGAGCTTTGCTGGTTGAACGTAAACAGGTCCTTGTACCCGAAACCGTCTATAGAGTCGAGCGAGTCAAGACCTAACTCATTGAACGCGTCAGCAAACGACGAAAGTTCCTGCTTTTTATAAACTTTTTCAAAGTCTTTTATCTGCGCCAAAACGTTCGCGTCTATAAGCGCGTTTTGTTCAAAAGTCTTATCCAGCTCGTCTGAAATAACATAGCTTATTATAGCGGACGGATACACTACGTCCAACATAGAACTCTCGCCGAACTCTCCGCCGAGAGGCGCGTTCATCTGAGGAACTTTCGCTTTAACCTTTTCTATCAGCACCGCCTCGTCAATACTTAAAATATTTTCTATTTCGAACACTTCAATCGCGTTAGACAGGGTCTGCAACTCCTCTATCTTATAGTAACTGCCGTACTTCGCTTCGCTGAGCGCGGACGGCGAAACTATATTTGCAAATACCCCGTCGAGTTCCACGGTCATTTTATTGCGGAAAATTTCGGAATCGTAGCACACGCCGAGCTTTGTCCTGTCGGGATTTATTTGTGAGGTTCCGTTCAAATCTTGCAGAAGTCCGCTTATAGCGTCGGAAAGCACGGTTTCGTTCAGATTAAAGGTGTCGCCCACATATCTTAGTCCGAGAATTTCGTCAAGCGCGTCAAGCAGATTCTGAAGTTCTGTACGCCAAGGGTTAGTGTCGTCGTAATAGGCAAGTTCCGCTCTGGTACCTGCCATTTTAAGCGACTGCGGCACCGACAGCAAATCGTCGGCAATGTCGGGGCGTTCGGTTATCGTGCAGACAATGGACGCCGAAATTATATTGCTTCCGCTTAATATGCTTCTGTCCTTTGCAAGCCTGACAAGAATATCGGAGATATCGAAACCGGACTGGTTTCCCGAATCCAGACCCAATTTGTCTAACTCGGAGAACACTTTAATCAATTCGGATTTTTTTATAAGACTCTTGGTTTCGTCGGGCAGTGTCTGTCTGGAAGCAAGCGGCACAACGACATTGAAGTCGCCCAAATCGAGTTTGCCTTCAGTTAAAATATAATCGGAAATCGTGTAATGCAGAACGGTTGAACCGAGGAAAATTTCGAGTTCGTCCTCAGACAAAGCCATTACGTCTTTAAATGCGCCGTCTCCGTCAAACGAACCGCCCGAAAGTATCGAGGCTACGCTGAAATTTGCAATCTTCAACGAATCGAGCAACCTTATAAGTTCGCCCTTTCTTCCGTCGATTGTCACCCAGCCGTCAATATTATCGGTAAGAGAGTTGGGTACGACAAGTATATCTTCCTGCAATTTTACGTTGAGTATCTGCGCAACCGTGCCCTCGAATATACGGTTCCTGACAACCATTTTATAAAACTCGGAGTCCTCGCCGTTTTCGCCTAAAAGCACGTCGTCAATCGTCCCCTGCCATTCGCTGTCGTCGTCCCCGACGAAGGGCATAACGAATTTGACTAGACTGTCCATATTATCGAGCAGGTCTTTAAGTTCGGGTTTGTTAATAAGCGCAACTTCAACCCCGTTTTCGTCCTTTTCCAATGAAGCTTTGGGAACATAGAAAGTGTTGCCCTCTACCTCTATAAGCGATATCGAAAGCACCGCGCGGAGAATTTCGCTTTCGGTAAGATAGTCCGAAATTGTGTTGCCGTGTTCGTCTGTACGGGAAACCGCGTCGGACATAATTTCCAAAAGTTCGGTTATTTGGGTATTTTCGTCATAGTTTAAAAGCTTATCGAGAATATCTTTGTTTTCGGGACCTGCAAGAAACTTAACGCCGTTTAAAAGCAGATAAGTTTCTCCGCTGCGCACGAGGTTTCCGTCCTTGTCGTAAACGTTAGAGTAATTGATATCCTTTGAAAGATATACATTTTCGGAAACGCCTTTGAGCGCGCCTAAAAGTTCGGTATAAACAAGGCTTGACGCAAGCGCCCTGCCGAGCACCCGGCTATCCGTAACCGCAACGCAAACACTGTCGTAAAGCCGCATATTCTCCGCATAGTCGGGGTTGCTTTCGTCGAACATATATAAAAGAATGTCCTTGCCCTCTTTGCCGTCGTCTATGACGTTGTTATACAGGTCTATTACGTCGGCGCCCACGTCAAGCAGAACGTTTATCTCTTTAACCCATTCTATATTGTCGGCGGCTATGTCGGAATACGACACGCCGTCCTGCCCCTCGACCGTAAGATACTTGTTTTCCGCAAGACAGTACAGTCTGCCGAGAACGGGGTCCATTTCACTGTTCCTGCCTCCGCTTAAAATAGAAAGGTTTGCAATTTCGGGCAGAATGCGCTTGATAAGCTTTGCCGTATCGTCCGCCGCGTTCTCTTCCGCAATGAGCGTAAGCGCGATGTTCAGCGCTATTTTAACGTCTTTCTTTTCAATAAGCCGACCTACGTTTAGATAAGGGCGTACAGCTTCGCCTTCGGCTGTAATCGTGCCGCTTTCAATCATCTTCCTTTCATCTGGAATCGACGGCGAAAGATAACCTTTTTTGAAAAGAAGTTTTACAAGTTCCTTTTCGTCCTCGCCTACCGACGAAGTGAAAGAAAGCTCGTCTATATTGTTTACAATCGAATTTACCAGCGACAGAGACAGATTTATGACGTAGGTCTGAGAATCGAACGCGTCAATAAGCCCGTCGAATTCACGCCTGAAATCGGGTCTTGCCATTACGCCTAATATACTGTCGAACGCTCCGTCGCCTGCCTCGCCGTTTATTACGCTTTTAAGTTCGTCCTCGCCGTATCTCATAAGCAGGTCGAACGTTTCCCTTGCAAAGCCCGTAAGCGCGCCGAATTCTTCCCTGAATTTAATATCCTGCGAAATACCTGCGTCCTCGTCGGTCAGCGCGCCCGAGAAAATCAGGTCAGCCGCAAACAGGTAATAGGGCGTATCCGCCGCGTCCGAAAGCGCGTTTAATACTTTGAAAATACCCTGCGCGCCGTAACTTTCAAACGAACGGTAAACGGAATAGATATTGTTATAGCTGTCATTGCCGAAATCGTAATCGTCAAGTTCGCCGTCGCCTTTGCCGCCAGCAACGACGTAGAACGCCGTGCCGAGGAAAGACATAGCGAGAAGCCCAGCCGCAAGCCCCCTTACAAGGCCCACGGCGCCTCCGCCCAAATGGTGCTTTCTGTAATTCCTGTCAGACATTCCGTTCTGAAACTCTGCAATTTTTGTGCGCTTGTATTTGCGCTGCGAGTAGCAGAAAAGATAAACAAAATAAAGAACGATTATAAGGAAGAAATATATGCCCTGCGCTATTAGTGCGAAAATAATTTTAAAAGCCATATCCACAAGCGTATACAGATAAGCCGTGTTAGAGCTGATTAGTATACCCAAATCGGATTCCGCGTCTATCAACTGCGGAAGCGCCTTGGCAAGAATTTCTTTAAGTCCGCCCGACGGGGCGTCAACGCCCAGAAGTTTCTGCAAGCCCTCTTCGCCCAAGAATACGTTTGCGAAGTTTACAACGCCGTAGTCCACCTCTTTAACCGACACGCAGATAAAGAAGAACGCTATGGAAAACGCGCCTGCGCACACTGCGTGAAGAGAGAGAATAAGACTTTTTCTCAGCCCCCTTTTAGCGTTGATTAAAGTAGCCGTCAGCACTATAAGCACAAAAAGCGCCGTAGGTCCCCAGCTTACGAAAAAGGCGATTATTTCAAGAGGGTCTTCCCACATAAATATCTGCGCCGTAAGATACGCAAGGTATGCCGCCGCCATCAGGATGAGCCCTAAAACGATAAATTTTATTCCGCGTTTAAAGCCTTTGAATAGTATGAAAATTATTATAAAGAGGATTATAGCGCCGAATACTGCCAGCATTATCCACGGCGGAACGAAATTGACCGCTCCGTTTATTAAGGATATTACGGGATTATTCATTTGCGTCACCTCCTTTAATTAGTTTGAAAGATTTCACTTGAACGTTTTTATATTTTTACTATACTGCCGTTGTTACCTGAGTTGTTTACGAATTCGTCTATTTTAATATTGCCTGTAAAACTATTGTCAATATATTCGGGACAATTTAAAGTAAACGTGCCTATGCTTCTGTTGAAAGAACTTCCGAAAACATCGTACAAGGTACAAGTCGGCGCCTGTAAATAATTTAAGGTAAGATTATCCAAACGGACTATGTAACGAAGAAAACCGTAATTTAAGTCGGAACATAAAACGGTGAGGTTTGAAGTGTAAGCATAAGACAGATTAATATTGCAATAATTTTCCGGTATGCTTGCAAACGCAATATCCACCGTGGAAAGACGGGTACAGTCTATACCTATTATTGAGTAACGATAGTCCAATAAAGGCAGCCTGATATAGTTGAGCGTAGAGCTGGAATAAATAATGTTTCTTCCGCAGGAAGTAAACCCGTCCGAAATAAAAAGTTCCTCTATACTCGGCAGACCGCCGGTATGAAAGGCAGTGTCCGGAATTGAATTGTTTTCTTCCGACGGGCGGACGTAAAGTCTTTTTAAGCTTGCCAGCTTTCCGAACATTTCGTCCATAGTCTTATATGAAAAATAGGGGGTATCGAGCGCTTCCAGACTATTCATTTTACTGAAAGCTAACCTGTCGATTCTTTTTACGTTGTCGGTAAGCAAAATTTCATTTACGCCCGTAAAACAATCGTAAACTTCGTTCGGCAGATATTCCGTTTCTACCGTCAAACCGCTGAAACCGCTAAGTTTGGCTGCGGCTTGCGAACTTACGCCGTTTGTTCCTTCGGGAACCACGAATGTTTCCGTCGATGTGTTCACCGTTATGATAACGCCGTTTAAAGTTTCGCACGAGTCATACTTTTTATAACCCGAAAGATTGAAGTTTTCGAGTTCGCCGTAAGTATAATCTTTTTCGGGGTCGTACTCTTCGGGCTTACCGTTTATATTGTAAAAGTCTTCCGGCAGTTCCGTACCGCACTCTACATTTTCCTCTTTTAAACCGACGGGCACGGTACCTCCGAAAAGTTCCGAAAGGGTCTTAGCCTGCGTGCCGTAAAACGACATATATGTAACGCTGTTACAGCCCGTAAAACTGCCGCTGAAAAGATAAGCCTGCGGAAGATATACGCCGCTGAGCGAAGCACAACCGAAAGCGCCGCTTTTAACGGTTATGCTTTCGCATTCGGGCTCGGAGCTTACCGCAACAAGACTTGCGCAGTTTTCAAACGCTCCGCTTTCTATCGTCATAGATTTAGTTGCAAACGAAACGCTTTGAATATAACTGTCTTTAAAAGCGCCGCTGTCTAAGCGTATTACCTTGTAACCTCCGATTTCGGCAGGTATTGTAACGTCTTTGTCCTTTCCGCGGTAGCCGTAAACCGCCGCCGTATTATCCGAAGAATTTATTATATGCAAATTGAATGCGTCTACGGTAATTCTGTCCGACGTTTTGGGAAAAAAATAAATTGCAAGAAATATTGCTACGAATATTATAACGCAGATAATGCCGTTGAGTACACCGGGAAATTTTGGTATGTTCTTCCGCGTTGCGTTTTTCGCTTTGAAAGGAAGATATTTCTTTCTTTTAGTCTGCTTTATTTTTTGCGGCTGGGGGGACTGGGGCGAGGGCGCCGAAGCCTTGCCGAAAACAAAATCCCTATCCTTTGCGTAATGTTCGAATTTATAGCTGTTGTCAAGGTATTCCCCCTCTTTCCATAAAAACCTGTCGAACGCCGCTTTAATAAGCCTTACCGAGATTGTCCGCGTAAGATAATTTACTTTAAGCTTTGCGTTTGGTACGAAAGACTTATTGGGTTTTGCGAGAAATTTATTGTAAATTGCGACAGACTTTTCAACAAGTTCTCCGTCCGCGCCGTACTGGCTGACCTCGAACTCCATTCCGAGGAGCTGTTGGCTTATATTGTTTACGAATTTGAAAACTACGAATTTTTCTTCGGCGCGCTCGTCCTCGAAGACGATATATTCTTCAAGCGCGACAACCGCGTCGGGGTCGCGGAAGTACTTGATTTTACGAACGTTATTAAACGAACTCATATTCCAATGCACCTCCGTTTCTTACTTTTGCGTTTCTTCTCCTGAAACAGAGCGCGGTTACAAGATAGCTTAAAAGAGATAAAACAAAACTTAAAGCAATGAGACCGTAGTTTAAAAAACCGCTTAAAAATTGCTCTGTATACGCGCCGTTAAAAAAGTCGAAAAGTTCCACCGCGGCGTGCCTTACGGCAAACAGGAAGGTAAAAAGCGTAAGGCTTTTTATTGCGGCGTGTATTCTCACCTTGCTCATAGGCAGGGGGCGTATAACGTTGGAGTTGACGCAAATTCCGTCAGCCGAACCTATTACCACGTTGACGTGCGCGCAACCTTTTTTAAGCGCGATTACTTTGGACGCGTCTCCCGTGTCCCTGTGCGTAACGTTTATAACGGCAATTACCTTTTTAAAGCAGTTGTACTGCACGACGAAATAAGAAATTTCTTCAAAAAAGCGCGTATAATTGCACACGAGATACTTGTCGTACAGCGTCTTGCATACGACGTATTTTTTAATGAAATTCTTCGTCTCGCCCGAAGTGAAATAAATAGAATTTTTCGAGTTCGCCGTCTTTTCGTTTTTGATAAGTTCGTCCTCGGTGTATTCGTGATAATACCCGTTTTTAAGCAGTCTCAGGCTTAAAAGCAGGATTAGTCCCAATACGAATACGCCCAAAGATACGGCGCCTAAAATTCTCCAGATAAATATGTCCATATAATTCCTCTAAGTAAGCTGTTAAAAGTACAACCGTTATTCGTTAGGTTCTTCCGTCTTTTCCCCGACAGTTTTTTTCTTTGCCGCGGACGACGTTTTGGAAGCCGCGGACGACGTTTTGGAAACTGTTGATTTGCTTGAAGCCGTTTTTGTCGCAGTTTTGCCGGCGCCCGTCTTCGACGCCGCTTTCGGCGCGGCAGTTTTATTCGCCGCGGTTTTTGAAGCCGCGGTTTTTGAAGCAGTCTTGCTTGCGGTGGTCTTAGACGCTGTCGTCTTGCCTGCCGAAGTTTTAGAACTTGAAGTCTTTTTTACGGGCTTTGTTTCCTTTACAACCTCTTTTGCGCTTTCTTCCGCAGAAGTTTCCATCGCCGCTTCCTGATGAACGGGTTGTTCCGCTTCCGCCGCATTTTCAGGTTCGTCAACAACTTTCGCGTCCGTTTTGTTCACAGCTGTGTCATCGGTTATTTGCGCCGTGGGCTCCTCCGCAGGCGCAACCGCTTCTTCGGGCGCTTTTTCCGCTTCGGGTGTAGTCTCAGTTTTAATTACGGGCTCCTCAACCGCTTGCCTCGCTTCCTCGGCAGGCCTGTTTAATTCAGCCGCTTCCGCGTTTTCCGACGAACGGGCAGGGCTTTCCTCCACTTCGCCGATAAGTCCGCTTACCGTAATAAGTTCTTCGTCCTCATCCTGAGGCGCAGGCTGGACGGGCGCGGCGGTTGCAGGCGCCTGAACGGTCTTACTCACCGCAACCTGTTGGACGGGTGCGGCGGCTTGGGCGCGGCGCTCCTCTTTGACTTTGATTTTAGCCTCTCTTTGCCTGCGTCTTATTTCGGCAGGAGGCAAGGGAACGGGTATGCTGTCTTCATACGTTTCGTCGAAAAGGGCTGTAAGCTCGTTTTCTATCGCCGCTGGGTCGAATTTAACGCCCTTGCACCTTTTTATATTCACGCCGTTCGTCCTGTAAGACGCGTTGACTGGGTCGGTGACAATATCCTCAAACAGACTTTTGTTGGCAATTCTTCTTGCAAGGCAGAACATAGGCGCGACGAGCGCGAACGCAATGAACGTTACAAGCGACACGATTACCGTCAAGGGCACCGCCAGAAAGACGTCTTCATATAAGAAAATATCTATTAAAATCACGGAACAAACCCCGACGGAGATTATCGCCCCCTCAACTAAGGCAGGGATAAAGAAGTTCAAAAAATATGTAAACTTACCCTTGCTTTTCATTGTATCGAAGCATATGGAAATTACGTCCGCCGTGCCGATATCGGGATTTGTGTCAATGATGTACGGCGTAGGCACGAACATCAGGGGCATTATTATAAAGTACACCAGCATTGCAAGTCCGCCGGGGGCTAAAAATATGCCGATTAAAAGCACGGGATCTACGGAATCGACAAAACAGCTTATCATAAATCCCAAAGCGCCCAGAATACCGCTTGCCACGCATATAAGAAGCATACCGGCGATAAAAATCAGCGCCTCTACGATTATGCACATAATCATAGTTCTAAGCGAACCTTTGCGGCAGGCTATTTTAAACGATTGGGGAATATCCAGCTCGTTGCTCTTCTGTGCGATTTTAGCCTGACGGACGTTTGCCACGTCGAATATCGCGCTGAAAATAACAGTTATCCTCGCCAGAAACTCCATAATGAAGTAGACGAAAAATCTGAATATATTTCCCCTTTTCCAAATCGTCTTTGCCGACGATTTCATTGCATTGCCGAAATAGAAGCCGAAACCCCGATTCATAATAAAGGAACCTCCGAAACTGCCGCGCGGCAGTTTGTAATTTTTTTAAATGTTATTTGATACTTGCCATAGGGCATTTTTCCGCGACTGCCGTAAGCGACGACGGAAGATTTACGTTCAGCGAATACATCATACTCTTTTCAGTGCGTCTGCCGTTAGTTCCGTTCTGATAAAGCAAAACTTTGAACGTAAACTTGCCGTCAGCACCTTTGACCACAACTATTTCGCAACCGTGATTTTCCCAAAGCCCCGTTACGCTATCCGCATAAAGCTCGGGGTTCAATACCGTCCAGTTCTGATTGTAGTCTGAAACTTTGAGTATATTTGTATCCTTTTCGTTCCACGCTTTCTCAAGCGACTTATCGTCCAGACCTGAAACGGTAATATTAACCTCAACGCCCTTTACGGTTATCTGAGACTGTTGCTGGTTGTCAAGCACGAGGTTATAGAACCTTGTTACGTCCGTTCCGTTCCCGTCGTAGACGGCAACCTGCACCCACTTTGCGTATACTGCGACGTTGAGAATGGGAAGCTCGCCTTTTACTGCAAACCTGTGACCTGCCATAAAGCCGTCGGCGTCCGCTGAAGCGACCGCCTGCGCCAAAATTTTCCCGTCCGTATCGAGTTTTATTTTGGAACCTGTATATGTAAACTCTCTTTGCGTCAGTTCCGTCTGCACATAATGCACGGTTCTGGTTATGTACTTTAACACGCCCTGGAAACTTGCCGCGTTGTAATCTCCGCCCAAATCGGACGAATATCTTGTGATTATGTCGTAGGACGCGGTAACGTTTTCGCCGTAAGCGTTTGTAATTACCGTACTGTTTGCGTCCACATAGACGACTTTTGCAACTGCCGGAGCCTGCAAATCGCCCGTAACGCCTATCTGCATTACGTCGCCGCCGACAAGGGCTGTATCCATACCGTTGTAACCGCCTATTATTTCGTACTCGCCGCCGCCTACCGAAATTGTCTGACCGTTAAAAAGTTCAGACTTGTTTACGGGTTTAACGTATATTGCGAGTTTGCTTATGTCAAGCGAACCCCAAACCGACAGCGTTTCGTCGATATAATAATCGTAATTCGCGCCTGATTTTAAGCTTGCTTTTACATCGTATAAACCTGCGAAATCCCTGTCTGCAAACAAATCAAGAGTTTTATTGAAGAAGTCAATTTCAAGCGCGTATTTATCATAGCTTTCTTCTCCGCTTATAAAGCCCTGTACTGCCGCAAGCGCGAGAATATCCTTTTCGGGGTACTTGGAGAACAAAAGCGAACCGCTGTACTCGGTCTGTGCGCTAAACGCGCTCAAATCAACTTTCAACGCGCGCTGTTTAATAGTAAATTTAATCGGTTCGCAACGGACGTAATAGTCGTCCTCGGAAATTTCTTCGGCGAAACTTACGGTAAGGGTATATATGCCTGCGTGCACGGGCTTGCCCGTAACCGCGCCGTTTAATTCAAACAAATACACGGGGGTAAGCGTATCAGCCAATCCGTCCACAAAACCTTCCGAGCCTTCACCCTCGGATTCATGCCAGTGCATAAACGAGAATTTATCTTTCCATTCGTCGGACGAAGGGTCTATTTCAGTTCCGTCATAGACGATTTCTCCGCCCGTATAGATAGCTTTTACCCATACCAGTCTTGCCGTTATTTCAAGCCTGCCCGATTGAATAACTTCCGGCAGGTCATAGTTTGCAAGCACCCTTGCGTTTTCCGCAATCTGCGCGCTCCAATCGCCCGGATAACTTGCCTCGGTAAAGCTAAGCTCTATCCTGTACACTCCCCTCGTATTCAAATCTTCGGGCAAAACGCGCGTCTGCGTGTCGCCGATGTAATATGAATAGAACGGTGTAAGTTTGCCGACGTCGCCGCTTATAATGCCTGCCGTATATTTATCTTCGCCCTCTGACGAGAAGGTTTCGTCATTCAAGGGCTGAACGGGTTTTTCAGGAACTTCGATAACCCTGTCGTCAGGTTTTATTTGCGTCACTTTGCGCTTTTCTATGGTAAGCGAACCCCTTTCGTCCCCTTCGGAGGAAACTATGTTGTAGTTTGAAGCAAGACCGCCGATAACCGCAAAGCGCGACCTGTCGAATACAATGCTGTAAATTCCTGCGTTTACGGGTTCTTCGACTTTTTCGCCGTTTAAATAATAGTTTACCGTGGGCGATACCGCCTCGGACGAGGCGACTCCGATATAAGTAATCAAGTCAGCATCCAATCTGTAACCGAAGCCGTTATAAACCTTGCTGTCGTTGCCGACGCTTATACGAATGTCCTTTTTAAGAATTTCAAAGTAAACGCCGTCGGCGCAGACGATATTATAGTTGGCATCAGCCGACATTCCGCCTATCACAGAGGACGACGCGTCAAACTCTATAAAGTATCTGCCTGCGTTCTTCGGAACAGAAGTTATGGCAAACGAACCGTCTTCAAGGCAGTCGGAATAATTGACGGCAAGCAAATCTATTTTTTCGCCGTATGCGAACGAAGAGCCGCCTGCAAGCGAGTAACCGTCGTTATATTCGTGCTCGTTGCCGTCGTAGACAACAGTCGAAGGCGCATTCAGCGTAATTTCAACGTCCTTTTTGGTTATAAACGCCGTCTTGTATTTCGTCGAAGTCAGCAAATTATAGTTAGAAAGTCCGTTTGCAAGTTCGGGGTCTTTCGCGCCCGTGACCGTAGTTTTATTTTTATTAATCTTATAGAAGTACTCGCCTGCGTTCTTGGGCTCCGCCGAGTGCAGAAGCGCTTCGTCCGTGTAGAACATTACCGCAATTTCAAGCGCTTCGCCCTCTACTATGACGAGCGAACCGTCCGCATATGAGAAATTGTCCGCGCCCGTGGGGTATACAAGCGCGCTGCCGTATTCCACGTCGGCGATATCGTTCAGAATAACGGTTATTTCCCTCTTCTTTACGGTAAGCTTTGCGCCGACGTAACTTACAAGCTTGTAGTTTTCGGGTATTACGAACTCGGTAAGAATTTCGTCCGTGCCTGCGTTGAGCCTGCGCGTCACAGTGCTTTCTATAATTTCCAGCACGTCTCCGTTTACAAGCCCAGCCTTTTTTTCTCCGTCGTAATAGCAGTAGGTCGCATATTCCCTTGCCTCGTGCCATTCGCCGTCGTAAACTGCGTTTACGGCAATTCTCTGCACATAAATGGGTCTGGGGTTGACTTTAAGAAGTCCGTTCTGCGGCATTACGATATCGTAATTATTCAAGTCGGCGGTATCGCCGAATTCGTTCGTAAGTGATATTTCGTCAATTACAATCGAATACTCGCCGACGGTTGTTATATTGCCTACGTCGACCGTATTTCCGGCATTGTCGAAATAATTTACCGTAACGGTCATTTTTTCGTTGTACGCAAGCTGAGCCGCCGCATTAACAAAGTTGTTCTGCGCAGCCGAATAAGGCGTAACGGGGTCGCCGTAAATTTCGTCCTCGTAAGAATAAGGTATTACCGTAAGACGCTTCTGCGAAATTGTCAAAGTACCGTCGTTTACAGTAAAACGATAATTATAAATGCCGTTTATTTCTGTGCCGGCGGAGTACCTGCCGGTATAAACGAAGCTTTTTGTAACGTCAAGTGTTATGCCGTAAGTGCCCACGTCGCGCGCGGAGTCAAAGGTTACGGCAGAATCGCCGCGATAATATAGAGCGGAAACCTGCAACTTTTCGCCGTTCTGCAACGCGCCCGAATTTACCAAATCATAGTTGTCTTTGCCTACGGGATAGGTCTGTTCGCCGTAAACTACGCCGACGTCGCTGAGGGTTATCGTTATATCTCTGACGTCCACGCGCAAATTTCCGTATTCGTAGAGCGTAATTTTGTAATTGGAAGTTTCGGGTTCAAACAACGTTTTATTTTTTGTTTCGCCGACGTCGGTTATTTCAGTAATTTCGCCTGAAACCGCCCAGATTGCGTCGCCGTTCAAAAGTCCCTCTTCCTCTTCGCCGTCTTCGTTGATATAGTAAACCCTGTCGTAAGCCGTGGTGTAAAGGGGATTGCCGTCATAGACTTTGTCTGCGGAAGACGTTACAACGGTTAAAGTTCTCGGAGTTACCAGAATCTGACCGAAAATATATTCTATATCGTAGTTTTCGGCTAAGCTGTGTGCGGCGCCCTCGGGGTCGTTGAATAAAATTTCACAAACGTTGTTTAACAAAAATTTATCGACAACGTCTGTCACTGGCGCGGCAAGCCAGTTTACGGTGTACTCATCGACAAAACCCTGTTCAGGCAGTCCTGCGGTACCGTCCGTGCACATAATAAGTTTTATAACTTCGTAAACGTGCGGTTTGCCGTCGTATACCCACGTTTTGCTATCGGTGTAAACCGCAACAGGACGCGCGGTTATTTCAAGCCTGCCTGCGACGGTCTCGATTTCATAGTTTCCGCTGCTTGCGAACGCAACTTCGTTTTCGCCCGATTCCCAAACATTTGTAATAGTTTTAAAGCTTGCAACGTAAATGCTTGCCTTTTCCTCTTCGGTCAATTCCGCTTCCCTTATTACAAAGCCGTTTTCGTCTATGTATTCGGCTTTATAATAATCGGTAAAGCTGTGGGGCAATCCGTCGTAAACAAATGATTTATCGCCGACGGTAAGCCTTATTTTCTTTGCCTTGATTACCAAAGGCGCACCGTCGCCGAAAGATATTTTATAGTTGCCGAGCAATACGGGAGTAACGCCGTCATTTTCGTAAATTTCGACTGCAACGGGTTTAACGACGTATTCGCCTGC
The DNA here is from genome assembly GCA_948658045.1 of Christensenellaceae bacterium. Lineage (GTDB taxonomy): Bacteria > Bacillota > Clostridia > Christensenellales > Borkfalkiaceae > Coproplasma. Next base: position 120,874 of record CAPMFN010000004.1, read on the forward strand.
TTCTGCAGGCGCGCCGTCCAACTTGACGCCGTCTTTATAATACTCGACTTCCGTCACGGTCAAACGCTGTCCGTATGCAAGTCCGTTTCCGCCGACCTCCGCAACTCCGTTATAAACGACAGTATCGCCGTAAACAAAATCGGGCATAGGCACCGTGTTTACGGTAATTTCCCTTTCGTTTATATAAAGGCATCCGAATTCGCTTTCCATATCATAATTGGACGCGTTGGCGCGCAAGCCGTTTTCATCGTATACGCGGATGTCGTATAAAACGACTATATAACCGCCCACAGAGCGTGGAGTAACGAAAGTAGTTGTGCCGTAAGCATAATCGTCCCAATCGCAATAGTGCATACGGACGCTCAGCGTTTCGTTATATTCCATAACGCTTTCCGCCTGAGGTTGGGGGTAATAAACGTCAGCATTCCAAGGCAAAGCTTCGCCGTAATCAACTTCCCGATCGGGAATGGACATAAGTATATGCTTACTGAATATCGAAGCGGTGCGTTCGGAACAGGTAATTTGGTAATTATTGATGCCGTTGGCTTTTTCCGCGCCGTTGGAAGAATAAATTACGCTATTTTCTTCGTCAATAGTGTAACGGTAATCGCCGGCGTCTTTACATATATTGACAACGTTATCGACCCGACCGTTAATAAGTTTAGAGAACGCGGCTTCGACTTTAAGTGTTTCACCATAGGCAAAATTTCCGTTTAACAAAGTAAAGTTATTTACCGACGAGCTGTCGTAGCTTAAAATTTTGCCGTAAGTTTCACCGTCGTTTTCCGCCTTATTCAGTTCGATTTCTATAGGTCTTGGCGTTACGGTAAGTCTGCCGCTATTTATGGTATTGAACAAATAATCGACTCTGTAATTTGAGAAACCGTATTGCAAAACGCTGCCGTCCGAATAGACAGGGTCGGACGCGGTTTCCTCGTCTCCGTCGAAGTAACATTTTATGGCGCTCAGCGACGAAAGCCTGTATTTGCCGACATCTGGCTTATCGAACACGGACAAATCCGCAAACAGTTCGAGTTCTTCATTGTAAACCAAATGAGAAGTTAAATCCGATGCGTAAGAATATTTAAAATTGTTTTTCCCGTCGGGGTAACTTATTTCTTCGCCGTAAACGGCAGAAACGTCCAACGGCAGAATGAATACATTTCTTCTGTCTATCGTCAGCCGCGCAGTATCGGGGCAATTTAAAACATAGTTTTTTAAACCGTCCGTTTTACCGTTTACGGCTGTTTTCGTCAAGTCGATTTCAACGTAATAGCTACCTGCATTTTTAGGCTCCGTAACCACGCCGTCCTTTCTGAACAGCACGGCAAAGTCAAGCGTTTCGCTATAGGGAAGCGCTTGTTCAACGCTTGCAAAATCCATATCGCTATACGGCGTATCATACAGCCAGTCGTCGCCGTAATCGACATAACGGCTTGTTAACGAAACTGTAATTTGTTTTTTGTTTATTGTAAGCGCGCCGTCTTCAACAGATGTTATGTCATAGTTTTTAACCTGCTGAACCGTTCCGTCGCTATACCTGAACTTACAAGCCGCCGCGTTTATTTTAATTGTGTATTCGCCCGCGTCTTTTGCAAGCACGGTTTTTCCGTTCTGTTCGTAAGTTACGCTAATTTCGATACTTTCGCCGTCTGCAAGCAAGTCGCCGCCGACAACGGCGGTATGATTAAGCGTATCGCCGTATACCGCGTCCGTGATATCGTCTGCGGCAAGAGTGATTTGTCTTCTGTTTACGGTAATCGTTCCGAAATTATTTGTAATTTCGTAGTTAGAAGAAACATTGCCGCCCTCAGTCGTAAACACGCCGTAGAAGTGCTTGTTTGCCTCAGCGTACACGCCTGCGTCCTTTGCACCGGATACGGGAAGCCTCAGGGCAAGACGCTGCCCTGCCGCCAATGTACCCGAAGAAGGCGACAAAATAACGTCTGCGTCCGTTTGAAGTTTTCCGTTATAGATAAACTCCAAATCGGGCGTGGTTATAGTAATTGCGCGTTTTCTGATGTTCAGCTGACCTATAACGAAGTTAAACGAATAGTTGCCCACGCCCTCGGGGGATACGCGCACTCCGTCTTCGTAACTTTCGTATAAAGCTCCGTTTTTATAAATTTCCCATTTGTACGCTTTAATCGCGCCGTCGTTTATGCCGACATTCGGATATTCGCCCTCGCCGTACTCCGCCGAAGCGGCAAATTCGGTTATAACCAGATATTCGTTTGCGCCTATGCCGTTTGGCGTAAGATTGTTTCCGAGCACAGGGTGGTCAAGGAAGTTTTCGCCGTAAATCCTTTCATAAGCGTCAACGTTCACCGTAAGATTTACGGGATTTATTTTCAGAACGCCGTAAACGCACAGGCTGAGTTCCAGCACATAGTTATCGTTCGGCACTGCGAATGAGAAAATATTTTCACAAGGCGACTGCGAAACATTGGTAATCGAAGGCAGGGTGCTTTCGTCTATTATAAGCTTATCGCCGCCGACAAGCCCGTCGGCAGAACTGCGCCCGTCCGTTCCGGAAGGAAGCACAAGATATGTTTTGTATTCCGCACAGCTTAACGGCGAACCGTCGTAAATCTTTGTTTTGCTCGCGGTTTCAACCCAAATATGTCTCTGCGTTACCGTAAGCGTGCCGCTTTCAGCCGTGAACGCGTAGTTTTTCATTACGCTTGCGCCGTTATATAAAACATCGTAAGTCAGCAGGTTTTCTACTGCGGACGGCGTATAATCTTTTACCTCTGCGGCGGAAGTAACTTTTATCTGCTGCCCTTCGGGAATAGAGCCTTCCGTTATAAAATAGCCTGTTTCCCGGTGCTTCTCTCCGTCGTAAACCCATGCGTTTGAGTTGGATTTAAGTTTTAGAACGCGGCTTTCAACAGTAATTTCGCCGTGCAGATAATTTACCTTATAGTTTTTGGTAGTGTCTTCGCCGTCTTTTGTAATTTTAACGGTTTCGGAGCTTACCGAATAAGCTTTTGAGCGCACGTCGGGATAGACCGCCGTTCCGAACTCGTAGACGGGTTTTAAAATTTCAAGAATTTCGCCGTCGGCAAGGTCGGGCGCAACCGTTTTATCATAGTTGCCTGCGCCCGTAGGATAAGCGTAGCTTTCGCCGTAAGTTACCGTATAATCAGTGAGTTTTACAGTAATTTCACGCGCGGTAACCGTAAGTTTGCCGTGCTCGCGCGAAATGATTTTATAGTTGGAATTGGGTTCTGCAAGGGGAATTGCGTTATCGATTGAACCGATTTCTGTAATCTCAGGCAAACTGCCCGTAAGCGTGAGGCTTTCACCCGAAATTATAAATGCGTTTTCTTCGTTCTGCGCAACCTTATTTCCTGCGTAGACCACGGTATATGCCCTGTTTACGAGGGGGGCGCCGTCGTAAACCTTGGTATCGCTTTCAGTCCTGACTTTCAAGGGTCTGGGTGTCACCGTAAGCGTACCCTTAACCTCGGTTATCTCATAATTGGCGGTGGTAACTTCGCCCGTAGAGATTACATTGATAAAATATGTAACCGCGTTGTTGCCGTCCGAAGTTTCAGCGACGTTTTGTATGGAGGTATAACCGTCCACCGTTATTTGCTGACCCTCAGCCAAATCGGCTTTATTATATATAAGTTCGCTGTCGGAAAGCTCAGTGCCGTCGTATTCCTGCGATTTTGAACCCGTCGTAATTTTTATAGCGCGTTTTGTTACCGTAAGCGTTCCGGAAACAGTCGTCTGCAAGTCGTAGTTGGCGAGCACACTCACGCCGTTTGAGGTCTTTATATCAAAAGTAAGACTGTTATCAACGGGGGAAGACGTATAGTTTTTAACCTTTGTATTTGATGTTACAAAAATATTCTGACCCGAAGCGAGCGAACCGTTTGTAACGGTATACCCCTCTTCGAAATGTTCTTTACCGTCGTAAGTCCACACATTGGAATTGCTTTTTAAAGTCAGCGCCCTTGCGTAGACGTAAAGGTCCGCTTCCGTCCTGTCATAGTGAAGAACATAGTTGGCGTTTGCGGTAAATTCCGCGTTATTGTCCGACGTGCCGACGTCCGTTCTGCCGTTTACAGTGTTCTGAACGGGCGTAAGGGTCTCACCGTTTACAAGCCCTGCCTTTGCGCTGTTAAAATAGTATGACGTAGAGTGCGACGTGCTTGTAAGCGGCGTGCCGTCGTATTCTTTTTCCGCATATAAGACCTTAACGTTAATATCTCTGGGGGTAATGCTTACGCTGCCGCTGAGGTAAGTAACGTTATAATTCAAAGTTGTGTCCGCGCCGTATCGGGTTATTTTTACGGAAGAAGATTTGACTTCGTATGCGCTTGACCTTACCTGAGGGAACTGCGTCGTTCCGAATTCGTAAACGGGGTTTAAAATTTCAAGCGTTTCGCCGCTTGCAAGGTCACAGAATACGGCATCGTCATAGTTGCCCGAACCGGAATCATAAGCATAGCTTTCGCCGTAAACGGCGGAATAATCGTTAAGCTTAACCGTTATATCGCGCTTTAAAACTTTAAGCGTGCCGTAATTATAGGTGATTTCGTAGTTTGAAGTCACGTCCGAAGCGTAATAGCCGAAACCGTCGTAAATTCTGAATAAAGTTCTATCCTTTTCAACGGACGCGTTTACTATTTCGGTTTTGTTTCCGCTTACTTTCGCGCTGTGCGTTGAAATAAGTCCGCTGTTCGCGCTGAATTCTTCGGGGGTGAAACCGGCGGAAGTCAACGGCGCGCCGTCGTAAATTTTTTCATTGTCCGCAGTGGTAATTTTTACGGGGCGGCGTTTCACAGTAAGCGTACCCCACTCTTCCGCAACGTTGTAGTTTGCGGTAACGTTCTCACCGTTATGTAAAATTTCATAAGTCAGAACATTGCTTACGGGGGTGGGCGTATAATCTTTAACGGTTTTGCCGCCGATAACGTTCAGGGTCTGACCCGGCGCCAACTCGCCTTTTGTAACCGAATAACCTTTTTCTTCGAAGACGCTGTCGGCATATACCCATTCGCCCGTTTCAGAGCTAAAAGTTATATCGCGCTTTAAAATTGTAAGAGTGCCGTAATTGACGGAAATAAAGTAGTTTGCGGTAACGTCCGCGCCGCCTTTGAATACGTTAAACTCGCGCATATTAGGCACGCTATCGGCATTTTTAACCGATACGGGCAAACCTATCGGTGTAATTGTATGTCCTGCAACAAGCCCCTCGGAATCGAAGCTTTCCGCCGTGTGTTCTCTTCCGTCGTAAGTCTCGGTCAAGCTGTCCGTCTTTACTGTAAGGTTCTTTCTGTTTATGGTCAGCGCGGCGTTTGTTACAGGCAGAATACTGTAAAGGTGGGTCACATCCTTTGCGCCCTTTGTAATTCTTATACTGTCGCTGTCTATTACGATATCGTAAAGACCTGCGTTCTCGGGCGCAGCAACGGTCATTCCGTTCTGCATAAACAAGGACGAAAACGCTATTTCGTCCTTTTCGATTCCCAAAGTTTCCTGCGTGACGGAGGAAATGACGGGTTTCTGAGAGACGGGCGCGCCGTCGTATGTATGAATTATATCGTCTAATTTAACGTTAATGGTTCTCTGCGTAAGCAGAATATCTTTTTCAGCCGCTTCGTATGAGTAGCAGTCGGAAGAGTCGTTTCCGTCCGCATCTGTAATTGTCAGCTTGCCCGTTTTATACTTGATTGTAAAATTGCCGTCTTTTTCGGGCATTCCATATGCGCCGTTGACGTTTACTATCCTGTCGCCGTACTTTGAAACTATGCCGTCAAGCGTACAGTCGGGGTCGTTGCCGTATGTAACCGAATCGGAATTTATTGAAAGCACAGCGTCTTTTTTGGTAATTTCGAATTCTACGGGATCACCGTAACCCTTGCCGAACGCTTGATTTGTAACTGTTCTCGCAAGGTATTTACCCACTTTAAGCGGTTTATCTTCCGTCCATTCGTCCGTGCCCTTCAAGGCGTATTCATAGCTGACTGAACTTAAAAATGCGGAAGCTTCCGTGGGCGCGTAGTCGTCGCCGTATGTAATCTGCGCAGGCAAAGACATCGCAACGGTAACCATACCCTTCGTTGCGAGAAGAGCGGTTACGCCTGCGATTAAAACAGCAAGCACGCCTATAATCAAAAACTTGAATCTGACGACGAAAGCTTTGACTTTGGCTACCTTTTCTATTCTGTTTTTATAACTATCGTAAGATATCATAAAAAACTTTGCCTTGAATTTATTAACCGAAACCTGTATTTTTCAAATTTTATACTGTTGCAGGCACCACCGTATATGAACCGTATGCGTAATCTTCGGCATTCGCCCATTCGTATAGATAGGTTACGTCCTCGCCTGCGGAATTGATAATTTTCAGCTTACTGAGCTCGACCATTATAAGTCCGCCGCCTGCCGACACCGCGTCGTCGCTGATTACAAGTTTATCGCCCGAAACGAGGGGCGTTGCGGTGGAAACGCCGACAACACTTGTAAGTATCATATAAATCTGACCCTCGTCCTGAACGGAACAGCTTGAAACAGAAATCAAAACCGACCTTTTCACAAGTTCAATCTCTGTGTTATCCTCGTCGAACACCACGTTTACATTGTCCGTTATGTCCTTGCCGTAAAGTACAATATTTACCTTTTTGACTGTAATACGTTGCATCAAAGCGCCCGTTATCATAACCGTTTCGCAGTCCACGGACGAAACCTCCGCGTCCTCCAACCCGTCTATATTCAAATCTATTTCTGAGGGCTTTAAACTGTACAGCGTACCGTTATAAGTTCTTTTTACCGTCATATCCACATTGATTGCAGCCGCCGCGTTCGCCCGTTCGATAATGAGCAGACCTGCGTCTACGGTGAGGTCGTAATTGCCTGCGTTCTGCGTCTGGGCAAGCTTTGCCGAATACGAATACCTGCCTGCGTTTATATAGCTGTTCAAATTGACTATTTCAAAATCTGCGGATGTAATGCCGTCGGGCAACACAGCCTGAGCGAAAGCTTCCTCGTTGGTAATAGTCTGCTCTTGCGAGGTATATGTTTTGACCAAATCACGGTTAAGTTGTACGGAAACGGGCTTTTTCGTTATCGCATACTGACCGCTTACGACGGAAATTACAAAATTCCCCGTGCAGAGAACGCCGTCTGCGTCGTTTACTTCAACGTTTTTCAATATGTAAGTGCCCGATTCCGCATTTACTTTATTTTCAAGTCCGTGTTCACTTTCAAGGGTAAAACCGTCGGGAAGCGCCGGACTTGTTTCGTATATCTGTTTATCCTGAAGATATTCGCCAAAATTTTTACCGTCGTACTCTTTAAAGAAAGATTTCGAGTATACGGTAACGGACATAGGCGTTACTTCCAAAGTTCCGTTTATATATACTATTTCGTAATTGCTGCGTTTGCCTGCGGAAAATTCAACGCCCGTTATTGTGTTGAAATCTCTGCCTACGTCTTTAACGGAACCAGAATAATAAACCCTTGAAATTTCTTCGCCTGCCGCAAGACCTTCGGCAAGGTAAACGGTTCTGTCCGTCTCGAACGAGTGTTCTTTGCCGTCGTAAGTCCAGCTTCCGCTCTTTGCCGTGACGGTGAGACCGCGTTTTTTAACGGTTAAAAAGTCAGTGCCGAACTCGACGGCGTAGTTTTCGGTTACGTCGTCGCCGTTATCGTCCAAAACCGCAAAACTGTATTCGTCTATTCTTACGCGCACCGAGTCCGCGTCGATAAGTTTAGCCTGCATACCAGTATCGGCTGTAACGACTGTCGCAACCGCTGTCTGTCCGACCGCGAGCGAACCCTCGGTAATTTCGTAATCTTTGCAGACAATCTCTTCTCCGTCGTAAATCTTACTTGCGCCTACGGGCTTTATCGTTATAGGGCGCTTAACCACCTTAACGACGCCGAGACGGAAATTTATATCGTAATTTGAAGTAACAGGGTTGCCTGACGGGTCGTAAACAAGTATTTTCATATCGTCGGGCAGGGTATCGCCTGCGTTAAGAAGCTTTGCATCGGCCGCCGCGCCTGCAATTTTGTGTCCTGCAACAAGTTTCCCTTCAAGAATGTCCCAGTCGCTGAATTCTACTTCCCTGCCGTTATACACAACCTCTCTGTCGTTAAGCGAAACGGTAAGTTTTACGGGCGTTACAGAAAGCTTGCCGCATTCGGTTTTTACCGCGTATTCGTCCGAAACGTCAAAGCCTTTGACGTCAAGCACTTTTACGCTAAGTCCGCTTTCGCTCTCGCCGGCGTCGGTCTGCGAACCCGTGAACTCTACCGAAAGTCTGTGACCTTCCAAAAGTTCTCCGCTTGTTAAGGCGTATTCTTTTGCGGTAAGCGGAGTGCCGTCGTAAGTTTTTTCTTCGTCCGTTACGGTCAACACAATTTCAATGGGGTCGGTTTTAAGAGTACCCGTCAGATAGAGTGCGAGTACGGTAAGAAGCGACGCCGCCACGACGACAATCAATATGCCGAATATTAAAATCGAAGTTCTGAATTTTGACATTTTATTCTCCGAAAGTATGCTATATTATGGGGTCTACGGATTTTTTTAAGAATTTTACACGCGGCGACATAACCTGCCTGCCTTGTGAAAATTACCGTGAATTTAACTGTTTAAAAAATGTGCGGTTTAAAGCTTTTATTTACCTGCGTATGCAGGCGAAAAGCTGAATTTTAATTAGCCCACAAATCAAACATTCTGTTCAATAAGTCGAATGGTCTCTTTGCATAACGGAAGTCTGTCTTCACCGAACAATTCGTCTAAGTACGCGCATACTCCGTCTGCCATCTGCTTGACGTGGACAGGGTTCTTGCTTTCCAACTTCCGGAACACCTTTCTCGCAAGTATATCGTCCAACGCTTCAAGCTCTGTTCCTCCGCACGCCACCAGCACAGGCACATAACAGCGTATCTGCTTCATTATTCGGTTTCCGAACGTGATATGGAACGTCTTTATCATATACTCGTCCAACTTCTTTATGCGCCTAAGGTTCCTGTCAGATATGTCATACTCCCTCTGCGCCGCGGTCATAAGCTTTTCTAAATGCGTTGCAGATATCTTCTTATTCTTTCCCTCAGCTTCAAACGGCGTTGCTTTCTTGTCTAAGTTCAAAACCATTGCTCTGTCGTATACCTTGTCGGATATCGAAAACGTACTGTCGTCGTTGTTTGCAGTGCCCACAAACCACATATTCGTCGGCAGTCTCAGCTTGCCGTTGTGCTGTAACAGTTTCGGGTCGTCTTCCCATCTGTCCGCTACTACGTCAAGATTCCTTCCGTCTGGATTGGGTATTTCCAACAGCGATAAAAACTCCGCAAAGTAATACTCTACCCTCGCTATATTCATTTCGTCCAACACCGTTATGTATATCTCTTCGTTGTTGTTTGCTTCGTACATCTTATACAGCAGCGTTGTTTCGTTGAACCGTCTCGTAAATTCGTTATAATAACCTACTAAATCCGTTCGCTCTTTCCACATCGGCTGTATCGGCACGACTACCGTCTTATTCTCCAAAAACTCCCCGAACGCATATGCAAGCGACGTCTTTCCCGTTCCCGACATTCCTTGCAGTATTATCAGCTTCGTTACTGCCAAAGCGCCTATGAAACGTCTTATGTCCTCTATGTCGTAGTATAATTTAAGTTTTCCTGCAGAATAGTTCCTGAACTCTTCGCATAGTTCTTTCAGGCTTATTTCTTCGTCGTAATCAGGTCTTGTATACTCTTCGTACTCTTTATCTATTTCCGTAAGCATATAAAACCGCGAACCTGTCTCTTTTTCTTCGCTTCCCTTTTCCATTTCTTTTTTCTGGGGAACGGAAGTTACGGCGGCTCTGCCTTTCACTGGCGTTTTGGGCGCGTCTACGCTCCTTAACGGTTTCTTTCCGCTCTGCATTTTTTCAAAATTTACTCCGAAATAATCGGGCGTGACAAGGTCGGTGTTGTTCCTTTTGCCGAAAAGAAATTTTATAAACAGGATAAGAAGCAGGGGCAGTATAATTATCAGCCCGATAAAAAGATACTTTAAATCGGAAGAGGGCGCAGGAAAACTGCCGCCGTAAACTGCGTACTGCCTTATCAGCGCGCCGACAAACAGGGCAAAAATACCGACTATTAAAATAATCAGCATAATTATTTTGAATATTCCTTTGCCGCCTCCGCCGTTTTTCATCTAAACTCTTCCTTGATTTTATAAATTATCTGCGTTTTTTATTAGCTTTTTCCTGCTTAGTCCAGAGAATTGTCTTTCTGATTTCTTTTTTAGTGTATTCCCACTGTGCCTTGAAAAACCTGTGGAAAGCCATATATTCTTCTTCAAGCTCTATGAACCTGTCTCTTGACGTATAGTCTGCGCTCGGCGTAAGTTTGCCTGCCTGCGCCCGTATACCGTCAAGCTCGCCGCGTATCAAAGCCGCCTCGTCCCTGACCTTTTTAAGTTCGGCGCGCTGGGTTCTTTCAAGCTTTTCAACCTCGGATTTATAGTTTTGTTCAAGTTTCTGCAAATCGCTTTGATAGCCGCTTTCGCCTGCTTTCAACTTGGCTTCGCACTCGTCGATTATGCGCTGTTTAGCCGCGTCTATATCGGCAAGCTGTCTGTCAAGTTCCTCGGTTTTATCTTTGTATTCGTCAACCGTTTGCCTGAGCTGCGCGTTTAAATCTTCAATCTGTCCGTTCAACTCGCCTACCGTAGCTTCGTATCCGTCGATAGTTTCCGTAAGTTTATCGGCAAACTCGGCTTTAAGCGACTCGGTCATACTTTCGTGCTCTTCGTTCAACCCCGAAATTTCCTGTGCGTGTTCTTCACGCAAAGCCGCCATATCCTCTATGTATTTTTGGTTTAACTGCGCAATTTCCTGTTCTTTTTCTTCCAAAGTGAGCTGTAAACTCTCTATCTGCCTGTTCAGTTCTTCCTTTTCGCGGTTGATTTCGTCTATCTTGAAATTTAAAACTTCGACTTCTTTTCTGAGCGAAATGAGCTCTTCGCCGTCCTTTTCAAGCCTGCGGTTGCGCTCTTCCAGCAAAAGCATGTATTCTTCCATGGTCTTGTTGGATTCCAAAGCACGTTTTTTAAGCCTTTTAATGCGCTGAACGGTCTTTGCCGCCTCTTCTTCCTGACGTCTTCTCTCCTCAGCCTGATATTCGTTTTCAAGAATACTTTCTATGTCGTTGCCGACTTTGTATGCAAGAAAAGAAGTCAAATTGGCCGCTTCGGCTATTTCGTCCGCAACTTTTTCGGTATAGGGCGCAAAATTCAAGGTCACTTCTTCATAATCATAACCCTGACCTTTATAGGAAGCGATATAGTCGTACAGAGCAAGCGCGCGTTTGAAGTTATTGTTCATTTTAAGCACGTTCGTCTTGACTATCGGTGGCTTAATCATAGGCGATTTGGCTACTTGAAGCATCAAATCGGTATTTAAAAGCGCGTTTATTATACTTTGGCAGTCCTTAATTCTCTGCAAAGCTTTATCCGTCTTTTCGTCGGGAATGGGGAAGGGGTTATCCGTTCTTTCCTCGTAAACTTCCGTTTTGATTTTAAGGGTGCGTTTTTTTGTTACTATCTCTTTTGAAATCGCCATATCGCCGACGTATTTGCGGCGAAGGTTCTCTATTTTTTCCAGCCTGTATTCAATGAAAGATTTTACATAGCAAAGCATCATATAGAGAAACCTGTTCTCGTATACGGCGTAGTCCGAAAGTTTTTCAACCATATACAACTTATCGGGTATAAGCAGGTCGTCCTCTTCTTCGGGGACGTGCGTTATAAGGTCGCTGTGCTTTGCAAGGTGTTCGACTGAGTCTTTGGAAATCTTCCTGACCTTTTCAATGGGCACGACTTCGCCGTTGGTTCTGATGAACTGCCTCTCTTCGGCGACGGCTTTTTCAACGAATTCCAGACCCTCCTCTACGGCTTTTATCCAGTCTTCCTCAATTCTGCACAGATATTTAGTTGATTGAAGCCTATCCTGCTCGGTATCGGTCTCCGCAATGGAACGTCTGTCCTTTTCACAGCCCGTATTGTCCGCGGTCTGCTTGCGGTATTCCTTAAAAGCGCGATAGTAAATATCAAGTAAAGTCATAATTTTTTATTCGTTTCGCACCGTGTGTCTTTTTTTCTTTAAAGAAATGTTCAAATCTTATGTAAATTTAAATCAAACAATGAATTTAACTGTTTAAAAAATGTGCGGTTTAAAGCTTTTATTTACCTGCGTATGCAGGCGAAAAGCTGAATTTTAATTAGCCCACAAATCAAACATTCTGTTCAATAAGTCGAATGGTCTCTTTGCATAACGGAAGTCTGTCTTCACCGAACAATTCGTCTAAGTACGCGCATACTCCGTCTGCCATCTGCTTGACGTGGACAGGGTTCTTGCTTTCCAACTTCCGGAACACCTTTCTCGCAAGTATATCGTCCAACGCTTCAAGCTCTGTTCCTCCGCACGCCACCAGCACAGGCACATAACAGCGTATCTGCTTCATTATTCGGTTTCCGAACGTGATATGGAACGTCTTTATCATATACTCGTCCAACTTCTTTATGCGCCTAAGGTTCCTGTCAGATATGTCATACTCCCTCTGCGCCGCGGTCATAAGCTTTTCTAAATGCGTTGCAGATATCTTCTTATTCTTTCCCTCAGCTTCAAACGGCGTTGCTTTCTTGTCTAAGTTCAAAACCATTGCTCTGTCGTATACCTTGTCGGATATCGAAAACGTACTGTCGTCGTTGTTTGCAGTGCCCACAAACCACATATTCGTCGGCAGTCTCAGCTTGCCGTTGTGCTGTAACAGTTTCGGGTCGTCTTCCCATCTGTCCGCTACTACGTCAAGATTCCTTCCGTCTGGATTGGGTATTTCCAACAGCGATAAAAACTCCGCAAAGTAATACTCTACCCTCGCTATATTCATTTCGTCCAACACCGTTATGTATATCTCTTCGTTGTTGTTTGCTTCGTACATCTTATACAGCAGCGTTGTTTCGTTGAACCGTCTCGTAAATTCGTTATAATAACCTACTAAATCCGTTCGCTCTTTCCACATCGGCTGTATCGGCACGACTACCGTCTTATTCTCCAAAAACTCCCCGAACGCATATGCAAGCGACGTCTTTCCCGTTCCCGACATTCCTTGCAGTATTATCAGCTTCGTTACTGCCAAAGCGCCTATGAAACGTCTTATGTCCTCTATGTCGTAGTATAATTTAAGTTTTCCTGCAGAATAGTTCCTGAACTCTTCGCATAGTTCTTTCAGGCTTATTTCTTCGTCGTAATCAGGTCTTGTATACTCTTCGTACTCTTTATCTATTTCCGTAAGCATATAAAACCGCGAACCTGTCTCTTTTTCTTCGCTTCCCTCTTCCATTTCTTTTTTCTGGGGGGATATACCGACGGGATAAGGCGCAAAAGGGGCTGTTGCAAGGTTACTTCTTACCGCCGCGATTTCGCCGCTTATCTTGTTCATTTTTCTGTCTATTTCGTCTTTTACGCTCTTGATTTTTTCGTCTTCTTCCGCTTCCTGTTTCAGTTGTGCGTTGTGCTTTATTTCTGCTGTACGGCGCTGTTCAGTTACGACCGCGCGCACCACAAGCACCAAAATAATCGCAAGTATTATCGCAGAATAAACTATAAGCGCCGTTTTGCTTGTCAAAGCGTCCCATACTTTACCCATAAATTCAGTAAACGAAAACGCCGCGCATATGTAGTTTGCAATAGCCATTTTTGTCTCCTTTTAAGGGTTAAACCACCTTTGTAAGCGCCTTTTGTATTTTTGTCAAATCGTCTTCCGCAAAAAGTTTTTCGATTATGCCGAACACCGTTTTATCGCCGCCGTCGCTCTTATACATACGGGTCTGTTTTAACACCGGCGCAATCTTGGAAAGGAACAGCGCGGTAAGGCACTCCGCCTCGTCGCCGCCGCAATCAAGAATTACAGAAGTGAATTTTTCAAGCTGTAAAGTATTTTTATTGCCGAAAACGAATCTTTCGTTTGAGTTTACCGTTTCGAAAAGCTCGTCAATTTTCTTCCAGATTTTTTCGGGAAGGAAGCTGTTTTCACGCGCGGCTTTAACGCCCTCCGCAAGCGCGTTTACCGAAGGAGTTTTAGCCTCCGTCTGCGTCATTTCGCCGTTGAATTTGCTTATGACGACTTCAATGTTCAGAGACGCGTCCGCAACTTCGCGTGCGGCGGTCTTAAAGTTTGCGCCGTCCGAAATTATGAAGTAAGTCAAGTTGTCGGGCAGGCGAAAAGAAAACTCTTCGTTGAGTTTTAAAATATGCTCTTCCGTAGGTCGGTTGGCGTAATCGATAAAGGGTTTGAACCATTCCGCAATATTTGTTACGTCAGCGCCGTAAATTAAAGCGGCGCATGCTTTGTCCGGCGTTTTAGCCGCTGCATATACCTGATTTGCAAAGCCGGAAACAACGAATTTTCCGTCAGCGCCGTTCCAAAGAATGTCGGACACCGAAGAATAATTTCCGTTCGCTACGGTGTATTCCGTATTGCCGAAATAGCCGTTTAACGCCTCTGCAAACTCGGGCAGAACTTCCGTATTTTTTGAGGTGAGCAAAACTATTTTGCCCGAACCGACAGCCGCCAAAACCGCCCTGACGGACGCCGCGTCAACCGCAACGCCCTTGCTTTGGGCATATACTTTGAAATTTGCGCACATTTCGTCCAGCGTGACCTGTTCGGCGACTTCTGCGTCCTCTTCTGCCTCAGCAAAAGATAAATCGTAAGTTTTTGCCGCTTCTGACTGCTCGATAGCCGAGGGGTCCGATTCTTCCTCTTCTTCGGGCAATTCCTCTTCTACGGGGGATTTGTAAGTTACTTTCGCTATCTGGTCGAATTCCGCGACCCTTTCAACCATATCAGTCAGAACGTCGTTCACCTTGACGTAGTGCTGACGTTTGCGCCGCTTGGAAATGACGACAACGTAAGCTATAAACAGCGCGTTGAACACCGCGGCAAGCACGCCGACGACTATGTAGAAAATCAAATTCTTATCGGCTATTACATCTGTAAACGTCAGCGCCGCAAGCACGCCGTTATAGTAGACGAAGAGAAGCAACGCCACAAAAAGTTTTACGCCGAAAGACAGCTGTTTTTTTGCTTTTTTAACCTCGGGAGGTTCCTGCGTCTCGTCGAACTTTATTTTGCCGACGTCTTCGCCCGAAGCCGTTTGCGCAACTTCGTTTGAAAAACTGTCTTTAAAAACAAACTCCGTGAGCGTAACCGTACCCGTAAGTTTGTCGTTGAAATAGTTTTCGGAGACGAAAACGCGGTATTCGCCACCCTCTATGCGGTATAGTCCGCTATCGGGGTCGTAAGATTTGAATGTGTTTACGTCAAAAGGAATTTCAACGCGGACGCTGTCATGCTTTTTAACATACACTTTCGAAAAACCGCGCAATAATTTATCTTTAAGCGCAGTAAAACATTTTGTCTTTTGCAGATAGAACTGCACAACCGCAAAACCGTCCGAACCGCCCGTATTTTTCACGGTACAGCTGAGACCTTTTTCACTGATTTTCAGATTAGAATACTCAAACTGCGTATAAGAAAGCCCGAATCCGAAAGGATAGCGAACCTCGCTACGGTTCATTGTGCGGTAATCGCAGGGCTCAGTCCGCCCTTCGTAAGAGACGGGCAAAGTTTCGGTGAGTCTGCCCGACGGGGACGCTTCGCCCTTGATTATGTCAATAACGGCGCGCGTAACGCCCTGACCGCCGCGGAAAGAAAACAGCACGGCGCAACACTTTTGCGCAAAACCCATATCGATTGCGCCGTCCGACGCAACTACGGCGATAATTTTAACGCCCTTGGAATAAAGCTTGTCAATAAGTTCCGTCTGCTCGACAGGCAGATACCTTTGACCTTTTTCGGCGCAAAGATAAACGATGGCGCAGTCCGCGTCCGAACAGAGGCTGATTGCGGCGTCCGTCAAATCAGTTCTGCCCGTCATACCCTTTGTATAGCCGCTTGCAAAGCCGACGCCGTTGATATCGTATAAATTTACAGAACCGAAAGGCACCCTTTCCGCAGTAGCTTTACCGCTGAAATACTCCGTCTGATAGGAATAATCTTTGCCGTATTCACCTATAACGGCGATTTTAAGCATATTGGAAACAGGCAAAATGCCGTCATTTTTCATTAGAACAACAGACTGCCTTGCCGCCGAAACCGAAAGGGCGTCGTGCGCCGGTTCGTTGAAAAGCGGAGTGTGATTGAAATTTAAACCGTTTGCATCGGGAAGACTATCGGCGCCGCGGCTGCGCATTTCCAAAAGCAAGCTTATAAGTCTGTCGCACGCTTCGTCCAGATTGTTTTCGTCAAGAATTTCAAGCGCGCGGCAACGCCTGTCAAGTTCGCTCATTGTAATAATTTCTGCGCGGTAATCGGAATACGCCGCCTTATAGTTGACTGTAAGCGCGGTAATGTACGTCACAAGTTTTTCCGTAAAGTCTTCCTTTAAAAAGAGGAGCGAGCAACCGTTGAAAAGATGCCGCGCCGCGTCCGCGCAATCGGACGCAAAACCATAGTAAAGACCGCCGCATTTATAGCGACCGGAATATTCTTCGGCGCTTTCGGGCGATTTTACCAGAACGGAATCTGGACGCGAACCGCGCAGAACTGTATCGCGCAGGTTCCGAAGAAGTTCGGCGTCCGCGCTTAAAGGCGCTGTTTCTTCAAAATTGACATACTGCTTTGCCGAGCGCAGGCCGTTAATTTTATTGCGCAAAAATTCAGCGGTTAAATAATAATCTTCCGAAACGTTTTCAAAAGTTTTATCGTCGGTAACGTTGAAGTATGCGTATTTTTTAACGGCGCCCGTCTCCTGCCCGTGTTTCGAATAAACCTCGCCGATAAGCAATTTGTTCCAACTGCTTGCCAAGGCTCTGTCCGAGGGAAACTGCGTAACAAAAGCCCCGTTGCAATCCTGCAAAGGGTTCTGTAAAAGTCTGAATACGGGAAATTCGTAATTTTCGTCCGCCGAACTTCCGTACATATTCAAGCTCGTTATAAGCTTTATTTTCTGCTCTATTGACATTTTGCAAATGAGCCGCTCGTTTGCCAACATTTCGCCTCCGTCCGTAAGCTTTATTAGCCACGTTTGAAATTAGACTGAACACACCTTTTACACGCGTTTCGCACGCGTCGCACACATTGCGCGCATACTCTATAATAATAGATGCGGAAATTTATTATAATACTTTCACATCACTGTGTCAAGGGAAAACGCCGCAACGCGCAACATTGGCAGACTGCATTTTTTTGGAAAAACATACTGTCTGAGGTAAGCAAAACCGCTGTTTTTTAAACTTTAAACGCAATATTTTGCCCTGTTTCTGCGCTTTTTAAAAACTTTTTTGATTAATTTAGCCCGTCGGCAAAAACATTGCCGACGGGCTCAAACAAGTTATACTTATTTTAAATTTTTCAATGTCTGCGGTCATAGCCGAAAGCTTCTTTTTTCTCTTTAAGAAGATACTCTAAAAAGCAATTGCCCCCATCATATATGTCGTTGAACGCCTTTTCGAAGTCGCGCGTGTACCAAGGGTCGGCAATGTCGCGCGGCCTTGAAGTGAACGAACAAAGCTTAAAAATTTTATCGCCGTATTCTCCGCCCGTAAGACGCAGAACGTCTAAAAGATTGTCGGAATCCATAACCAGAATATAGTCGCTGTTTATTACGTCCTTTTTTGTTAGCTGGCGCGCAATATGTTCCCCCGATATCCCGTGCGCCGCCAAAATTTTTTTCGCAGGCGGATATATTGGGTTGCCGACTTCGTATTCGGACGTTGCAAAAGAATTAATTACAAAACTGTTTTCAAGTCCGCGCTCTTTGACAATTTGCCTGAAAATGAGCTCCGCCATAGGCGAACGGCATATGTTGCCGAGACAAACAAAACTAACGTGTATCATCAGTCACCTATTTTAAGTTTCTGCCAAGGCGTGTCGGCAGGGCTGTACCCTTCAAGATATTCGATTATATCTTCCTCGCGGTCGAAATAAGAATACATTTCATAACATTTGAAGTTTATAAACTTCTTTTCCAGCACCGTCTGCATAAACTTTTCAAGCTCGTCGTAATAATTGTCAATATTGTAAATTGCAATAGCTTTCGTGTGCCTGCCGAGCTGTTTTAAAGTCAGAACCTCAAAAAACTCTTCAAACGTCCCGATTCCTCCGGGTGTTATAATGAACGCGTCGCAGTCCTCTTCCATAATGCGCTTGCGCTCCGACATCGTCTCGGTATAAGTCATTTTATCGCATTCGCCGTAAATAACTTCAACCCCCTCGTCCCTG
Source organism: Christensenellaceae bacterium (assembly GCA_948658045.1). Taxonomy (GTDB): domain Bacteria; phylum Bacillota; class Clostridia; order Christensenellales; family Borkfalkiaceae; genus Coproplasma. The sequence goes on from CAPMFN010000004.1 coordinate 139,177, forward strand.
AAAAACGTGGGTATGACGCCGTGAATAAAGCCGCCGCCGCGCTTAAAACCGCGCGCCGCCGCGCCCATAAGCCCCGTTGCGCCTGCCCCGAACACAAGGGAATGTCCGCGTTTTGCAAGGGCTTCGGCAAGGCTTTCAACCTTTTTTATATACATTTCGTCAATGTGCGCGCTCGCCGCGCCGAAAATACAAATCTTCATTTCTGCCTCGAATATTTTTTGTACCCTATTATTATACTCTGTTTTCGGAAAAAAGTCAATAAGCGCATATTTTGATTAAAATACTGTGAAAAAATTTTAAATAGAGTTTACAAAAAACGGTAACAAAACGCGTTATTTCAAGCATATTATGGGGTGTATGAAACTTTTAGAGTATAACAGGCAAGCCGCTTACGACTATGCTAAAAAATGGGCGCTTGGCAGAAACCCTGCTTTTTACGACTTTTCCGCAATAGGCGGAGATTGCACCAATTTTGCCTCGCAATGTATTTACGCAGGGGCTGGGGTTATGAACTATACCCCCACGTTCGGCTGGTTTTACAGAAGCGCAAACGACCGCACCCCGAGCTGGACGGGCGTTGAATTTCTTTATAACTTTCTTGTGAACAACGATGGCGCGGGACCATTTGCCAAAGAAGTTCCGCTGAACGAGCTCGAAGTCGGGGATATCGTTCAGCTTGGCAGGGCGACGGGTGATTTTTACCATTCGCCCGTAGTGGTCGGAGTAAGACGCGGCAACATTTACGTCGCCGCGCACAGTTACGACGCGTTCAACAGACCGTTGAGTTCGTACCGCTACGAGCAGGCGCGCGGCATACATATTTTAGGCGTCAGAAAAGACTGATATCGCCCAGATTACCTTAGTTATTATTTTAAAATTAAAACGGCAGTTCCAAACCTGCCGTTTTTTTGCTTGACGCTATTTAAGCGAAGAACATATTTGCCGTCATATCAAGGTAATTTTCGCCGCCGTAATCGGGGTAAAGAGATTTTATTTCTTTTTTAAACTGCTCTGCGTCATTACAGTTTGCCGCAACGCTTTTAAGCTTTTGCAAATAATTTATTTTGGTCTGCGCGTCTTTCAAATCCTCGGGCGTATAGTGGGAGGTAAGTATCAGCGCATACCCTTTTGCGATAAAATCTTTAAGCTGAGCTATTATTGCGTCTGCGTGCGCCGCGCCGGCGACTATGGAATGGCAATCGTGCCCGAGCATATGGGTGTAGACGGCGTTTATTTCGGGAATTAAAATGTCGTAAGCCTCGCTTGTCGGCGTTATTACAAAGTTTATTCCGCCTATATTTACTTCTTCAGCATTTAGAATATTTTCTATTTTGTGAATTTTGCTGTCGAAAAGAGCGCCGAATGCGACAACGAAATTATCTATCAGCGCTTTTCCGCCTCCCTCTTTCCCGTACCGCTTTGCAATTCGGGTCGAATATTTAGGAACTGACGGCAGAAAAGTTCCTCCTGCCGCGTGATACGCGATAAGCATACCTGCAATATTTTTCCCCTGCAAATACTTTTCAAGCGCAGTGATGTTGTCAAAAAAGCACGGTGATTCTATAATGACGAAATTACCGTTTTTTTCGAGAATAAAAACCTCGTCGCTCATAAAATCTTCCGTTTTGTACGCGTGCAGTTTAATTGCGCCTAAATCGTAAACGTGCATTTCGCCCTTTTCGAGTTTAATTGTTTTAAAGCTGTTTTTTGTCATTTCTGTTTCCTCCGAAAAAAATTTTTTAAGTGTAACTTTTGATTACGCCGCAATTTTATCAAAGCCAAAAACAGCTTGCAAAAATGTTACTTTTTTATTACAATATAATAATTTAGTTACTTAGTTTATTTTTTAAACTATTGACATTGCCCCCGATATATGCTACAATTAAACAAAAAATTAGGAGCTTTGAATATGCTTACAAAAGAAGAATTGCCCGAGTGCCCCGTTGCGACGACCGTACAGCTGATAGGCAACAAATGGAAGCTTCTGATTATACGAAACCTGCTTCAAAAAAAGCAGAGGTTTACCGATTTTTTGAAAACCATTCCAAGCATAAGCAGAAAAGTTCTAACCGATAATCTGCGCGCATTGGAAAACGACGGACTGATTGAACGTGAAATTTTTGCCGAGGTTCCGCCGCGCGTTGAGTACAGTTTAAGCGACTTAGGCTTCTCGATGCGTCCCATTCTTGACGCCATGTATGTATTCGGCGAAGATTATAAAAAACTTATTTAAAAAGTCCGCAAGTTTAATCTTGCGGACTTTTAATAATCAAAAATTTTTTTAAACTAACGCCCAATCGGCTTCTATAAAAAATTAAAAAATTTCAATTTCATAAAACACAATAAGCGAGTTCTAATTTGCCCGATTACCGTTTTTTGCGGCATTTACATAGCTTATCATAATATGATTTACAGCAAAAACCACAGCGAAAGCAATTAACGGAATATTTGCAAGAACAATACCGCTGAACAAGAAAATGCACGACGGAATAACGGAAAGAAAAAGGGCTTTAATCTTTCCGTCGCTGTTACGGAAAATCAGCCAGCATAAAAGATAAGCAAAACACAAAGCTCCGTTCACAGACAAGTAAACAATAAACGCGTAATCAAACCAAAAATTAAAATAGGTATACGGAATATTGAAAACAATGAACACGAAACAGCCGTATCTGCCTATCTGCTCGGCAACCACAACCGCCCTATTTACATGATTTCCCATAATCTCGTTTTTATGTTTTACCGCGTACACGATATTAGGTATCATAATGACTACCATTGCGGCAAGCCCGTAATAATTAAACCAACCCATAAAAATATTATAACGCTGAAATCTTCATTCTTCAAGTATTTTAACTGAATTACCCCCCACTCGCTCTCAAAAATGCGATAATGAAGCAAAAAAGCGCACATTTTATGTGCGCTTTCAATTTTTATTGCCAAAGAAAACGTACTTTCAAAGCTTTAAATTTAAACCTATTTTCTTAAAAACAAACAAAATCGATTTATAATTAATAATTACATTTGAAAATTTTTTTCATTTTATAATTTTTTAGTTTAACGCCGAGGCGTTCGACTTCTTGTTCCTTTATAACGTAATATCCGCGCGTTTCAAAAAACGGTTTTGCGGTTATGGATACATAGGCTATAACGACGGTAAAGTATTTTTCCAATTCATCGCATAGCTTTGTTGCAATGCCTTGTCTTAGAAAATCTTTATGCACATATAGCAAATCTAAACAACCTGCGGCTGTTATACTTCCAAAACCGACAATACTTCCGTTGATTTCGGCGACCAGAGTATTTTGCTTTAATAAATCGGTACGCCTGTTTTTTAACCGGTCAATGTCTTTTGCCCAGGCAAAAAGCTGCTCGTCTGTATAATCTTGCGCGTTGACGTGATGTACTGTTTCATAAAACAATTCTGAAACTTTTTGACAATCAGTATTTTTATAGCGCCTTATAATTATTTGATATCGCATAAAATCAATATATCAATTTTAACTTTAAAAATCAAATATTAACAACCGACCGGAAATCATTTGTTACGTTTTTATATGAAAGAGGTAAAAGAACACATATACAGAAAGTTGTATAATCTCAATTGTTTCAAATATAAAAAAATACGCATACTCTTTAAAAGTGTGCGTATACGTCTCGTGTGGTGGAACTGAAAGCGACAAAAACGCACACCCAAATATTCAAAGTAAATCGGCGTGAGTTTTATTGCGTGGTGGAATTGCCGTTGTCGGACTACCCGTTATACGGCAAACAGTTAGTCGCAAGGGGCTAACCCCTCGCGGCTTGCCCGTTCGCTTGCAATGGCTGTCATAGCGTCCTTATAAATACGCTTTGACAGCCTTTTTGCTTGCTCTTTATCGGGCGGCAGTTTGGCGTAAATGTTTTTGCTTTGGTCGTTAAAGTATATAACCGTTATTCCGAGCGGCATATTGTTTTGCATATACGAAATTCCTTATTATCGCCTAAATATATTTTCTTTTCGTAAGTGCTTAAAACGGCAAGTCGCCGTCGTCCTCTATCGGTACTAAATCGGAAAGTTTGGCTTGCTTTGGCGGCGGTACTTGTTTTCCGTCCTTTTTTTCGTAGTGCCACACGCCCAACGCCGTAAATTTTATTATGTTGTGTATTCTTGATATAAAAGCGTTGTAAACCTCGCGCGCGGTGTTTTGTTCGTCCTTGTAGAGCCTATCAAGCGGCAAGTTAGATATTATAAATACTTGCTCGAAACACGCAGTCCTATTTGAAAACCGCGCGGGCAGTTGAACGGGGAACTTGTCTAATAAGTTATTCATAAACGGCAAGTCTATTTTTCCCGTGAACTCGTCAAGCACTAATATTCTTTGGTGGTCGTATGCCTCGAACGTGCCTTTTAAGTAGTTGTCAATTCGGCATATATCTTCTATCGGGTAATTGTCGTAAATGTATGTCGTTTTGCCCGTTCGGGGTATTCCGTAAATATATGTTACAATCACATTGCGGAACTTTTTTCCGTATTCGGCTTTTAATTCGTCTTGTCTAAACTTTTCTATTTTATCTGGTCCGTATTGTGAGTATAGAACGGGAAACATATTTTTCAGCAGTATGTTGTCAGCACCGAGTTTTAACGCCTCGAAAAATTGCGTTATATCGTTGCGCGTTCGCATTTCGCTAAACTCCCCGATTTCAACGGGCGGGGCTATGCGCGTATCGGTTTTCGTGCAATAGTCGCGGTTTTCCAAATTGCTCCCGCGCGGTACTATTATGTGAGCCGTCGGAAAGTCTTGTTTGACATTTACAAAACGCTTGCTGTTCTTGTAGATAATAAAGCCTTGTATGTGCGGAGTTCCGTTTTCGCCCCGTTCATACTGATACACCGCATATTTCAAGCCGCCCACATCTTTCAAATTCTTAAAGTATTTTTCTATGCTCTCCAAGTCTTTGAAAAACGGGCGTTTGATTAAAACGGCGTTTCCGTCTTGCTCGTATCGAATATACCGAAACTCGAAAAAATCTTTGTTTTCGTCCTCTTGCAATACGGACAAATCATAATGATTTTCTTTAACCTCTAAATCGGTGTCAGACGGGTTAATTTCCGTATAGCCGCTGTCGGCAAATATCGGGTTGTTAATCGTTAATAGCCAGCGTTTTTTCATTGTCGTAACGGGCGCGGGGCTTTCCTCGACGGCTATTTTGTTGTTTGTGATTTCGTCCATAAATGCACCTCGATAATGCAAAATTCTTGTTCCGTGTTCCGCAGTGCCAGTAGGGTAATAGTAAGCCTACTGCACACGGGCGGCGTTCGCCGCCCGTGTGTTGCGGTGTCGGTTATGAGTGAATGAGCGCGGCGGGCGCAACGTATAAAAGCGTTTCGCGCTTGCGCCGTTTGCGTAGTTCCGCTTGTCGCTTGCGCTGTTCGCGCCGCAGTAACTTAAAATCTTTCATAAGTTCGCGCGTAACGAATTTGGTATTCTTATTGAGAATGACCATTTTAGCCTTGTAGTCCAAAACGGTATCGTCTATTATTTCGCGGAAAAAGCGCGGCGGCAGTTGAGTGTCGCTTTCTTTCATTGCCGTGAGTATGTCTATATTCTCGAATATAACCGCTAATTTTTCCTTGTGCAGTTCGGTAAAATCTAACTTTTCCATAAGTCCGTAACCTCGATATTATTGCTTTTTTGCTCGTTCTGATTGAAAAGCGGGTAACGCTTGCACCGCGCAAGCATAGCCGCCTTGTCGTTGCCCGTGAGCGTTGCGGGCGTGGTATGGTAGTTGCCCGTCATACCGAAATAAAAGTATTCTTTGCCGCTGTAACTGTCAACACAAGCGTAAATATTTCCGTAGTGCGTGTATGCCGTTTTAACGCCTATTTTCGCGTTTCCGCTGTCCTTGTAACGTGCGTATTGCCGAACGCCCGAAAACTCCAAACAGTTCCATACGGTTTTAATAAGCCGCCCGTGTAGGTCATAATAATCGCGCTTGTTTTGCACCTCTATGAGTTTATCGGAAAGCGAACGAAAGCGTTTGTCCGCGCTGTCGTCTATTTGCGTGTCAGCCCACATTTGCACACCGACTTTTCGTTGCCGTTCAATGTAACGCAAAAAATAGTCCGCAACCCGTTCGGCGGTCATAGACTTGCGGCTGTCTAACTTGCTTTGAATTTCGGGCAGAAAGATTTTTGCATACGGCAAGAGATAGTCCACAGCGTGAACGCCGTCGTATAGTCCTATTCGTTCAAATTGCAGTTCCATAGAAACGCGCGGCTTATACCCAAGCCCCCGCGCTATGAAAGTATCGTCAACGACATACACCAAATGTTGAACGTGCGGCGAGAGAGATAAGTTTTCCCAGCCGCCAGCCCGCAGTCGTTCAATTTCCTTTTTGCAAATAGATAGGTCATAAACGGACAGCGGCGGTATCATATAGCGGCAAGCAAAATGCGCTAATAATGTTGTTTTACCTACGCCGCGCTCGCCGACAACGTAAGTAAGATAATACGTTTTGTTTTCCATAAACGCCCCCGCAAAAAGAAACAAGGGAACGGACAAACGCCCGCTCCCTCGTAAGATTTAGTTATTTATTGCCCGTATTGCGGCGGTTGCCTTTGGGTTTACTGTCGGCGGGCGGCGCGGGCGGTGGCGTTGCCGCCTCGTCGTTTTTCAGATTGTTGTAAATGAAAAACGAATTGCGCTTGCCGATATTCCCCATATGCGCGTATGCGCTTTGCTGTCCTTTGCGGTACGAGGCAATTTCACGTTTGGTAAACTGCTTTGCGTATTCCTTTTTCTGCTCGGTAGTATAAGGCGTATAACGTGCTTGCGGCTGTTCGCCGTCCGTCATATTCATTTGCTGTTGCGTGGGTTGATTTGCCATAGGCTTATGCTCCTTTTTTTCGGTATTGTCCGTTATGCTATCTGAACGCGACACCATAATAAGAGTTGCCGAACCGTCGGCGGCGCGGGCGTATGTTCCTTGATAGCCTTTCGGTATTTTCGGGTTTGCCATAAGTTACGCCTTTTTCGCGGGCGCGGGCGTTTCGTCCTTTGCGGCTTTTGCGAGTAACAGTTCCACAATGGTATTCGTTGCGCGGGGCAGAAAGTAAAAGTATTCGTCGTCGTTGAACATTTTGAGTACAACCGCGATATATTCCGCGCCGTTCTTTTCACTGGTACGTTTTTCGAGCGTAAAACTCTTGAACGGCTCAACGCCCAACTCCGTGCAAGTCTGAATAAGTTCGACGACCTCTTTATCGCACCACACGTCTGCGGAACGCCCGTTAATGAGTTCAACGCGCACAAAATGATTTTTGCCGCCGCGTTTAGAGGGCTTTGCCACAATCTTGATTTCCTTGACTACCTTGTTTAAGTTTTCCATTTTTGCTCCTTTTGAGGTTTATTTTTCAGCCGCCGCAAATCACGTTGCGCACCGTAATTTCAAGCGGCTAATGGTGGGGCTTTTTGCGCTTACCCCAAGCGTAAATTTAAGTTGTAATTTGCCTTTGTTTATCTCATAACGTACAATTCCCACATTGTCATCATCTCGATATAGAAACCCGCATTGTCCGACCACTCAATAGTCAGATAGCCGTCGCGTTTGCAAGATATTGTTATGGTAAATGTGTTTTCCGTTCCGTAGTCCACAAGTCCGAGCGTTGCCGAGAACGGCGCAAGGCTTGTCAATTCTTTGTCGCCAGCGTTGCCGCCGTCGCCCTCGTATTGCAGTTGTTGCCATTGTCCGTCATAGCCGTATTCGTAGCCGTAGCAACCGTTGCCGTCGGGCGAGTTATACCAAAAACTGTTGTTTCCGTCGTCGCGTATATTCGCCTTGATATAGTTCGCCGTAACCTTGATTTTGTCGCCCGCTTTCAGACCGCTAACCGCTATGTCAACGCTGTTCATAGTGCTGTCGCCGTAAACGTAAAGCATATCGTCGCCCAAGCGCGTCCAAGTTCCGAATTTTGCCGTGAAAGTCGTGTTTGCGGTTATCTTGTAGGTTGAAAGATTTACAACCGTTTTTCCGTCAACCGTCCAGCCCACAAACGTATCGCTGTTGAACGTAGGCATAGTTGCATAGCCGCCGTTTTGCACCTCTTGCGTTGCTACCGTCGCATTGCCGTTTTTGAACGTAACCGTGAATTTGTCTACACGGAATATTGCCGTAAATGTTATGTTTTCGGTAACGGTGTAATTGCTTGCGTTGACGGTGTTCGTTCCGTCAATAGACCAGCCGACAAATACATAATTCGGCTTTGTAGGGTTGGCGGGTACGGTGGGCTTGCCGTTGCGCTCGATAATCTGCGTATTATGCGTTTTGCCGTCCGCTATGAATTTCACGTCGTACTTGTACGTTATATCTGCGACAAATACGGTATCGCTTGTTATGCGGTATTCGCTAACGTTGACCGCAACGCCGTTTACTTTCCAGCCGTTGAAAACTTTATAAGCGGTTGAATTAGTTTCGGGTGCGGTTGCATAGTTGCCCGATTTTACGGTTTCGTTTTTCAGCGTGGTGTCCTCGTACTTGAACACGACGGAATACTGCTTTGTGAATTTCGCCGTAAATGTTACGTTCTGCGTAACGGTGTAAGTTGTAAGATTTACGGGCGTGTTTCCGTCAATCGTCCAGCCCTCGAACACATAGCCGTTTTTCGTAGGCGCGGCGGGCGGCGTTACGTTTGCGTTTTTCAATACGATTTCATTGTGGTAGTTTTCGCCGTCTACCATAAAATTGACCTCGTATTTATGCGTTACGTCGGCAACTATTTTCGTGTTCGCCGTTATGCGGTAAGTGGCAAGGTCGATAGGCTCGCCGTCAACCGTCCAGCCGTTGAATATAACGTAAGCCGTAGAGGGCGGCGTTGCAACCGTCAAAAGACTGTTCTTGTTTACTATTTGTATGTTGTAAACGCTCCCGTCAAACTCGAACGTGGCAACGACTTGTTCGCCGCTTTCCAGCGTAGAAAGGTATTGCTCGTAATAACTCACGGACTTTTGCAGTTCCGCAATTTTGGCGTTCAGAGCATTGACCACCGAAGAATTGTTTTGCGTTTGTAGCGTTAAATCGGCAATTTGATTGTTCAAACTTGCAATTTGCGCGTTCAGCCCGTTTATCGTCTTTGCGTTCAGAGCGTTGTTTTCTTGTAACTGCGTATTGAGATTTTGCAAGTTCGATAATTGCTCCGTAAGGGCGGCGATTTGCCGTTCGTTCTCGTCCTTATTGCCTTGTAGCGTAAGTATCTGCGTTGACAGTTCGGCAATTTGCCCGTTCAATTCCGTAATGGTAATTTCGTTGCTTGCCTTGATTGTGTTCAGCGTTTCAATCTGCGTTTCCAGCGCGGCGCGTTGTTCGTTCAACGTGGCGACTTGCCCTTGATAGTCCTTTATGGAATTGTTGAGGGCGGTTGCCTCGCTCGTGTACTGCGATATTAAATCGTTCTGCGTGGTTATCGTGTCGCGGTAACTGTTGATTAGTTTGTCGTATTCCTCTTTGTCTTTGAGGGCGGTGGAATAGCCGTCCTCGTAAGATTTTTGCACGTCATCTTGCGTGTATAGTCCGTTGCCCGCCATTCCGTCCTTGACCTTCGACCAATTTATAATGCCCCAAGTAAGTAGGAACGCGAACACGCCGATTATGAGAATACTGAAAATGATTGTTAATACTTTTTTCGTCGTTGACATTGTTCGCTCCTTATAAAATTTCGATAATGCGTAGGCGTATGCCGTTGTCCGCAAAATACTGTTCAAGAAAACTTGCGTTTTCGTTGCCCGTCGTCGCCAGCGTGAGGGTTGTTTTGTTGCTTAAAAACTTGACCGATATTCTCATAACCGCGCTGTTGATTACGTTGCCGTTCGTGTCGTAAAAGTCCATATTTACGGTTGCGAACACAGAGCCGGCGTTTATTTCCGTATTCAGCAGAACGTAGTCATTGAGTACGACTTGATAGGTCTTTTTCTTGCCGTCAAAATTCTCGACTTTGAGCAAGTCTTTTTCAAATGCGTAAGTGTCGGTGTCGTCGTATAAATCGTGATAGAATACCACGCTCGTGGACGAATAGTTAAAACTTTCTTGCGTGAATCGGTTGCTAATATCTATTGAGCCGTTTATATAACTTTCAGCCTTGATTTCCTTATACAACCGAATCCCGCAGAACACGGCGGCAACTATAATGACGAACGCCAGCAGATAGAGAATAACCATACCTATGATTTTTTTCATATAAGCACCTCGCTGTATTCGTTGTTTATTGCGTTTGCCGTTCCGTCCAGCACAATACCGCGACTATGTTTTAATGTTTTCAGCCCCGTATCGTTCAGCGATTTTTCCAGCAAGTAAAATGTTCGTGCATTGCCTTTGATAGTAAGCGTGTCGATTTCCAGCCCGTCGAAAGCATTATAGTCAAGACCTACAACCTTGATTTCTTTACCCGCCAAATATTCGGACTGTAAGTCCAGCGTGATATTGACTTTTGCTCGCGGCATATCTGCGAACAACTTTTTGCCGTCCATTGACAGCGAAACAAAATACCCGTCGTATATTTCGCTGTATCGGTAAGTAAACAATTCCGCGCCGTTCAACTTGCTTGTGTCCGTCAGCGTGTAGGTCATACGTTCTTGCCAGTAGGTAGTGTCTATATGCTCGTCGCTGGTGTCGTATTTCGGGTTGCACTCGATAGAGCCGAATATGCTTTGCGTACTGTTACGCGCTCCGTTCTCGTCGTAGTGGAATTTAAGCACGGCGTAATTTTTGATTATGTCGGTTACGTCGTCCGCCTTGAATTTGCCGCTCGTGCCGTCGTATTCTCTGATAGAAAAGTATTGCGATAAATCAAGCGTAATGTAGTAGTCGCCGTAGCCTTTATCGTTACTCTTGATAGCAGAGAAAACCGCGTCGAACACGTCGCCGTAATCGAAGTACGTTGTGCTTTGTTTGACCGTCCATAAAAAGCCCCACAGTCTGCCGTAAGTATCGTATTTGCCGTCTAACTGAATGGAAAACGGGCGGTTGTCTATCTTGATAATAAACTGTTGATTGCGGTTGAGTACGGTTGAAACGCTCCCGTATTGTCCTTTGAAACCGCTCCAATTTATGCCGTTTGTCGTATCGTAATAGTAAAATTCCGATAGTACGCGCTCGTTTGCCTCGCTTTCTTTGTGTACCTCTTGCGTGTACGTTCTGAAATCGCCTATAAATTGCATACCCGTAGAGCGGTATTCGCTTTCCGTTAAGCCGTAGCCCGTGAAATAGTTGTATTTTAATTCTTGCAGTTGTACGCCGTTGTTTTTGTCGTTGGAATAGTAGTTGGCTTCCATAAACCAGCGTTCGGCGTATGCGTCTTTTTCTTCGGGCGTTAATTCGTCGTCTTTCTTAATGTCAACGGCGAGTTGGTCATTCACGTTGTTTACGCCTATGGTCGTGTCTTTCACAAAATAGTGGTAGTACACAAACGCGATAATAACGCAAACGGCAAGCACGGTTATGAACACCAAACAGCAGTTTGCAATAGTTTTTAATGCTTTCATAAAACCTCCTTGATAAATTTTAGAGGCAGTCAGCCCTTGTCCGAAAGCGGATTTTGTTTGCCTATTGCCGCCCAATCAATAAGTTTTACAGCCTCGTCCGCGCCCAAGTAGTAGATAAAACGCCGCGCCGTTGCCTCGTTTACCGCGCCGCCGTTTAACAGCGTTTTTACCTCGTTTTCGTCAACGCCCATATCGCGCGCCAATGTTGCCGTCGTCATTTCGTGCTTGTCTAAATAGGCTTGCAATTTTTCTTTCTTGACTATCATTTTTCACGCTCCCGTTTTGTAGTAGGCTTTTTTGCCTCTACTTATAAGCACGGGAACGGGGCAACTATAAGGTTTTTTGCAAAAGTTTTTTTAATTTTTTTATCACGGTTGCAAGTTGTTGAGTAATGGCGGGTTGCGAAACGCCTTTTTCTTTTGCTATGTCGGTTAATGTCATACCCTCGACAAATACGGCGCGTAATAATTTCCGTTGCTTGTCCGATAACTGATTTATAGCGTTATGTATTCGTTCCTCGTTGTCGCGCATCTCAACGGCGGCTAACGGATCGGCGGCATTGTCCGTAAAGTCAACGCCGTTTTCCAATAGGTAGTAAAGCGATATATGCCGCCGCGTTTCCCGCCAATGGTTGCGCTTTTCCTCTTGTAATAGTTGCAGGTGCAGAGCGTAAACCTCGTCCGTTACCTCGATTTCGCTTGTCGTTCCGTCCGCGAAAACGTATTTGATTGTTTGCATTTAGTTGTCCGTCCTTTTCGATTTTCCGTTTTTTGAAAAATCGGCTTTAACGGACAAATTTCGCAAAAGTAAGCCCGCCAGCCGAGAACTAAATCTCAACCGACGGGCAGAAAAAACGTATTAAAAAAGCCCGACAAACTTTTGAACTAAACCGAGATTTAGTCCTTAAAAATTTGTCGGGTTTATACTCTTTCATAGAGAGTTTTAACACCTATAACAAACGCCAGCCGCCCGCGAACGTGCGCCAAACAGCCCCATATAGTTAGTGGGTATGTAGTGCATTCGTTATGAGGTGTCGTATAAAAAAAGAATTGAGTACGCCATTTACTGCTCCCGAAAGTTTATTTTGTCGTTTTACTTTCGTACACTCAATTCTTTATTTGCTATAAAGTTTTATTCGGTAGTTATGCTTTATCTGATAAAAACTTTTGTATAATGATTTTGCCGTCCTTGATTTCTATTTGCATTTTCAATTTACATTTCGGGCAATAGATTTCCGCGTTTGAGCCGTCGCCTAACTTAAACAATTTATACCCGCATTCGGGGCATACAATGTAGTTTGTCATAGCAAATTCCTTTTAACTATTTTCAGCAATAAATTTAGTAAATTCTACATTTAAATCAGGGTTGTTTTCAAGCAAATGACCGCCCGTTTCAAATACCAAAAATTTACAATTTGGAAAGCGCGTTATAGATTTGGCAATTTGATTATAGTCAGCCATTTTATCGTCTTTTGCTTGTGCAATAAGTGAATTTACTTTTAATGTTTCTATCGGGTACTCGTCAAAGTTTTTAGCCATATCAATGTTGTTTACTGCCGCATCGTTAATCATTCCAGCGCGCCGTTCTTTAACGGGCAATATACTGTATATCGTATCTGTTTCCATACCCATCATAGGCTTAAAGAAATGACGACATATCCACATACCAAAATCGTTCGTCAAAAATTTCGGTACGCCCGCATATTTCATATAACTTGTTGGTTTTTCAAGAAAGGGGGCTGCCGTTGAGTATAATATCAAACCTTTCACTCTTTCGGGGTGTTCAAGCGCAAATTTTATTGCAATAGTGCCGCCAGCAGAAGTTCCAAATAAAAACACTTTATCAATATTTAATTTGTCTAATAGTTCTATAAAAGCATTGACTTGATTTAAGGGGGTAGTATCTTGCGGCATATCACTACCCAAATAACCAAACCTTGAAGGCACTATTATTCTATAATCGCCTTGCTTATCTTTCATCATATCTATCGTGTCATAACCGCCGCTAATTCCGTGAACAACAAAAAGCACTTCGCCTTCGCCGCTATCAACGTAAGTCATTTTACCGCTACTTAATTCTACCGTTTGAGCATTGTAAGTTTCCAACCGTCTATATGCTTGCTTTACTGCGTTATGGCATAATATGAGTTCAACAGACAAATACAATAAAATTGCCGCTATTATTATAAATACGATTGCAACCGCTACCATTTTTTTACCTCTTGATTTTTTCATTTTCAAGTCCTTTGAGAATATATCTTTATGAACAATTTAACGTGGTTGGTTAAACTGTTTATGATTTCCTTTTCGTCGGTTATAGTTTCGTTATAGTGTGTTAGCAATAAAAATATAGGAGCATAAAATTGTAGTGCTATAATTTTGTAGTCTGCTTGTATCAAAACATTAGCGTCTATCAATTTCTTAAAAATCGCACCTTGATATTCAAGGACTTTTTCAAAATAAAAACCTCTATAAATTTTACCTATTTTATCGTTTTTGAACTGTTCCATTGTCAATATTTTTCTGAATTTTACCGCCCGTTCATCTTTCGCCAAATAGAAAAATATTCCACAGCAAAACTGTATAAGTTCATTTTCCGATATATCTTTATAGCGTTCTATCATTTTGGAATTATGATAAACGCCAAGTGAATTTGTATGAGCGGTGTATTCTTCGCTCATTTGTTTAACCAATGTGTCAAATAATTCCTGTTTGCTTGCAAAATGCTTATAAATAGCACTTTCTCTAACTCCAACAATATGCGCTATATCACGCATACCAACGCCGTCGTAACCGCGCTTTGAAAAGAGGTCGAGTGCGGTATCTAATATTAAATTTTTTGTATCGGTTTGTTTTGGCATAAAATTCTCCTTGACAAGTTATCAGTTGTTCACTATAATTATAGTTATCAATCGTTCACTTGTCAAGCGGATTGAAAGAACTTTATAAGTTATGGCATAGATTTGTTATTCGCTTGTGCTTACCGTCTGGGGACGAAATACGCCGCCTTGACAAATTGTAAAGGGCGACGATTTATCTCCCGTTAGGCATAAAACCGTCGTCGCCTACGGCGCAAACCCTTGACAATTTATCTGCGGCGGCATTTTTTGCTGGTTAAGACGGTAAGCACCAAAGCGAACAACAAAATTTTTAAGCCGCAGTCCGCATACCGAGCAGACCGCGCAAAGGAGCAAATCACAATGAAAAACGCAGTTATTTACGCCCGTTTCAGTTCACACGCGCAGAACGAGCAAAGCATTGAGGGACAACTCAAAGAATGTTACGCTTTTGCAGAGCGTAGCGGCTTGCGCATTGTTCACGAGTACATAGACAGAGCATTGACGGGAACGACAGACAAACGCCCCGAATTTTTGCAAATGATTGAGGACAGCAAGCGCAAAGGCTTTCAGTTTGTCGTTGTCTATCAATTAGACCGTTTCGCCCGCAATAGATACGACAGCGCGACATACAAAGCCAAGTTAAAGAAAAACGGCGTTCGCGTACTCTCGGCAAAAGAGAATATCACGGACGACGCGAGCGGTATTTTGATTGAAGGCGTACTTGAAAGTATGGCGGAATATTACAGCGCGGAATTGTCGCAAAAGATTAAGCGCGGTATAGCAATATCAGCCTCGAAATGTAAGTTTTTCGGCGGCAAAGTGCCGCTCGGCTACAAGATTGACGAAAAGAAAGACTATGTTATAGACGAGGACACCGCGCCCATCGTCAGACGAATGTTTGAAATGTTAGCGGGCGGCTACAATTACGCGCAAATCGCCCGTTATATGAACGAGCGCGGAATACCGACCTCGACGGGCGGCAAATGGGGCAAAAATAGTTTTAACAGCATATTTTCAAATCGGCGGTATTTGGGCAAATACATTTTTCACGGCGAGGAAATCGACGGCGGCATACCGCAACTGATTGACGACGGGCTTTTTGCGGACGTGCAAAAAGTGTTAGAAAAATACGCCGCCGCGCCCTCTCGCGGCAAAGCAAAAGTCGAATATCTTTTGTCGGACAAATTGTTATGCGGCAAGTGTGCAAGCAAAATGACGGGAATATCGTCCACGAGCAAAAGCAAAAAGATACATCACTACTATAAGTGCGTAGGCGTTACGAAAGGCGTTTGCGACAAGCGGACTATACGCAAGCAGTTTATCGAGGACGAAATTATTTATGCCATTGTGGGCAACGGCACGGAGCAAAACCCGCAAGGCGTTTTGACGGACGAATTTATTGATATGGTCGCCGCCGAAACCTATATGCTTATACAAGAGGAGCGCAACGACAGCGAGATAAAACGGCTTGAAAGTTTGGTCGCAGACAATCAAAAGGCAATCAACAACTTAATGCAGGCGTTAATGCTCGGCAAAATCGCAGACACGATTTTAGCGCAAATCGAAAAGTTAGAGAACGAGAACAAGGAACTGAACGACACCATAGAGAGCGAAAAGGCGTTGCAAATCGACTACACCTATTCGGACATTCGCAAGTGGTTGCAACATTTCCGCACGCTGGACTATTCCAAGACGAAAAACCGCAAAGACCTAATCGACACGTTTATTTATCGGGTATTGCTTTACGACGATAAAATGAAAGTGATTTTCAACTTGAAAGGCGGGCAGAAAAACGAGTTGCTTTTGAACTTGATTTTCCCCGATTACCCCGACGGCAACGGCGGCGAGGACGAAAACAGCGCAAAAGAAAAAGAAACCGCAAATGCGATTTCTCTTTCAGAGGGGTGTGCGTATACCCCTGTAATGGTGGACGAGTCGGGACTTGCACCCGAGTCTTACAGGTTTTGTCTGAGCTTTCTACATACTTATTCCGCCTTTAAACTTAAACAAATTTCCCCGACGGACGGGAAAAATTTGCCGCATACCGCAAAATTCTTTCAACTACGCGCGGTAAAACGCAATTAAAAGTTTACCGTTTAATTGACGCCGCAAACTTTCCAACGGTGAAAAAGAAGCGACGGACCGCTTAGATTAAGCAGCGCAAGCTACGCCAGCCGCTCTGAACGAGGGGAAAGCAATAACTTTTGAATCTTTTTTGGATTCTGCATTTATATTTAAAGTTCCGTTTTTACAAAGCCGAGCCTTTGGTATGCTTTTCTCATTCTCTGCCTGCAATCGAATCTGAAACTCGCCCTAAAAAATTTTATTCGGACGGCGCTATACCGAACGGTTGCAAAAGAAAAAAGAGTGTTATAATTATATGCTATCAAAACCGAAAAATCAAGCGTTTGATTTTGTTTTCTATTGACAAATTAAGTAAAATGAATTAAAGTTTTACTGTATGATTTACACCGTTACTTTTAATCCTTCGCTGGATTATTATGTACAAGTAAATAATCTGAAAGGCGGAATAGTCAATCGCACTTCGGGCGAAAGCTTAGCCGTGGGCGGCAAAGGGCTTAATGTTTCGCTTGCTTTAAAAGAGCTGGGCGAAGAGACGATTGCCCTCGGTTTCGTAGCAGGTTTTACAGGCAAGTACATCAGGGACAAAGTAACGGAGCTGGGGCTTGACTATAATTTTATAGAAGTTGAAGGGCAAAGCCGCATAAACGTAAAAATAAAAAGTAATACCGAGACGGACATAAACGGCACGGGCGCTTTGGTTTCAGAAAACGACGTAAACAAACTTGTAAGGAAACTGAAAACGCTTTTAAAAGAGGGCGACTGGCTTGTCGTATGCGGAAGTGTGCCCTCCACCCTTGATTTTTCTGTTTACGCAAATCTTTTTAAAAAGCTTAAAGCTATAAAAGACGTGAACATAGTTGTTGACGCGTGCGGCAAACTGCTGACCGAAACGCTAAAATACAAACCCTTTTTAATTAAACCGAATATTTATGAAATGTGCGAAATCTTCGGGCTAAGCGCAATACCCGATATCGAAGGGATTTTTGCCTGCGCAAGAAAATTGCAAGATATGGGAGCAAGAAACGTAATAGTTTCAATGGGCTCTTCAGGCGCGGCTATGGTCACAGAAACGGCGCAGTCGCTGTTCGTCAGGGCGGCAAGAGGTCAGCTTGTAAATTCCGTAGGCGCAGGCGACAGCATGGTTGCCGGATTCATTCACGAATATCTGAAATCGGGCAACTACTTTTCCGCGCTGAATTTCGCAACCGCGGCAGGAAGCGCTTGCGCGTTTACAAAAAATCTTGCCACAAGAGAACAGATTGAGTACATCGAATCTTTGATGCTTTAAATATGATTGAAGTATATAAAACAGCAAACAAAAACGTATATGAAAAGGTAAAAACAGCGATTGCCCGTCACATATGCAGCAGTTTCGAGATGCTGCGCACCGAAAACGGCAAGCCGTACATTGAGGGTAATCCCCTCTTTTTTTCAATTTCACACAGTAAAAATACAGCGGTTTTTGCACTTAGCGACAGTCCTGTGGGAATAGATTTAGAGTTTGCAGACGGCAAAAAAAGCATTAAAAGCGTACTTTCAAGATTTACAGAACGGGAAAAAACCCAAATAAACGGCGATTTTTTAAAATTTTACGAAAACTGGACGGTAAAAGAAGCGTATATCAAGCTTACAGGCGGCACGCTTGCACACGACTTAAAAAGACTTGAATACGACGGCGGAATACTTTATTGCGACGGCAAAGCCGTTGACATCACGCCGAACATTATTGAACTAAAAAATAACGGTATTTGCGCCATATTCGGGGGTGTAACCTTGAAATTGAGCGATTTTAAACGCTTTTATACGCGCACAAACGAGAGGAAATAATATGCTAGTATTTATAATTGCAATGAACAACGAAGCCGAACCCGTAATAGACCAAATGAAGATTGAAAGCGACAGAACGGTATGCGGAAAGCGCGTAGTCTGCGGAAAACTCTTCGGTATGGAAACGGGTGTTGTTATATGCGGAGTGGGAAAGGTCAACGCCGCGTGCGGTACGCAGTATGCCATAGACTGTTTAAATGCGAAAGCTATAATAAATTTAGGAGTTGCAGGCGGACTGAACAATAGGCTTAAAATAGGCGGATTGTACAGAATGGACGCAGTAGTTCAGTACGACTTTGACCTGACGCAGATAAACGGAACGGAAATAGGCACGCTTGACGAGTGCAAAAACAACTACCTTCCCCTCTTCGGAGGCGACTGCGAAGACCCCGTATATAAACTTGCCACAGGCGACCGTTTTAACGACAGCAAAGACGATTACCGGCTTTTAACAAACGTTTTGAACGCAGACGTGCGCGATATGGAATGCGGCGCGATTGCACAGGTTTGCATGCACGCGGAAATCCCCTGCCTGTCATACAAAATAATTTCCGACCTTGCCGGCAACGGCAGTACTACCGAGCAGTTTTCAGCTAACCTTGAACTATGTTTTAAAACGCTGAAACGCGAGTTAAAGAATATAGCGGACAGCATTAAAGGAATTGAAATATAATGGAAAAAATACCCTCTTTTTCAAAAAATCACGACTTGCTTACAACGGGGCTGCACTTCTGCGGAAAAACGCACGGCGTCTCCACTTGGGATTTGCGCTTTAAAAAACCCAACGGCGGCGATTACATAACCCCTGCAGCGCTGCATACGGTCGAACATCTTATTGCCACCGTTTTGCGCAATTCGTCGCACAAAGACGATATTGTTTATTTCGGACCAATGGGATGCAGAACGGGTTTTTATCTGCTGACGGCAAACTTGGAAAAAGACGGGATTTTGCAACTTTTAAAGCAAAGCTTTAAATCGGCGTTGGAGTTTGACGAAATCCCCGGCAACAAGCGCGAGGAGTGCGGAAACTATCTTGACCATGATTTGAACGGCGCAAAACGCGAATGCGAAAATTATCTGGAGGTATTAAACAGCTTATGAAACCGCTTGGCGGAGGCTGGGACGAACTGCTTGCCCCCCTATTTAACGACGAAAAATACAAAAAAATACGCGAATTTTTAAAGCAGGAGTACTCAACGCGCATAATTTATCCCGATATGTACGACCTGTTTAATTGTTTCAGATTTACGCCCGTAAACAAAATTAAAGCCGTAATTCTGGGTCAGGACCCATATCATGAGCCGAATCAGGCGCACGGACTGTGTTTTTCGGTGAAAAAAGGGGTAAAACTTCCACCCTCGCTTCAAAATATTTATAAAGAGATTGAAACAGATCTGAATATAAAGGAACCTGCCTGCGGCGATTTGACCAAATGGGCGGAGAGCGGAGTTCTGCTGTTGAATACCACACTTACCGTACGCGAACATATGGCAAATTCGCACTCGACCTGCGGTTGGGCGTGGTTTACGGACAACGTTATAAAGATTATTTCGGATAATACGCAAAACACCGTTTTCATACTTTGGGGCGGCAACGCAAGAAGCAAGGTTCCGCTTATAGACGCAAAAAAACATCTTATTTTACAATGCGCCCACCCTTCGCCTCTTTCGGCTTACAACGGTTTTTTCGGGTGCAGACATTTTTCAAAGACAAACGCCTATTTAAAAGAACACGGCAAGGACGAAATAGACTGGGACTTAAATTAAAGGTGGTTTTATGAAGTACGCTGTAATTTTAGGCGACGGAATGGCAGATTGGAAAATTTCCGCACTCGGCGGAAAAACCTGTCTTGAAGCGGCAAAAACGCCCAACTTTGACAATATGGTAATAAGGGCTGAAACAGGTCTGTGCAAGACGGTTCCCGACGGGCTTAAACCGGGGTCTGACGTTGCGAATATGTCGGTCTTGGGTTTTGACCCCGAAAAGTTTTATACGGGGCGTTCACCGCTGGAAGCTGTCGCCATGGGCATAAATCTCGGCGAAAAAGATGTAACTTTAAGGTGTAATTTTGTTACGCTTTCAGATGAAGAAAACTTTGAAGACGCAACTATGCTCGATTACTCCGCAGGCGAAATCACGACCCGTGAAGCAGTCGAACTTATAAACTTTTTAAAACCGCACATCGATTGCGAAAGTTTAACTTTATACGCAGGCATACAGTACAGGCACTGTCTTGTAGTAAAAAACGGAAATAGCGGTTGCGAACTTACTCCGCCGCACGACATAAGCGACAAACGCATAAAAAATTACCTGCCTACAGGCATTAATTCAAGCATATATAGGGGTCTAATGCAGAAATGCTATAACCTTTTAAACGAACACCCCGTCAATTTAAACCGCATAAAACAGGGCAAAAAACCAGCCAATTCTATTTGGCTGTGGGGCGAAGGCACAAAACCGCGCCTTGAGAATTTCAAAACTCTTCGCAAACTGAACGGCGGAATTATTTCCGCAGTCGACCTTATAAAAGGCATCGGCATTCTTGCAGGTATGAAGATAATCGAAGTGCGCGGCGCAACGGGAAATTACAACACCGATTTCGAAGCGAAAGCCGAAGCCGCGGTAAATGAACTTATAAACGGGCTTGATTTTGTTTATATTCATATCGAGGCGGCGGACGAGTGCGGACATCACGGCGATTTTGCGCATAAGGTATATTCCGTTGAGAAGATTGACAAAGTTGCCGGCGCGCTGTGCGAAAAGCTGAAAGCGGCAAACGAAGAATTTGCCGTTCTTGTTTGCCCCGACCACCCCACGCCCTGCGAGATAAAAACGCATACATCCGACGCTATTCCTTACATGCTTTATTGCAGCAGTAAAAATCTTTTCAACGGCGCGACGCGATACACGGAAGAGCAAGCCGCAAAAACTGGCGCGGTTGTAAAAAAAGGCAGTACCCTGATTGAAAAATTGATAAATTTATAAGTTTTATTAAAAAGCCGTCCGCGCTTGATTGCGCGGACGGCTTTTTAATAATTTCCGAAAGTTTCTTCCACCATTCGGTTGTTTTCAGTTATGTACGCCTTTCTTCGGCAACGCTTTAAAAACGCATTGCCTTTGGTGCTTCTTGTATAAACTATTTCCATTTTACCCAAAGTCTTTTTTAAATTATCGGCAAAAAGCCTTACGTTTTCCTGTTTTGTTCCCAACACCGACGGGCACGCAAGCGCGCATTTATACCTGTAAACTTTCCCGTACTTGGGTATCAGTACATATCTGGGGCTTTCAATCGGGGAAAACAAATCGGCTACGGCTGAGGTAAAAAGCTTCTGTTCGCGCATAACTGCGCCGTCAAGCTTTACGTTTATAACGTTTCCGATATCGTCCGAATTGACTGCAACACGGCAATCGGAAGAAATTATTCCGCACTCGCGCATAGTTTTAAGCATACAGTCCGTAAGCGCGTATATCGATTTTTCGGGGTTGCGGTGCTTCAACAGTCTGTTCAAAAAAATGTTGAAAACCCTGTCAAGCGCAATAAAAATTATTATCGCGCCGATTATCCCGACAGACCAATGTACAGCGGCGGTAGTAAAATTAAAGAAAGCAAAACAAATTGCAAAAATTGCAATTCCCATTAAAGAACAAAGCAAACCCAGCCTTGCAAAGTTGAAAAAAGTAAATGTGGGGAAACGCATTTCCTCCGGCACCTTGCCTGCCTGATACATTTCGGAAGAGATTGCAAGCGAAGATTCCCACTTTAATTTAAGCCCTTCCCTTTCCTTTGCAAGTTCAGCCATTTTTTTGTTTATTCTTTCCACCCCTTTTTTATCGAAAGGCGGCTCTATGACCGTCAGTCGGGCAATGCCGTTCTCTATTCTGTCAGTCGAATAGGACGGCGCGACAAAACAGGCAAAGCGCCTTGACAAAAGCTCGAAATCATAGAACTTTTCTGCATCCGTTTCGCCGTTTTTCTGCGGTTCGACCGTGACAAGGTGCCAAATGTCGGCAACCTTTTCGGGATTGTTTTTATCAGTCCTTATCGCCCTGCCCCGCATTTGGTTTGACAGCATAAAACTGCCGACAAAACTTGCCAGAATAAGAGTATTTATGCAAGGCGAATCCCAGCCCTCGCCGAGAAGCGATTTGGTCCCTACAAGCGCGCAGATTTCTCCCCTTTCAAAAAGCGCGCCAACGGCTGCGACTTTCTCTTTATTTCCGCCGCGGATGTTAAATTCCGCGTATTCGGTGTTTTCGATAGGCTTAAAATTGCAATTGACCCCCATATATGCCAAAGTTTCGGCACATCTCACAGGCAAAAGAACAAGACTGCCCGACACCGCTCCGCATCCGTACGGGCAATTTTTGCGCAAAGTTTCGAACACGCTTACAATATTTACTTCGTCAAATTTTTTGTCTTTGCCGATATCGGAAAGGCTTTCTTTCCTTATAAAATCGCACAGCACCAAAAGCCGCAGCCCCTCATTTAACTGCCTGCTTTCAAGCCTTGTTATTTCCGCTATCGACGAAAGTTTACCCGACGACGAAATAAGTTTTTTCTTCAATTTATCGTTTAAAGTTATTACTATTTTACCCCGTTCGAAAAGCTGTCTTTCTTTAAATATAAAAGCAATTTTTCCGCGCTTATTTTCGTCCAGCAGTTTCTCTTCTGAAATTAAAAAGTTAAGTGCAAGTTCGATTTCCGCAACGTCGGGTTTAACTTGGTTTTTCAGCCTGACCCATTTTAAAATCTCTTTATCCGTTTTGATGTTAAGGCTTTTCCCCAAACTTAAAAGCGCGCGCATTTCGGCATACTTTCCGTCCAGCCAACCGTTCAAATCGGCTTCGCGGTAGGTTAAGTTTATTAAAGCTTCCGAAAACTCAGGGCAAATTTTCAACTCCTTTAAAGCCTCTTTGACCCTTTCGGAATAATCGTCGAACTCTGAAATTTCATTCTCCGACGGGTAGTTGAACCAGACATAGTCCTGATGGGGACACAGCGTCCCCTGTTTTACAAGCTCGGGCACAAAAATTTCTTCGTCTATCTCGCCGCATACGGAAAGATACCTTTTCCATTCGCCTGCGTTTGCATCGTAAGGCGGAGTTGCTGTGAGCGCGATAATTTTTACTTCGCCTTTAAGCTCTTCCAAAAATTTTTCAAGCGCGCGTTGCCACTCGTTTTGCAAATGGTGCGCCTCGTCAAGGCAAATTGTCCCTATACCCAACTCTCTGACGGCTTTGAAGATGTCCAGCTCCGAGTAATCAATCTGTTCTTCGCCCTCGGCGCACCTGACCTTTTCCACCGCAGAGTAAAGCGCCTGATAGGTGACGGAAGTAATTTTTGCGCAGTTGTTAAAATCAAAAGAAACGTATTTCGACGGCTCAGCGCCATCGGGCATAAAGTTTTCGATAAAACGCTGTCCCCACTGGTCGCGTATGGTAGTCGTCGGAGAAAGTATAACGCATGGTTTTGCAAGTCTTAAAATCAGTTCAAGCCCGAGTACGGTCTTACCGCTGCCCGGCGCCGCGACAACGTTTATTCTTCCGTCAGACAGATACTTGTCCGCGTTGTCTAATATTCTTTGCTGATAGTTGCGGAACGTTCCGCGGAATGCTGCGCCCTCAAACAATTTTTAACTCCTTTTAATTATAAAACATACTATTTTTTTCAATACACCCCGATATATGCCGCAAATAACTGGGTTTTATATGACTAACGCCCCTGAATAGGGGCGCAAAAATCAAAACGTAAACAACTTCCAGGGCGTGTCTTCCTTGGGCGGTTCTATTATAAATTTCAGACTTTCGCCCGTCGTCGGATGCGTAAAACGCAGGCTGTAAGCCCAAAGCGCAAGTTTGCCCTTTACCGCCTTTTCGCCGCCGTAGCGCATATCGCCGTAAACAGGACAGTTTATGGAAGATGTCTGCACCCTTATCTGGTGCGTTCTGCCCGTATGCAATGTTATATCCGCAAGAGACAGCCCTGCCCTTTCTTCCTTTATTTCATATTCCAAAGATGCAAATTTAGCGCCCTCTTCGGTCTGCGTACAGACGTAAACCATATTGTTTACGCTGTTTTTTCTTAAATAATTTTCAAGCAAAGCTTTCTTTTTTGACGGCACGCCGCAAAGCACTGCGTAATATTTTTTTTCAAAGCCGCCGTTTTTCATTTTTTCGGAAAGCCTTGCCGCCGCTTTTGACGTTTTAGCAAACACCATAACTCCGCCCGTAGGTCTGTCAAGGCGGTGCACAAGCCCCAAAAACACATTGCCCTGCTTGGAATAAGTTACCCTTATATACTCTTTTACGCATTCGAAAAGATTGCTGTCGCCGCTCTCGTCAGGACAGCAAGGCACCATCTGCGGCTTCAAAACCACGATAATATGGTTGTCCTCGTATAAAATAATCAGTTCCTCAGTTTTCATATCCCTCTCCGACAAAAAGTCCGCTTGCTCCGCAAGGCAACGGTATGCCCTCTTGCGTATCGATTCCCACTTCGTAGGCGTCAACGCTGCCGCGAACGCCCCTTAATGCAAGCGTTAAAATATTTTTAAGCACAGCAGGCTGTAAACCAGTGGTGTAGCTATTTATTAAAAAGAACAGGGGCTTTTCACATAAAAGCGCGGCGCACGACATTACAAAGCCGTACAAATCACGCTCTATTTTCCACATTTCGCCAGCCGGTCCCCTTCCGTAACTGGGTGGGTCCATTATTATTCCGTCGTATTTGTTTCCCCTGCGTATTTCACGCGCAACAAACTTCATACAGTCGTCAACTATATAGCGTATTCCGCACTCCACGCCTGAAAGTCTGGCGTTTTCGCCGGCGCGTTCAACCATGCCTTTCGCCGCGTCGACGTGCGTTACCTTTGCGCCCGCTTTTGCGCAGGCGACGGACGCCGCGCCCGTATAAGCGAACAGGTTCAAAACCTTAATTTCCCTGCCATTTTCCCTTGATTGGGCGGCACATATGATGCGGTTAAGCTCGTTCCAGTTTACCGCCTGTTCGGGGAAAAGCCCCGTATGTTTAAAGCCCATCGGCTTAATTTTAAAGGTCAGATTTTTATAACTTACAGTCCACTCGGAAGGAAATTCTTTTCTCTTTTCCCAACTGCCGCCCCCTTTTTCACTGCGGTGATATACGGCGTTTATTGCCTTATGGGAATACAAATCTCCGCCGCCCCAAATAACCTGAGGGTCGGGACGCAGTAAAACTACGCCGTTCCAATCTTCCAATTTCATACCGTCGGAAGTGGCAATTATTTTATAGTCTTTCCAATCGCTGACCGTTTTCATACAATTATTATATCAAAAGCGGTAAAATTTGTAAAGTAATTTAAAGGCGCGCGCGGCACTATGCCGCGCGCGCCTAACGCCGTATAACTTTTATCTGCTGTAACTGTACAAAACATCGTAAAGGGTGGAATAATAGCTTGATAAATACCTTTTCGCAACGTCGTCTGCGGTATAAAGCGCCATTCGTTCCGCAGGATTTTCAATGGCAAGATAATAATCTCTGACTATTCTGTACCTTTCGTTATAAGTCAGCGAATAATCGACCATATACCCTGCGTCCTCGCCTCCGGACGGGTCGTCGGGATAAGGCTCGTTCAGTTTCAAAGCGTATTCCAGCTGTTCGGCAATTATTTCAACCTGATAATTAAGCTCGGCAGTAAGCTCGGCTTTCTTCTGGTTTAAAAGGCTGGATTCTTTCATATCGTTCGTGTACGCAAGTTTCTTAAAAAGCGCAACCTCCGCGTTATATTTATGCGTAAGTTCGTTCTTATTTTTCTGCGCATTGCGCAAAAGCTGCATCTGTACGGCGGTAAATTTTTTAAGTTCCTCTTCGGTAACATTTATAATATCGAATTTCATTCAACCGCCTCCGCAACACCGTAAAGCGAGTTTATTCCGATATTGGATTTTATCGTTACTTTGAAGCTTTCTCCGCGCATATTTACCTTTAAATTGCCCCGTACACCCCATAATATACGCGAATTAACGCCGTTTGACACTTCAATTTCCACGTCACCGTCCGCGTCCAGCAACAGCTCTTTCAGCACTTTTTTACCACGTTTCCCGAAGTCCGTTTCAGCGCTTTCGAAAAGATATTCCGCCCCCTCTTCCAAAGCCGAAAAACTGCCGTCGGCACCGTAAATTAAAACTTCTCCGTCTGCGACGGGTATACCTTTATCCGCTTCAACCAGATACGAAATTCCCTCTTCGGCGTTTACTACAAGCAATGCGTCCCTGCCCAAAATTCGGCTTCCCCCCGACAAAATATATCTGCCGCCGAACTCCGACGCGGCAACGCAGTCCACGATATCGTCGCAAAAAGGCAGTTCGGTTTTTTTTGCCGAAGAACCGTCGTACACATAAAGTCCGCTTACAGTATAAAAATAAAGTTTACCGCCTATAACCGCCGCGGTGTCAGAGTAAATTTCAGGCAAAACTTCGTTGTAATAGGTAAGCTTGAAATTTTCCGGGGTGCCGAAAGCGTGCAGAAAATTAATTCCCCTTTCCCTTACCGCCGCAATCTTATCGCCGTAAACGACAAGATTTAAAATCCTGCCGTAGCCGCCGCCCGTTATTACCCAGCCCGCACCCGAAATATTTTCCGTCCAGTCGGTGTGCGACCCCTCGCCGGACCACTTTATTTTATACGGGTTTGCCGCGTCAATTCCGAATATCCTGCCGTTTTTAAGCACGCACTTTTTTACGTTTGCCGTAAGCGCTTCGGAATAACCGGCAACGGCGTTAAAGTAGTACGCGCTTGCGCTGCCGAACACCGCCGCGCCCGCCTCGCCTATCCTGTTCAGTTCTACAAGGCTTGCGTACTGCGTCGTAAATTTTTTCTTAAAATCAAACGCGCGCCCGTCCGCCGAGCTGTAAAAATAGTTGTCGGCGCAAAGTATGTATTTACCTATCAAACGCGTATAGCCTGCAAAATGAATATTCTGCGGCAGGCCTCCGCCGCTTTCGGCAACGCCGAGCGCAGGCAGAATTTTTCCGTCTTTAAGCATACAGCTGACCGCAAGATAGCCGTCCCCAGAAAGCAAATCTTTTTTAAGTTTTACAGTTTTGGGAAAACGCCTTTTTAAATTCACACCCACCTCCTCGGCGGAAAACTGGTGCGGTTTATGCTTTTGCGGCGCAAGCGGTCTATCTCGCCCCTGTAAACGCTTTCCCAAGCCTGAGCTTTCGCCGCCTCGCCGCAGATAAGGCAATATTCTGAAGCAGTGCCTGCCGCGACAAGTCTTTCGCTGACCTCTCCTCCGAACGCGCTTTCGCCGTCCAGACTTTTTTTCGGGGGCGCGTAGCGGTATAAAACGGTAATTTCTTTCGCGTCTGTTTTAAGAAAGCGCACATCGGCTTCAAACTTTATCTTTTCTCCTTTCGCAGTGACCGAAATAATTTTCAAAGGTCTTTCGGTAAAACCGGAAAACGCATAAACCCCGTCTTCGGAAGTAAGCGCCTCCTCGGCTTTAAGGGGAAAATAGCACCGCGCAAGCTCGTCTTCAACTGAGTTAAAGCAGTACAGCAACGTTTCAACCGTCTCTTTTTCTTCCGCCGTAAGCGAATAAGCAGTCTCCGACTCCTCCTCTTTTTCAATGCTTCGCGCAACGTCCTCCCTGCCAATTAAGACAAGCGCGCTTTTTATAATGTCTTTTACTTTCATTAAGCCTCCTCAGGGTAATCGGCGCGCCGCATTGAATGCGTCGCGCTTCCCGTAAATTTAATTAGCGGCAGTCTCCTCCGCCTGACTTGAAATGTTTGAAAGCATAGCCTGTCCGCAGGGCTTTTTACAGATAAGTTCGGCATATTTCACCAAAGTCGCCGAATACGCCGCCTTGCCTGTAACTTGTTTTAAAATTTTGCCGCCCTCGTCTTCGAGCCACTCCCAATCGCAAAGCTGGCTTAAAACAAAATCGTCCGTGTTAAGAAAAAGAATCCTGTCGTCGGGACAGTATTTATCCGCATAAACGGGCACGTCGTTCACCGTAACAACGCCGAAGCCCGTGCGCGCGTCCGTTGAATTTACAACGCGCCTGTTTTCGGCTATAAGCGACGCAATCTTCTTCCTGGTCTTATATGAGCAGATAATCATATTTATTCTGCTGTTGAAATTCTCTTCCATATAGTCGAGAACGTCGGTAAGTTTTTCCTCTGTAATACTTCCGTCCGCGTCTTCAATGTAGGGCGCAAAATAAGGCTCGACATTCTTATCGTAACCGTAAAGCGTGCCGCCGCCGAATATTGCGCCGAGTCCCGTAAGCTCGTTGTCTTTCGAGCCGTGAGGATACACCTTGCAACCAGTAATGACATTTGTAATATTTTTAGAAAATTTAACGGTTGAGTTTTTCGCGCTGACGGAAAGTATGTAAACACCCTCTTCGGAAGAGGACGCGCCTATAACGTCCACGCACATTCCTGCAAAATAATCTTTTACGCAATCGGCTTTGTACACTCCGTCGGAAACTTTTGAAGTTATTTTGCACAGCGCGCCGCTTCCGTCACCGAACAGCATACGGCTGAAATTCTGTTTCGCGCTTGAAATAAGCCCTTCCATTTCTGCGTTTACAAGGTTTACAAACGCGCCAGAGCCGTCGCCCGAAGCCCTTAAAGCCTTGTCGCTTATCTCAATTGTGCCGTAAAGGTTTTTCAAAGGCACGGTGATGTCAAGGTACCTGTTTTTGTAGGGGTCGGGCAGGTCTGCGTCTTCGGCGCCTGCAAGCACGCTGCCGCAGTTCCCTCTGACGACGGCAATTTTAACGTCTTTACCGAATACGTTTGCGGCGTTTTTTTCCACCGCCGAAAAGAAAGGTGAAATTCCATCGTTGAGCTGTGCCGTAACGGCGTCGAGATAATAGTCTTTTAACGCCTTGTCGGCGTTTGAAATAGTAATCAAATAATTCTCTCCTTAAATTAATTTTTTAAAAATTTCTGCGCAAGCGCGCCTGCTTCCCTGACGGTTTTCGGCGCATACGCAGGCGCGGCGGAGCCCGTGCCGCCGACAATCAGCGGCACTGCTTTATTTGTAGCCAAAGTTTTTAAATACTCTGCAACAATCGCCTGTTTTACCTTTTCGTCGGAAAGGGCGGCTTTTAAAAGCTCCTCTCCGTTTACCGCGGCGCTGGGGGAGGGCGGAAATTCCGCCTTGTTCCCTTCTTCCAATTCTTTCAGCCTCTGACTGCGTCGGGTGAATTCGGCTTCAAGATTGTTATAGGCGTCCAAAAGGGCTTTAACGCTTGAAAACTTCCCAAGACCTGCCGCGGCTTTATTTTCTTCCGCCTCTGCGGTATCCGCCGTATCTTTTTTTAAGTTTTCCGCGTTCAAGTTATCCTCTTCCGCAAGTAAATTATCCTCTTCAATCATTCTTGTTTTCCTCCTTTAAAGCGGCTTTATGCGCCTGTATGTGGGCATATATGCGCCGTTCAACGCCTTTTTCCTTATCTTCCGATAAAAGATAAGCGGTATGCTCTTCTATGTGCAGCGCATGGTCGTCATAGCCCCTGACTTCGACGTCCTGCGCATTCATTTTAAGGTTTTCTTCGCCTGCCCTCGCACGGTGCAGATTGTTCATATCCCTGTACGATGATATATTTCCGTACCCCAAAAGCTCGGATATTTTGGCTTTTGCCGAGGAAGAAAGGTTTCCGCTTGCGTCGCTGAACAGCCCCCTGTCCAAAGCCTCGTAAATCAAAGTGCGCTTTTGCGCAGGCGACATATTCAGGTCGCTGTCGGCTTCAAGGGCTACGTCATCCGAAGAAATATCGCTTCCCTTAAAGCAAATTACGTTGGAAACATTGTTTTTCCCTGCGTATCTCAATAGCCTTAAATCGGACGCAAACTGCCTGTAAAGCCGTAATATATGCCGCCCAATCAGTTTTAAAGCCCTTTTCATTCCGTTATAAGTTAGGCTTAACCTCTGGTCGTCCTGGTCTATTATAAGTTGAAGTCCCGTCGCCGAAGTTATCCCTGCATAACTTGTTCCGTTATCCGAAATATTACCCGTGCCTGCAACTTTTGTGAACTCGCTTAAAATGTTTTTTTCTTCTTCACCGAACTCAGACGGGACATTTCCCAAAGTAAGCATTTCGGGAGGGGTTCCACCCTGTCGGTAAACTATTACTTTGCCAGGGTTAAGTCCGTCCTCAGACAACTCCTCCGCATCTACCGAACCGTCTTCAACAGCAAGAATACCCATCGTAATCCTGTTTAAAAACTCGTGTTTGCGGCATTTTACGGCATTATACGCCCTCTGTAAAGGTATAAGCCTTTCAACTACGCTCGACCCGAAAAAGCTTCCTGCGACGGGCGAAGACACCTGTTTAATGAAAGGGTACCCTCTTTCTCCCTCATCCCCGTTAAGATATGGCAACTCTCCGTCGTACAGAATTTTACCGCCTGCAACCACCGTAAGCCTGCCCGACGGATGTTCCGCGCAAGGACGGGAATACCTCTCCAAAACAAGTTCATAATTTTGTTCAATCCCTGTTATTTCGCGCATATCAGGGGGGCAACCGTAATTTAGCGCCCCCGACACAAGGTTAAATTCACCCTTGTCGCGCCCTGAAACCTTAACTCCGTACATTGAAAAAATTTCTTCAACGGGCAGAGGTTTTGCGTGAATAATGCTCGGCTGTTCCGCCACGCTTTCCGCCGTCAGAGAAAAAGGATATATTTCGAACGGCGATACCGCAACCACTTCGACTTCGCCCTCTTTAAGCGGATTGCCGTCGTCCGTCAAGCCTATAAGCCTGCCTTTTGCGGAATTCCATACAACCTTGTAAAAAGCCGTACCGCACGTTTCCGACCACATTGCGGCGGTATTCATCACGCCGTCCAAATCCCCGTCGTCATGCGCTGCGGCAAGTATGCGCGAAGCGAGTTCGGCAGAACGCCTGTCCGTCTCGTCGTCGCTTGCCGCCCTTACAGTCAGCGCAGGACGTATGCGCGAAAGTTTGGCAAGCCTTGCTGCGACTATCGGCGCAATATGGTTGAAAACAAGCCTTTCCTGCCAATAATAGTTTTTTTCTTCTTCGGCAATCTCACCCTTTGCATCTATTAAACAGTATTGGTTGCCGTTCACAAAGTTAAGATTAAGCTGCCAGCTTCTTTCAAGATTCTTTCTCTCCGCCCTGCGCCTTTCAAAGTCACTGTACACCTCTTCCGCAAGTATTTCCTCCGCAGATAAATTTGCGTTATTCATTTTTCCTCCTTTGATTTTTCGTTTTCAAGCATAATTAAAAGCCTGCGTTTTTCCTCTATCAGTTCCTCGTCCGAAACCTCTTTACCGCTCTCTAAAATAATTTTCAAGGCCTTTAAATCGGGCGGAACCTCTCTTTTTGTAACTTTTTTTCTGACCAGTTTCAATTCCCCGTCCTCTACGGCAAATTCTTCCACAACCTCCCTTGAACAATGCCCCGTAGCGCACTTTAAAAGCGCTTTTTCAACGTTTTCTTCTCCCTTGATTTTTTTCACCCTCCTCAAAATCTTTTCAAGCCTTTTTTTATCTTCCGTATTCTTCTCAGTTTGTCCTGCAACAGAGAGGATTGCCGTAAAGAACCCTGTTCGGCAGGTTTGGGGCGCGACATTATGAAGTACCTCAGTTCGTCCATACAGTGGTCGTCTTTTTTTACAGGCGCGTCGCCCGAAGCCCAGAAATAGGTTTTAAATTCCTCAATCATATTGACGCAGGTATTGAAAATATAAAGTTTGGCGCCCTCGCCTTTAAGATAGGCTTTTACTCTGGCAATCCCAGAAAACACATCCTTATCCACACCCGTGTTTACGTTAATACCCCGTTCGTAAAACAATTCGGAAACGCTTTTTGCCGACGCAAGCGTCCTTTGGTTCGCCGCGCTGTCTATAAGCGCCCCTATTCTGCCCTTGGCGTCCGTCCGCCACCCGATTGAAGCGCTTATACCCTTTATGGCTTTCGCGTGGAAGTCTATATCCTTGCCTGCCGCGAAATGCTCGGCAACAACGTAAACGTTTCCGTCCCAGTCCACACAGTACCAATGCGCGGATAAGGGGTTGTTAAGTCCGGGGTCAATCGATATGTTTTCCTGCCATTCGGGCGGAACGCGGAAAGGCTGAATAACGTGGACGCTTTCGTCAAACTCAGGATATACAAGCCCCGCGCCCTCGGAAAATCTACCGTACTTTCTTGCGTCCAGAACGGACTTGTCCAGACAGTTTTCCAAAAGTTTCGCCTCGCTTTTCGCAAGAAAAGGGTTGTCCTCCCACGTCATAGACTCGTGCCACACCTCGGGGTTTCCTCGCGTATTTAAGAAAATTTCGCTGTAAATAAAAGTTCTGCCTTTAAGCGGCGTCATTGTTCCGAAGATATCGCCGCGCCTATCCATCACGCGCATAACGCACTCCTCATAGATATCGCGCGGCGGTTCCTCGTCAAACCACACGAAATCAAGCGAACTCCCCTGAAACTTCTCCCTGCCCTGGTCGCAACTTTTAAACCCCAATGTCGAAATTCCCCCGAAAACGTTTTTTATCTTTATCTGGTCTATCACTCCGCCCGATGGACTGTCCTTTCTGCCTGAAAGCATAGTTATATC
The DNA here is from genome assembly GCA_948658045.1 of Christensenellaceae bacterium. Classification (GTDB taxonomy): domain Bacteria; phylum Bacillota; class Clostridia; order Christensenellales; family Borkfalkiaceae; genus Coproplasma. The sequence continues at coordinate 172,023 of CAPMFN010000004.1, forward strand.
CGCTATCCAGCTTTTGGGCAGATAGGACAGAATTTTAGCCTGCGCGATGTCGCGCTGAACCTGCTGGGAAAGAGAAACCGCCCAACCGAATACGTCCTTTCTGTTCTTCCGGTACGGGTGAACGCCCCTCAAAATCCATAGGCATTCAACGGCTCCGCATTCGGTTTTCCCCGAACGGTTGCCGCCGAAAACCCAGCGGTTGCGCTTTTTACATTTGTGAAAAGCTATCTGCTTTTTATGTTTTTTCCTGCCCTTGTTGTATGCGGAAAGCCTGTCGCTTTTTTTGCGTTTTTCCAGCTCTTCGTCTATTTCTTTAAGCCTTTTTAGAATTTCTTCCCTTTGCATAAGACCTTTTAAGACAAAATCCCCCATTTTATTCGGTAAATATTACTTTATAATGTTGTCGGTATGAGATTATTCAAAGCCGCGCTGTGCGCCGCGCTGACAATCTTAATATACATATTTCCGTCCGCCGCGTCCGCATCGGCGGATAGTCCGCGCTACGCCTATGTCGGCGAGGGCGTAACCGCATACCTTTGCTCAGAAAAAAACTCAAAAACGGCGCTTTTCGCCATACCCGAAACCTATTGCGTAGAAATTCTGCGCGACGACGGGATATGGTACTTCTGCCGCTACGCGAAAGACGAAGGCGACTACCGTTCCGTCACGGGCTACTGTGCAAAAAAAGATTTGACAACCGTTTACGAACCGCTTGAAAACGAGTATCTCAATATGACGGTAACCGTAAAATTTTACGCCGACCAGAGCAGTTCCCAACTGCCGCCTATGGAAATCGAACTTTCTGCGGCTTATTACGGCAAAGGTAGCGTAAACGACGCGCCGTTAGCCTACGTTTACTGCCAAGGCAAATTCGGCTATGTCGCCGACAGCGTATTCAACGACTATCCCCGTAACGACATTCCCCAACAGACGATTGCGCCGGCGGAACCTGGCGAGGGCGGAAACGCCGCGCTCATTACCGCCGTAGTGATTACCGCAATCGCAGTGTGCGCGGTCGCAGCGCTGTTTTTTATCAGTAAACGCCCCAAGCTTCCGCCCAAAAGCGAAAACTGATTTAACCTGCTCGCATCATACAGTAATATTTTTTCACTATGTCTATTCCGTCGGAGTACCGCCCCACCCACTGTGCGCGCCGCGTGAACTTTACGGCGACCCTCTTTATCTCCCTTTTGCGTCCTTCGTCCAACTTCGCAATTCCGTGCCTTAAATCTCCGTAATATTTAAGCACCGCCCTTTCCCTTGCGGTAATCCCCGACATAACTTTATCAAGATACCCCCAAAGCGCGTTCAGCTTACATTTAGCTTCGATAACCGCAGTTATGCGCTGAAAATAATATTCTCCGCTTTTGAGGTAATTAGCAGACTTGCAGGCATAGCTCAAAATAATGCCGTCCAACTCTTCGTTAAGATAATCCGCTGAAAAGTAGAACCTTACAAGCTGTTTAATTTTCATCTGTCCTCCGAAATATACAAAACATTTGTTCGCTTTTGTATCTGTATTATAAACGTTAAATATGACAAAAAAGGCATAATTAAAAAATAATTGAAAAATTTTTTAAGATTTTCCGTGTGATTTTTGAATTTTAAAACAGTTTACAACCTGTCAAAGGATATGGTATAATTGCTCCGTGAAGAAAATTTTTGCTTTGACAACTTCATTATGCGCCGCGGCGTGCGCGATAGGTTTAGGCGGCGCGTCCGCTTTTGCCGATTTTGATTTTTGTCAGTCGGGTATCGATTTTTATCCCGAGGACTTTACCAAAACGCTTACCTTTGAAACGCTGGAAGATTACGCCGTAAGCGAAGACAGCGCGGTGTTTTTACAGAATAACCGCATTATAAAATACAGCGGAGAGCGGCTCGAAACCCTGACCAACGGCAAAGAAGAAATAACCCACGTTTATTATGACGGCGTTTTCCGTTACGGCACGCGCGGCGGAAAAATCTATAATCTGGACGATATCGAAAAAGACGAAACAGAAAAGGACGGCGAAGAAAACTACGCCGACCCTACAAAAAGGGACAATATAGAGCTAAACGGGTTCCTTTATTACCGCGGCGGCAGTAAAATTTACGCGCTTGACAAAAACGCGGAGGTACAAAACCCCGTTCTTCTTGACGGATTTTCAAACCTTAAACAGTTCGGAAAGACCGCATACGCCGTAAAAGAAAATGTTTTATACACATTAAACGGCGATAAAACGCAAGCCGTCGAAATTAAATATTCCGATTTCAGCGCGGCGAATAATATTTTAATCGGCAACGCCTCAATTTCGCTTAAAACTTACAATTCCACAGGTCCCGTTTTCGTTTCGCTGGCAGAAAACGAAATGCTTACACAGGTTGATATTTCTGCGCTCAGCGGCGAAGTTTTCATAACGGGCGAAACATATACCGTAGGCAAAGATTTTGAAAGCACCTCCGCCCTGCTTCTCGGCAAAACGGGCGCTGACAACGGTATTTCCATTGTTTCCGTGGATAAAACGTGCTATATTTTAAGAACGGAGCACGCAAGACCGAACACTACAAGAAATCCCCTTTCCGCCTCTGAATTCACCAATGCAACAACTATTTTCAAAACCTACGTATGCTCGTCGCCTTTCGAGAACGAGAGTACAAGGATAAAGGAATTGGAATCGGGCACAGAGCTTAAAATTTTAAACGAAGTAAAAGAAACGGACAACCCCGAACTCAGGTACAACTTCTATCAGGTAGAATACGAATATACGGACGGAGATAAAACGGAAAAAGTTACAGGTTACGTCCCCATGGGCGCGGTAACGCCAAGAACTTTCCACGAAACACCCCCCGTTTCCACGCCTGACCCCGACGAAACGTATGACGATTTGGTTAAACCCGTGGTTTTGGTGCTTGTTGTGCTTCTTCTCGCCGTAATAGCTATAGGCTACCTGATTTATATAGGAACAAGCGGCAAACGCAAACACAGGAAAATAAAAGACAAAACAGACAGCGGCGAAAACAAAAGCTAACCGCAGAATGTAATACCTCTTCTGCTATCGCTTAAAATGACATCGCCGACAGCAGAATAATTACTTGTTATCAAAAATAAGACGTAAAAAAGCAGTCCTCCGCTTATAAACTGAGGACTGCTTTCATATTATTTACGAACTTAAAATTTACTGTTTTATTATAAGGTTAAACTGCATCTGCATTCTTTTCAAATTTGTGCCAAAACGGTTTTAAAATGAGTTGACAGCAAAATTTTGTTTTGATATAATTTTTTAGCATTGAGTTGTAGCGAACTGCAATTCGCTTGTTCTATGCGGGTGTAGTTCAATGGTAGAACACTAGCCTTCCAAGCTGGTTGCGTGGGTCCGATTCCCATCACCCGCTCCAAAATGCCTTAATTTTTGCGCGCAACAGATATGCTTATGCGCCCGTAGCTCAGCAGGATAGAGCAACGGCCTTCTAAGCCGTGTGTCGGGGGTTCGAGTCTCTCCGGGCGCACCAAGAATATGGCGGGCGTAGCTCAATCGGTAGAGCGCCAGATTGTGGCTCTGGAGGTAGCAAGTTCGAAACTTGTCGCCCGCCCCATATTTTTTTAACGCGATGGGGTGTCGCCAAGCGGTAAGGCACGGGATTTTGATTCCCGCATTCGTAGGTTCAAATCCTGCCACCCCAGCCAGAAAAACCGCTGGACACCGACGAAAACGATTTTGACTAATTCGCAGGTTCGTCTCCCAACCCCAGCAAAATGGCCCATTAGCTCAGTTGGCAGAGCACTTGACTTTTAATCAAGGTGTCCCGGGTTCGAGTCTCGGATGGACCACCAATATAACCGCTTAAAGGCGGTTATATGCAGCTTTAGCTCAGTTGGTAGAGCAACTGACTCTTAATCAGTGGGCCCAGGGTTCGAGTCCCTGAAGCTGCACCATTCATAACCTAATTCGAATACTTACTAAAAGTATCGGGTTAGGTTATTTTCTTTTACTTAAAAATCAAGCGCAACGGCGGTTTATGCCGCAAAAGGCTATTGACTGAAATTGCGGTGTGTTAGGCTCGTGCGCCAAAGGCAAACCAAAACCCGACTGTTATCAGTCGGGTTGCTGTGTTTCGCCCTTATTTGCCTTAAAACACACCGCAAGAAAAGTTTCAGTCAATAGCACTGTGGAATAAATAGCCGTTGTTCACGGCTCTATATATAGCACTCAATTTGCGTTTTCTGCGTATAAGGTTTCGTATTCGCCCATTTAAAGGTTATCAATTCGATAGTTTCCGAATAAAAGGAAAAGCCCCGACAACTTTCGTCATCGGGACTTATTCTTATGGGGCTGTTAAATTGTATTTCAATTTTATCGTCGTATAAAATTACTTGCTTTATAAGGTAGGTAATAAGCGTTTTCGGCTCGTGTAACATTTGCTCGTAAAACTCTCTTATGTCGCTTTCTTTAAACTGCACGGCTTGTTTACTGCGCTCTATGAGTATCTGCCGCTCTAACAGTTCTTGTTGGCTTTCAAGCTCTTTTAAACGTTTATTGGTTGCGTTAGACACTATGCCACGTTCCATATTGGCAACGATATTATTTATAGCCGTTTCAACCTGCTTTTGCTGTTTCGTTAAAACCTTTAAAGCTGAATTTTCTTTTAACTGCATTTCCTGTATTCGCAAAAGCTCGTTTACGATATAGCTCATTACTTCGGGGTTGCTCAATTCTTCAACGGCGGTCTTGATAACTAAATCTTCGATTACTTCCTTGCGTATCATACCTTTGTTGCAATCGTTTATACGCTTTTTCCGTCCGTTGCATTTATAGTAATAAATCTTTGTGCCGTTTCGGGTTGTGCCGCTTTCGCCGTGCATAGGCTGTCCGCAATTTCCGCATATCAATTTTTGCCGTAACAGAAAATCAATTTTAACGCTCTTTTTACCGTACTTATTATTAGTAACTTTCGCCCGTACTCTTTCGTATATGTCGGTAGGAACGATTTGCGGATACATATTGTCGATTACTTCGTCGCCGTGCTTATATACGCCCGAATACTTTTCGTTACGCAAGATATTGTAAACGCTGTTTTTTACGAACGGCTTGCCTTTATATAAAATTCCTTTGTCGGTCAAGTCTTTGATTATATCTCTTACAAATACGCCGTTAGCATACTGTTTGTACATATATCTGACTACTTCGGCGGCTGGCTCGTCAATAACTATTTTCCGTCCGTCAATTTTATAACCGTACAATACCGCACCGCCTTGATATAAACCTTTGCGCCGTGTTTCTTTCATACCACGACTAACTTTCTGCGCTAACTCTGCTGAATAGTACTGGTTCATACCTTCCAAAAGGCTTTCAAGAATAATGCCTTCGGGCGTATCGGGTATGTTTTCCATAGCGGACAATACTTTTACGCCGTTATCTTTAAGCGTTTTCTTATGAATAGTAGCCTCGAATTTGTTTCTTGAAAATCTGTCTAACTTATAGCAAAGAACGTAATCCCATTCCCTGCGTGCGCTGTCTTTAAGCATTTTCTGAAAGTCTGGACGGTTATCGTTAGTACCCGACATAGCACGGTCTATATAAGTGTTAAGTATGAGAATATTATTGCGCTGTGCATATTCTTCACAAACTCTTAATTGCCCCTCAATGCTCTGCTCGGACTGCTGGTCGCAACTGTAACGAGCATATATAACCGCTGTTTTTAAAACTGTGTTCATTTTTTTTTAAACTCCTTTAAAATAGATTTTAGATTTTGTCTTTCGACAAGGGGCGAACAAACGGAAACGCAAAAATCGTGCGTTTTTCTCGGCTGTGTTTTCTTTCCGTCAAGGGCTACGACAGTAGTGCATTTTACCCTTGACGAAAAGTGCGTTTCCGTTTACGCTCCGCCCGTCGATAGACAAAATATTTTCGGTCAGTTACATTTGGGCATTTTCTCTATAATTTCGGGACTGACCTTTCCCAAAATTTCGCCCTCGTCAACACAGCGGAAGCTGTCAAAAAGTAATAGCTTTTTATCGTCTACACCGAAACCGCAAGCAACATCTTCGTCCAAAATATCGCTCTTGAAATAGGTGGGTAATTTACCGCCGTAAACAAGTTTTTCGTCGCTTTTCTCTATGTATTTGAGTAGATATTTCACGGACTGCGAAACGTCGTTAGGAATTTCTATCGGCTTAAAATCGTTGCGCCCGAACTCTTTTAAAAAGTGCGTGTTCTGAAACGTAGTCTGCATACGGTGGCTTTTAGTACTGTAATCTTTAACTTCGACAATTTCGCCTATCATTTGCGGTATGTAAAATATGCCGTGAAAGTGTAGTCGTTGTTTTTCGGGGCTACGTTCCCATACGCCGATATATTTCCAACCGTTACGGTTTACGGCGTGTTTTAAGGCGTTTTGTAGCTTTTTCTTGAATTGCTGTTCGGTCATTTTCTCGTCCGAATAGGTAAAGGTTACAAAATAGTGCCACTCGCCCTGCAAGTTGACTTTGCGCCATAACCTTGAATAGCGTTTATAGGCGTTGATTTTTTTGCGCTCGATATTCTGTGTTACAAATTCGTTGACTTGCTCGGCGGTCTTAAAATCGTCTTTCAGTTGCTCGGTAATATATTTTTTCCGTTCCCGCTTGGGTAGCTTTTGGCTTTCCGCATACGCCGTTTCAAATTTTTCTTTTTTCGTGTCAACCGTTTTAATGGTGGTAGGTTTAGGCTTTGGCTTTTTCCTTTTGCGTTGCTCGCTCGGAAAGTTTTCGGGTGGTATGGCTATAAAATGACTGCCGTCTGAATAGACTTTTGTTCCTATATATGGCATTTCGCTTTCCCCCTTAATTTCCGCTTTGTTGTTTCAGCTCTTTAAGCCTTGCTAAAAGCGTTTCAAAAAAAGCTGTGCGCTCGCTGTCGGACAATGCCCGAATGTCGGGCTTTCCGATAATGATTACTTTTAGTTGTTGTGTCTTGTTTCCCTGCAAATTTCTGTCCTCCAAATCTGAAAATTTGCACGAAAAAAGGGCGGTGTACAAAATCTTACGAGAACTTAATCTCATAAAACTTTGTACACCGCCCGTTTAGAATAAGAGAATATTATTTTCCCTTATAGGATAAGAGTGTGCTATCTTCTCTCTTATCAAAACGCAACGCTGCACCTTTTCTTTGTTGGGGGTGAACCGGCTTTCGCTCAATCGCTACTTTGCTCTCTTAACTTAACACTGGTATGCTGTTTTAGCTGTTACAATAGATTTCCTATTGATACAGTCCCGATATTAAATTGTAAACGCACTTTCTGCGTGCATTTAAGTTATAAACACAATGAAAAGTATTTAAACAAATGTTTGTAATATTTTTTAAAATTTTCCTGCGCTTATAGCTCGGTTAGCATTTTAACGCACGCAAGGACGAAAATTATGACAGTATAAGCGGAAATATGGCAAGGCTTGACGAAAAGAGAAAAGCCGCCACCGCCAACGACTGAAAAGGGAAAACAACACTTTAAAAAGACAATATTTGAATAACGCCGCCGAGCGTGGAAAAGGGCGATTCGCCAAGCGGTTTAGCGGCGAACGCCCTTTCCGCTCGGCGCTTCATATCTTTCTTTTTATTCGGTTGTTTTCTTTTGTGGCGGGTGCTTGAACGCGCGGCGCAGCCGCGCGCTCGTTTTATCAAGCACCCGCCACAGTGCCACAAGTCTATTTTTACGTTGTCATATAGTTGAAAATAATGTTCGTTTGTGCTATAATGATTGTATGATAAACGGTAATTTAACTTTGGAGTAATGTGTGAAAGAAGCAAATAAAATCTTTAATTTAATTTCCGGTATAGGTGCTATTATTTTAGGGTGTTGGTTTATTATCTTACCCTGTATTGAGTGGCAAGGTTTTGGAATAGAACTTACTTTCATTAGCAATTTTTTTAGTGGAATATTTTATTTCGTTAGTGGAGTTTTGGTATTACTAAAAATTAAAATACCACATTTACTGTTTCTTATGCCGTCAACTCTTTTAATTATAGAAATGCTTGGCTCGATAGTCTTTCAACAAGGGTTTGTCGGAAATATGCTCTTTCTACATTTATTAAATCCTTTATTTTCTATGTTATATACACTATTTTTGACAATGCAAGAGTGTAAATTGCGACTTGTTCCGATTACCGTTATTCCTATTGCAATTTATTATTTATTTTCTCAAATTCACGGCGTTATTACTCAAGATTTTATACATTCATTTCTTGACCCCATTCAAATGGGTGCAGGCATAATGGTAGCCATAGTAATCGGCGGCGCATTGGGCAGTATCGCTATCGGTTATGGGTTTTATTTTCTCAATAAAGTCATAGTGAAATTTGTTTATAAAAATTTTGATAAAAATTAAATTTCAATTTAGCGTAAAACATAAGTCGAACTACTTTTATTAGTAACTCGGCTTTTTTAATGCAAAGAAAAACGCAACCCTATTCGGTATTCGAATAAGGTTGCGTGTGGTGCACCAAAAGAGTATTATCCGAATTGTTTACTTGTTACAAGTGAATGGTTCGGATTTACTTTTTTCTTTGCAAAACGTAAAATTAGCTTACTTTAATATCTTTAATACGCTTGACACGATATAGAAAAATTTGCTATTATGCAATAGACAGTTGAATAGTGTTCCTAAAAGGGAGTAGAAAGCGTTCAAAGAACGTGTGCTAACCGTCAATACAGTATACTGCATACTCGGTAACGCTTAAATTTCAAGACTTTTACTGAATTTTTAGTTCGGTAAAGGTCTTTTATTTTTTCGGAGGTTTTTTATGGCTCTCAATATCGTTTTACTTATCGTCGGAATGGCTTTGCTTGTCAAAGGTGCAGATTGGTTTGTCAGCGGTTCAAGCGCAATAGCCAAAGCGTTGAAGATTCCGTCACTGATTATCGGACTTACGCTAGTGTCAATGGGTACGAGCGCACCCGAAGCGTCGGTAAGCATAAATAGTGCTATAAACGGAATGAACGATATGAGTATCGGCAACGTAGTCGGCTCAAACATTTTCAATACGCTTTTAATTCTCGGCGTAAGCTCGCTTATCATACCCCTTTCGATAGGTAAAGACATCAAGCGTTACGACATACCTATAATGGTTTGTTTATACGGTGTTATGCTTTTATTCGCTTTCGTAATTACACCGCTTAAACTTGATATTTTCGAGTCTGTTGCAATGCTCGTTTTGTTCGTTGCCTATACTGCTTTTCTTATTATCCGCACGAAAAGAGCGAATAAGAAACTTGCCGTTACAGACGTGAGTACAACCGAACAGACGACAGAAGTCAAGGAAGAAAAGAAAAAGCCGATATGGTTAAGTATAATTTTAGCCATTGTCGGATTGGCAGGTATTATTTTCGGCGGTGATTTGGTTGTAGATAATGCGGCAGCTATCGCCAAAACTGCGGGAATGAGCGAAACTCTTGTGGGACTTACAATCGTTGCCGTAGGAACTTCGTTGCCTGAATTGGTTACAAGCGTGGTCGCATCTATAAAAAAAGAAAACGATATAGCCATAGGTAACGTAATCGGCTCTAATATTTTCAATATAATTTTTATTCTCGGTCTTTCTTCCACTATAAGCAATCTTACCCTTGATTGGGCGGCTCTTACAGATATTCTCGTTATGTTCGGTTCTGGTGTAATTATACTTTTGATTGCTCTTTTCTCTAAAAAAATGTACCGTTGGCAAGGCGCAATAACAGTCTTGCTTTATGTTGGATATGTTGTCTATATTATTATAAGGAATTAATTACAAGGAGAAAAATAAAATGACTGCGACAGAAATTGCAACTTCGGTACTTTCATTGATTGCGGGCGTAGGAATATTCCTCATCGCCTGCACGATGATGAGTTCCAACCTTGAAGCTCTCGGAAGCAGGAAACTGAAATCTCTTTTTGCAAAAGCGTCCAAAAGCAAATTATTGGGCGTTGGTATAGGCACTGCGACTACTGCCGTAATACAGAGTTCAAGCGCGACTTCCGTTATGGTAATCGGCTTTGTAAATGCCAGGATTATGACACTTGCGCAAGCCGCCACCGTTATTTTCGGCGCAAATATCGGCACGACGATAACGGGACAACTTGTTGCACTCGGTATGTTTGGCTCGAACTCCATATCAACTTCGGTTATCTTTGCCGCATTTGCAGGAATCGGCGCATTTATACTTGCTTTTTCAAATAAGGATAAGATACGAAAAATATGCGGAATTGCCGCAGGATTCGGTATGCTTTTCGTAGGACTTTCTATGATGAGCGGTGCAATGGCAGAGTTTTCTGAACTTGATGCGGTGAAAAACTTTCTTGCACAATTCAAAAATCCCGTGTTGCTCGTACTTATCGGCGCTATATTAACAGCCATAATTCAAAGCTCATCGGTAATGACTTCTATGGCAATAACTATGGTGGTTACCGGTCTTATATCGTTAAATCAAGGCATCTATATAACAATGGGCGCAAATATAGGAACTTGCGTAACTGCGTTAATAGCGGGAATGACCAGCACTAAAAATGCAAAACGTACTGCGCTCATACACATAATTTTCAATGTCAGCGGCGTAATCGTGTTTTTACTGATAGGCTTGTTTATGGGAATTGGCGGAATTGACTACGAATTTGTATTCGATAAAATGTTTCCGCACGCACCGCAAATTCAGCTTTCTATGTTCCATACGATTTTCAACATAATTACGGTTATTATAGTATTACCATTTACGAATTTGCTTGTTAAAGCGGTTACTAAAATTTTACCCGACAAAAAAGACAAACAGAAAAATACTAATGAGCCACACTTCTGTTTTATCGAAGAACATATGCTGCGCACGCCGCCCCTTGCGGTTCAGCAGATAAAATATGAAATTATAGAAATGGCAAATACGGCTATTGCAAATTTTTATAGCGCTTGTGATATAGTGTGTACTTTGAATTATGAGAACGTAGAAACGTTCAGACAACGTGAAAAACAATTAGACTTTCTAAATAAAGAACTTGCACGGATAATCGTCAAGCTACTGAAAGAAGATTTAGCGGAAAAAGACAGGATTTATTTGACTTGCGCAATCCGCACGATTACGGATTTGGAACGTGTCGGCGATTATGCGGAAAATATCGTTGAATACGCCGATAAACTAAAAGATGCAAACGCAACCTTTTCTGAAACGGCTATTCGGGAAATCAGCGATTTGAAAGAGCTTATAGGAAGACTTTATGCCGAAGTAATGACGGCGTATAAGGGCAACGATAAAGAAGCTCTTAAAAATGCTTATGCCATTGAAGAAGAAGTTGACAGCGTCACGGAAAAAATGGCGCAAAGCCATATCGAGCGATTAAGCGGCGGCGAATGTACCGCAGAAGTAGGCACGCAATATCTTTCTCTTTCCGCAAACGCAGAAAGAATAGCCGACCATTACATCAATGTTGCAAAAGCCATAATGGCATACGATTAAATTAGTCAATCAAATAGACTTTAATGAAAACAGCCGATAGAGCGTAATTGCTCTAACGGCTGTTGCCGTTATTTAGGTTTATGATATTCGGCGCAACCTCGTCACCGCAAACTCCGCTTTATGCCGTTTGTTATTTCAAACGGCAATTTTGCTACGTTGCGCTTCCTCTTCCCACAAAAATACTTCGTCTTTTTGCGTGAGTCCTATTATGTAACTCTTTCATTTATATACCGCTCTACTTCGGCGGTCTCCGTGTTCCGTTTTTTTCATCGGCTATCCCTATACGATTTAACGGGATTCTTTATTATTCAATTTTTTATTCGGTTGTCTTTGTTGCCTTTCGGCTTGCCACGCCGCAAACTCTTTTTGTCCTTCTTCGGTTTCAAAGTAGGCTTGAATAGCGGGCAGTAACGCTCTTGCAAGGGAGTCGATTTCAAAATCGGGTATCCCTGTGGTATTCTTTTTCCTTCTCGACATAAATTATCTCGAAAACGTTTCCTCCTTATAGATTTATTCAGTTGTTACATATAATAGTCTTTGTTTCGTCCGCGAATACGGGCGAGATTTTGTTGCCGCTCTCTTTCGTATCGGGCGGTTTTTTCGTCTTGTACGTCTTGTAATAGCTGTTCGTACCCTTCGGGCAAGCTTTGAGTTTGCGAATATCTGAATTCCTTGAAAGACAATGTGCAACGCCCGTCATCGTAATAATTTATACTCGGAATAATTACGGGTTCTGTGCTTCTGTCTGAGTTATCAACGTACTTTTCCATACTTAAAACAGAATGCGGAAACATACTTAAATACGCATAGTACAATTTTCTTTCGTTATTTATCTTTTTTATTCTTTTATCTTTAATAACGTACAATAAGTTTTGATACAAAACCCTGATTCGCTTTTCGCCCACCTCAACCGAATAAGGATTGCCTTCACCGTCATACGCTATAAATAAACGGTCTCCGGATGTTACAAAAGAAAATTCAATTATATGGCAAATTAAAAATATTCCCCAAATAATGCCGATTACCAAAGCAGTAAGCGGAACCGCAATAAGTCCGGTCATATTCTCAGGCTTTGCTGTAACCATAACGTAAATACTTACGGCTATCATTAACGGAAGAACAATCGAGAAAAACCGTAAGCCGTCAAAAAATCCGCTTTGCGAATGGCGGATTTTTTTATCGAAGGCAGACCTTATACCGTCATCGTTTGCGCAACGCTGCGTATATCTTCGGCGACGGACGAAATGCTTAGTTTCTTTATCGGCAATAATTATAGATGCGATATTTTCATAATCATCGCTTTTTTGTATTTCGAAATACGGACAGCCCATATTTAAAATATACCATTTCTAAGCGCTTTTTGCAAGCATATAAAATAAGCAACCCACTTCTCTCTGCGGCATGAATTTAAAATTAAAATTCAATTTACTTGCCGAACTGCGCGCCATTATAAACCAATTCAAGATTTAAAAATACCCGTTCATGTCATTTTTTTGAAGTTTTTATTTTTTTATTCATTAAACAGGCTTATTTTATTGCGAAAATAAATACGTATTTTTGGCGTCGCCGAATTTTGCAGAAAGTCATAAATTTGAGAAAGTAGCTTTTAAATCCATATCCTGACCAAAATAATATGAGGTAGAAGAACCTTGCTTATAACCTTTTAAAGTCATCCAATTGCGGTATGTACGGTCGGTACAAAGCGCAGGTATTCTATATTCCGTACTATGTTGCGTAGTAAAAACCACCAATTTATTGTTTGTATAATCAACCATAATAACTTCTTCACGCCAATCGCCTATAATATCGCCGACGAACAGCGGTTATTTACCAGTGGTGTCTACGGAGGGATAATTGCCAACGCTTCTGTTGTACAGGCTGTAAAGCTTATTTAATCTGTCGTCACCGCGCGATACTTCTTTATTTACATAGTCCCATTCCTGTATATAATTTTCATGGTACTGTTCAAAAAGCAAATCGCCGTCCCACTGTATGTTAATATCGGGCCAAATTGTCTGCTTTGGCTCGGACAATAAAAAGTGCTTTTTGCGTTATAGATACCGCTGAAAGCCCAGACCTCCGCACCGTCAACAGTGGGGTCGATATCTGCGGCGCATCCCCTGCCTATATCAGATAATGTATCCCCTATATGCTTCCACAAAATTTCGCCAGTTGCGGCATCGTAATAATATTCATAAATAAGGTCGGGGTTATTCTGCTGCACACCGTACCCCGTCATATGCTCGTCGTCTTTATTGTATTTGCCAACGTAAAATCTGTCGCCGTGGCAAATGCCGTCGTTTGCAAGACTGTAACGCAGAGTTCCGTCGCCGTTCAGACAAAATCCTATTTCGAGAATTTCGTCCTTGCCGTCAAAATCAACGTCGCAAATCCTGAATTGATGTCCCTCGGGACATTCGACGCCGGCTTCTGTAGATTTCCATTTAAAATTCATTGACAACCTGTCGTTTCTTACGCTGTAAGCACATATAAGCATATTGAATCCCAAATCGTCGCCTTTATCGTTACGCCTGTTTTTCATAACGGCAACCAAACTGGGCTGTTTGCCGTCAAGATAGCCTACGCCGAATTGCGCCGCCATAGGACCGTCTTCTATATAATCGTCGGGGATAGCGCATTTATCGCTTAGCTTACCTGTCATACCGTCTAATTTGGCTATCCATTGATGCAAATCGTCGGTATATTCAAATTTATCACCGTCGCCGAAAGTTACGCCGTTTGCTATTCTTATATAGACTTCGGCTTTACCGTCTCCGTCTAAATCGTATACGCTTACCCCGTCCCAATGTCCCACTTCAATGGTTGTCGACCCCGGTTCTATTCTGTATTGATTTTCACTGTTCTTACCCAATGAGATACGCCAAAGAAAAGTTCCGTCGCTTAAATAAGCTTCTATATATTGTTGCTGAGGATTTTCCGTTGCAGAACCTTCGTCTTCCGTTTCTTCCTCGTCGGCGCTTCCCTTAGGGGCAACCCTATCTAAAACGTAATCGTAAGCGCCGTCGCCGTTTAAATCGCCTACCCAAACGTTTTTTATTTTCATCCCGTCTTTGATATCTACGGTATAAAAGCAGCCGTTTTCAGTGTTTGCGCGCATAGTAAACGGCTCGCTGTTTTGTTCTTTCCCTTGATAATTTTTAGAAACATAATATGTATATTCCTTATCGGAGCTTATACCATCGTCCTCGTAAAACGTTGCTCTATACAAGGGCTTGTCATTCAGTTTTGTTGCTTCGCCGCCGTTCTCGCTTCGGTAAACGTTAAATTCGCAACCCTTTTCATCAGTAGGTAAAAATCGCCAAGACAAAAAAGCTTTTTTATTCTGCCGTGTAACGACAAGCCCTCTGTTTAAGTTTTCCGAAAAGTCTTGTTCAATATTGCAAGATTTCGGAATTAAAACCGAGCATAACACAATGCAAATTATTAAAATTACGGAAATAACTGAGCTTAAAATAATTTTCTTTTTCATAAGGATAGTTTAAAAAAACTTAATCAGTTTGTCAATAATACAAATAACTTTTAATTTAAGATTGAATAAATATATACCGACGACAAGGAAAGCCGTAGCAAACAAAAAAATTAAGTCCAGCTTTTTTGCCGAACTATATGCGCAACCTTATTTTAATACCTTATATAGTTGCATTTTCTATTTAATTTCAGTAATCAATTTTAATTTTTTCGGCAAGTCTGAAATTCCCTTTTTAAGAAATACTTGCATTAATATCGCTTAGTTCGTTTACATTCAGCCATTTGAAAGTTAATGTGTGCCTACCCTCTTTAAGAACGAAATTATTACCTTTTTCTAAAATATCCGTTTTTGAAATATCCGCTAAAAAATAAATCTCGTGAAATCTGTCTTTTGTTACCTCTTCGGTAAAAAAGTTTTATGATTAAATTATGTCATACAATGCAAGTGTAAAAACCAAAATCGGCATCGTGGCGAGCGCTTGAACAAACAAGCGCTTTTTTCTTATTTTTATTTGACAATCACAAATAATGATGTTACTACTAGTAATATAGAGGAGTAAAATGGAAAACATAATTTTAGGTTTATTGTTACTGCAATCCCGAACAATTTATCAGTTGCGCAAGCGTATAAACGACGGCTTGAATTTAATGTACAGTTGCAGTACGGGCAGCATACAAGCCGCTATTAAAAAATTACTGCGAAACGGATATATTACCGTTAGCGAAATAACCGAAAAAGGCAAACTGAAAAAAATTTACATTATAACCGATAACGGCAAAAATTATTTTAACAATTGGCTGAATAGTCCTATTGACAACGGGTCGGCTAAAAACCCCGAACTGTCAAAAATATACTTTTTGGGCTTTGCAGAAAAAGAAACCCGTATAAAATTGATAGAAAGCCACATAGCCGATTTAAAGAAAATACGTCTGGATTTGGAAAAAATCTGTAACGAAGGCGCAACTCTTGCAAGCGAAATTCAAAATAACGATATTTTATACTTTCAACTGCAAACCGCAACATACGGGCGCGATTTAATGAAATTCAATATCGAATGGTACAATCGCTTATTAAAAAACGTAAAGGAGCAATAAAATGGAAAAATTATATCTCGAAAATTCACCAATCGCCTATTATATCGACGACAGCGCAAGCAAGGAATGGCTTGTCTTTATTCACGCCGCATTTGTGGACCATACAATGTTCGAAAAACAGTTTGAATATTTTTCCGGCAAATACAATCTGTTAGCTTTGGATATCTTAGGACACGGCAATTCAACCAAGGCAAAAAAAGGCGATAATATAGAAAAAACAGCCGATTGGATTGACCGTATTTTTCAAAAGCATAACATCCCCTCCGCTCACTTTGTCGGTGTATCTTTGGGTTCGGTTTTTATTCAGGACTTCGCCAACAAATATGCAAATAAAGTATTGTCGCTTGCCTGCTTCGGCGGCTACGATATAAACAACTTTGATACTAAAATGCAAAAGGCTAATTCAAAAGGTCAGATGAAAATGATGCTAAAAGCCTTGTTTTCTATTAAATGGTTCTCAAAAGCAAACAAAAAGATTTCCGCGTATACAAGCGAGGCGCAGACAAAATTTTATAACCTTAATATAAAGTTCAGGAAAAGTTCGTTCAGGTATTTGGCAGGGCTGCAAAAACTTGTAAATAAATACCCTAAACAACAAAGGCGATACTCACTATTGGTCGGTTGCGGCGAACACGATATACCTATGGAAATAGAAATCGTAAACGAATGGGCGCAATATGAAAATTGCGATAAAATAATTTTCAAAGGTGCAGGGCATTGCGTGAATATGGACGCGCCGCAAGAATTTAATATTTGTTTGGAAAACTTTTTACAAAAATGCCGCGGTGAAAAACTTTAACCTATCGCACATCTTCGCTTGATAAGTTAAAATTTTAGTGTCTTTCCTTATTTCTGCAATGTTAAAAACCAACAAAATTTAGCAAAATTTTCCATTCTGCTATGTACAAACGCAAATAAACGTGTTATAATATGTGCATAATAACTTCAAACGGAGATTTTAATTTATGGAAATGAAAGATTTCAGACTTGACGGAAAAATCGCGCTTGTAACGGGCGCGTCCTACGGCATAGGTTTTGCGATTGCCAACGGTTTTGCAAAAGCAGGCGCTACCATCGTTTTCAACGATATAAATCAGGACCTCGTAAACAAGGGACTTGAAGCATACAAAGAAGCAGGTATAAAGGCTCACGGCTACGTCTGCGACGTAACCGACGAAGACGGCGTAAACGCAATGGTCGCTAAAATCGAAAAAGAAGTCGGCGTTATAGACATCCTCGTAAACAACGCAGGAATAATCAAGCGCATACCTATGTGCGAAATGACCGCGGCGCAGTTCAGACAGGTCATCGATATCGATCTCAACGGTCCCTTTATTATGTCAAAAGCCGTCATCCCCTCTATGATTAAAAAGGGACACGGCAAAATCATTAACATCTGTTCAATGATGTCGGAACTCGGCAGGGAAACCGTTTCCGCATACGCCGCGGCAAAAGGCGGACTTAAAATGCTGACAAGAAACATCTGCTCTGAATACGGAGAATACAACATTCAGTGCAACGGCATAGGTCCCGGCTATATCGCAACCCCTCAGACCGCTCCTTTAAGAGAAAGGCAGCCCGACGGTAGCCGTCATCCCTTCGATTCTTTCATTATCGCAAAAACCCCTGCGGGAAGATGGCTTGAAGCCGATGAACTTTCAGGTCCCGCGGTGTTCCTTGCTTCCGACGCGTCAAACGCGGTCAACGGGCACATTCTCTACGTCGACGGCGGTATACTCGCTTATATCGGCAAACAGCCCAAATAAAAGACTGCTTAGCGCAATTTGATTGCGCAGTTGTCGAACAAATTTAAAACAACTCCCCGAATGCAAAAACGTTCGGGGAGTTTTCAATAATTTTTTCTAATTCTCTTCCATTTTAAATAAAATTGATGTATAGTAAAGAAAAGCTTTTTTAAGAGGTTAAATATGAAAGAAATTTTTAAAAATATACCGAAAATTAAATTCGGCGGCGCCGACAGCAAAAATCCGCTGGAATTTAAATTTTACGATGCCGACAAAATAATCTGCGGCAAAAAAATGAGCGAACACCTACCTTTTGCCATGGCTTGGTGGCACAACCTTTGCGCAACGGGCGCTGATATGTTCGGCAGGGGCACTGCGGACAAGTCTTTCGGCGCGAAAGACGGCACAATGGAACACGCCAAAGCAAAAGTGGACGCAGGCTTCGAGTTTATGCAAAAGCTCGGAATAAAATATTTCTGTTTTCACGACGTAGACCTTGTGCCCGAAGCCGACGATATAAAAGAAACCAACAAACGTCTTGACGAAATTTCAGACTACATTCTTACAAAAATGAAAAGCACCGATATAAAGTGCCTATGGGGAACGGCAAATATGTTTTCTAATCCCCGTTATATGAACGGCGCAGGCTCGACAAACAGCGCCGACGTTTTCGCCTTTGCCGCGGCGCAGATTAAAAAAGCGCTTGATTTGACCGTCAAACTCGGCGGCAGGGGATATGTTTTCTGGGGCGGCAGAGAGGGTTACGAAACTCTTCTGAACACGGACGTTGAGTTTGAAACGGAAAACATTGCGCGGCTTATGCGCATGGCTGTAGATTACGGAAGAAGCATAGGCTTCGAGGGAGATTTTTACATAGAACCCAAACCGAAAGAGCCTATGAAACACCAATACGACTTTGACGCCTCCACCGCTATAGGCTTTTTAAAGGCGCACGGGCTTGACAAAGACTTCAAGATGAATATCGAAGCCAACCACGCGACTCTTGCAGGGCACACGTTCCAGCACGAGTTGAGAATTTCCGCAATAAACGGAATGCTCGGCAGTATCGACGCAAATCAGGGCGACCTGCTTTTAGGCTGGGACACGGACGAATTTCCTTTTAACGTTTACGAAGCTACCCTGTGTATGTACGAAGTTTTAAAAGCAGGCGGACTTACAGGCGGCTTCAATTTCGACGCAAAATGCCGCCGACCCTCATACACAGCAGAAGATATGTTCGCGGCTTACATACTCGGAATGGATACTTTTGCGCTCGGGCTTATCAAAGCCGCCGCGCTCATAGAGGACGGAAGATTGGACGAAGCTATACGCAAAAAGTATTCGTATTTTAAAGAAAACCCCGTTGGTTTGCGCATATTAGGGGGGCAATGCACTTTGAAAGAGCTTTCCGACTATGCCGAAAAGTTGGGCAAACCTGAGCTTCCTGCAAGCGGAAACCAAGAAATATTGCAAAATATCGTAAACGGAGTACTTTTCGGCGGCAAATGAGCTATTATATAGGCATTGATTTAGGCACTTCCGCAGTCAAATTACTACTTACAGACGACTGCGGACAAATAAAAAACAGCGTAACTAAGGCATATCCCGTAGTCTATCCTAAAAACGGTTGGAGCGAACAAAACCCCGACGATTGGTTCAAAGCCGTTAAAACAGGTCTGAAAGAGCTCTTAAAAGGGCACGATGCAAAAGCCGTTAAAGGCATTGGCGCAGGCGGTCAGATGCACGGGCTTGTCGCCCTTGACGGGTGCGATAAAGTTATACGCCCCTGCATTTTATGGAACGACGGCAGGACGCAGAAAGAGGTTGAATACCTGAATAACGTCATAGGCAGACAAAAACTGACCGAAAACACGGCAAACATAGCCTTTGCAGGTTTTACCGCGCCTAAAATTCTTTGGCTGAAAGAAAACGAACCCGAAAGCTTCAAGCGCATAAAAAAGATTATGCTTCCCAAAGACTACATAAATTTTTTGCTTTGCGGAAGCTTTACCTCCGACTATTCGGATGCAGGCGGAACCTTACTTTTCGATGTCGGAAAATGCGATTGGTCCCCATATATGTGCCAAATAACGGGTATTTCAGAAAAGATTTTACCTCATACTTACCCCTCTTATGAACCTGTCGGACAAATAAAAAGAGAACTTGCCGAAGAGTTGGGTTTAAGCCCCGATACTCTGATTTGCGCAGGCGCAGGCGATAACGCCGCGGCGGCTGTCGGAACGGGCACTGTAAAAGACGGAGACTGCAATATATCTCTCGGCACAAGCGGAACGGTCTTTATTGCCAAAGACAGGTTTGCTTTGAGCGACGGAAACGCCCTGCACTCTTTCGCCCACGCAAACGGCAGATGGCACTTAATGGGCTGTATACTTTCCGCCGCTTCCAGCAACAGCTGGTGGTCGGGCGTTACGGGCGCGGACGACTTTGACAAGGAACAGGACGGGCTTGAAGATAAGCTCGGCAAAAACGAAGTTTACTTCCTCCCCTACCTTATGGGTGAAAGAAGCCCCCACAACGACGTAAATGCAAAATCCGCGTTTATAGGTATGCGCCCCGACACAACGCGCAAAGATATGACGCTTGCTGTTTTAGAGGGCGTGGCTTTTGCCCTTAAAGACTGTCTTGAAGCGGCTGCGGAATGCGGCACGCGCGTAACTAAGACCAAGATATGCGGCGGCGGCGCAAAAAGTCCGCTGTGGCGCAAAATAATTGCCAACGTATGCAATGTGACGGTTGAAACGCCTGCCGTAGAACAGGGTCCGGCATACGGCGCGGCAATGCTTGCAATGGTCGCCTGCGGAAGATATAAGACCGTTGAAGAAGCTGCGGAAAAAATAGTAAAAACCAAAGAAAAGATTTTGCCCGACGAAAAGCTTGTAAAACTTTACGAGGAAAAATACAAAGTATACAAAAAATTATATCCTGCGCTTAAAAGCGCGTTTGGCGATTAAAACGTTTAAAATTATACGCCCGTAAGCTTATTGCTTACGGGCGCTTTTAAATTTATAAACCCTTACAGGCTGTTTTTAAGTATTTCGACAACCTCTTCCCTTGTCGGCGCTTTGTATCCGCCCGACTTGGTGCGCGTTGCGTCGGCAATTCCGTCTATCAAATCGGGCGTTACTCCCAATTTCGTAAGGTTCATTACAAGCCCGAGCTTGTTCATCCATTTTTCCATAGCCCGCAAACCCTCTTCTGCAACTTCTTTGTCGCTCTTCCCCTCTGCGTTTACTCCCCATACGTTTACAGCATAGCGCTTGAACTTAGATAAACCGTAGGGCAGAATATGCTTATAATACGCCATAGTAACAGCAGAAAGCGTCATTCCGTGAGTCGCGTCGGTATACGCGCCGACAGCCTGCCCAAGCATATGCACCATCCAGTCAGTGGTTTTACCCTTTGCAACCAAAGTGTTCAACGCCCAGGTCGCCGTCCACATAATGTTGCTTCTCGCCTCGTAATCGGTGGGATTGACTGCCGCAATATTAGCGCTGTGAATAAGCGAGCGAAGCAACCCCTCCATTATATAATCGCTTGTGTTGTCGTCCTCGCCTGAAAAATACTGTTCAAGTATATGGCACATGATGTCGTAAATGCCTGCAATCATCTGATATCTGGGCAGAGTATAGGTAAATTCGGGATTTAAAACTGAAAACTTAGGAAAAACCTTTTCATCGAAGACGTGCCCTATTTTAAGTTTCTGTTCACAGTTGGTTATTACTGAACCGCCGTTCATCTCGCTTCCCGTTCCGACCATAGTAAGCACACAGCCTACGGGTATGATTTTGCAGTCGGGTTCTTCAAAGCGTATGTAATACTTTTCCCACGGGTCATCGCCGCAGTATGCCGAAACTGAAACGGCTTTTGCATAATCGCACACCGAACCGCCTCCGACAGCCAGAATAAGGTCAGCCTCGGCTTCCCTTGCCCTGAGGCACCCCTCGTTCAACTTTTCTGATGTGGGGTTAGGCATAACGCCTGCGTCCTCAAAAACATTTTTACCGTTCGCCTTTAAAATTTCAATTACTTTGCCGTATATACCGTTCTTTTTAATTGAACCGCCGCCGTAAACAAGCAGTACGTTTTTGCCGTATTTGGGAAGCTCCTCGTTTAACCCGTCAAGCGAGTTTTTACCGAAGTAAAGTTTTGTAGGGTTGCAGTAATAAAAGTTGCCTAACATTTTCCACCTCTTATATCATTATAATTTCTTATAAACCTCTGAACCTCGTTTGAAACGCCGAAAACCAAAAGCCCTGCAAAGGCAGGGCTTGAATTAACCGTTATAACCGTCGGGATTTTTAGATTGCCAATTCCAAAGAGATTTGCACATTTCGTCTATGCCGAGCTCGGCTTCCCAACCGAGTTCTCTTTTCGCTTTACCTGCGTCCGCATAGCACGACGCAATGTCGCCTGGTCTCCTCGGTTTTATTACATACGGAAGCTCCCTGCCGCACGCTTTACCGAACGCTTTAATTACGTCAAGCACGCTGTAACCTTTACCCGTGCCTAAGTTATAGGTATATACTCCGCTGTCTTTCAGCCGCTCTATAGCGCTGACATGACCTTTGGCTAAGTCAACTACATGTATATAGTCCCTTACGCCCGTACCGTCGTGCGTGTTATAGTCGTTTCCGAACACGCCCACTTCTTTCAGCTCGCCTATCGCAACCTTTGCTATATAAGGCGTTAAGTTGTTAGGTATACCCTTAGGGTCTTCGCCTATCAGTCCGCTTTCGTGCGCCCCGACGGGGTTGAAATACCTCAGAAGCACTACCGTCCATTCCCTGTCCGACTTATATATATCGTTGAGAATAATTTCCTGAAAATACTTGCTCGTTCCGTAAGGGTTAGTGGTACCGCCCGTCTTACAATCTTCGGTAAGCGGAAGAACCTCGGGGTCGCCGTAAACCGTTGCCGATGAAGAGAACACTATTTTCTTACAACCGTGCTTTCTCATTGCGTCCGTAAGCGCCAAAGTTCCGTACAGGTTGTTATTATAGTATTCTATCGGCTTGGCGCAGGACTCGCCTACCGCTTTCAATCCGGCAAAGTGAATTACCCAGTCTATCTTATTCTCTGTAAATATTCTGTTAAGTAATTCCCCGTCCCTTACGTCCCCGACGTAAAGCTTTACTTTCTTACCCGTAATCTTTTCTACCCTTTCAACACTTTTTGCAGAAGAGTTATCCAAATTGTCTATTACAACTGTTTCATAGCCTTTTTTTAAAAGTTCTACGCAGGTATGCGAGCCTATATATCCAGCTCCGCCCGTTACCAAAATTTTCATAATTTTACTCCTTACTACATTAACGGCGATACAATTTTCAGAACCCATGCCGCAAACGCGGTAAAAGGCCCCTGCTTGGTATTTGAACATTCTCCGCCGCGCGAAAACACTTCGCTGAAATCTGCTTCAATATCGCACATTACCGCAGGGTCGTTAAGATAAACGCCGTTATCGAACTCCTGATAAAATGCGCGCATATCGAGATTTACCGACCCCACCGCCGCGCAGTTTTCAGAAAGCATTACCTTGCTGTGAACAAATTCTCCGCTCGAATAATACACCTTGACGCCGCTTTTGATTAGCCTGATTGCGTTTGACTGCGTGACCCTGTATAAATACCTATAATCGGGCACGCCGGGCAAAATCAGCCTTACGTCCACGCCCTCTTTGACCTTTGCCTTCAAAGCCCTCATAAGTCCGCTATCAGGGACAAGGTAAGGCGACATTATGTACAGTTTCTGCTTTGCGCCGTGAATTATGCGCATATACACGCCCCTGCAAAGGGGCTCTTTTATTTCCGGTCCGCCTGCATATGGCGCGTAAAGCGATTTATTTGACGTTCTGTCGTATTTGTCCAGATATTTTTTATAATCTAATTTTTCGCGGGTTGCAAGTTCCCATTGGCGCATAAACGCAAGCGAAAGCCCGTCAACCGCCGCGCCGTCAAGCCGCAGACCGGAATCTTTCCAAATGCCCTCCATTTTACGTTGGTTTGCACAGTCGTCAATTAAATTAAAACCGCCCAGATACCCTGTTTTGCCGTCAACAACCACTATTTTTCGGTGGTCGCGGTAGTTAAGCCCGAAATAAAAAGGCGAAAAAAGTCTTGAAAAAGCCTTTAATTTAACCCCTGTTGACCTTATCCTTTTGATAGCCGAAGACGAAAGCACCCCGGCAGAACCTACATCGTCGTATAAAAACCGAATTTCAACCCCTTCCGCAACTTTTCTTCTGAAAATCGAAATCAGTCTGTCCAGAAGCACGCCGTCGGCAACAATAAAAAACTCAATAAAAACGAATTTTTCCGCACAGTCTATTCTTGCAATAAGGTTGTCCAACGCCTGCCGCGCATAAGGGTAATACTTGGCGTCGGTGCCGTCGTACGGTATAAAACCGCCCGTTTTATATATGTATTCGCAGTCGCTTCTTACTCTGCCGCTGCAATTTTTCGGCTGAAATGAACCCACAAGCGGCTGTACGTTTTTGCTTATTCTTGCGAAACGCTGTCTCTTATAAAAATAGCAAACGCATTTTCTTGACAGAACGTACGCGTAAAAGCCGCAACCGAAAGACAGAACAAGCAACGCCGTCCAGCTTATTTTCGACTGAATATCGGGTTCGCATATGAGCACATAAACAACCGTAAGCAAAGTCAGTCCAAGCGAAACGTACCAAAAAATCGGCGCTTTATAGCACGCAAAACAGTACAGGGCGACCATTGCCGCAAGCTGCAACATTACAAGCATATCGCATAAAACAGCTCTCAGTCCCGTACCGAAACTCACCCAGGATTTATGTATCCTTTTAACTTTGTATCTGCGCTTCTGCATATATCTTCTGAGGCGCATAAACGTTCTGTCCACGTTAAAAATTATAGCACTAATAAACCTACCGCGCAACACATTTTAAAAATTTGCGCCCTTGATTGAGCGAAAAAAATTTAAAAAAGCCCTGCATATTTGCAGGACCCGAAAATATTCAATTTTTCATTGCGTCGGTTGGTTTTAAGGCTTTTGAAAACTTCCTGAAAGTGAGAAGCATAAACCCTACCGCGACGAACATACTTATCGACCAGCCGATAGCCCACGCCCAGCAAACGCCCGAAAATCCCCAGCCGATTTCCGTCAAAATGTACACAAGCGCAACCCTCAAAAGCAGGTCCGTAAACGTACTCACGGTAAAACCGATATTCCCTCCGCTGCCTCTTACAGCTCCGTCCGAAACTATTTTTACACACACGGTAGGCAAAAAACATGAGACGATTGTTATGAACTGCACAGAGTATTCCATTGCGGCGTCCGTCAGTTTTTCCTGCTGTACGAACAGCCTTGTAAAAAATTGCGGACACGACACATAGACTGCCACAAAAATCAAGCTTGTTACAAGTGCGTAGCAAAGCACGGCAAGATACCCCTTTTTTATGCGCGCATACTCGCCTGCCGCCCTGTTCTGCGAAGCAAAATTCGCCAGACCGTTGGTCATTGACACCACGCCCATATTTGCCATAGAAGTAAGTTTGAACGCCGTTGTAAAACCCGTTGTAGCGTCCGTACCCAAAAGGTTTATTCTTTTATTTACGAAAAAGTTGCCGACCGAAACAAAACTGTTCTGCAAAATTATCGGCACGGAAGTTACCGTCAGTTCCTTTAAAATACGTCTATCGAAAATTTTGGGTTTTTCTTCGGGACGGATTGATTTAAGTTTTCTCAAAAGCACAATCACCGTCAGCACGCAGGCAGCCGCCTGAGAAATGAATGTAGCCCACGCCGCGCCTGCAACGTCAAGATGTAAGACGCAAACAAACAAAAGGTCAAGCCCGACGTTAAGTACGGATGAAATGACAAGAAAGATAAACGGGGTTTTGCTGTCGCCCAGCGCCGAACATATTCCGCAACCCAAATTATAGAGAAATACAAACGGCAGAGAGCCTATGTAAATATAAAGATATTCAAAACAGTCATTGTAATAAGACCCGTCTACGCTTAAAGCTTTAAGCAGAAGATTTGCAAAACCGAACCCTGCCGCCATTATAAAAGCGCACAGCGCCGAAAAAGAAATAACGGCGGTGTTTACTGTTTCCCTTACGCGTTTATTGTCCTTTTCACCGAAGTGTCTGGCAATTACGACCGAACAGCCGCCGTTCGCCCCGAGCGCAAACGCAAGCAGTACGTTTATTATAACGTTCGCATTGCCTATCGCGTCGACGGCAAGCGCGCCGTCTTCGGCAAAGTTACCTACGACAAGAAGGTCCGCAAGCGAATAAAGCTGTTGTACCATTGCGCTGCCGAAAAGCGGCAGGGAATACATCAGCAAAGTTTTCCAAACGCCGCCCGTTGTTAAGTTTACTGTTTTACTACTCTTCATACCGACATAATTATAGAACTTAATTTTGTAAAATCAAGCAATTTGCACAGCCTATACAAAATTATAAAAAATTTTGCGTTGCGCAGAAATCACCAGCGCTTTTTAACGCCGATAAACCCTTTTATGGCGTTAATTTAAAAAGAAACGCCGGCTATATCCTTGAAAACATTCCGGCTGTCGTCTTTTCAAATCTTTAATTTGAAAAGAAACGGCAGGGTCGGATTAAACCGCCCCTGCCGTCCTTTTCTGCAAAATTATTGCAGTCCGGAGGAAATTAACTTATAATTACTTTTTCCATTCAAGCTCTATGCCGCCGATATAAGTGCAGTTATCGCCGACAGTACCCGTATGCTGCAGACAGAAGCCTCCGTTCGTGTTGTCCGTAACGTCCGCAGACAAATCTACCTTTTCGGCATAGCCTTTATCAACTGCCGTTGAAGGCTGAGGAGCAGTACTGGAAGCCGAAGCAAACAGCTTACCGTTTTCCGTCCATACTTTTACGGTACATTCCGTAAGATAGCAAGACGATTCAATGCTTTCACTTATTAATCTCGTCTTACCATTGTTCCACTCTACGAGAGCAAACTTACAAGAATCGCCCGAAGAACGGTAAATTCTTAGACCGTAACCTGTAAGATTAACGGTATCAAATTTAATCAGCACGTCCATATACTGATTGCTGGAACCGAATCCTTGTCCCGCAGTTTTACCGGGCGCAAGCTTTATCGTCGCAGTCATATCGCCGAAAGAGTCGCCTTTCGCAGTATATCTTAAACGCGCGCCGCGTTGGGTCTGATAAATTCCCGTATAATTCAGGAAGCCGACTTTTGCACCCGTACCGTAGCCCCAAGCGTTTGCAACGGCTTCACCCTGCCAGTTTTGCTTAGTGCTCACGTCTGCTTCCGTTCCGCCGAAAGGAACCCATCCTTCATCAACGTCTGCAGGCTTATAAGCATCAACCGACCAGAAGCCCTGTTTTACTTCCGACTGAACCGCAGTAGAGAAAGTGTTAATATCAACCTTCAATTTGTTAGCTGACTCAATGCCTTGTGGTGTTACCGCATTTTGGGAAACCACTTCCACTGGACTGCCGTAGTCCGAACGAATATGTTTGCTTTCAATCTTTACTTTTATATATTTGCCTATGTACGCTTCGTTAAGCTTTATCGATTTCAAAGGCATATTTCCCCTACCGACGGCAATTTCCAAAGGATTATCGCCGGCGGCGTTATCGCAAACATACCACGTTATCCTCGATTGGTCTGCGCGCGTGCCGAGGTCAAGCGTATAGTCTACTCTCGCCGAACCGTTGTCGTTTTGAGTTATAACGGGATTTGAAGTAAATTGAGGTGCTGGCAATATAGAAGGCTTAACCGTAAGTTCGACTGCCGCCTGATGTCCCATAGCCGACGTACCCTCGACGACAACTTTTAACGTTTCGTCCTGAGAGTTTAACGCCTCTTTAAGCGACACTTTGCAGGTACCGTCTTCATTCTTAGTCAAACCAACGTACTTCTCGTATTCGCTGTTCGCCAAAGACCAAGTTATATCCGAAGTATACGCCGTGCTTTGAGGACCGCTGAGCTTGTAACTTAAAGTCGCCGTGTCTCCGCCTTCATTTGCGCCGTATTCCACGTCTTTTTTGTCTGTGCTGACTGTGATTTTCGTTGCAACGTCCTGCGCGCCGAGAGCGGTGACTTTCTCTTTTTGTCCTAAAGGGTCCCACTCGTCCTTGCCGCGAAGTAAATTGTATACGTTATAAATTGTTTTACCGTCGGTGTCCGTCAGTTTATACGCCTTTAACAAATCCGTTCCGCTGATATCCACGCCCGTATCGGGACGACTGCCTGCCGTATCCATTTTAATGGGCTGTCCGTTGCGTCGCACATTTGAATAATAACTTCTGAATGTCGAAGGGTTTACGTCGGACCAACCGATTTCAACGGGCACGTCATAGTCGTCGATAAAATCGCAGTCAACGAGGGTGTAAGGTCCCGAACCTTTTGAAAGAAACTGTTGAACCTTATCGCCCACGTTTATATGACAAATTTTCATTTGGCAGTCCAAAAGCGTTACGCCGGACGAACCGCCCCACGGTTTCGAACTGTAAAATTCAAAATCGCAACCCAAATAAACTGCCTGTGAAGAACCGTTCAACGAATCGTCAGTCGACTCCATATGACAGTTTACATACAATGCGCGTTTGCTGTTGTTGAACGGCATCATATTCAAACGACTTATAAATCTAACATTTTCGGCATAAAGTTTGTCGCCGTTGTATGAGGCAATCTGACCCTGCGTAACGTTATTCGTTCTTTTGGGTCTGTTAAGCGAAGGATTAAGCGGATATTCCAAGTCAACGTTGCAATAGTCGCCAAAGGTAAGATTTTTCAACGTAAGTCCGTCGCCCGTAATATTAAACATCGTCCAGTTGCCGCCTATATAACCTTCGTCATGTCCGTAGTTGCCAGCAATAACTACGTTTCTGGGGTCGTCTGTCAACCCTATCATCTGCAAATTCTGGCAAGACTTAACTATACCGAAAGCGTCGGGGGTATTTTCCGAATCGGGATTATGAATCCAATAAACATACGGCGCGATATACATCTTCATCGGCGCGTCTTCCGTGCCATCAACAAGATGATCCATAGCTTGTTTAAATGAGTTGTAAACGTTATCGAAGCCTTCTATTTGTTCGTCCGAAAGCCTGCCGTCGATATAAATTGCCCTTTCGTTTATTTCAACGGTCGTTTCGGTGCCTGTATAGCCGTAAGTAAACGATTTTCCGTCTTTGGCAAGCGTCACGGGAAATTGCTTTACGTTTTCAGTAAATTTAGCGTAAACCGTAGTATTAGCGTTTATGCCTACAGTAAAATCGAATAGCTGGGTCAATCCCTTATCCTTGTACCAACCCGCGAATAGATATCCGTCCTTTTTAGGCGTCCAATTATACGCTTTATCGTTTTTATCCACGGACTGCTCCATAAGTTTGGTAACGCCGTCCGACTCAACGAAGGACACTTTATAACTATCGGTCACTGAGGACGTTCCGAATTTAGCATAGATTTTAACGTCCGAGTTTATAGACTCGGAAAAATTATAAGGAACGGTTAAATCTGCCGTTGTATACCAATCTTCAAATACTAAACCGTCCTTTGAAGGGGTCCAATCATACGCCTTGCCGTTTGATTTTACCGTCTGTTCCAATAATACGGTCGTTCCGTCACTGTCATAATAGGTAACAGTGTAACCTCCCCCACCTGTTGCGCATCCTGACGCCAACGACGGCACACACATTGCAGCCGCAACGGCAAAACACGCAATACGCTTTTTGTTCATCTTTCCACCTCGTATAAATATATTCGGCGATTTAAACAATTAAAGGTTTTTTTGTGCGTTATACTAACGCACAATAGCCCTAGGGCTACTCATTTTTATTCAAATCCACCTAAGTCGACTATAATATAAACCTTATGTTTTGTCAACGGAAAAATATAAAATTCTTTAAAATTTCACATTTATTGTGAATTTCTATCATTTTTTCTTGTTTAAGTGAATTCTTTGCTTAATTTGACCAAAAAAATATCGCACGAAACTATTGTCTCGGGCGATATTTTTTTGTTTTCCGTTTTAATGGTTTATGTTGCGTCGTGGCCTTGTCTTGGCTTATCGCCGACCCCGTGATACACTGAAACCGTATAATAAAAGCCCTCCGGAGGACAAAATGCACTTAGAAGATTGGGTTGAGGAAACGATTGAAGAGTTTCTTTTGGAATACGTAGGCGATTAGATTGAAGAAGTTTCGCAACTGCTGGCTATACTTGAAGATATAAAATATTTATTAGACAAAGACGCGCTGTCAGCCTAAACGAACGAGTGCGAAATACTCGACGTAGGCGATTCTATTGTCAATCACTGTTACGAAGAGAACGGAAAGATACATATTTTGTCGCGTTAGACTACATTTTGCAGACCTTTATCGATTCGGAATTCGTTTGGCGCATACAAGGCACGATAAAATCTCAGCTAAGTATACCAGATAAAAAAACGGCTGATTGGTCTATAGTTCGCCGACGGCAAAAAAGGCTTTATGAAAAGTATAAAGTCCTCGTGCGCTTCGAAAAGATAGACTATGCTTTTATCGAAGCGGAAATCATAGAACGACTGACCATCAAGATTTATTAAAGTACACTTTTTAAATTTCCGTAAAGCAGTTTTCGGTTTCTATTTAAATATTAAAGAGGGAAGGCAACTTCCCTCTTTAATTACGGTTTTAAATTTTTAACCAACCGGTTTTACAGTATACAATACAAATCTTAAAATCCAAACTCCGTTTAAATTTTCAATTCAAAGTCTGCAAAACCGCTTTCCGTGCGGTAAAGCGCGCCCGTTATAATAAGACCGTCCGTATGTTTTATCAGTCTTTTTATTTTTTCAACGCTTTGCTTTACATTTAAAATACACGCCTTTTCCGCGTCCCTTTCATCGCCTATCGCACGCCTGATTTCGTCCGTTATAAATTTAACGTGACCGCCGTTTTCTTTAAACGAGGCCCCCACCGCGCCGCACTGCGTATGACCTAAAACAACTATAAGCTTACAGCCGAGATGCTCCGTCGCATATTCTATACTGCCCAATTGATGGCTGTCTATGACATTGCCCGCAACGCGAACCACAAATAATTCGCCTATGCCTGCGGAAAAAATGTATTCGGGTATAACTCTGGAATCCGCGCACCCCACAATAACAGCATACGGCTTTTGTCCGTATTTACAAGTCGAATCGCGCTTTTCGGGCGAAACGTCTCCACAACCCGTCTTTGAATTTAAGTATTCGGCATTACCGGCTTTAAGCCTTTCTAACGCTTGCAAAGCCGTAGTTTCGTCTTTTGTAACCAAAATTTCTCCTCAGTTTATTATTGCCCGAGGTCAACTCGGGCAATAAACTTTATAAAATTCTCTTCCTCAGATTTTTGATATTTGCCTGTGCAGTACTTCACATAAAAAAGAGGGGTATCAAATAATCAGAATTTACACTTCGGATTTAGGTAGCTTACTACTTAAATCTTCATCTAACTCTTGATAAATTTGTCCTGCAAAAAATGAAGTTAAAATCATCTCAAGAGATTGAGCATCTACATGCCTAAACTTAAGAAAATAATATAATTGTTCTCTAAAAGCCTTAAGTCCCTTTTCTTGCCTATCCAAAATATTTCCGCCAGTTTCACTCATTAAGAAATCCAAAATATATAGGGTTATAAATTTTTCATTTATATATAAAAGATTATCATCATCAGATAAAACTTGAATAGGTTTACGTTTAAGAAACCAATATGAAATATATGCAACGATTTTTATACTGTTTACATGAACAATATGGTGAAACTCTTTTAATCTACCTATATCAAGAAAGTAATCCACCAACATACAATTTAAACTATATTTATTTAATTTAACTTGTGTTTCATTATAATCTGAAGTTTTTATGTAACTATCTACATCATCTAAAAGTGCTTTATATCTGCTCTTATATCGTTCTTCTGAAATATTATACTTTTTGAACAACTTATCTGTTGGCAATGTTGCTAACTCAATATCGTCCATAATTAATTTCCCCATCCATTTTATCTATCGCGGCAACCCTTTCAGACGTAACTGATGCACAAAAACGTTGGCTCTCTCTCGCGTCACTATAATTTAACTTTCTTTTATTAGTTGAAATTGGCGTAGTTATAACATTACTCCTAACTAAATCCCAACCAACTTCTGCACATTTTGCAGATGAATTTGATGTTTTTAAAACTTCTTTGTATTTAATTTGCTTCTCTGCATTTTTTTTAACTCTAAGAGTTTTTGCTTTTTTATCCTTTTCCAATGCTATTGCCCATATTAAGACACATAAAGAACATATAAGCATTAAACTTATAATAATAATTATTGTAATTTCCATTTTATTCATTCTCCTTGCCTAACGTGAGCACACTACCTAAAACGCCTGAGATAACTGCTATAATCATAAATAACCATATAATTATAATACATGCAGTAAGCGTCTCAATAATATTTAATTTTAAAACAAAATAAAATAGCATTGATAAAATTTCTAAGATAAAATACCAACCAATTACAGGTTTTTTCCAGCGCGAAACCCCTCGCACTGTTATTAAAAGCATACAATGTAAAATGTAAGGTATTGGTAATAACATTAAATCAGGATTCGAAAATATTTCTACAGCTACATTAATATTTTTATCTTTTAGCAAGTATAAAATCGGATAAAAAATTAACGGAATAAGCGAGACCAGAATCAAGTATAGATTCTCTCTAACATCACTTAGTATCAATTTCACATTACTTTTTTTACTTGTTAAATCAATTATAATTTCCGTAGTATTTTCGCATTCATTAAACACTTTTAGATTTGAAGAATTTGTTATGTTCATTTTATCTTTAGCTAAACTCACTTTTTAAACAAAATACCCGAAAGTACAGAGGTGCTCTTAGCCCCCTAACCCACGGGTAATAATCGTTTTAGTTTATTGATTGTTTCATAAGTAAATTCCATCCAATTAACTACGATACGCTACAGGTAGCTTAAAGCATTTTTTACCCATTGGAGTGGCGACGCATCTGTATTAAATTTTGTATTTAAATTATGACTAGTGTCATATAAGTTAGTTATATTTTACCATAATTATATACAATAAGCAATATAATTAAAGCAATCAAATGCAAAAAATTTTTCTAAATAGCAGTTTTTGGCAAAATTTTCTTAAAAAAGTTTAATAAATGTCATACATTAATATCCCACTGTTCTCTTTAAAAATAAAGAGCCAATACTTAATGTAAAGGCTCTTTATTCAATCAGATATACACATCAAAAATGATTTGTTTTAATCGGGCTTCACGCATTAGTATACCCAAAAATTTGCGACGATACCGCTTTTCTTACTTTCTCGGGTTTTTGATATTTGCCTGTGCCACCGTGTGTATTCGGGGGTCTCCCACTTAGGTGGATCTTAAATAAATTCGTAGTCAATATTATTATGATTCTTGATTTATTGCCCAGCCAGTTATATAAGAAAGCACACTATTGTAGCCATCTTCCAAAACACTTAAGCTGTCAGCTATTAATCTCAAATTTAGCCATAATAATACTAATTTAGCGACCTCTCTGGAATCTGTATCTATTGCATCTTCCGGATAGTCTCCATGCACAATACCATTTCGGAAACAAACTCCTTCAATCTTAATAGCAAATAAAAAACCTGATTTTCTATTACGCAAAAATATTATTCTACCAATATATACAGATGCAAGCCTTGCGATAATTATGCTTAAAATTGGTATAAAATGACCGTTTTCTTGCGAAAACGGTCATAATTTGTCTTATTTATTACGAGGCTGGCGAATATTTGCCTGCGCGGCTGCAAGACGCGCGATAGGTACGCGGTAAGGCGAGCAGGAAACGTAATTCAAGCCGATTTTGTGGCAGAACTCGATTGACGAGGGGTCGCCGCCGTGTTCGCCGCAGATGCCGACGTGCAGGTTCTTGTTGCCCTTTTTTCCAAGCGTTACAGCCATATCCATAAGCTTGCCGACGCCCGTGGTATCGAGACGGGAGAACGGGTCGCTTTCATAGATTTTGTTCGCATAGTACGAAGGCAGGAATTTGCCTGCGTCGTCACGGCTGAAACCGAACGTCATCTGCGTAAGGTCGTTGGTGCCGAAGCAGAAGAAATCAGCTTCCTTTGCAATATCGTCCGCAGTCAACGCCGCACGGGGAATTTCTATCATTGTACCGACTTCGTAATGAAGCTTAACGCCCGAAGCCGCTATAATTTCGTCCGCAGTTTTTACAACGGTATTTTTAACGAATGCAAGTTCCTTAACTTCGCCTGTAAGGGGAATCATAATTTCGGGAACGACTTTCCAATCTTTGTGCTTCTTCTGCACATTGATAGCCGCCTTAATTACAGCCTTGGTCTGCATTACGGCAATTTCGGGATATGTTACTGTAAGACGGCAGCCGCGGTGACCCATCATGGGGTTGAACTCGTGCAAGTCCGAAATAATCTGCTTAATCTGCGCAACAGTCTTGCCCTGCGTCTTTGCAAGCGCTTTGATGTCCTCTTCGTCGGTGGGAACGAACTCGTGAAGAGGGGGGTCAAGGAAACGTATTGTTACGGGCTGTCCTTCCAAAGCTTCGATAAGTCCCTCGAAGTCCGCCTGCTGCATAGGTTCGATTTTTGCGAGAGCCGCCTCCCTTTCCTCAACGGTGTCAGAGCAAATCATTTCTCTGAACGCGCCGATTCTTGCAGGGTCGAAGAACATATGCTCGGTACGGCAAAGACCAATGCCCTGCGCGCCGAACGCCGCCGCCTGTTTTGCGTCCTTAGGGGTATCGGCGTTGGTTCTTACTCCAAGCGCCTTATACTTGTCGGAAAGCTCCATAATTCTTCCGAAGTAACCGCTGTTGGGGTCTGCCGGAACCGTAGGAATAAGACAATTATAGATGTTGCCGGTAGAACCGTCAAGAGAAATGCCGTCGCCCTCTTTGTAAACCTTTCCGCCAAGGGTAAAGCATTTGTTTTCTTCATCCATCTTAATATCGCCGCAACCGGAAACACAGCAGGTTCCCATACCGCGCGCAACAACCGCCGCGTGCGAAGTCTGTCCGCCGCGCACGGTAAGAATACCCTGCGAGTACTTCATACCCTCTATGTCTTCGGGGGAAGTTTCAAGGCGCACAAGAACGACCTTCTTACCCTTCTTTCCTTCGATAACCGCGTCCTCTGCAGTGAACACGATAGAACCTGCCGCCGCGCCGGGGGAAGCCGCGATACCTTTGCCCACAACGTTGTTTTTATCCGCTTCTTTCAAAGCGTTGGGGTCAAACTGAGGGTGCAGAAGCATATCAAGCGACTTAGCGTCAATCTGCATAATAGCCTGCTTTTCGGTAATCATACCCTCGTCAATTAAATCGCATGCAATTTTGATAGCCGCAGCCGCGGTACGTTTGCCGTTACGGGTCTGCAACATATAAAGTTTTTTGTCCTCGATAGTGAATTCCATATCCTGCATATCGCGGTAATGGTCTTCAAGAGTCTCGCAAACTTTCTGGAACTGAGCGTAAGCTTCGGGGAATACGTCTTTCATCTGGTCGATGGGCATAGGTGTACGAACGCCTGCAACGACGTCTTCGCCCTGAGCGTTTACAAGGAATTCGCCCATAAGTCCTTTTTCGCCCGTAGCAGGGTTACGCGTGAACGCAACGCCCGTACCGGAAGTGTTGCCGAGGTTGCCGAACGCCATCATCTGTACGTTTACAGCGGTACCCCAGCTGTAAGGGATGTCGTGGTCCATACGGTAGATGTTTGCACGGGGGTTGTCCCATGAACGGAATACGGCTTTGACCGCCTCGAAAAGCTGTTCCTTGGGGTCGTCGGGGAAGTCTTTACCGAGCTGTTTTTTATACTCTGCTTTGAACTGATATGCAAGTTCTTTCAAATCGTCCGCGGTAAGGTCAACGTCATATTCGATGCCCTTCTTCGCTTTCATTTCGTCGATAAGTTTTTCAAAATACTTCTTGCCGACTTCCATAACGACGTCCGAGAACATCTGTATAAATCTTCTGTAACAGTCCCAAGCCCAACGGGGATTGTTTGATTTTGCGGCAATAGTGTTTACAACGTCCTCGTTGAGACCGAGGTTTAGAATTGTATCCATCATACCGGGCATCGAAGCGCGCGCGCCCGAACGCACCGAAACAAGCAAGGGGTTTATCTTGTCGCCGAATTTTTTGCCGCATACTTTTTCCATTTTATCTATATAAGATAAAATTTCTTTCTGAATGCCGTCGTTAATTTTGCGTCCGTCTTCGTAATACTGCGTGCAAGCCTCGGTCGAAATAGTAAAACCCTGAGGCACGGGAAGACCGATTTTGGTCATTTCAGCAAGGTTTGCGCCCTTGCCGCCCAACAGTTCACGCATACTTGCGTCTCCCTCTGTGAAGAGATAGCAATACTTCTTTGCCATTTAAAAATTCCTCCAAGAAATTGATTTTTGTTTATCTAATTAATTCTAATATAAAAAAAGACTTATTGCAAGTGTTTGTCCTTAAATAATTAAAAGTAATTTAAAAAGCGCCGACAATACGTCTGCGCTTAAAATTAATACTCGTCTTTTAACCCTAAAAAATATTCAATTGCTCCGTCATAAGCTTTGGCAATGGCGCGAAGATTTTCGTAACCGGGTTTTGCCTTTCCTTTAACCCATTCGCATACTTGTCCGCTCTTTACTCCTATTACTTCGGCAAATTCTTTTTGTTTTATTCCGTTTTCTTTCGGATACTCTTTAAGAATAACTTTAAACTCTCGTTCCTCAATCAATATAATATAGAATTTTCTGATTTTCGCAACTATTATTTAAATTAATCTTTTAATCCGAGAAAGTATTCTATTTCCCCGTCATAGGCTTTTGCTATTGCACAAATATTATCGTAGCTCGGTTTTGCCTTGCCTCTCAACCAATCGTTGACCAAACTCGGCTTTGCGCCGATTGCCCTTGCAAATTGGCTTTGGGTCAGATTGTTGTCTTTTAAATATTCGGTTAAAATCTCAATAAAACTTCTGCTCACACAAATTATTATACGGAATATAACAAAATTTAGTTTACTTACGGAAAATTCCGAAATATAATAACTACCGAAAATTCCGAAAAATTTCTGTTTAACAAGCTAATGAAAAAATCACAAAAAAATAAAATTAAATTTGCAGTTAAAATAGCAATCCGCGCCTTAACGCCTTTTGTGTGTTTGCTTATTATGAGCGCAGAAATGTTCGATTATTCCGCATTTTTTGAATATTTGGACAAAGTTTACGGCAAGGACGCCGAACGGAACGAAACCTCAATAGAATACGAAAAAAACGTTTACTTGCTGTCAGACAATTAATGTTGCCCCCTTGTCATTAAACAAAACTCCCTGCCGTGACCCAACCGACCCGATCATACCAACCACTTCTGTCATTCTGAGCGGAGCGTCAGCGCAGTCGAAGAATCTCCCATGCAAAACTGAAACCATATGGGATTCTTCGACTTCACTTCGTTTCGCTCAGAATGACTAAAAGCGATACGCACCCCGTTCATAATACGACAACGTATCATTCCGCCCGGCGGCAAAACAATAAGGTTTGCACACCGCATCGTGTAATTTTTTAAATTCTGTGCAAAACGAAAGCGAGGAATTCACTTAATTTTACGCCGTAGCGATAAAGCCGCCCTGCGCTTTTTAAGCGCAGGGCGGCTTTAAATATAACAAAAATTCAAATTAATCTTATGTATTCCGAAAGACTTTTAAGCTGACCGTCCGTCTTATAAAAAAAGTATTCGCGTATCAGTCTTAACGCCCTTTTTTCGCCGTCGGGGGTAATAAAATCAGCGCAGTAGCTTTTTCCGTCAAGTTTCCTTAAAAGGTTATAAGTTACCCTGCTTGCGCCTATCCCTTTGCCGCATCCGTAGCAGGTGAACGCCCCGGCATCCATATCGAAGCGCAGTTTTTCCTCATCTGTAAGAGGCGCGCCGCACTCAAAACAGCTGTCGGCAGATACAGCGTAACCCGATTTTTTTAAAACATACAGCAGAAATTTTATCAAGGGCACGCGCTCTTCGCCTGAGCACATTTCGGAAAGCGTCTTTATACAGGCAGAAAATATTTCCGCGCACTCGTCCCCCTCGAAAGTCAGCGCGCTTACAGCCTCGATAACCGCGCTTGCGGCATAAAACTTGTTTATGTCCGTACGCAAATCGTAAAAGCTTTCGCACTCGGAACAGTTTATAACGGTATACTTGTCTCCGCGCCTGGCAAGGACGTACTCGGCAAAACAAAAGGGCTGGGCGGCGAATTTCAGTTTGGCGTTTGGCTTTTTAACCCCCTTTATTCCTGCGGTAATCTTGCCGTATTCCGCGGAAAGCAGGGTGAGTATTTTATCGTTTTCGTTGTAGTCCGCCGCGCGCAGCATAAGCGCGTTTGTCTTTAATTCCATATCGCCCTTTCTTTTCAGTAAAAATTAAGCCTGTTTTTCCGCTCGGCGTCTCGCCTCGGTCAAACTCCGCCGCAAATAAAATTCGGCAAAACGACGTTCCGCGCATCCGCCGCAATCAGCGCGCATTTGCTTTGACGGAAAGTTTTACAGGTTTAATCCCTGCCATCTAATTGCTTATATAGCATATAGTAACTGACGTTGCCAGTCTTTTCAAACATTTTCCAAGCAAGTTCCGCCGCGTCTTTGTCACGTTTCATAAAAATAACCCCACAAGATTTATTTAAAAATATTTTGTGCGGTTAATTTAAAATTATTTACAGATTTCCGTAAACGTCCTTGATAAGGTTGGGACGGTTGCGCCAGTCCTCCTCAACGCGAACATAGGTGGTTAAAAATACTTTTGCGCCCAAAAACTTTTCCATACCCTCGCGCGCGAACGACGAAACTTCCTTTATGGCTTTGCCCTGTTTGCCTATTAAAATGGCTTTGTGGTTCGCCTTTTCGCAGACTATGTCAAGGTTAATATCGTAAGTGCCGTTTTCCTTTCTTTTAAACTCGTTTATAACAATGGCTATGCCGTGGGGAATTTCTTCGTCGAATTTCAAAAGAATTTTTTCACGCATAATTTCCGCAACCATAAACTTTTCGCTCTTGTCGGAAACTATGTCTTCGGAAATAACCCTGTCCCCCTCGGGCATACGGTCTGCAAGGTAGGTTTCAAGCTTTTTTATGTTCCTGTACTTTCTTGCCGAAACGGGAAAAACGTCGCAGTCCACTCCGTTTTCGTAAAGCTTTTTCGCGTCCTCGGCTATATTTTCTTTCGGCATTATGTCCGTTTTAGTGTAAGCTATCGCCATAGGAATACCGCCCGAAAGATACTTTTTCATTAAATTTATATCGCTTTCGTTTACGCCCGAATGTCCGTCGTGAATGTATAAAATAAAATCGACGTCTTTTGCGGTGTCCTCGGTGGTCTTCATCATCGCGTCAGTAAGACGGTTGCCGCTTTTATAAATGCCGGGGGTATCGACGAACACAAGCTGATATTCATCCTTGTTTAATACGCCCAGAATGGAATGACGCGTCGTCTGGGGTTTGGGGGAAACAATTGCAACTTTTTCGCCGACCATAACGTTAATCAGCGTGCTTTTTCCTGCGTTGGCTTTGCCTATGACTCCTATAAATCCGCTTCTCATCATTCGCACCTCGTAAGGTTTATTTTTGCAAGCACGCGTTCTTCGCGGACGCGCATTTCTTTTTTATCCTCTTCGGTCATATGGTCGTAACCCAAAAGATGAAACAGTCCGTGCGTCACAAGGTAATTAAGTTCCCTTTCATAGCTGTGTCCGTACTCTTCCGCCTGTTCCTGCGCGCGCTTTACGCATACGGCTATACTGCCTATAAAAAGGCAGCCCTCTTCGTCAATGTCCGCGAAGAAGGCGCTTTTTTTAAGTTTTTTGCCCTTGATGCCGTCAAGCGAGGGAAAACTGAGAACGTCGGTAACGCTGTCCGTATTCCTTAATTCCCTGTTAAGCCGTCTTATTTCGTCTTCGTCGGTGAAAATAACTTCCGCCGAAAGAGGGCAGTCGCTTTCCGCCTCCCCTTCGAAAGCCGAAGCAAGAGAAGAAAAATCTAAACCGTCGCAATAAATTTTAAGCATTTTGTTTCCCGAAAAGTTAATTTGAAGCTTTACTTTCTTGTAAGAACTAATTTGGGGTATTTTACCCTTGAATGGTAAACGCCTGCAAGCTGGTTGATAACTGTCTGCGTAACTATCGAAAGTTCTTTCATTGTTATATTGCAATCAACGAACTGTTCAAGGTTCATACGCTCTTCCACAAGCGAAGCGACAAGCGCCGCAACCCTTTCGGGGGAACGGTCGGAAAGCGAGCGCGCCGCCGCCTCCGAAGCGTCGGCAATCATAATAATCGCCGCAATCTTTGTCGTAGGCGTAGGACCCGAATACGAATAATTCGCCACGTTGAGTCCGCCGTCGCTCATTTTAAGCGCTTTTGCGTAGAAGTATTTTATAGGCATTGTGCCGTGGTGCTGTACCGCTACGTCAGCAAAAAACGTAGGCAGTCTGTACTTTCTTATAAGCTTTGCACCCTCCCTCGCGTGCGAACGGATTATATCAACCGAAAGCTCGGGGGTAAGTTCTTTATGCAGGTCGTATTCGCTCTGGTTTTCAGCGAACATTTCGGGGTTTTTAAGCTTGCCTATGTCGTGATAATACGCCGCGGCGCGCGCAAGTTCGGGGTCTTCGTCAATCGCGCTTGCGCAGGCTTCGGCAAGCTGTGCGACCACTACGCAGTGGTTGTATGTTCCAAGCGCCTGCTGTTTGAGTTTTTTGATAAGCTTTGCGTTGTCGGAAGTGAGTTCCCTGAGCCTGAAAGGGGTAAGTTCCGAGAACAGCGCCTCAATAACGGGCAGGAAGAACAGGAACAACAGCACCGAGAATACGCAGTCGAGCATACTGTAAAGGACAACTTCGACAAGTATGAACAGGTTGTCGTTTACGATTGTTGAAAGCTGCATTATGGCGTTTATGAGAACGGTGGGTATAAAGAGCACCATCGCAACCATAACCGAGCCCAGACGTGTCTTTATTCCCTTTAAAAGGAATATTCCCAGAACGCCCGCGCAGAACATAACAAGCAGTCCCGAAAAACTGTCAAGCGCAGGAATAATGCTGACGGCAGACCAGTCGCCGCTGTTTAAGAACCTGTTGAAAATAAACATCTGGAAGCCGTAAATGACTGTAAGGAAAATCGCCTCTTTACGGTTTAAAAACATAGCCGTTATAAGCGGAAAGAAAAGCAACGGACGTGCGGTCGGGGAAATAAATTTGCAGATGACGTTGTTTATAAAAAGCGCCATACACAAAAGGAAGTAAACTTCCATAATCTTTCCGCATCTCGCAATTACGGGCTTGTCTTCCGTGTAGAAATAGATATAGATTACGACGGTAAGAACTACCGACGCAATCGCAACCGTTATAATGCTGTTTGCCGTTGCGTTAAAATATTCCGCAATTTTTCCGTCGGTGTTTATAACTATGTTCAAAAACATAGTAAGGAACACAAAACCCTGACAGAGTATAAAGGTTAAAACGCTCAAAGCAATCTGTTTATTGGTTAATTTCGTGCTCGTCAATTTTCTTCCTCCTCTTATCGTCCGCATCGTAGGCCTTGACTATACTCATAACCAAGGGGTTGCGAACGACGTCTTTATCCGAAAGGTATACTATTGAAATCCCGTCCACGCCGCCGAGTACGCGCACAGCGTCCTCCAAGCCGCTCTTTTTTCCGTCGGGCAAATCTATTTGTGTTATATCGCCCGTAACAACCATTTTACTGTTGTCGCCCAGGCGCGTTAAAAACATCTTCATCTGTTCGCGCGTTGTGTTCTGCGCCTCGTCCAAAATGATAAATGCATTTGAAAGGGTTCTTCCCCTCATATAGGCTAACGGCGCGACCTCAATCGTGCCCTTTTCCATAAGCTTGACGTAATTCTCTGTGCCGAGCATTTCTTCCAGCGCGTCGTACAAGGGACGCAGATAGGGGTCGACCTTTGTCTGCAAATCGCCGGGCAGAAACCCTAACTTTTCGCCTGCCTCCACAGCAGGACGGGTGAGAATTATTTTTTCCGCCTGTTTCTGTTTATAAGCTTGTACGGCAAGACACACGGCAAGATACGTTTTACCCGTGCCGGCAGGTCCGACGCCGAAAGTTACGCTGTCTTTTTTTATTCTGTCGACATAAGTTTTCTGACCCACCGTCTTGCACTTTACGGGTTTGCCTCTGAAAGTTATAGCCACCGTGCCAGAAGAAAGCTTTGTAATTTCCTCTGCCCTGCCCTCGCGCGCAAGTTCCATACAGTAAGTGACTTTGCCTTTGTCAAGCGTTTCACCCTTTTTTGCAAGTTCCAAAAGGCTTTCGGTTACGGAGGCGGCGGAATTCACCCTGTCCTCGGCTCCGCTTATGACCACCTTTACTCCGTCCACCCGTATTATGACACCCATTCCCTGCATAATAAGATTGACGTTTTCATCAAACGTCCCCAAAAACCTTTGCAGTATATCGGCGTTTTCCGCGCTTATTTTCCTTATGCTTTTATCCATAAAACCGTTCACAATTATTCTGCCGTTCCGCGAAGATATATCTTAGCCCTTCAGCTGAGATTGATACTTATTTTATGCAAATAAGTAAAATCTATTTGATAAATAACTCCGCCCTCCGTAGGCTGTACGGTATGACTGCGGCTTAAAATATCCTCTTCTTCGAGCAAAATAGAAGAATATGCTTCTTTCAGGCTTTCGTCGCTCTCCGTCTCGGCGAAATATTCGCGCCTGCCCTTACACTCCAATTCTGCATATCCGGCGGCAATGCAGGGTATTTCTTTTTCGCCTGCAAGCGTCCTGTTGAAAATAAGAGCGTCGCCCTTTTTAACGGTGTCCCCGACAGAGACCGCCGCCGTGCCGCACACAGCGACAAGGTTTCTTACAACACCGTCGCGGTCGCTTAAAAGAGGTTTGTCTGACGCGGAACCGTAATGTTCCCCGTCAACCTGCACGTCTATAACAAGCACGCTACCCTTCTTTTCGATATTGCAGAACGTGACCTGCGGCAAAGCGAGTATTTTACCCGTCGCAACAGACGCGTTGAGAGCGGAAAAAGGTTTGAACTCCCGAGCGCCCTCCGCGTAAAGTATTCTTCTTACTTCGGGTTCGAGGTAACTGCCGCTTCCCCCGACCTCGATTTTAAGCACAAAAGAGTTTGCGACAATCGCGCAGGCGATAAACGCCGCGGCACCCGCAACAAGCCCTGCGCG
The DNA here is from genome assembly GCA_948658045.1 of Christensenellaceae bacterium. Classification (GTDB taxonomy): domain Bacteria; phylum Bacillota; class Clostridia; order Christensenellales; family Borkfalkiaceae; genus Coproplasma. The sequence goes on from CAPMFN010000004.1 coordinate 215,047, forward strand.
CATACTTATAAGAGAAAAAAGCCTGTTTTTTCTGCTTTTCCTTATTACTTTAATATTATAACACGGTTTATCGAAAATTGCAAAAACTTTTCGGGTATCTTTGTCCTTGACCCCGAATATAAATTCCGCGCCCTGCTTTTTGCAGTCATAGGCGGCTATATCGGCTTTTTTCAGTTTCCTTAACGCCCCTTCCGCCGTTGAAATTATTGAAATTACCGTTAAATTATTCAATTGCAACACCCGTAATACTGCCTTTTATGAAGACGTCCTCTTCAAAGTATTTTCCTACTTCAAGTCCGCTGCCCTCAACAGTTATAACCGACTTTTTCTGCAACAGTACGATTTTTACGTCGGAATATTCCGCAATCGACTTGATACTGCGGAAATACCCACCGAAAGACGGCACCACCGTAAACGATTTCAAAGTATCGCCGCCAAGTTCGCCGATAATCTGTTCCAAAAGCTTCATAAAATAAAATATGAACGCGGCGCGGCATATATTCTTTGCGCCAACGCCGCGCGCATACGTCTTTCACGGCATAAAAACATAATTTATGACGAATTACGACCCTCTTTTCAGCTCTGTCTGATTTATAATTTTGCCCGTCACTCTACGGGAGGCGTTATGGCTAAGAAAATTTATCTTACAAGCTTTAAGGGCGGAACGGGCGTCACAACCTGTTGCGTCGGGTTAGGGCGCGCGCTTGCGTCCCTTGGCGAACGCGTTTTGGTTGTAGACGGCGACATAAGGTGCGGCAGCGCCACGATTGTTGGCGGTTGCCGCGATTTGCAGGTTTACACATTGGGCGAATACGAAAAGGGCGCGTGCAGGGCGAAACAGACTATAATTTCGCACCCGTCGGACGCAAACCTTAACTTTATGCCGTCTATGGGCATTACCGATTACTCTTCCGCCGCGCAAGCCGTAAGGGATGTGGACGGGCTGTTCGATTACATACTGCTTGACAATATCGCGCCCGACACCTCTGACGAGGTTCTGATAGTAACCGAACCTTTCCCCCCCTCGGTCAAAAGCGCGGACTGTTGCCGTTCGGCTTTGCTTGACGGAGGGTATAAAAATATAGGACTTGTGGTAAACAAAATAAACGGCGGACAGATTTTAAACGGCGAAATTATGACCGCGCACGAAATCGCATCGCTTTTAAGGCTTCCGCTTAAAGCGGTTATACCCGAAGATTTGACCATTTCCGCAGGAAAATGGCGGCAGTCGACCTTGAAAGCTTTTAAAACGGCGGCGGAGACCTTAGACGGAAAAAGCCAAAAACTTTGCAACGTTTTAAAAGGTTACGGCGGACTTAACGGAATTATTAAAAGAAAGATGAGGGAAAAGATTTGAAAAGCACAACCATTTTATTGGATAGGGACGATATGTCCGAATTTGAAAGACAGCTTTATTTAAGGGATTTGAAAAAAGTAAACGAAGAATATTTTGAGTGCGAGGACTCCGCTTTGGAAATTACCCGAACCGAAGAGGGCTTTCTGGTCTGCGTGATATTCAACGCAAGCAGAATAAAAACGCTAAAACGTCCTGTATAAAAAAACACGCACGGCGCAAAAAACGCCGTGCGTGTTTTTTATTTTGCAATAAACTGATATTTAATTCATTTGGCATAAAGGAATGCAATACCGTTCGCTTAGTAATTATCCGAATTATCAGACCGCAACTCTGCTTCTTCGCCCGTTTTATCCGTTTCAGAATCTCAAGCGTTTAAACATTCCTTTTTTTGCACGAGCCGCCAAACATAACCCGACCTTTCAGACTCAGGCGGTAAAAAGTTGATTGCCTCGTTATCATAACTGTCTACCCGATAACAGCTGTCGTTTTCCGCAAGCTCTTAATTATATACAAAAAACTATTAAGAAACGTTGCCGCCAAAGTTTTTTTGAGTTGCCGAGTATACCTTATAATTTTAACAACTTATAAATCGGCGTTGATTAGCCCGACTGCGCGTTGAAGCTCCGCGTCGCCGGCTGTAACCACCCAATCTGTTTTTACCGTGCGGCACCCATCTTCTGGCGTCAGCCCTACGCCGTGAATACACTTTCCGTTAGGCCAGAAAATCTTAGCCGTGGTGAGTTTAAGCGCCTCTCCCGTTGCATAGTTTGTAAAAGTCGTCTGCATTATTCCCTTGCCGTAGCTTTGCGCCGTCTTTTCTTCCGCGCCAGCCCAATCAAGATAACCGCTGCCGTAATCGGAAAGGAAAATATTTTTATAATCCAAACAACCGTAACTTACCAGAACCCCTATAAGCGCTTCGGACGCGCTCGCCGTGCCTGAATTAGCAAGAACATAAATTTGGGTACCCGACGGGACAAGACCCGTTTTCTGTTTGGAAATGTAATAAAGCTCTTTTCTGCCGGAACGGTATTCCGCAGTCATTGCAGTCTGCGAACTTCCGCCGGACGGGACAAAATAGCCTGCCATATCCTGCATTACGGTAACGTAACCTCCGCCGTTGTTTCGCAAATCAAGGATAAGCGAAGTGCATCCCTCGGCGCTGAACTTTTCCATAAGCGCGCCGAATTCTTCCGCCGCGGTGCCGTAAAACTGCGACATTGCAACGTATGCCGCACCTTCGGGCAGATAGCTTATTTCTTTAACATAAGTTTTTTCGCCCGTTTCCGACTGCACTTCCTTTAAGCCTGCCACATCGCCGGCGCTGTCAAAGACGGGCGTCCACGCCTTGGAATTGGTTGCCATATAAGTATAGCTTGCGCTGTAAACCTGTTTGGTCACGCAATAACTCTCGCCCTCGGCGGAATTAAGGTAAAATTCTTCGTTTTCGGAAATGCCGTCTATGAAATCGCTTATCGTGTCGGCGTTTTCAAAAGTTATTTCGGTTTCGCCGTGCCTGCCGCTCAACAGAACGTCGCCGGGCTTCATTCCCGATTTTTCCGCAGGCGAATTGCCAACCACCGTTACGATAAAAACCCCTCCGTCGGGACAGGGCGTACCCTCTCCGCTGACATAGCTGTAAGAAAATCCAACGCCTGCTTTTACGCCCGAATTGTCTTTTATAACCTGCTCGATTTCTTCGGGAGTATAGTACTCGGAATAAATATCAAGCCTGTCCGCGATTTCTTTAAGCGTAAGGTCTTCCGTCCCCTCCGCATTAAATTCGTCATAAAAGTAATAGTTCTTTTTTATCGTATCAAGCATCCAGCTTTTTGAATCGGTCGACCCGAAAAGGAAACATGCCGACATAACCGCCGAAGCGCAGATTACTATTACGGCAGCCGCCGCAACTATGAATTTAAAAAATTTTTTTGTCATACGCCGCCTCATTTCATTAAATATAAATAGTGCAAAAGTTTAAAAGTAACCGCCATATTGAAGTCCGACAAATCAAGCCCCGTCTGTGATTTTATGCGGTTCAATCTGTACATAAGCGTATTGCGGTGCATATAGAGAACGCGCGAAGTTTCAGACACGTTCATTCCGCATTGCAGAAAAATTTCCGCCGTCTGCATCATACTTTCGTCCTCGAAAATTTTTGCAAACTTTTTCATTTCGAAACCCGACGTAAGCATATCCCTGACCGATTTAGGCAGGGCGGCGGTCACTTCTTTGAAATTTATACGGTTTTCGCCGTCCGCGCTTAAAAATCTGTTTATTTCAAGCATATTAGGCACCCTTTGCGCGTTTTCAGCGCTTTCCGCCCTTTCGTCAACGTCATTATTTGCACTCATTTTTCAAAACCTCAGCCGTATTATAGCAAATTTTACGCCTTTTTGCAATAGCTTTGGGCAAAAAGCGCCGCCAAACGGCTCATAATAAGCGGAATTTTACAATAAATATTGCACAAAACAATATAAAACAAACTCATTTTAAAAAAATTTACACTTTTAAAAGCGGTTAGACGCCATATATATGGCATTCAAACGTTTTTTTGTTAAAAAAATGTTAAATCCGATGTTTTATTTCCGTAAAAATGTCAAAAATTTTCATTACAGCCTTACGACGCGGCTTTATCTATGATAAAACCAAACAATTAAAACCAAAAACAAGGGTTATATTGTTGACATATCGGGTTTATTGGTATAAAATGTTTATTACATAAAAGTCGTGTCAAACGGTTTATTCCGCTCGGATTTACGAAAATTATACTAATCATAATACGGAGATATACGATTTATGGGAAATAAAGCGAATAAAGAAAAACGCCCCAATAAGGCAGTTGCGCTGATAACTTACATCATCGCTTTGATAGCTTTACTTTTAGGGCTGTTTTTACCTTTTGGAAATATGTCCGGCGTAGAAGGCACGGACGCAATCTGGGCGTTCCAGATTCCTCAGGCAATTAACGCCATAGTGCCTATCGAGGCGTTGAACGGCGTAGGTCCCGCTCTCACCTATTCGTTTAAAATCACTTTAAACGGCTGGATTGAAGGCGGCTTCGATTTGGGCGCGCTCTTTACTGTTCTGTATGCGCTTGTTGCGCTTGCAGGCATTATCGCCCTCTTCCCCGCAATAGTCAGCGCATTCAGCAAGAAAAGCAAAAAGAACACCGCGCTTAAAGCCGCAAGCTTTATCGAAGTAGTAGCATTCCTCTTCACTTCGGTGTTCCTCTTCATACAGCTTACAAAATTCAGCGCAGGCATACTTTTTGTAAACGCTTCCGATTATCAGTGGAGCTGGGCTATGGTTGCCGCACTCGGCGGAACCCTTCTTATGCTCGTATTCCAGAACATCTTTTACAGAAAGGGCAGCGGACTTTTAAAGTTCATTCTTTTCATCCTTTCCGCGCTTGTTTTGCTTGTCGGAATTTACGACCTTGCTGTTTTAATTCCCGAACTTAAAGAGCCTTTGGCTGAAATGACGGGCGACCTCGGCAGCGGCGTCTATTCTCAGATTATCGGTATCTTCCCCATCCTTATGTTCTTCTGCGGCGGCAAAAACGATATGTTTATCGCAATGCCCACGCTCAGCGAATACATTGCCGAGATGGATACGCTCAACGCAATGCTTGTTATTCTCACGTTTGCTCTTGCAATGGTTGCGCTTATCAACTTCCTGCTTGATGCAATGGGAATGGGCAAAAACACCAAAAAGTTTATGCTCGTCAGCAACGTTATAAGATTCACTTTCGAACTTCTTCTTGCAGGCGCAATCATAATACTCTCCCTCGTTACCGAAGGTCAGTCCATCGGCATTATGGGAATTGTAATTGCTATAATCGCCGCGGCGGAGCTTATTATAAATATTTTCCGTCTTGTTGCAATTAACGCAAAACGCAAAAAGATTAACAAAGCGGTTCAGCAGGAAAAGGAAAGAGCTGTAGAAATGCAGAACGCGCCCGTAAGCGCTAAGCCCGAAACAGCTAACCCCGAGCTTTACGCAGAGCCCGTAATCTTCCACGAAGAGGAAGAACCCGTCGCTCCCGTTGCGGACGAAACGCAGACCGTTTACAGTCCTATAATTTACAACGGACCTATGGACGAATTTATCAGAACTCTTTCCACAGAACAGAAAGTAGAGTTCTCTAAGGTATTCCTTGAACGCCAGTGCGGCAACCTCAACTTTATTCCCGATTATTCAGTAAGCGGAAATAACGATAAATTCTTCACAAGCATATTTATCTATTTTGTAAGGCTCCGCAATCTTGTAAGCGACGGCCTGTTAAACAAAATGTACGAATACAAAAACTTAATGGATTGATAAAAGCCATTTAACACCTCCTATCTTTACAGTGTATTTCACAAAGATTAAAGCAAGGACAATAAAACTGTCTTTGCTTTTTTATTAAGGTTATAATATAATGAAACTAAGCTAAAAGTAAATTAAAGGTTACAATAGAGAGATAAACCTAATAGAGAGGTACTTTATGGACATTTGGAGGGCATTATTATTTCCATTGTTGATTGCAGTATTGTTGCCTTTTGTATTTTCGTTTTTTGATATTTTTAAGGTTCGTGACGAAAAGAAAATTTCATCGCAAGAAGTTATTCGTACTCGCCCACCGAAAACATTTTCCGGATTGTTCCTTGGATTTGCGCTTGTCATGCTTTTGGGAGGCACAGCAACTATCATTTATTGTAGCATTACAGACAGTGAAAACACAACTACTACGGTTATAATTATTGCATCAGTATGTATCGTAGCATTCTCAACATTTGGTTTCTTCTCATATGCATTCGTACGCTTTAACTATGTTATTTCGGATACCAAGGGAATATATGCTTACCGACTGTTTCGAAAAAAAAGATTTTATCGTTATGAGGAGATTGGCTATTTTAAAGATACTATTTCTTTGGGTATAATGGGTGGATTGAAAGGATACGATAAAAACGGTGCAAAAATTTTTGCCATAGAGGCGATTCATATAGGTGCTTCTGCTGTTGCCCAGCGATTACGTGAACAAGGAATCCAAGAAAACCCATAAAGTCAACTTAATTTTTATAACTTTCAATTTATCGTCTAAACCGAAAAATATAACCCGATGTCTTATTAAACGAAGACATCGGGCTATTTGTTTGTACACGGAAAACTTCTATGAAAGACACACTTTCCAATGGTTCTTTTTTATTGTAAATTAATGAAGTTTTATATAAACTTTAAGTCCGCCGTCCGAGCGCTCGATTTCACCGAAACATATACTGCGCACGATATACATTCCCCTACCGCTTTCGGCAAGAACATCGGGAAGGGGCGGTTGCAGGTTTACGTTTTCAAAACCTGACGCCGAAACGGTAATGCAAATCTTTCCTCCCGACAGTTCGCCCTTGAAGTCCGCCGCCTCCCCTCCGTGAATTATCACGTTTGAGATAAGCTCGCAGGAAACAAGACGGCTTGCAAACACGTCCTCTTCCGCTACGTCGTTTCTGCGAAGAAACTCGGCAAACTCTTTAAGGCTTGCGTTCATATTCTTTAAGTTTTCGACTTTGAACGAAATCATAAAAGCAGCGCGTCCTTCAATTTTTCGACTATCTTTCTCTCCGCACGGGAAACAAACATCTGGCTTACGCCAAGCTGTTTACCTACTTCGGACTGCGACATTCCTTTTACGAACCTCAGGCTGACAACTTTCCTTTCCGTAGGGTCAAGCTTTTCAATCTCTGCGCGCAGAGCCTCTTTGTCCTCAAACTTTTCAAACGTGTCGCCGTCTGACGCTATCACTTCGTACAAGGGCGCGTCTTTTTCACCGTCGCCGCTCTTCACCCTCGCGTCTAAACTTACGGGCGCGCGGCACTCCAAAGCTTCTATTATAAGCTCTTCCGAATACCCCGTCTTCTCCGCAAGCCAGCCCACGTTGGGTTTTACGCCGTACTCTTTATAATAAGCGTTGGCGGCTTCGCGAACAGCCGCCGCAACGGTATACACCCTGCGCGGCAGACGCACGGAACGCGAATAGTCCCTGAAATAATTTTTTATCATTCCCGTTATCGTCGGAGTTATGTATGTAGTAAACCGGTTGCCTAAATCGGGGTCGAATTTTTCGACGCCCGAAATAAGGGCTTCGGACGCGACCTGAAACAAGTCGTCGTACTCCACCCCTCTGCCCGAAAATTTCTTTGCGAGAATTTCGGCGATATTCAGGTAATTTTCAACCAGTCTGTTCCTGATTTTTACATCGCGCGTAAGCCTGTACTCGCGGAACAGCTCGTCTGCCTCGTTGTCGTCAATCATATCTTCAAAGTAACTCTTTCGATTATTCCGCCGCGCCTTTCTATACCGCACTCTTTGACAAGCGCGGAAATGAGCGCAAGCGACAGCTCGTTTTCTCCTTCCGCAGGCGTACCGCCCTCGCCGTAAACAACGCAAGCCGCCTCTTCGCCGCAGAAATCCGCCGTAACCCTTTCATAGCCGCAGTTCTTAAAAATTATCGCGCTTTCTGTAACGCACACTTTAAAGTCTTCGGTTTCGTCAAGGTTCAGTCCGTGGGCGCTGCAAACCGCTCCGCAGACAAGACGCAAAGCAGTCATATACTCGCTGTCCGCAAGATGAAACTTTACGGTAAAATCTTTCATAGACGTATCTCCATAAGCGTGTCCAACGCGCATATATCGAACAATTTTTTGACGTTGGGGCGCACCCTTTCAAGCGTCATTTTGTTTCCGTCCGCTTTTAACTTTTTAAAAATTTTAACAAACGTACCGAGAGTTGTGCTGTCTATAAAAGTCAGCGCGGCGCAGTCGAAAACAACGTTCTTTTTATCATGTTCGTAAGCCGCCGATACCTGAGCGTAGAAGTCCTCGCTCGTAGCGGCGTCAATCTCGCCCGAAAGCGAAAATACAAGTTCGCCGTCCGCAGACAAAAGTTTTACCTGTTGCATATTAATTCCCTTTTTCCTTTTATAATTATTTATAACCAAGATAAGCCTTTCAAAAACAGGCTTTTTCAAACCTGCAAAATTTACGGCGTAAAACGGCTTTGGAACGCTCTACCTTTAAGATAGCCAATTATTCCGTCCGCGTCCGTTTGCAAACTTTTGGAAACAAGCCGCTGTCTTTTCAGCCCGAATTTGTTATTCATCGCTTTGTCGCCGTATTTTTCGTCGCCGAGGACGGGACATCCTATATGAGCCATATGCGCCCTGATCTGATGCGTCCTGCCCGTATGCAAAACAATTTCAACTTCGGCAATGCCGTCCGCGCTTGAAATTACGCGATACTCTGTAACAATCTCCGCCGCCCCTTTTCTCGGCTCGTCGTATATCTTAACTTCCGACTTTTCCGCATCCTTTTTGAGGTAAGCCGTCAAAACTCCGCTTTGTTTTTTAAAATTGTCTTTGCACTTTGCAAGGTACGTTTTACGGCATCCCCTGTCCCGAAATACTGCAATCAGTTCCTCTTCCGCCTGTTTATTCTTTGCGAAAATAATTATTCCCTGCGTGTTCCTGTCCAGCCTGTGCACGGCGTAAAATTCGCCCTTGCCGCAAAGCTCGCGCAACAGTCCCTCAGTCTCCACGCCAGAAAGCTTGTCCGCCACATAAACGTTGTTGTCCTCGTAAACGGCGTAATGGCTGGGCATGGCTTCCTGCTTCGGGGTTGTGTAATAAATTACTTCGTCCCCTTTTTTAAGCTGTACGTTCCTGCCCGTCCTGACCCCGTTTACCTTTATATCCTTATCGCGCAAAAGCGCCGCAAGGCAGAAAGAGCCCTGCGGATACACTGCGCCCGTAAACGACTTCAAGTCGCAATTTTCCGTAACCATAAAAGATTTCATATCATACCCATAAAAAGGCAAGCCTTATTAAATAAGCGCCCAGAAACGCCGCGGCAAGCTGAAACAAAACGCATTTTAAAGTGAATTTCAGCCCGACTTCTTTGCACGAAGCCGTAAATGCCGAAATGCACGCAGGGCACAAAAGCATAAACGTACATACGGCAAGAGAAGCCGCCAGCCCCAGCCCCGTACCGTCGGGAAGTAGCATTGCGACGGTTGCGGCAACATTCTCTTTTGCGGCAAAACCGCAAATTACTGCGTAGGCTATGCGCCAATCGTTTACCCCCATAGGATGGAAAACAGGCAGTATGAGCCTGCTTACCGCCGCAAGCATGCTTTCCTCCGTGCCGACATATTCGAACCCGAAAGAAAAATGCGATAAAAACCAGGAAGCAACGCAGAACAACATCACCACGCCCGCTACTTTGATTATAAACCCTTTGAGATAAAAAAACAACTTAATTGCAACGGCTTTGAACTGCGGCAACGTGAGCGGCGTTACCTCCGACAGCAAGCCCTCTTCCCTGCCTTTCGCAAGATATGAAACCAACAGCGCGACGGCGACGCCGGCAAAGTAAAAACAGGTAATAACGGGGAAAGGATTTTTGAAAAGCGGAGAAAGAAATGTAAGAAAAACAGGCAGTTTTGCGCCGCAAGGAATAAACGGTAACACCGCAACCGTGCGCTTTTGCGCGCTTACCGTGGAATAGCCCCTTGTGGTAAGAATTGCCGCCGCAGTACAGCCGAAGCCCGAAGTAAGCGAAAAAGCCGCCCTGCCCGATAAATGCACCTTTTCAAACAGACCGTCCGTCGCAAAGGCAAGCGCGGAAGTTATTCCGCTTTCATCAAGTAAAGTCAGAAAAAGATATAAAATAAGAATTTGCGGAATAAATGAAAACACTCCGCCTGCGCCGCCCAAAACGCCCTCCGACAAAAGCGAGATTACCGCCTCATTCTGCATATTTGCAGTTATCGCCGAACATAATTTATCGCAAATAAGCTCTTCCGTAAGGTTCTTTAAAATTACCCCTATCATAGACGGATGAAAGGCAAAAAAGAACATCGCCACAACAGAAACAATAAAAAACGCAAGAGAAAAAAAGCGGTTATAAAACAGTCTGTCCGCCCTTGAAACTTTTAAATTTCCGCTTGTATACGTCTCGTTCAGCCCGATATTCTGTTTAACAGGCTTATCTTCAAACCCCTTTTCGATAAGCTTTTTCAGCTTTTTAGGCGAACACGCATACACGGGCGCGCCGAGATACACCGCAAGCTTCTGCGTATCAAGCTTTCCGCCGCGCCTTTTAAGACTGTCAAGCTTGGTCACATATACAACCGTTTTAACGCCGCTTGCAATAATGTTGCGCGTAAGGTTCAGGCTGTTTTCGAGGGTAAGCGCGTCCACAACGTTAATTACCAAATCGGCGGACTTTATTTCGTCCGCCGCAGACTGCTCTTCCATAGAATACGGTCTGAACGCGTACATGCCGGGCACGTCCGTAAAAGTAATGCCGCGCACCGTCTTTTTTGCCGGCGAAGTGGTGACGCCGTGGAAGTTCCCCGTCCTCAAACTGCTGTGGGTAAGCGCGTTAAAAAGCGTGGTTTTGCCTGCGTTGGGGTTGCCTGCCAGCACTACCTTTCTTTCGGATTTTTGCTCTCTGCGCGTAAAAAACTTTAATTTTTTAAGCGGAGCAATCAACCCTGCACCTCTATTTTAGAGGCAAGCCCCTTTCTGATACCCAGCCTTACGGCATTGCAGGAAAGAAGCACACTGCTTTTAAAAAGCGAAAAACTCAACACTTCCACCTGCTCGCCGACTTTAAAGCCCAAAGCATTAAGCCTTTCAAGCGCGCTTCCCGTAAGGTCAATGCGTTTTATTATTGCGGTTTCACCCGATTTTAAATTAAAAACGTTCATAGAATAACCTATGAACGCCTTTATTTTTTAATGTCGGATTTTGTAAAGTTAGGGTACACCCTGTCGCAATTTACCGCTTTTTACCGCGCCCACACCTTATAGTTACAAGCGCATTGTCATTCAGTGAGGTTATATCTCCCCACCCCGTCATTCTGAGCGGAATGCAAGCACACTCCAACCACTCAGTCATTCTGAGCGAAGCGTAAGCGCAGTTCGAAGAATTTCACCGCCATTCTGTTCGTGGAGACCTTTCGACTACGCTCAAGGTGACAGGGTGACAACACCCCTTGTCATTCTGAGCTTGTCGAAGAATCTCACCGCCACACCGTCATTCTGAGCCTGCCGAAGAATCCCCTAATCAAACCGCTTACCCAATGGGACCCTTCAACTTCGTTCAGGGTGACAGTAGCCCCTCGACACGTTTGCGCAACATTATTAAAAACATTACAATTCGGCGGCAAACCTTCGGGCTTGCCCTCGGGCAGGGTGACAGGATGACGACACCCCTTGTCATTCCAAACGAGCGTCAGCGTCTTTTAGCAAGGTTTATAATTTCAGGCTTGCCTAGGCTGCTTTTCATTAATTCGGCACAGTCAAGAATATCCCTTGCTTCGCCATAGTCTTCGTATACGTCGCAAATAAGCACGTCCACGTTGGAAACAATCCACATATCGCGTACTGACTCTGAATATTTACTAAAATTCTTTTTATTTTCAGGATATATTACCGCATCGAAATCTTCGCGCTTTTCGTAAATTGCATCGGTCTTTTTTGCCGCAACAAACAACATTCTGCAATTAATCAGGTCTAAGCTTTTCAACTCTTTAACAAGCTTCCTTGCACAAATATCGTAAAATGTTGAGTTTGTAAAATAAAAATCAATAGTGTTGTAAATTTTATAAAGCTTTAAAATTTCCTTTATAATTTCACATTCAGAATAATCGTTGTAAAAACACGTTCTGTGCGCGCAAAAAGCCACTTTGCCCCTTTTCATTTGTCACCATTATATATTTTTACACATTATAGTTCATATTTTATGAACAGTCAACATAATTAGCTGAAAAGTTCGTAAAATATGAATTGAAAGTTATGAAAGGTTTCGGCGCAAGAGTAAAAGAAGAACTTAAAGTTCAAAGTAAACTACAAAAAGATTTATGTAATCATCTTAACGTAAATAAATCTACATTGTCAGAATGGTTGAACGACAAGAACGAACCTCCTATGATTATCATTGTAGAAATAGCAAACTTTTTAAAAGTTTCAACAGATTATCTTTTAGGAGTTGAAAACGAAACAAACGGCAAAATTTATTAAACAATAACGTTAAAAGCGGCGGCGCAAAAATTTGCGCCGCCGCTTTGTATTTTGTATTATTTAACGCCAATATTATTTCGTGCGCTCTATCCCACCGTCATTCTGTACCGATTGCAAGCACACTACACCCACACCCGTCATTCTGAGCGAAGCGCAAGCGCAGTCGAAGAATCCCCTAATCAAACCGCTTACCCCGTGGGACCTTTCGACTACGCTCAAGGTGACAGGGTGACAACACCCCTTGTCATTCTGAGCTTGTCGAAGAATCCCTCCGCTATTCTGTCATTCTGAGCGAAGCGTCAGCGCAGTCGAAGAATCTATTTGTCAAACCGCTTACCCAATGGGACCCTTCAACTGCGTTCAGGGTGACGATAACAATTACCCAACGGGATCCCTTGATACGTTTTGCGACATATTTTTAAAATATTACAATGCGGTGCGCAAACCTTCGGGCTTTGCCCTCAGGCAGGGTGACAGGGTGACGACACCTCCTGTCATTCTGAGCTTGTCGAAGAATCCCTCCGCTATTCTGTCATTCTGAGCGAAGCGTCAGCGCAGTCGAAGAATCTATTTGTCAAACCGCTTACCCAATGGGACCCTTCAACTGCGTTCAGGGTGACGATAACAATTACCCAACGGGATCCCTTGATACGTTTTGCGACATATTTTTAAAATATTACAATGCGGTGCGCAAACCTTCGGGCTTTGCCCTCAGGCAGGGTGACAGTTACACTGACCCAACTGGACCCCTCGACACGCTCGGGGTGACAGTTAAAACTCGACACGGTCAAAACAACAGGCAAGCTTAATAGTTACCGATTAATTTAAAATTACGATTGTCACTTCTTCGCCGTTGACGTTCAACGTTTTGCAACGGTCCGTTTTAATCAATTCGGCAAGTTCTATCTGCTTATTATTCTCGTAATTTTCAACCTTTACCGCAAGCACATCGGGGGCAAACGCCGCTTTTTCAAGCACCTTTAACGCCCTGCCGCTCGCCTTGTAGTAAATTTCTATTCTGTCGGTTACTTGCAAACCTATTTCCTTTCTCATATTCTGAATTTTGGAAACAAGCTCCCTTTCAATGCCCTCGAAAATAAGTTCTTCGGTCAAAACGGAATTAAGGGCAACGGTTATTCCCCTATCCTCCGCGGCGATATAGCCGTTTGCGCTTTCGGGGAAGATTTGCAAGTCCTCTGCTTTAAGCTCGACGTCCTCGCCCTGAATTTTGTAAGTTCCGCCGTTTTTGACCGCGTTTACAACTTCCTTGGCGTTACAGTTTGCAAGGAACGCAGAAATTGCGCCTAACTTTTTACCGTACTTGGGTCCCAAAGTTTTAAGCTGGGGTTTTAATTTATAGCTTAAAAACTTGTCCGCGTCCGTCGCGGTTTTAAGAACTTTAACGTTCAGCTCTTCCAAAATTATGCTTTTTTCTTCTTCGGAAAGGTTTACGTTCTTTTCGGTTACGACATACATTTCGGAAAGGGGCTGGCGGTTCTTTATGTTTCCGCCGTTTCTTGCCGCTCTGCCCAAAATTACTACCTGATAAACTTCCTCCATTCCCTCTTCAAGCTGTTTATCGATAAAAGATTTGTCGCTTACGGGGAACGCGCAAAGGTGTACGGACTTTGGCTCGTTCTCGAAGAAAGACGGCACAAGGTTCTGATACATCATTTCCGCAATAAAGGGCGTATACGGCGCGGTCAGCTTTGCAAGCGTCACAAGCACGGTATACAGCGTTGTATAAGCCGCGGCTTTGTCTTCCGTCATTTCCGCGCCCCAATACCTGTCGCGGCAACGGCGGACGTACCAATTTGACAGCACGTCTGAAAAGTCCTGCAACGCGCGCGAGCTTTCGCATATTTCGTAATTAGCAAGTGATTTGTCGATAAAAGCCGTAAGCGAATTGAGTTTTGAAAGTATCCATCTGTCCATCAAAGAAAGCTTGCATTTTTTAATGTCGTAATGCGACGGGTCGTACTTGTCGATTTCGGCGTACAGCGTAAAGAACGCGTATGTGTTCCAAAGGGTGCCTATATACTTTCGCTGGGCTTCGGAAACGGTTTCTTCGGCGAACCTCGACGGCAGCCAAGGCGCCGACGACGAATAGAAATACCACCTTACGGCGTCCGCTCCCTGCTTGTCCAAAACGCTCCACGGGTCAACAACGTTGCCCTTGTGTTTGGACATTTTAATTCCGTTCTTGTCGTTGACATGCCCTAAAACAACGCAGTTTTTAAAGGGCGCTTTGCCGAAAAGAATGGTATTGATTACAAGCAGTGTATAGAACCAACCCCTTGTCTGGTCCACAGCTTCGGAAATGAAGTCCGCAGGGAAAGTTTTATCAAAAACTTCTTTATTTTCAAAGGGGTAATGATACTGCGCAAAGGGCATCGAACCCGAATCGAACCAGCAGTCTATAACCTCGGGCGTGCGCTTCATTTTGCCGCCGCATTTGGGGCAGGCGCAGGTCAAGCCGTCAAGATAGGGGCGATGCAGTTCTATTTGTCCGTCCGCCGCAATGCCGCACTTTTGTTTGAGTTCGGCTTTGCTTCCCATTACCTCTATCTCTCCGCAATCGGGGCAGACCCAAACAGGCAGGGGCGTACCCCAATATCTGTCGCGTGAAAGTCCCCAGTCGATGACGTTTTCAAGGAAGTTGCCCATTCTGCCCTCTTTGATGTTGTCGGGCATCCAATTTACGGAACGGTTTGATTTTATAATCTGATCTTTTACTTTTGTTACTTCTATAAACCAGCTTGATTTTGCATAATACAAAAGGGGCGTATCGCACCGCCAGCAATGGGGATAGTCGTGCTCGTAGGGCAGAACCTTAAACAACAGCCCTTTCTTTTCAAGTAAATCAAGTATGGTTTTATCGGCTTTTTTTGCAAACACGCCGTCAACGCAGGCAAATCTTCCGTCAAAACAGCCCCTTTCGTTTACAAGCTGTACTACGGGCAAATTATATCTTTTGCCTACCTTATAGTCGTCCTCGCCGAACGCAGGCGCGATGTGAACAACGCCCGTGCCGTCGCCCATAGTGACGTAACCGTCGCAAACGACATAGTGCGCTTTCAAAGGCGCGCTTGCAGGAGAAACGCGCTTGATTTCCTCGGCTGTTTCTTCAAACAGAGGTTCGTATTCAAGCCTCTCCCAATCGCTGCCTTTCTTTTCGGCAACAATTTTATAATCTTCAAAAAACCTGTCGGCAAGCGCCTTTGCAAGGATGTAATTGCTTCCTTCCGCCTCAATTTCAATATAGGGTTCGTCGGGGTTCATACACAGCGCAACGTTTGAAGGCAACGTCCACGGCGTAGTCGTCCAGGCAAGGATATAGCGGTTGTCGCTTCCCTTTACCCTGAACCGCGCCACGGCAGAATTTTCCTTTACCTGCTTATATCCCTGCGCAACTTCATGCGAAGATAAAGCGGTGCCGCAACGGGGGCAGTAAGGCACGATTTTATGCCCCTTGTACAAAAGCCCTTTTTTGTGCATTTCTTTCAAAGCCCACCACTCCGACTCTATATAATTGTCGTCGTAGGTGACGTAGGGGTTATCCATATCGACCCAATACCCCACGCGGTCGCTCATTTTTTCCCATTCGCCCTTGTACTTCCACACGGACTGTTTGCACTGTTTTATAAAGGGTTCGATGCCGTAGCTTTCAATCTGCGGCTTGCCGTCAAGCCCCAAAAGTTTTTCAACTTCCAGCTCAACGGGCAGACCGTGGGTATCCCAGCCCGCCTTTCTTAAAACGTGCTCGCCTTTCATTGTCCTGTAACGGGGAATAAGGTCCTTCATAACGCGCGTCAGAATATGCCCGACGTGCGGTTTGCCGTTTGCCGTGGGGGGACCGTCGTAAAACGAAAACTCTTCCGCGCCCTCGTTCTTTGCAACCGACTTTTCAAAAATGCCGTTATCTTTCCAGAATTTTATTATTTCTTTTTCACGCTCTATGAAATTCAAAGAGGTATCTACTTTCTTGTACACTTTTTTTACGCTCCGATTATTTCAATTATATAAAAAACGCATAAAAAAGTAAAGTGTTTATAAAGGTATTTACAACGCGTAAAATTAATTAAGTATTCGCGTCTTTGCCGTTGTCTTCCTTTAAAATCTGGGCGATGTAGGAAATGTTTTCGCACATCTTTTCAAGCTTAATTAAAATATCTTCTTTTGTTTTAATTTTGCGTATTTCGTCGCTTTCCCAATTTTCGCAGGTATCGTTGATTTCGAATTTGTTATTCGAACGCTTGCCGAAATTTTTGTGTTTTAAACAATGCCCCTCTGAAAGCCCCATAAAAAATGTATGCGCATATATGTAATGCCGCATATAATACCTGCAATTTTTACATATTTTCTCTTCCTGTTCCATTCTTTTACACCTCTTTTATATTGTATACCCCATTTTGAGGTATGTCAACAATTTTACTGCGGTTTGAGGTAAAATAAATTTATGAATAAGTTTGCACAAAAATTAAAGCAACTACGCACCGATAAAAAACTGCACCAAAAAGATTTAGCAAATCAACTCACAATAGACCAAAGAACGGTAAGCAATTGGGAAAAAGGTATACGCGAACCTAATTTTGATATGCTTATAAAAATTGCCAAAATTTTTGCAGTCAGTACCGATTATTTATTGGGCTTGGAAGATTGATTCTATTTCTTGTTTCTTGACAAGAGCGACGGCAAATAATTTTAAATCTCTTTGACTTTTTATGGTGGCAGTCGAAGAATCTCACCGCTGTTCCGTCATTCTGAGCGGAGCATTAGCGCAGTCGAAGAATCCCCTCGGCAAACCGCTTACCCAATGGGACCCTTCAACTTCGTTCAGGGTGACAATGTTTGCA